>NZ_JAKKFI010000050.1 GCF_022230955.1 Micromonospora cabrerizensis
CGGCGGCCGGGCGGCCCGGGCCGGTGCGGGCGGCCAGTGCTGCCGCGGCGGGGGTCGGCGGGGCGGGGGGCGGCGCGTCCAGCCCGAGGGCTCGGGCCACGGTGTCGAACCGGCCGCCCAGCGCCAGGGTCGCCGAGGTGGCGACGACGGTGCGTTCGTCGTACAGGTGGGTGGCGAGGGTGCCGGCCACCGACAGTGGCGCGACCACCAGTGCCCGGCGGGTGCCGCTGTCGTTCTTCTCCACCCAGGCCACGTCGTGGTCGCCCTCCTCCAGCAGCCGCTGCGCGGTGGTGGAGAGCTCGTCCAGTGCGGCCTTGGCCTGCTGCTTGCGGACCGGGTCGGGGTCGTCGGACTTGACGTCGCCGATCGCGTCCAGGGCGGAGCGGGTCGCCGCGTCGAGCAGCGTGCACGCCTCCCGAAGAGGCGTCGGCAGCCCGGCGGTGAGCCGCCCGGCCGGCGCCTCGGCCAGCCCGACCGCCAGGGCGTCACCGGCGGCGGTGAGGGCGTCGGCGGTCTCCGGCCGCAGCAGGGTACGGGCCCGTCGGGTGGTGCGGTCGATCAGCTCGGGCACCAGCTCCGCCTGGGCCGCGGAGGAGACCCGGTCGGCCAGCTCGTGCGCCTCGTCGACGATGAGCAGTTTGTGCGGCGGCACGATGTGCCGGTCGGCGAGCATGTCGACCGCGAGCAGACTGTGGTTGGTCACCACGATGTCGGCCTCGCGGGCACGGGCTCGGGACGCCTCGGCGAAGCACTCCTGGCCGAACGGGCAGCGGGTCGCGCCGACGCACTCACGGGCCGGCATGGACACCAGTCGCCAGGCCTGGTCGTCGACGCCTGGGTCCAGTTCGTCGCGGTCGCCGGTGGCGGTCTTCTCGGCCCAGCCGCGGAGCCGCTCGATCTGCTTGCCCAGCCGGCCCGCCTCGCCGAGCCACTTCGTCCCGCCGCCGGGGCGGGCCGCCGGGGCGTCGAAGAGAGTGTCCTCCGGCTCCTCCTCGGTGGAGTTGTCCAGTCGGGCGAGGCAGAGGTAGTGGTGGCGACCCTTGAGCACCGCGAAGGTGGGCCGGCGCCCCAGCACCGGCTCGACCGCGTCGGCGAGCCGGGGCAGGTCGTGGTCGACCAGCTGGGACTGCAACGCCAGGGTGGCGGTGGAGACCACCACCGGGCCGTCCACGGTGAGCGCCGGCGCGAGGTAGGCCAGCGACTTGCCGGTGCCGGTGCCGGCCTGCACGAGCAGATGCTCGCCGCCGGCAACGCACTCCTCGATTGCCGTGGTCATCTGTAGCTGGCCGGGTCGTTCCGCGCCGCCGGGCACCGCGCCGACCGCCGCCGCCAACAGCTCGGTGCCACTGGGCCGGGCACCGCGCCGACGGCCCTTGGCGCGGGCCGACGGGGTGGCGGAACCGGTGGCGGTGCGGGGCGGAGTCACCGTGCGACGGTACCCGTCGCCGCCGACACCGGCTGCGCCCATCCGCCGCGTGGCGAGGTGCGGGCACGGCCGGTCGGTCCGGCCGGTGTCGTCCGGTTACCGCCGCGCTACGACGCGTGGGCAGTATCGGTTAGGGTGCGAATCATGCCGAGCGACATGGTCCGAGTGATCTACCGCAAGTACGACGGCAGCGCCCACCGCGACTACCCGGCCCGTCGGCTCACCGAGGACGACCTCGGCATCTGGCTCGGCGTGCCCGAGGGCACCGCGTCGGTCTACCACGGCCGGCCATCGGTGGAGAAGATCCCGTTCGTGCTGCTGGTGCCACATCGCGCCTGGTGGACGGCCATGTTCAACCCGCCGCCCCGCACCAGCGAGGTCTACTGCGACATCGCCACCCCGGCCCGCTGGGAGTCCGACGACGTCGTGCACATCGTCGACCTGGACCTGGACGTCGTCCGGCGGCGGGCCACCGGCCTGGTGGAGCTGCTCGACGAGGACGAGTTCGCCGAGCACCGGGCCCGGTTCGGTTACCCGGACGACGTGGTGGCCGAGGCCGAAGCCGCGGCCCAGCGGCTGTTCGGGGCCCTCGGCGACGGCACCGAGCCGTTCGCCACCGCGTACCGCAAGTGGTTGGCCCTGGTGGTCTGAGGCCGCACGCCCGGTCGGGCCGGCTCACCAGCGCGGTGGCCAGGTGTCGTCGTCGCCCAACGGCGCCAGGTCGGTCAGCTTCTCGGGGTTGAGCTGGTTGTAGATGGCGGTGATCTGCCCCTGGTCCACGGCGAACGCGGTGACCAGGCGGATCGGCCGCCCGTCGCTGTGCACCGTCTCCATCTGGAGGCCGAGCACTCCGTCGACCAGCACCGGCCGGGACCGCACGCGGTTGGCGTAGCGGCCGGCACGGCCGAACAGGCCGAGCGTGAAGCGAGCCACCGCCGCCGCGCCGAGCACCGGCTGCCGGGCCGCGGGGAAGTGCCCGCCGGAGTCGCCGACGAAGACCACGTCCGGCGCGAGCACGCGGAGCAGTTGGTCCAGCTCGCCGGACTCGGTGGCGGCGACGAACGCTTCGAGCACCCGGCGCTGCTCGGCCAGGTCGGCGGTGTGCCGGGGGACGTCCGACGAGGTGATCGCCCGCCGTGCGCGGGAGGCGAGCTGTCGGGCGGCCACCTCGGTGGTGCCGAGCGTGTCGGCGACCCGGGCGAACGGCACCGCGAAGACGTCGTGCAGCACGAGGGCGACCCGTTGCTCCGGTGCGAGCCGTTCCAGCACCACCAGTAACGCCGCACCGACCTGGTCGGTGCGGACGGCCCGCTCGGCCGGGTCCGCCGCGTACGCGTCCGAGGACGGGCCGCCCAACGGGCTCACCACCGGTTCCGGCAGCCACTGCCCGGGGTACGCCTCCCGACGGACCCGGGCCGAGCGGAGGACGTCCAGGCAGATCCGGGCGCAGGTGGTGGTCAGCCAGGCGGACAGTTCACGGATCTCGGCGCGGGCCGTCGGGTCGGCGAGCGCCCCGGCGTAACGCAGCCAGGTCTCCTGCACCGCGTCCTCCGCCTCGCTGCGGCTGCCCAGCATCCGGTGGGCCACCACGAGCAGGCGGCCCCGTTCGGCCTCGAACTCCGTTGCCAGGTCCCGCACGACCCACCACCCTCCCCGGTCAGCACCGTCCTGGCTCACATCCTCCCGTCGACTGCGCGCGCTGGCAGCCCCGGTCGCCACCCGAGAGGTGGCCCTCGGCGGGCGGATGGCCTGCGGGTGGGCGATGATCCGTGGATGAGCGCACCCCAGCAAGGGCAGATCGTGGCACCGGTCGGCGGCTCCGTGCGGGAGTTGCTGCGGGTTGCCGCGCCGGTGGACCTCGGCGCGATCGACCCCCGTTCCACGCCCGGCCTGCCGGCGACGGTCGGTCGCGGTGAGCGTCGTAAGGCCTGGGCGCGAGAGCAGGTGGAGCTGGTCGGCGGTGAGCTGGGCCGGCAGCAGGAGATGCTCTTCGCGATGGCCAAGACCGGGTCGGAGCGGCCCGCGCACCGGGTGTTGATGGTGCTCCAGGCGATGGACTGCGGTGGCAAGGACGGCACGATCAAGCGGGTGGCCGGTGCGATGAACCCGCTGGGTCTGCACATCCGCTCGTTCGGGCCGCCGACCCGGCAGGAGTTGCGGCACGACTTCCTCTGGCGGATCCGGCGGGAGCTGCCGCCGCCGGGGTACGTGGGGATGTTCAACCGCTCGCACTACGAGGACGTGCTGATCGCCCGGGTCGGCGCGTTGGTGCCGGAGGCGACCTGGCGGGCCCGCTACGACGCGATCAACTCGTTCGAACGGGAGCTGGTCGAGGGGGGAATGACCGTGCTCAAGGTGATGCTGCACATCTCGTACGAGGAGCAGGGCAACCGTCTGCTGGAACGCCTCACCGACCCGCGCAAGCACTGGAAGTACAACCCCTCCGACATCGACTCCCGGGGGCACTGGGACGACTACCAGGCCGCGTACGCCGAGGCCCTGAGCCGGTGCGCGACGGACGTCGCGCCCTGGTACGTGGTGCCGGCGGACCGCAAGTGGTACCGGGACTGGGCGGTGGCCCACCTGCTGCGTGAGACGTTCGACACCCTTGATCTGGGGTATCCGGCTGCCGATTTCGACGTGGACAAGGAGCGGGAACGGTTGCTTGCTGGGGGACCGGGTGCGGGTGGGACGGCCGAGATGAACAGCAGGTGAACGAGCGGTGAATGACGCCTGGCCAGGGGTGGGCCGGCGAATTCGCGGTTCTGACGTTTCCTAGCATTCACCGAGCGGACGTTCTCTGGGCGCCGCCACCCTTCCACCGACGCGACGAGGTCTGTGCTGTGAAGTTTTCCTTCCGCCCCACCGAGGGCGCCTTCTACGAGCTCTTCACCAGGGCCGCGCAGAACCTGGTCCGGGGCACCGCGCTGCTCAACGAGCTGGCCCTGCCCGGTGTCGACGTGCAGTCCGTGAGCGAGCGGCTGACCGAGGTCGAGCACGACAGCGACCAGATCACCCACGACCTGTACAAGAAGATCAACTCGACCTTCATCACGCCGTTCGACCGGGAGGACATCTACCGGCTCGGCTCCCTGCTCGACGACGTGATGGACCACCTCGAGGCCGTCGGTGACCTGCTCTACCTGTACGGGCTGACCGAGCTGCCGGCGCTTCCCCGTGAGCTGCACGAGATGGTGAACGTGCTCGACCAGCAGGCCAAGCTGACCGCCGACGCGATGCCCCGGCTGAAGTCGATGAAGGATCTCGAGGACTACTGGATCGAGTGCAACCGGCTGGAGAACGAGGGCGACCGGATCAACCGGCAGCTGCTCGTCCGTCTCTTCTCCGGCGAGTACGACGCCTTGACGGTGCTGAAGATGAAGGAGGTCGCCGACGAGCTGGAGGCCGCCTGCGACGCCTTCGAGCACGTGGCGAACACCGTCGAGACCATCGCCGTCAAGGAGTCCTGAGCCGGTGTCCCCTGAACTCATCGCCGTGCTGGCGGTGATCGCGGTGGCCCTGGCGTTCGACTACACCAACGGCTTCCACGACGCTGCCAACGCGATCGCCACAAGCGTCTCCACCCGGGCGCTGACACCCCGGATCGCCCTCGGGCTCGCCGCGGTCGGCAACTTCGTCGGCGCCCACTTCGGCGCCGGGGTCGCCAAGACCGTCGGCGACAACCTGGTCACCCTCCCCACCGGGGTGAGCAGCCTCGGGGTGGTCTTCGCGGGGGTGCTCGGCGCGATCGCCTGGAACCTCATCACCTGGTACTTCGGTCTGCCGTCGTCGTCCTCGCACGCGCTCTTCGGCGGTCTGGTCGGCGCGACCCTGCTGTCCACCGGCGGCATCGTGCAGTGGGTCAACATCGGCGAGAAGGTGCTGCTGCCGATGGTGCTGTCGCCGATCGTCGGCCTCACCCTCGGGTACCTGCTGATGCTGGCCATTCTCTGGCTGTTCCGGAAGGGGCAGCCGGGCAAGCTCAACCGGGGCTTCCGCTGGGCGCAGACCGCCTCGGCCGCCGCCATGTCGGTCGGCCACGGCATGCAGGACGCCGCCAAGACCATGGGCATCGTGGTCCTGGCGCTCTACACCGGCGGTTTCCAGGAGAGCAAGACGCACATCCCGGGGTGGGTGTTCTGGACCTCGGCGACGATGCTGGCTCTCGGCACGTACGCCGGTGGCTGGCGGATCATCCGGACCCTCGGTCGCAAGATCATCGACCTGGGGCCGCCGGAGGGCTTCGCCGCCGAGACGGTCGCCAGCGCGGTGCTCTACTTCAACGCCCTGGTGCTGAAGGCCCCGATCTCCACCACCCACACGATCACCTCGGCGATCATGGGCGTCGGCGCGACCAAGCGACTCTCCGCGGTCCGCTGGAACGTCGCCGGCAACATCGTGCTCGCCTGGATCATCACGTTCCCGGCCGCAGCGCTGATCGCCTGCGTCACGTACCTGCTGGTCCGGCCGCTCTTCGGCTGAGTCTTTCCCAGAAGGGCCCCCGGTCACGGTCTCACCGTGACCGGGGGCCCTTCTGCCGTTCAGACGTAACGCACGCCGATCTGCTCGCGGACCGTGTCCAGCAGCGCCATCACCTCAAGGGTCGTGGAGTGCGGCACCACCGGGCTCTCGGTCAGGCCCGCGGCCAGGCAGCGCTGCACCTCGATCGCCTCGTACTGGTAGCCGTTGCCAGCCCCGTCGGCGACGATCGTCTCCGGCTCGGCGCCAGCCCGGTGCAGGGTCACGGAAGCCGGCCGGAAGAACGGCTCCGGCAGGTCGATCCGACCCGTGGTGCCGGTGATCGAGGCGGTCTGCCCGCTCAACCCGACCATGCCGCAGCTCAGGGTTGCCAGGGCTCCGCTGTCGTAGCCGAACAACATGCCGGTGTTCTCGTCCGTCCCCTCCGGGCCGAGCTGCGCCCAGGACCGGATGTGCTCCGGCACGCCGAGCAGCAGGTGAGCCAGACTGATCGGGTAGATCCCCAGGTCGAGCAGGGCGCCGCCGCCCAGCGCCGCGTTGCGCATCCGGTGCTCCGGCGGGAACGGCCCGGCCACCCCGAAGTCGGCCCGGACGCCGGTCACCGTGCCGATCGCCCCCTCCGCGATCAGCTCGACCACCCGCAGGATCAGCGGATTCAGCCGCATCCACATGGCCTCCATCAGGAAGACCCCGGAGGCGCGGGCGGTATCCACCAGCTCGGTGCTGGTGGCCAGGTCGAGGGTGAACGGCTTCTCCAACAGCACCGCGCGACCGGCGGTCAGGCAGGTCATCGCCGCCTCGTGGTGCGCGGAGTGCGGCGTCGCCACGTAGATCGCGTCCACCTCCGGGTCGGCGGCCAGCTCCACCCAGGAGCCGTAGGCGCGCTTCGCCCCGAACGTGTCGGCGAAGCGCTGCGCGCTCTGGGCGGCACGGGAGCCGACCGCGACCAGCTCGGCGTCCGGCACCAGCCGGAGATCTTCGGCGAAACGGCTGGCGATGTGGCCGGTGGCCAGGATGCCCCAACGAGTCATGCCGGCACGCTAGCCCAGCCAGCTGAACCCCCCGCTGCCTGGCCGCCGCCCGGCTCATCCGTCGGGACCTCGGTGCGCTCCGCGCCCCACGCGCCAGGCGGCGCCGGTTGGTTTTCGCGCGCCGCGCGCCTGGCGGCGCCGGTTGGTTTTCGCGCGCCGCGCGCCAGGCGGCCCGGCTGGCGGGGGAACTAGGCTCGCGGCATGACGATCGACAGCGACGGTTTCGCCGCCCCGGCCGCCCTGGTCGAGCACGCCCGCCGGTTCCAGGCCGAGGGTGGCACCCCGGCGACGCCGCGGGTCGCGGCCACCGTGCTGCTGCTGCGTCCGACCGACGCCGACTTCGAGGTGTACGTCATCCGCCGGGTCGCCGCCATGACCTTCGGCGGGATGTACGCCTTCCCCGGCGGCGGAGTGGACCGTTCCGACTCCGAGGCACACCTGGACTGGGCGGGGCCGGCACCCACCGAGTGGGCCGGGCGGCTCGGGGTCACCCCGGACGCCGCCCAGGCGGTGGTCTGCGCCGCCGCCAGGGAGGTCTTCGAGGAGGCGGGTGTGCTGCTGGCCGGTCCGAACCCGGAGACCGTGGTGGGCGACGTCAGCAGCGACGACTGGGAGGCGGCCCGACAGGACCTGGAGGGCCGCCGGCTCGGCTTCGCGGCGCTGCTCGCCGACCGTCAGCTCACCCTTCGGTCGGACCTGCTGCTGCCCTGGAGCCGGTGGATCACGCCGGAGTTCGAGCCGCGCCGCTTCGACACGTACTTCTTCGTGGCTCTGCTGCCGGCGGGACAGCGGACCCGCGACGTCTCCGGCGAGGCCGACCACACCCTGTGGATCCGCCCGGCGGACGCGCTGGCCCGGGCCCAGGCCGGCGAGCTGACGATGCTGCCACCGACCCTGGTGACGCTGGCGCAGGTGGCGGCGGCCGGCGACCTGGCCGGGGTGGCGCGAGCGGCGGCCGAACGGGACGCGGCCACCCCGGTCACCCCGCGCCTGGACCTGCCGCCCGACGGCGAACCCCGCTTCGTCCTGAGCTGACCCCGATCCTGGCAGGCGCTGGCGCGCGGCCACCGACGCTCAACATCACGCTGGAACCATGATGTAGTGGCCTCTCCGCGCGGGGAGGCCACTACATCCTTGATCGAGCGCGATCTTGGCGCAGGCGCGAACGGCTCCGGGAACGCGGAAGGGCGCCGGTCAGGTCGACCGACGCCCTTCGCGGACCGGAGATCAGCGGCTCAGCCGAAGCGGCCGGTGATGTAGTCCTCGGTCTTCTTCACGCTCGGGTTGCTGAAGATCTTCTGGGTGTTGTCGTACTCGATCAGCCGGCCCGGGTCGCCGGTCTTCTCGATCGAGAAGAAGGCGGTCCGGTCCGACACCCGCGCGGCCTGCTGCATGTTGTGCGTCACGATGATGATCGTGAACTTGTCCTTGAGCTGGAACATCAGGTCCTCGATCGCCAGCGTGGAGATCGGGTCCAGGGCCGAGCACGGCTCGTCCATCAGGACGACCTGCGGCTCGACCGCGATGGTCCGGGCGATGCAGAGCCGCTGCTGCTGACCGCCGGAGAGGCCCGCGCCGGGCTTGCCCAGCCGGTCCTTGACCTCGTCCCACAGGTTCGCCGAGCGCAGCGCCTTCTCGGCCGCGTCCTCCAGGATCGACTTCTTGCGGACCCCGTTGAGCTTCAGCCCGGCCACCACGTTCTCGAAGATGCTCATGGTCGGGAACGGGTTCGGCCGCTGGAAGACCATGCCGATCGTGCGCCGGACCGCGGTGACGTCCACGTCCCGGTCGTAGATGTCCTGGTCGTCGATGGTCAGGCTGCCCTCGACCCGGGCACCCGGCAGCACCTCGTGCATCCGGTTGATCGACCGCAGGAACGTGGACTTGCCGCAACCGGACGGCCCGATCAGGGCGGTGACCGTCTTCGGCTCGACGGTCAGGTTGATGTTCTCGATCGCCTTGAAACCGCCGTAGTACGCGGAGACGTTCGAGGCGGAGACGCGCTTGGCCATGGTGGTACCTCCGGGGTTCATCGGCTGAGCCTGTTGCGACGGGCCAGCAGCTTCGCCGCGATCGTCAGGATGAGCACGAGGGCGACCAGGGTGAGTGCCGCGGTCCACGCCCGTGCCGGTGCGTACTTCGACGCGTCACCGGCCTGCTGGTAGACGAAGAGGGACAGCGACGACTGGTTGTTCTCGAAGGGGTTCGTGTTGATCGCGGCGCCACCGCCGGCGACCAGCAGCACCGGCGCGGTCTCGCCGGCCGCACGGGCGATGGCGAGCATGACGCCGGTGACGATGCCGGGCAGTGCCGTCGGCACCACCACCCGCAGGATGGTCTTCCACTTGGGTACGCCGAGCGCGTACGCGCCCTCGCGCAGTGGCGCCGGGACGAGGCGGAGCATCTCCTCGGTGGACCGGACGATGGTGGGCAGCATGAGCACGCTCAGCGCGAGCGCGGCGGCGAAGCCGGAGAAGCTCGGCCGGCCGTCGTTGAACCACGGCGACACGACCAGCACCCAGAACGCCAGAACGAAGAGGCCGGAGACGATCGACGGGATGCCGGTCATCACGTCCACGAAGAACCGGATCGCGAAGGCGAACTTGCCCCGGCCGTACTCGACGATGTAGATGGCGCAGAGGACGCCGAGCGGGACGGTGATCAGGGTGGCGATGCCGACCTGCTCCAGCGTGCCGACGATCGCGTGGTACGCGCCGCCGTTGGCGTCCCGGGCCCCGATGTTGTTCATCGAGGTCTGGAAGAAGTTGGCGTCGAACCGCTCGGCGCCCTTGCTGACCAGCGTCCAGACCACCGAGACGAGCGGCAGCACCGCCAGCACGAAGGCGGAGTGGATCAGCGCGCTCCAGGTGCGGTTGCGAGCCGACCGGCGCCCCTCGACCGCGTTGGCGGCGGCGAAGAGACCGGCCAGGTAGAGGATCGCGCCGAGGACGACCACGAGGACCGGGCCGCCGATGTCGGTGCCGTAGACGATCACGGCGGAGAGCGCCAGGGCTGCCACGGCGATGGCCGGGGCGGCGTACCAGGGCAGCCGCCTGGCCCGCAGCGAGGCGGGCTGGGCCGGCGGCCGGGTGCGGTGGGAGGTGGCGGTTGTGGTCATGCGGCCGACTCCGTGAACTCCCGGCGGCGGTAGATGATCGCCCGCGCCGTGATGTTGACGATCAGCGTGATGGTGAACAGCACCAGACCGGAGGCGATGAGCGCGCCCCGGCCGGTCTCGTTCGCCTCGCCGAACGCGTTGGCGATGTTGGCGGCGATGGTGTTGCCGCCGTTCTGGATCAGGTTGAACGAGATGCCGAAGGTGATGCCGAGGGTCAGCGCCAGGGCGATGGTCTCGCCGAGCGCCCGGCCGAGGCCGAGCATCACCGCGGCGATGATGCCGGGGCGGCCGTAGGGGAGCACCGCGGTGCGGAGCATCTCCCAGCGGGTGGCGCCCAGGGCGAGGGCGGCCTCCTCGTTCGCGGTCGGCGTCTGGAGGAACACCTCGCGGGAGAGCGAGGTGATGATCGGCAGCACCATGATCGCGAGTACCAGGGCACCCAGCATGATCGACTTACCGAACGGGCCGTCGCCGCCGAAGATCGGGATCCAGCCGAAGTACTCGTTCAGCCAGACGGAGAAGTCCCGGACCGGGTTGATGAAGATGTCCCGCCCCCAGAGGCCGAAGACCACGCTCGGCACGGCGGCGAGGAGGTCGACCAGGAAACCGAGAGCGGTGCCCAGCCGGCGGGGTGCGTAGTGCGAGAGGTAGAGCGCGATGCCCAGCGCCACCGGCACCGCCATGAGCAGCGCCAGCGCCGAGCTGAGCACGGTGCCGAAGGCGAGTGTGCCGATGCCGAACTTCGGCTGGGTCTCGTTGGGGGACCAGCCCTCGTAGGACCAGAAGTTCTCGGTGTTGGCGCGTAGGGCCGGCACCGCCTTGGCGATCAGGAAGATCGCGATGGCGGCGATGATGACCAGAACGGCGGTGCCGGCGGCCAGTGTGAGGCCGCGGAAGGCCCGCTCGGCGCCGAACTTGCGGCTGCGCGGCAGTGCGCCGCCGCCGCCCAGTCCGTTGCCGCCCGGGGAACGGGTGCTGACTGGTGCCTCGGCCACACGCGCCGAGGCACCGGCGGGCCACTCGTGACTCTGGGTCACGCGCGTCCCGCCGGTGCCGGCGTCGGCCGAGCGGTGAGGGGTTTCACCCATCTGCTCGCTCGATTCGGTTGCGGAGGTGGTGGGTCGGGTCAGGAGAGGTTCTTGACCGCGGTCTCGACCTTGGTGCGAACCGTCTCCGGCAGCGGGGCGTAGCCCAGGTCGGTCAGCGAGGTCTGGCCCTCGGCGCTGGCGGCGTAGCCCAGCAGGCCCTTGACCAGCTTCAACTTGTCGGCCGCGAGGCCCTTGCTGCAGACGATCTCGTACGTCGCCAGGACGATCGGGTAGGCCCCGGCCTCCTTGGTGTTGTAGTCGATCTTCAGCTTGAGGTCGTCGCCCTGGCCCTCGACAGCCGCACCGGCGATGGTCTTGCCAGCCGCCTCGGCGGTCAGCGCGGCGAACTCACCGTTGCCGTTGCCGATCTTGGACATCTTCAGGCCGGCGTTCTCGGCGAACGACCACTCCATGTAGCCGATGGAACCGTCGGCGCCCTTGACCGAGCTGGCCACGCCGTCCGAACCCTTGGCGCCGGTGCCGCCCGGGGCCTTCCAGGCCTTGGCGTTGCCCAGGGTCCAGTCGGTCTCAGCGGTCTTCGAGAGGTACTTGGTGAAGTTGTCGGTGGTGCCCGACTCGTCCGAGCGGTGGACGGTCTGGATGGTGGTCGCCGGGAGCTTGGCGTCCGGGTTGTCGGCCTTGATCGTGGCGTCGTCCCACTTGGTGACCTTGCCGGCGAAGATCTTCGCCAGGGTGGCCGGCTTGAGCTGAAGGTTGTCCACGCCGCTGACGTTGTAGGCGACGGCAACCGGGCCGATCACCATCGGCAGGTGGATGGCCTTGCCACCGACGCACTTGGCGTCGGCCTGCGGCTGCTCCTCCGGCTTGAGCGCGGAGTCGGAGCCGGCGAAGTCGGCGGTCCCGGCGATGAACGCCTGGATGCCGGCGCCCGAGCCGGTCGGCTCGTAGTTGATCGTGGTGCCCTGGCACTTCTGCTGGTACGCCTTGATCCACTCGGCCATGGCGTTCTTCTGCGCCGACGAGCCCTGGGCGTTCAGCGTTCCGGTAGCGCAGTCGACCGCGGCGGTCGAGCCCGAAGCGCTGGCGCCGGTGGCGGGCTCGTTGTTGTCCGAGCCGCATGCACTGAGGCCGAGCGTCGCGGCAAGGGCGAGGCAGGCAATAGTGCCGTACCGCTGGAGCTTCACCTGAGGGGTTTCCCTTCGCGTCTGACTTGGCGCCCCGATCCCGGGGGCCGAGGACCGGCACTGACCGGCTGACACGAAAGTTAGAAGTGCCAGGTAGCCGGTTCGCCGGTCACAAGTGAACGCAAGGTGAACACGTACGGCCCCCGAGGTGACCGCTTGCTGAGGGTGAGTTGTCCGTTAAGTGAACCGAGGCACACCTGTCGGATGTATGGGTATATTTCCGGTTCGGCGTTATGCCGCCGACGCCCGGCCGTTACCCGCCGGTGACCGGGCCAGCCCGCCGCCCCGCCAGCCCGCCGCCCCGCCCGCCAGCCGCCCGGCGGTCGTTCGCCAGCCGCCAGCCGTCCGTCGGTCGCTCTTCGGCGGTCGGCGGAACGGTCGCGGCGGCGGTCAGCCCAGGTGGTAGTTGATGTGCGCGGACCAGCGGGCGAAGCCCAGCCGTTCGTAGAGCGCCACCGCCCCGGTGTTCGACTCGTCCACGTAGAGCATCACCCGGTCCAGCCCGCGCTTGTCCCGCAGGTACGCCAGCCCGGCGGTGGTCAGTGCCCGGCCGAGCCCACCGCCGTGCGCGGTCGGCTCCACGCCCAGGACGTACACCTCGCCGATCCGGGCCGAGCCGGGCCGCTCGTGCACCTTGGTCCAGTGGAAGCCGAGCAGCCGGCCGGTCGCGGTCTCCTCGGCCAGCAGGAACCCGGCCGGGTCGAACCACGGCTCGGCAAGGCGGGCCCGCAGGTCGTCCGAGGTCCACCGGCCCTGCTCCGGGTGCTCGGCGAAGGCGCGCGCGTTGAGGTTGAGCCAGGTCGCGTCGTCCGCACCGGGTTGGAACGCGCGCAGCGCCACCCCGTCGGGCAGGCGCGGCTCGCCGAGCGGGGCGGCCAGTGGCCGACGCAACTGCCAGAGCACCCGCGCCCGGGTGAACCCGAGATCGACACCGAGGGCGGCGGCGGACGGGTGATCGCCGTGCGCCCACGCCCGCAGCGGCCCGGTGGCCGAGGCGAGCACACCCCGGGCCAGGGCGCGCCCGGTGCCCCGCCGCCGGTACGCGGGGTGCACCACCAGTTCGACTCCGATCCCACCGACGGGGTCGGTGGTGTCGAGGTGCGCGTACCCGGTCAGGGTGCCGTCGTCGGCGCGGGCGATCAGGTGCAGGGCCGGGGCGTCCGGGTCGCGCAGTCGGAGCAGGACGTGCTCGTCGAGCGGGTCCGCGCCGTCGGTGTCGCCCGCGGAGCTGGCGAGGGCCAGCACGTCGGCGATGTCCGCCGGCGCCAGTCGGTCGGTACGGGTCACCTGGTCGCTGGTCGGCTCCGCGCTGCTCATCCCGTCACCGTATCCGTTGCGTGTCGTGACGCCCGCAGCGTCGCCGACTGGGGCCTGTCTCATAAGGGCGGTCGAGCCGAGCCGGAGTCCGGGCGGCGATCCCGCAACGCCGCCGGTCGTCGTCCGGGCCCGCCGCAGGCCGGCCAGTTCTTGTGAAACAGGCCCTCAAGGCTGCGGCTCAGGTCGGGTCGGTGGGCAGGGCCTCCAGGTCGAACCGCGCGGTCAGGTCGGGCAGGATCCGGCGCAACGCGTCAACGGTGCCCTGCCGTTCGCCGCCGGCGTCGTGCAGCAGCACCACCGAGCCCGGTTCGGCCTGGCTCAGCACCGTTGCGGTGATCTTGGCGGCGCCGGGTAGGTCCCAGTCCGACGGGTCGACGGACCAGTGCAGCGGGGTCATGCCGAGCTGCCGCGCCACCGACACCACCGGGTACGTCCAGGCGCCGCCCGGTTGGCGGTACCAGACGATCGGCGCGTTCGGCACGGCCGCCCTGATCGCCTCGTTCGTGCGCAGGAGGTCGGCCCGGATCGCGTCGGCCGATCGGGCGCCCAGGCCGACGTCGTGGTGCCAGGAGTGGTTGCACAGGGTGTGGCCGTCGTGCACGATCGCCTGGACGAGGTCGGGGTGGTTCTGAGCGTTCTCGCCGACCACGCAGAACGTCGCCTTCACCTCGAACTCGCGCAGAATGGCGAGGACCTGTGGGGTGTACCGCGGGTCCGGCCCGTCGTCGAAGGTCAGCGCGAGCCGTGGGGTGCCGGTGGTGGCGTGCGCGCCGAACAGCTTGTCGCCGCCGTCGTCCCGCTCCGTCCCGTCCTGGCCGGTCTCGGTGGGGCCGTTGCTGGCGCCGGGGTTGGGGACGCCGCTGGACTCGCCGCCGCTGGGCTGGTCGGCGTAGTACGGGCCGTCGGCGTTCGTGGTGACATCGGTGGGATGCCGGGGAGTCGGGTCGACGACGAGGCTGCGGCCCAGCGCGTACGCCGAGCCGAGCAGCGCCGCCAACACCAGCGTCACGATTCCTGTTGCCCGCGCGGTCGAACTGCCCCGCGTCACGGCGTCCGCCTGGTCTGCCGGCCAGGCCGACCCGTCGCCCCCGTGGTCACTGCGCGCACCGTCGCCCCTTTCTCCGGCAAACCCGGCAGTCAGAATAGAACCGCCAAGCTGGGCAAAAAGGGCATATAGGAAAGCTGAGGAGACCTGTCGATCAGACGGGCAGGGGCGCGTGCTCCGCCTCGGGCAGTGACCGCGACGGCGGGACGACGAACTTGTAACCGACCTGGCGAACGGTGCCGATCATCGACTCGTACTCCGAGCCGAGCTTGGCGCGCAGTCGCCGGACGTGCACGTCCACCGTGCGGGTGCCGCCGAAGTAGTCGTAGCCCCAGACCTCCCGCAGGAGCTGGTCCCGGGTGAACACCCGACCCGGGTGCTGGGCCAGGAACTTCAGCAGCTCGAACTCCTTGTAGGTGAGGTCGAGAGGGCGGCCCTTGAGCTTGGCCGCGTACGTGTCGGGGTCGATGGTCAGCTCGCCCGCCCGGATCGAGCCACCGGCGCCGGCGGTCGCGTTGCTCAAGCGGCCGACCGCGAGCCGCAGCCGGGCCTCCACCTCGGCGGGGCCGGCCGAGGCGAGGATGACGTCGTCGACGCCCCAGTCGGCGTTCAGTGCGATCAGGCCGGCCTCGGTCACCACCGCGACCAGCGGCACGCCGAGCCCGGTGGCGTGCAGCATCCGGCAGGT
Source organism: Micromonospora cabrerizensis (assembly GCF_022230955.1). GTDB lineage: Bacteria > Actinomycetota > Actinomycetes > Mycobacteriales > Micromonosporaceae > Micromonospora > Micromonospora cabrerizensis. Next base: position 15,338 of record NZ_JAKKFI010000050.1, read on the forward strand.
CGCCCGGGCCTCGCTCAACTCCGACCGGGCGTCCACCATCACCGCGTCCGGGCTTGGGCCCGCGACCAGGGTGCGAACGTCACGCGGCGCGGTGCGGACCGAGTGCGGCAACAGGTCGAGTGCCGGCAGCACAGCCGACGGTTCGCCTGCGCGCGCGGTCACCAGCAGCAGGATCTCCACGATCACCTCCGTCCCGGCGGCGCTCGGCCGCACGCGACCAGACACACTCGCGAGGGAGTGCGCTGAGAAATTGCGTGGTCCCGGCGTCGCTGACGGGCGGGGTAACGGGTTGAGAGTAACCGATCGCCTCGGCCGTGCCGTCTGGCCATTTCCCGTATGTCTACCTTGCCCCTGATCGTGGAGCAGATTTTAACGTTGCGGAAACCCGTGACCGCCGTGTCCGGTCGCCGGTCTGGCACGATCGGGTCGTGTTTCCCTCCACCTCGCCCGAGGCCGGCCGCGAATCGTGGCCCGCCGGGCCCCACCCGGGCCCGGCCGCCGCACCGACGCGCGGCAACCCGCCCGCGCCGCGTACCGGTCCGGCCACCACCGACGGCGACCGCCGCGAACGGGGTGGGCCCCGCCGGGCCCGTCGCTCCGGCGAACCGGCCCGCCGGTCCGAAGACGAGATCGACGAGCCGGAAGAGGAGGTCATCCCTCCGGTCGAGGTGCACCGTCAGCTCGCGCTGACCATCGCCGGCTTCGCCGCGCTGCTCGGCGTCGGCCTGGTGCTCGGCGCGCAGACGTCCGGCCCCGGTCACCGGCTGCCGTTCGCCTTCATCATCTTCGGCGTCCAGTTGCTCTTCGTACTCGCCTGGACGATCGCCATGCGCCCGCCCGCGATGCTGGTGGTCGCCGGGATCAGCGTCGTCGTCGCGGCACTCGCCGACATCGCCGCGGTGCAGAGCGACGTCGCCGGTCTGGCGCCGCTGGGCTACCTGGCCGCCGGCGGCTTCCTCGCCGCGGTGCTCGGCCAGCTGGTCCGCCGCGTCGACCGGGTCCGGGTCACCGACTCCCTCGGCGCCACGCTGCTCATCGTGGTCGGGGTGGTGGCCTTCGGCACCCTGATCGTGCTCAGCCGGATCCCGGCCGGCACCCAGGCGATCACCGTTTGCCTGACGGCCAGCGGTGTCGCGCTGACCGTCGCCCGGCTCACCGACGCCGTGCTCCCCTGGCCCCGGCTGGCCCCGCAGGTGCCCCGGGGCGCCGCTGGCGTGGTGGCCGGCGCGATGGTCGGCACGCTGACCAGCGCACTCCTCGGCAGCTACCTGGTGGCGCCCTTCACGCCGACCCGGGCCGCCGTGATCGGTCTGGTCGCGGCGGTCACCGCCGTGCTCTCCGACCTCGCCGTCGGGTACGCGGAGGCGGGCCGGCTGATGGCCGGGGAACCGCCGACCATGTGGGTGGCCCGGCACATGCAGGGTCCGCTCGGCGGCTTCGCCCTGGCGGCGCCGGCCGCGTACGCGATGTGCATGCTCTTCCTCTGAGTCACGGTTGAGTCTGGAGTCGGTCGGGTACCTACGGGTGCGCCGCGCAGCGGCACCGGTGTGGACGACCCGTCGCGGTGCGGCGGGTGGAGACAGGAGGCGGCGTGGCGGAGGACTATCCGGCGGACGGGGCGCGGCCCCGACGGCGCGGCCGCAAGCTGCTCATCGGTCTGGTCGTCCTGCTCCTGGTGGTGGCGGGCCTGCTGGTGGTCGCCGACCGGGTGGCGGTCGGGGTGGCCGAGCGGACCATCGCCGACCGGGTCCGTCAGGAGGTCACCAAGCAGGGTGCGCAGGCCGCGGAGCCCGATGTGGAGGTCGCCGGCACCCCGTTCCTCACCCAGGTGCTCGATGGCCGCTACCAGCGGATCTCCATCAAGCTGCGGGACGTGCAGGCGTCGGTCGAGGGCGACGTCGTGCGGCTGCCGGTGCTGGACGTGGACGCCCGCAACGTCCGGGCCTCACTGGACACCCTGCGCACCGGTCAGGGTGACATCGTGGCGGACACCGTCAACGGCACCGGCACGATCAGCTACGACAGCCTCGCCGCACTACTGAACCGTCCGGGGCTCACCCTCGGCGAGCAGAACGGCAAGCTCGCCGTCACCGCCCCGGTCGACATCCTCGGCCAGAAGCTGACCGTCAGCGGCACCGCCGACGTCACCGTCGCCGACAATGGCGCCGTCGCCCTGCGCTTCAACGACCTGGACGCCGCTGGTCTGCCCAACCTGCCGCTGGCGCGCGTCCTGCTGAACAACTACGCCAAGGGCATCTCGGTCGACGTACCCCTGCCTGAGCTGCCGTTCCAGCTCGCCGTCCGGGAGGTCCGGCCGCTGCCGGAAGGGCTGGCGGTCACCGCCGACGCGAAGGACGTACCGATCAACTCCGTCAGCTGACGCCCGCGCCACCGCTGGGACGTGACACCAGCCGGCGGCCCGGTCGATTCCCGGATGGTGGTCGGCCCAGTGGCAGCCCGGTCACTGGCTGGTAGTCTCCCTGACCATGGGGACCCACCTCACCAAACGGCGCGCGGTCGACCTGTGCCGCGTGGCCACCTGCCTGTGTCGCCCCGTCATCTGACGGCGGGGCTGTCTCCGGCCGCCTGACGGCGGCCACCGGCACAGGGTTCTCGCACCCTCCGGTGATCCCACCGAATGCCCGGCAGCGGCGCCGTCGCACGAACCCGTGATCCCGTCCTTCCGCTGGGTCCCGCGCGTGGTGCGACAGTTACACCCATCAATGCTCGCGCGTTGGCTCACCATCCATCCTCACCAGGGAGTGATTCGATGAGTCGCGACACCGCACTCGTTTCGGCCGAATGGGCCGAGAAGAACCTCGACGCCCCGGGCGTCGTCTTCGTCGAGGTCGACGAGGACACCTCGGCCTACGACACCGGCCACATCGCCGGCGCCATCAAGATCGACTGGAAGACCGACCTGCAGGACCAGGTCCGCCGGGACTTCGTCAACAAGACGCAGTTCGAGGCGCTGCTCTCCGAGCGGGGCATCAGCAACGACGACACCGTCATCCTCTACGGCGGCAACAACAACTGGTTCGCCGCGTACGCCTACTGGTACTTCAAGCTCTACGGCCACGGCGATGTGAAGCTGCTCGACGGCGGCCGCAAGAAGTGGGAGCTGGATGCGCGCCCACTGGTCACCGACTCGGTGGCCCGCCCGGCGACGCAGTACGTCGCGCAGGAGCCGGACACGTCGATCCGGGCCTTCCGGGACGAGGTCGTGGCCGCGATCGGCACCAAGAACCTGGTCGACGTGCGCAGCCCCGACGAGTTCGCCGGCCGGCTGCTCGCCCCCGCCCACCTGCCGCAGGAGCAGGCGCAGCGGGCCGGGCACATCCCGACCGCGATCAGCGTCCCGTGGTCCAAGGCGGCCAACGAGGACGGCACCTTCCGGTCTGACGACGAGCTGCGTCGGATCTACGGCGACGCGGGGCTCGACGACGGCAAGGAGACCATCGCCTACTGCCGGATCGGCGAGCGCTCCTCGCACACCTGGTTCGTGCTCCAGGAGCTGCTGGGCCACCGCAACGTCAAGAACTACGACGGTTCCTGGACCGAGTACGGCTCGCTGGTCGGTGTGCCGGTCGCCCTCGGTGACGAACCCGGGGAGGCCTGATCATGACCCTTCCCATCGCCGCGGGTTGCGCCGCACCGGACCAGGCCGCACCGTTGCCGGCCGGTCTGGATCTGGAGAAGGAAACCGTCATCACCGGGATCGTCCGCTCCGCCGAGGACGAGCCGGTGCCGGGCGCGTACGTCCGGCTGCTCGACTCGACCGGTGAGTTCACCGCCGAAGTGGTGACCTCGGCCGCCGGCCAGTTCCGGTTCTTCGCCGCGCCGGGCTCCTGGACGCTGCGGGCGCTGTCCCGGCACGGCAACGGTGACACCGCCGTCACCGCTGGCCGGGGTGTCAACGAGGTTGGCGTCACCGTCGCCTGACCCACTGCTCTGATCGACCGGGGCCGGTCACCCTCCTGGGGTGGTCGGCCCCGGTCGTGTGTTCGGCGCGGCACCGTGCGGCATCCGATCAAGGCCTCCGGCCCGCACCGCTGTCCCCGCCGCCGAGCCGGGCCGCGAAATCAATCGGCATACGTCACTATCTACGGGTGGAAATCACGGGTGAGGGTGGCATGTCCGGCGAAGAGGTTCCGATCGTCGTCTGCGTCAGCGCGGACATGTCGATGAGGGAGCGGGTGCTGCGTCAACTCGACGGGCTCGGCCCGGTGCTCAACTGTGCCGACCTGACCGAGCTGCGTCAGCTGCTGTCGTCGCCGGCCGCCGCGGCGCCGCTCCGTCCCGCGACGGTGCCGCCCGGGGTGCCACAGGGCCCGGTCAGGTGGGGTGAGCTGGTCGTCGACCGGGCTGGGCACCGGGTCACCTGGCGTGGCGACCCGCTCCCGCTCACCCCCACCGAACGGGAACTGCTCGCCCTGCTCATCGGCCCACCGCTGGTGGTGTGGAGCTACGAACAGCTCTTCGCCGCCGTGTGGAGCGGCCCGTACCCGGGCAGCGCCATCCTGCACTCTGCCGTCAAGCAGCTCCGGCACAAACTGCGTGATCTCCCGGGAGGGCCGCAGGTACACACGGTCCAGGGGATCGGCTACCGGCTCGACCCACCACCCCGGTCGACCTGACCGCCGGTGGCCCGGCGGCGGACCCGTGACACCATGGCCGGGTGAACGGTGCTGTCCAGACGGGTTGGGCTTCTTCGGCCGGTCCCACCGCGCCGGCCCCCGCCCGGTCGTGGCGGCGTTGGTTGCTGGCCGCGACGGCGGCCTGGGCCGTGTTGCTGGCCCTGCTGACCTGGACGTCGGTCCGTGACGACCCGCCGACCGTTCGGGAGCAGCGGTCCCTCGACCAGGCTGGCCCGGTGGTCGACCGGGCGGTCGGCGAGCTGGCTCGGGCGGCCGGTGCGGCGGGTCTGCTGGAACTGGGCCCGGCGCGGATCGCGGAGGGTTGCCGGGTCACCCCGTTCGCCGACGGGGCGAGGTTGCGGCGTGACGTCGGGGTGCTCGCGCCCACCGGCACCGAGCAGGCCGTGCTGGCGGGGATCGCCGAGCGGCTGCCGGCGAGCTGGCGGGCCGGGGTGGGCCCCGGGTTGAGCGGCATCGAGCTGTACGCCGACGCCGGAGAGTTCGTGGCCGTCCAGGGACGGCCGACCGCCGACGGTCGGGTGCGGCTGGTCGTCGACACCGGTTGCCGGCCCATCGGCTCCGGCTACACGCCGGTCGCGGCCACCGCCGGTCCGGAGGCCGCCGCCCTGACCACTGCGCTGCGGGCACTCGACCGGCCCGCCGAGGCCGCGCCGGAACTGGTGACCGCGCCCTGCCCGGGCGGCGGGTCGGCCCACACCGCGCGTTCCGCCGGGGGCCCCGGCCCGGCCGCGTCGACAGCCGCGCTCGCCGCGCTGGCCGGCGACGCCCCACTGCTGGACCAACCCCCGGTGTACGCGTACCGCACCGGCCCGGTCACCGTGCTGGCCGAGCTCACCGAGGACGCGACCCGGTTGGCCGCCACCGTCGGCTGCCCGGGCTGAGCCGGCTGGTCAGCCGCCGTCCGGCCGGTTCTCCGGGTCACGGCTGCGACCCAGCGCGTCGACCGTGCCCCATCGGCCGGGGATGTCCAGCAACTCCACCCGGCCCATGCCCGCTGGCACGGCCGGGTCGATGATCAGGTGCTCGCCCTGCGGCTCCAACCCCAGCATCACCCGGAGTAGCAGTAGCGGCGTGCCGGTCGACCAGGCCTGCGGGCTGCACGCGGTCGGGTACTCCACCGGGTAGTCGGTGAGATCGCGGGCGTAGCCAGCGAACGCCTCCGGCAGCCGCCCGTCGAAGTACCGGGACGCGGCCAGCATTGTGTCGCAGATCAACCCGGCCTCGTGCCGGAAGCCGTACCGCCACAGCCCCCAGGCGATGATCGAGTTGTCGAACGGCCACACCGTGCCCACGTGGTAACCGATCGGGTTGTACCGCCCCTCGTCCTCGGCGAGCGTCCGTACTCCCCACCCGGAGAACAGGCGCGGCCCGAGCAGGTGCTCGACCACCTTGCCGGCGCGGGACTCGTCCACGATGCCGCTCCACAGCAGGTGGCCGATGTTCGAGGTCAGCGCGTCCACCTGCCGGCCGTCGGCGTCCAGCGCGAGCGCGTAGTACTCGCGGTCGGCGATCCAGAAGTCGCGGTCGAACCGCCGCTTGAGCTCGGCGGCCTCCCGCTCCAGCCGGTCGGCGAACGCCGGGTCGTTCCAGAAGGTCCGGGCCAGCCGGGCGGCCCGCATCTTCGCGTCGTACGCGTACCCCTGAAGTTCGCAGGTCGCCCGGGGGAAGTCGGGCATCTGGCCGTCGGCGTACGAGATGGCGTCCCAGGAGTCCTTCCAGCACTGGTTCTGAAGGCCGGTCTCCGGGTTGCGCGTCTGGTACCAGAGGTAGCCGGTGCCGAGCAGGTCCCCGTACGTGTCGATCCACTGCAACGCCGCGCGGACCTGTGGCTCCAGTCGACGGACCAGCGCGGAGTCACCCGTCCAACGCTCGTACTCGTCGATCAGGATGATGAACAGTGGTGTCGAGTCGGCCGACCCGTAGTACGGCGAGTGCGGCTGCTCCTCGAAGCCGGCGGTCTCCCCGTACCGCAGCTCGTGCAGGATCTTGCCGGGTTCCTCGTCGCGGAAGTCGTCCACCCGGTGCCCCTGAAGCCCTGCCAGCATCAGGATTGTCGGTGGGACCAACTCCGGCAGGAACGGCAGCACCTGCAACGAGGTGATGATGCTGTCCCGGCCGAACAGGGTCATGAACCAGGGGAGTCCGGCGGCGATCAACCGCATGCCCAGGGCGATCGACTCGTAGCGCAGGGCGGCCAGGTCGTTGAGGCTGCGCCGGTACGCCCCGGCCAGCGGCTCGCAGTCGCAGCCGAGTTTCGGCGCCCGGTCGATCAGTTCCTGTTGCTCGGCCCGGATCGCGTCCGCGCTGCGGCTGCCGCCGTACGGAAGGGTCGCGCGGATGTCCTCACCACGCGCCCCGAAGACGACGCTGGACACGCGCAGCCGGGTGGTCCACCTGCCGTTGCGGGCTATCCGGATCCGGAAGGTCATTCCGGTGGCGTCGACCTGCGCGGGCGCACTGGTGCTGACCATCGTCTCCCGGTGGAACGCCTCCCGGCGGTAGGTCAGCCGCAACTCGTTCTCGGTGACCGACACCGTGGTGCGCCCCTGCTTCTGCCGGCGGTGCTTGATCTCGAACAGGTCGGCGAAGTCGGCCGCGATGTCGATGCGGACGGTGAATTCCACCTCCGCCTCGGTGTGGTTGAGGACGGTCAGCTCCTCGGCGAAACTGCCCACGATCGCCCGGCTGCGGATCACCGACGCCTTCGCGTCGAGGTAGTGGGTGGGCTCACCGGGGGCGAGGAAGAACTTGGTGCGGTACGACTGGGTGTCGTCGACGGAGAGGGCGTGTAGCCGCTCGCCGTTGAGGGTGAGCACCCAGTTGGACAGGAAGCGGGTGTCGAAGGAGAACAGCCCGGTGGGGAAGTCGTAGGACGGCTCGATGTCCCCCCGCCGGTCGCTGACCAGGAAGGTGTTGCCGTCCAGAATGCTGACGAGTTCCTTCACGTGAGTCGCCTGGCCGCCCGGCGGGCCGTGTCACGGGGGTCGCGGGTGCCGGGTGGGTCGGGGAAGAACCGGCGGAAGGCGAGGAACAGCACCACGTTCCCGCTGAACGTGCTCTCGTTGCGCAGCACCGCCGCGACACCCTGCGCCTCGCCGGTGATGAGTCGATCGAAGAGCGCGGCGCTGCTGAACCAGATGGCGTCTGCCGGCCCGCGCTCGCGGGTGACCTGCACCGACCCGGGCCGCATCCGAACCAGCCAGTGCTCGGTCCGGTGGTCGCTGCCGAGGTCGATCTGCAGGGTTCCGTCGGCCAGGCCGCCCAGGACGTCAGGGGCGCGCGCCGGCAGTGATTCGAAGAACCTCTCCGCCGCCTCGGTCACATCCGAATCGTAGGCAGCTGTCCGAGATGTCGGGTCGGTATCGGTACTCCGCCCGGATCGACCAGGCGCGTCGGTTGGTCAGTAGACCAGTGCCTGCGCGCCCTCGGTCAACGCCTCCTCGACGAAGACCGCGGCGCCCGCGATCCGGACCCCGGGCAGCACGTCGTCCGGGCCGATCTCCCGGCGGGCGGCGCACTGGGTGCAGGCGGTCACCCGGCCACTGGTCAGGATGACGTGCAGCAGCTCGGCCAGCGGTGCGGAGTGCGGCAGCTCGAACTGTTGGGCGCGACCGGGCAGCGCGAACCAGGTCGACTCACCGGTCAGCCAGAGCGACACGTCCACCCCGGCCGCGACAGCGGTCGCGGCGACCGTGAATGCCTGCGCGCACCGCTCCGGGGCGTCCGCCCCCGCGGTGGCCTTGACGACGAGAGTGCGGGCCATGTGACCCAGCATAGGATGGCCGGGATGGTTACCGAGATCGGGTTTGTCAGCCTGCTGGTCGCTGGCCTGGGCGGGCTCGCCGGTGGCCTGGTCTACCTAGCCGTACGCATTTCGAGAGGACGCTGGTGAGCGCGAGGAGTGAGCCGGGCCTGCGAGCCCCGCAGTCGCGAACGAAGGTGGCCCTGTGAGCGACGAGAACCCGCTCCAGCCGCCGTGGCTGAACGCGCCGCCGGTCGAGGAGTACCCGTTCGAGGAGAGTCACGACCTGCGGGTCGGGCCGAAGCTGCACCCCGCGCTGGATGGTCTGCTGCCCTACATCGGGTTGTGGCGTGGCCGGGGCAAGGGTGGTTTCCCCACCATCGAGGACTTCGACTACGCGCAGGAGATCCGGATCAGCCACGACGGCCGACCGTTCCTGCACTACGAGTCCCGGGCCTGGATCCTGGACGAGGAGAGCAAGCCGGTCCGGCCGGCCGGTCGTGAGGTTGGTTGGTGGCGGCCGGTGCTGGTGGACGGGCGGGCGACCGACGAGCTGGAGGCGCTGCTGACCACCCCGACCGGGGTGATGGAGCTGCACCTGGGCAAGCGCACCGGCACCCAGGTCGAGTTCGCCACCGACGCGGTGGTCCGCACTCCGACCGCCAAGGAGGTCACCGGTGGTCAGCGACTCTTCGGCATCGTCGAGGGTGCGCTGCTCTACGCCCAGGAGATGGCCGCCATGGGCCACGGGCTCAGCCCGCACCTCTCCGCCCGGCTGGTCCGGGTCGGCGGCTGACCAGATCGGGAAACCAGCAGGCTAGACGGGGAAACCCAGCAGGGCGTGCAGGGCGGGGGTGCGCGGGCAGCGGGCCCGACGCACCCCGTCCAGCGTGTGCACCTCGGCGGCTCCGCGTAGCGACGAGGTGAACCACACGCCGTCCGCGGCGTGCAGCTCGGCCACCGTGACCAGCCGCTCGGCGGCGTTCAGGCCCAGCTCGGCGGCGTGGGTGAGCAGCCAGGCGACGGTCGTGCCGGGGAGGATGCCGGTGGTCGCGGCCGGCACCGTGCAGAGCGTGCCGTCGGTGAGCCACACCACGTTGGCTGTGGGGCCCTCCAGCGCGTAGCCGTCGGAGGAGACCCAGAGCACGTCGTCCACCCCGGCACGGCGGGCCCAGCGGCGGGCGGCGCTGCTGACCGCGTACGACGTGGATTTGATCCCGGCCGGCAGCCAGCTCAGCCCCGGGCGAGCGTCGACGGGCACGCCCAGCGGCAGGGTGGCCACCGTGATCCCGTTCCGCCGGGCTGCCCGGGAGGGTGCCGGCACCTCGGCCAGCGTGGCGTAGACCGTCGGCGGGCCTCCGGCCTCCGGGCCCCTCGTGCAGACCAGCCGGAGTGCCCCCTCCACGGGCGTCGGCCAGCCGGCGCGTACCTCGTCGAGCAGGTCGGTCAGCGCGGCGGTGGAGGGTAGGGGCAGGTCGATGGCGGAGGCCGCCGCGGCCAGGCGGGCAAGGTGCTCGTCGCGCAACCACGGTCGGCCGTGCCGCAGGTGCATGGTCTCGAAGATGCCGTCGCCGTGCAGGACGCCGAGGTCGTCACCGCGAAGCACGGGGTCGCCGGCCGGCGTGAGGCCGCGTCCGAGGACGGCGATCCGCGCGGTCGGGCTGGCCGCGCCCTGCCCGTCGGACGACATCACCATGACCGTCGAGCGTAGCGGCGGTCGATCGCGATGCGAGGAGCAGCCTGGTGGCCGAACTATGATCGGACGGTGTCCGAATCCTCCCTCGCGGAAATGCTGCGGGCCCGTGGGCTGCGGCTGACGGCCCAACGGCAGCTCGTCCTCCAGGCGGTGCTCGATCTGGGGCACGCCAGCCCGGAGCAGGTGCACACCGCCGTCCGGGAGGTCGCGGCCGGCGTCAACATCACCACCATCTACCGCACGCTTGAGCTGTTGGAACGGCTCGGCCTGGTCACCCACACGCACCTGTCGCACGGCTCACCGACCTATCACGCGGCCGGTGAGCACCAACACGTCCACCTGGTCTGCCGGGAGTGCGGCGCGATCGACGAGATCGATCCGGAGCTGCTGCGCCCGCTCGCCGACCAGTTGGCCACGCAGCGGGGGTTCCGGGTGGATATCGGGCACGTATCACTTTTCGGCGTCTGCGTACGCTGTGAGAACGGGGACGACAAATGATCGACATCGCGGGCGCGGTGGCCGTCGAAGGCATCGACGAGGCCAGCCGTGACCAGCCGGATCCGGCGCATGTCGCGGCCGGGGTGCGGGGGGTGGCCGCACACTACGGCGACCCGTTGCGTGAGCAGCGCACCCTCGACACCGAGGTCGGTCTGGTCGACCGGTCGCACCGGGGGATCATCGCGGTGGCCGGGGAAGAGCGGGCCAGCTGGCTGCACACGGTCACCTCGCAGCACCTGAGCGCGCTGGCCGCCGGTGAGGGCACCGAACTGCTGGTGCTGTCCCCGCACGGCCACATCGAGCAGCACGCCATGGTCGCGGAGGACGGCGAGACCACCTGGCTGGACACCGAGCCGGGAGCCACCGAGGGTCTGCTGGGCTACCTGAACAAGATGCGGTTCTTCAGCAAGGTCGAGCCGCGCGACGCGACCGCGGAGCGGGCACTGTTGTCGCTGGTCGGGCCGGCGGCGACGGAGGCGCTGGGCACCCTCGGCGTGACCGGGCTCGCCGCACCGGACCAGGTCGCGGTGCCGGGTCCGAAGTTCCCGCACGGTGCCGTCCCACTCCGGGCGAGCGCGCGGTACGACGTACGACCGCTGCCGATCGGTGGCTGGGCCCGACGCGGCCCACTCGGGGTGGACCTGCTGGTGCCCCGCTCCGCCATGGAGCAGGTGGTTGCGGAGCTGCGCGGCGCGGGCGTGCCGGTCGCGGGGCTCTGGGCGTACGAGGCGATCCGGGTGGCCGCGCGCCAGCCCCGGGTCGGGGTGGACACCGACCACCGGACCATCCCGGCCGAGGTGGACCTGATCGGCCCGGCGGTGCACCTGGACAAGGGTTGCTACCGGGGGCAGGAGACGGTGGCCCGGGTGCACAACATGGGTCGACCGCCGCGTCGGCTCGTACTCCTGCACCTGGACGGGGTGACCACCGACCAGCCGCCGGCGGCCGGTACGCCGGTGACCCTCGACGGCCGGGCGGTCGGCTTCGTCGGCACCGCCGTGCTGCACCACGAGCTGGGTCAGGTCGCCCTCGCCGTGGTCAAGCGGAACGTCTCCGACGATGCCTCGCTGATGATCGGTGAGACCGCGGCGGCGATCGACCCGTCCTGAGCGGGCCGTCTAGGATCGCCGGCATGACGACAGGGACGTTGATCACGGTGGCCCCGACCGGCGCCGAGTCGGCCAAGACGGAGGTGCCGGCGCTGCCGGTGACCCTCGACGAGCTGCTGCTCACCGCCAAGGAGTGCGAGGCGCTCGGCGCCGCCGTGATCCACGTCCACCTCCGCGACGACGAGGCGCGGCCGAGCCTCGACCCGGCGCGCCTGGCCGACACGGTGGCGGCGTTGCGGGAGAGCACCAGCCTGATCGTGCAGCTCTCCTCCGGCGGTGCGGTGACCGATCCGGAGGCCGCCCGGCTGGCCGTCCTCGACGCCGGGCCGGACATGGCCTCGTGCACGATGGGCACGGTCAACTTCGGCGACGACGTCTTCCTCAACCGCTGGGAGTTCATCGTCGACCTGCACACCCGGATGCAGGAACGCGGGATCGTGCCGGAGTACGAGATCTTCGACCTCGGCCACCTGTCCGCGTTGCAGCGGTTGCTCGGCAAATACGGCCTGCCGGCCGGCGGGCACGTGCACGTCGACTTCGTGATGGGTGTGCCGGGCGGTATGCCGGGCACCACCGAGACGCTGGTCGCGGCCCACCGGATGCTGCGGGACCTGCCCGAGGGCACCACCTTCTCGGCCACCGGGGTCGGCCGCACCACAATCCCGGTGCTGCTGGCCTCCCTGTCGACGGGCGGGCACCTGCGGGTCGGCATGGAGGACACCGTGACGTACGCCAAGGGGCGTCCGGTGGAGTCCAACATGCAACTGGTCGCCCGCGCGGTGGGTTTCGCCCAGCTCGCCCAACGCCCGCCGCTGACCACCACCGAGGCTCGCGAGCTGCTCGGGCTGTAAGGCCGGGCCGGTCTGGCGCTCCTGTCACCCGGGCGGAGGACCACCTGGTCACCCCGCCGACGGGCACCCCGGCGCCGTCGGTACCGTCCAGCCCGTGACGAAGACGTACGAGGGTGGCGCCCCACTCGCCGAGGTGGTCCGTTCCGGGTTCGTGGAGGGGGCGCACCGAGGCTCGGTGGTGGTGCTGGACGCCACCGGTGTGACGCTGGCGTCGGCCGGGGACGTGACGTCGCCGATCTTCCCCCGCTCGGCCAGCAAGCCCATGCAGGCGATCGGGATGCTGCGTGCCGGCCTGCCGTTGACCGACCCGGCCGACGTGGCGCTGGTCTCGGCGAGTCACGCCGGTGAGGACTTCCACCTGGCCCGGGTCGGTGCGTTGCTCCAGCGGGCCGGGTTGGACGCCTCGGCCCTGCACTGCCCGCCCGACCTGCCGGTGGGCGTGGCGGCCCGGGAGGCCGTGCTGCGCGCCGGGGGCGGCCCCACCCGGGTGCAGATGAACTGCTCCGGCAAGCACAGCGGGATGCTGCTGACCTGCGAGGCCGCCGGCTGGCCGCTGGAGGGTTACTGGCGGCCGGAGCACCCGTTGCAGCAGCGGTTGCGGGCGGCCATCGAGGAGTTCACCGGCGAGCAGGCGGCGGCGGTGGGCGTGGACGGTTGCGGCGCCCCGGTGCTCGCGGTGTCGCTGACCGGCCTGGCCGGGGCGTTCCTCCGGCTGGTCGACGCCGAGCCCGGCTCGGTGCCGCGTACGGTGGCCGACGCCATGCGCGCGTACCCGGAGATCGTCGGTGGCACCCAGGCCGACGACACCCGGTTGATGCGCGGCGTTGCGGGCCTGCTGGCCAAGGTCGGTGCCGAGGGCGTGATCGCGGTGGCCCTGCCGGGTGTCGGCGCCGTCGCACTGAAGATCGACGACGGCGCCGACCGGGCCCGGATGCCGGTGCTGGTCTCCGCGCTGCGCCGGCTCGGCGTGGACGCCCCGGTGCTGACCGAGTACGCCGAGGTGCCGCTCTTCGGCGGCGGTGTCCCGGTCGGCGCGGTCCGCCCGCTCTGGTGACTGTGGTCTAGCTCAGGAAGTCGAGCAGGGCGGCGTTGACCGGCTCCGGACGCTCCAGCGGCAACAGGTGCGCGGCGTCCGGCACGTCCGGCAGCCGTACCGCGCCGGGGACCTCGGCGGCGATCCGGTCGGCGAGCCGGCTGATGTCCGGTACGTCGGCGGCGCCGGCGGTGACCAGGACCGGCACCGTCAGCTCGCCGAGGCGACCGATCGCCGGCGGGGTCAGCTCTCCCACCTCGACCGCGCCCAGCGCCAACTCGGCGGCGAGCGCACGCTGGTCCATCTCCTGCGCGAACGCGACGAGCGCGGGGTCGACGTCCTCCGGCTGGCGACCCGGGCCGACCACCCAGAAGCGCACCTCGCCGGCCGCGCCGGCGACGAAGTCGTCCGGGTCGACCTCGCCGACCAGGTCGTCCCAGAGGTCGTTGGCCTCCTCGGACCACTCGTTGCCGGAGACGGCCGTGTCGAACAGCGCGAGCGCGCTGACCCGGTCGGGGTGGGCCAGTGCGGTGTCGATGGCGACCGACCCGCCGAAGGAGCAGCCGACCAGGGCGGCCCGGGGCAGGTCGAGCGCGTCCAGCAGCCCGGCCACGTCGTCGTGGTGCGCGAACGGGGTGGGCGGCAGCTCCGAGTCCCCGTAGCCGCGCAGGTCCGGAACGATCACCCGGTGTCGGGCGGCGAGAGCGGAGACCTGCCCCCGCCACATCCGCCGGTCGGCGATGCCAGCGTGCAGCAGGACGACGGGGGAACCGGTGCCTGCCTCGTCGTACGCGATGCTTGCTCCATTGATTGTGATCTTGTGCACGGACGGACCGTACGGATCCGGGGAGCAGGGCGCAAACGGGGCGCTGAGACGTTGCTAACTGTGGCTAGCGTTTTGCTTGCAAGAGCTAGCGCGGCCGGTTAGCGTCGCAGCCATGGCCACACCGAAGGACCTTCCCGACGTCGGCGGGTTCATCCGCGATCTTCGGCGAAACGCCAAGATCTCGCTCCGGCAGCTCGCCGAGCAGGCGGGGGTCAGCAACCCGTATCTCAGTCAGATCGAGCGCGGCCTGCGCAAACCCAGCGCCGAGGTGCTTCAGCAACTGGCGAGCGCGCTGCGGGTCTCCACCCCGGCGATGTACCTGCGCGCCGGGCTGCTCGACGACAAGGAAGGCCACGGTGTGCTTGCCGCCATCGCCGTGGACGCCGACCTGACGATGGCCCAGAAGCAGTCGCTGAGCCAGATCTACGAGACGTTCCGCCGGGAGAACACCCGGCTGGCCGAGGCCCAGGCCGCCGCCGAGGGCACCGGCACCGGGCCCACCGGCGGCACGGCCGGGGCGACCACCCCGACCGATGTCGGCGATCAACCCGCCGACCTGGCGAACCTTGCCGCCACCGGCCCCACCACCGCGGGCGGCACCCCGACCGAGGCCGTCCTCGAGTCGGTCGCCGTCACCGAGGCGGGCACCGCACCCGCCCCGGGCAGCACCAACACCCCCGAGAAGAAGGCCGCCGGTCCGGCGGTCCGCGAGGCCGCCACGGCGGCCGAAGAGGAGACGTCATGAGCGAGCCGAAGACCAACCGCATCCCCGCCCCGATCTACGCCGCCGCCGGCGCCGGCGAGCTGGCCATCGAGCAGTTGCGCAAGTTGCCGGCCGTGGTCGGCGTCCTGAGCACCCGGGTCGTCGCCGACCTGGGTGGTCGGGCCGTGCTGACCGGCTTCGAGCTGCGCCAGAAGGCCACCGAGACCCTGCGTACCGCCAACGAGACCGCTGGCACGCTGCGCGAACTGGACCTGGCCAAGCTCCGCGACTCGGCCGAGCTGGCCAAGCTGCGCGAGGCCGCCGACCTGACGAAGCTGCGCGAGGTCACCGACCTTGACAAGCTGCGCGCTGCCGCGACCCGTAACGCCATCATGGTCTACGCGGGCGCCCAGGCCGCCCAGGAGCGGGCGTTCGCCGCGTACGGCGCGCTGGTCGCCCGGGGCGAGCGGGTCGTCGGCGCCGGTGTGCTGGAGGCCGCCGAGACGGTCAACGCCGACATCGAGGCCACCCAGGGCGTGCCGGCGACCACCGCCACCGCGGCTACCACCGCCACCGCCACCCCGGCTACCGCCGCAGCCCCGGCCGAGGTGCCGACCCCGGCCGACGTGGCCGAGATCGCCGAGGCCAAGCCGGCCGCCGTCAAGAAGGCAGCCCGGGCGCCGAAGGCCGCCAAGCCGGCCGCGACCCCGTCGGCGAAGCTGCCCCGGGCCACCAAGCGGACCCGCCCGGCGGCCGAGTAGTTCGCCATGTCGACGACCCCGGCGGCGTCCTTGTCGGACGTAGCCGGGGTCCTCGACATAAGCTTGCCGGCATGGCCAACGCCGCGCCGATCTTCGCGTTCGAAGTCCGCTACGTGATCGAGCTGATCCTGCTCGTCTTCGCGTTGATCGTCCAGGGTGTCGCCCTGGTGCACGCGATCACCCAGCGCTCCGACGCCTTCCCCGCCATCGGGACGCTTCCCAAGGGTGGCTGGATTGCCATCCTGGCGGTCTGCCTCGTGCTGACCCTGCTCGGCTTCGGGCCGATCAGCCTCTTCGGACTGATCGGCATCGCCGCCGGTCTCATCTACCTGCTCGACGTTCGGGTCGGCCTGCGCGACCTCAGCGACGGCAAAGGGTTCTGGTGAGAGGTTTCCGCTGGCCACCCCCACCGGACAGCGGGCCCCGCACCTGGGGGCCCGGTCCGGGTGGGCCGCGTACCGGCCGCCCGGCGCTGCCCGAACCGGACACCGACCTGGTCGCCACCCCGCACGGCGTACGGCTGGAGCGGCTGGTCACCGGCACCGGTGATCCGGTGACCGTGTTCGCGCACGGGCTGGGCAACGGCATCGCCACCACCCGCCCGTTCGGCAGTGGGGTCACCGGCCGCAAGGTGTTCTTCCAGTTCCGCGGGCACGGCCGTTCCGAGGCCCCGGACGGGCCATGGAACTACCTGGACCTCGCCCGGGACCTGCGGGCGATCGCGGACCTCGGCGGGGCCAGTCGGGCGTTCGGCGCGAGCCTCGGCGCCGGTGCCCTCTGCCGGTTGCTCGCGGAGAGCCCGGAGCGTTTCGAGAAGCTGGTCTTCTTCCTGCCCGCCGTGCTCGACCAGCCGCGTGGCCCGGTCGCGCAGGACCGCATCACGGACCTGCTGGAGGCGGTGGAGAGCGGGGACGCCTCGGCGGTCGCCGACGTCGTCACCCTGGAGCTGCCCGCCGCGGTGCGTAACACCCCCGCCGGCTGGGCGTACCTGCGGCAACGACTCGACCAGCTGCTCCGCGACGGTCTGGCCGCCGGCCTGGCCAGCCTCGCCGAGCAGACGCCGTTGCGCGACACCAGCGCCCTCGCAGCGGTGACCGCGCCGGCCCTGGTGATCGCCAACGCGGGCGACGACCTGCACCCGGTCGATGTCGCCGAGCGACTCGCCGCCGCGCTGCCCCAGGCCATCCTGCACGTGTACGACCGGCCCGGCGTCCTCTGGTCGGAACGCGCCGACCTGCGGGACCGCATCGCCGGCTTCCTCAACGAGTAACGTGCCCTGTCATGGGCGTCACACAACATGGCCGGACACATCGGCTCGACCTAGCTGACCCGACCCTGCGTGAGTGGACGTGCACGGTCCTGCACGCCGACGCCGAGCAGGGCATCGTGCTGGACCGCTCGGCGTTCTACCCGGGCGGCGGTGGCCAACCGCCGGACCACGGCGTGCTGCTGTGGCAGGGCGTACAGACCCGGATCGTTGGCACCCGCAAGGGCGACGACCCGTACCTGATCCCCGCCGAGGGCGACCCGCTCCCGCCGGTCGGCACCGAGGTCGTCGGCGCGCTGGAGGACGAGCGGCGCACCCGGCTGATGCGCACCCACTCCGGCCTGCACGTGCTCTGCGGTGTCGTGTTCCGCGACTTCGGCGCCCTCGTGACCGGCAACTCGATGGAGCCGGGCGAGGCCAGGATGGACTTCAACCTCCCCGAGGTTCCGCCCGACTTCAAGAGCCGGATCGAGGAGCTGGTCAACGCGGAGGTGGCCGCCGACCGCTCGGTCGCCACCCGGGTGCTGCCGCGCACCGAGGCACTGGCCCTGCCGGACATCATCCGCACCCAGTCCAACCTGATTCCGCCGGACGAGCAGGAGGTCCGGATCGTCGACATCGTCGGGCTGGACGTGCAGGCCGACGGCGGCACCCACGTCGCCTCCACCGCCCAGATCGGCAAGGTGCAGGTCGTCAAGGTGGAGAGCAAGGGCCGGGCCAACCGCCGGGTCCGCGTCCGGTTGGTGGACTGAGGGAAGGTTCGGCCGCCGGGCGGCGGCATGTCTTCAGTGGCCCCTGTAGAGCTGCCCCAAATATGGGGCGCGGTGCGGACGGCAGATGCTGCCCCATTCGTAGGGCAGCTCTACAGGGAGCGCCGACACCTCCCCGCAGTTCGCCGGAGCGGTCCGGGAATTCGGACGTCGGTTGTCAGGTATCGCTGACAATCTCGCAGGTATGACACAACCGCTCGCAGGAAAGATCGCGCTCGTCGCCGGTGCCACCCGGGGCGCGGGTCGGCAGATCGCCGTCCAGCTCGGCGCCGCCGGTGCCACCGTCTACGCCACCGGTCGCAGCAGCCGCGCCGGCCGCTCGGAGATGGACCGGCCGGAGACCATCGAGGAGACGGCCGAGCTGGTCACCGAGGCCGGCGGCACGGGCATCGCCGTCCAGGTCGACCACCTGGTGCCCGAGCAGGTCCGTGACCTCGTCGCCCGCATCGACGACGAGCAGGGCCAACTCGACGTGCTGGTAAACGACATCTGGGGCGGCGACCCGCTGGTCACCTGGGACAAGCCGGTGTGGGAACAGCCGCTGGACGCGGGCTTCCGGACCCTGCGACTGGCCATCGACACCCACATCATCACCAGCCACTTCGCCCTGCCGTTGCTGATCCGCAAGCCGGGCGGGCTGGTGGTGGAGATGGGCGACGGCACCAAGGCGTACAACGACGACAACTACCGACTCTCGGTCTTCTACGACCTGGCCAAGGTGTCGGTCAACCGGCTCGCCTTCATCCAGGCGCACGAGCTGAAGCCGCACGGATGCACGGCGGTGGCGCTCACCCCCGGCTGGATCCGCTCGGAGGCGATGTTGGAGCACTTCGGGGTGACCGAGGACAACTGGCGCGACGGTGCCGCCACCGACCCGAACTTCCTCATCTCGGAGACCCCGGCCTTCGTCGGCCGCGCGGTGGCGGCGCTCGCCGCCGACGAAGAGAAGGCCCGCTGGAACGGCCAGTCCGTCGACGCCGGCGCGCTGTCCAAGGTGTACGGATTCACCGACCTCGACGGCAGCCAGCCGGAGGGCTTCCGCTACATCGTCGAGGTGGTCGACGCGGGCAAGCCCTCGGACGTCACCGGCTACCGGTAGAGCGCCCGGAACCGCCCGGCCGCGTCGGTGAACAACCGCCGCAGCTCGGGCGGGTCGAGGACCTCCACCTCGGGGCCGAGCCCCAGCAGTTGGTGGTACGCGACCTCGACGGACTCGACGGGCAGCCGGCCCACCACCCAGCCCTGCCCGTCGGGTGCCCCGGCGGCGGCGACCAGCTCGTCGTACACGAAGGGGGCGTCCACCAGGTGCCGGAGCCGGCGCAGACCCACCGGGCTGAGCCGAACGGTGACCTCGGCCCGCAGCATGGTCCGCAGGAACGACCCGGCCTGCTCGCCCCAGTGCCCGGCCAGGTCGAAGCCCTCGTCGCGCGCGAAGCTCTCCTCGCCCACCTCGACGCCGGTCACCCGGTCCACCCGATAGGTGCGGGTGTCGCCGTCGACCCGGCCGACCAGATACCAGACACCACTCTTGAGCACCAACCCGTACGGCTGGACCCGCCGGCCAACCTCCCCGTCACCGCGCCGGTAACGCAGCTCCACCACCCGGTCGCGCCAGACCGCCCGGGCCAGCTCGGTCAGCCACGGCGGCGGCGCGGTCTCCCGGAACCAACCCGGCACGTCCAGGTGGAACCGCTGCCCGGCGCGGGCCGGGGCGTCACGCAGGGCCGGCGGCAGGGCGGCGAGCACCTTCAGTTCGGCGGCGGCGACCGCGTCGGCGAGCCCCATGTCGCCGGCCGGACCGGGTAGCCCGGAGAGGAAGAGCGCCTCCGCCTCGTCCCGGGTCAGCCCGGTCAGTCGGGTGCGGTACCCGCCGAGCAGCCGGTACCCGCCGGCCCGGCCCCGGTCTGCGTAGACCGGCACCCCGGCGGCGGAGAGCGCCAACACGTCCCGGTAGACGGTCCGCTCGGAAACCTCCAGCTCCCGCGCCAGCTCACCCGCCGTCATCGACCCGCGCGCCTGCAACAACAGGAGCAGCGAGATCAGTCGGGAGGCGCGCACCCGCCCATCCTGCCCGGCCCCGGCTCACCGCCCGCCGGGGGTCAGCAACCCCCTGTCGTACGCGGTGGCCACCGCGGCGGCCCGGTCGTTGACCCCGAGCTTGGCGTACACGTGCAGCAGGTGCGTCTTGACGGTGGCCTCGCTGATGAACAGCCGAGCCGCCGCCTCCCGATTGGAGGCACCGCGAGCCACCAGGGTGAGCACCTCCAGCTCACGCTGGCTGAGCGGCTCCTCGACCGGCGCACGCAGCCGGCCCATCAGCCGGCCGGCGACGCTCGGCGCGAGCACCGACTCGCCCCGGGCCGCTGCCCGCACCGCGCGGACCAGTTCCTCACGGGGCGTGTCCTTGAGCAGGTATCCGGTGGCGCCGGCCTCGATCGCCGGCAGCACGTCGGCGTCCGTGTCGTACGTGGTGAGCACCAGCACCCGGGCCGTACTGCCGGAGCGGGCCAGCCGGCCGATGGCGGTCACCCCGTTCATCCCGGGCATCCGCAGGTCCATCAGCACCACGTCCGGCCGTACCGTCGCGACCAGGGCCAGCGCCTCCGAGCCGTCCGCCGCCTCACCGACCACCTCGAAGCCGGGGTCGCCGGTGAACATCCCCCGCAACCCGTCGCGCACCACCGGATGGTCGTCGACGATCAGCAGCCGAATCGGGGCGGTCAACCGGCACCTCCGGGCAGCGCGGGGACGGACGCCGAGATGGCGGTGCCGCCGCCCGGCTCGGACTCGACGGCCAACTCGCCGCCGACCCGGGTCACCCGCTGCCGCATCGCGGTCAGCCCGTACCCGCCGCCCGGCTCGCGGGGCGGCGGCTGCCCCGTGACGTCGAAGCCCGTCCCGTCGTCACGGACATCGAGCGTCACCACGTCCGTCATGTACGACAGGGTCAGCCCGACCCGTGACGCGCCGGCGTGCCGGGCAACGTTGGACAGCGCCTCCTGGGCGGCCCGCAGCAGGGTTACCTCGACCTCCGGGTGCAGCGGGCGGGGTGTGCCGGTGGTGGCCACGTCGGCCCGTACCCCGTTCAGGGCTGCCCAGCGCCCACCCAGCTCGGCGAGGGCATCCGGCAGCCGGGCGGTCTCCAACGGTTCCGGACGGACCGCCTGCACCGAGCGGCGGGCCTCGGTGAGGCTCTCCCGGGCCAGCGCGAGCGCGTTGTCGACGTGCCGGCGCCAGTCGGGGGACCGGTCGCGGGTCTGCTCGGCCGCCTCCAGCTGGGTGATGATGCCGGTCAACCCCTGCGCCAGGGTGTCGTGGATCTCCCGCGCCATCCGTTGCCGCTCGTCCAGCACGCCGGCCTCCCGGGCCTGGGTGAGCAGTTGGGCGTGCAGCCCGGCGTTCTCACTGACCGTGTCGGTGAGTTGACGGTTGGTCTCGCCGAGTTCCGCCACCAGGCGCTTGCGTTTGGCGTCCTCCTGTTCGGCGACCATCGCGAACCAGCTCACCGAGCCGGCGACCAGCAGGTTGAAGAGCACCAGCACCAGCCAGAGCGGCCAGTGCGACACCACCACCGACAGGCCACCGCCCTGAGACGTGGCGACCAGGGCGGCCGTGGTGACCACGCCGACGACCCGCCAGCGCCCGGGCAACACCGGAAAGGCGTGGATGTAGCCGATCCAGGCGAAGAAGCCGTACCAGGGACTGGCGGCCACGAGTGCGGCGGCGAACGTGAGCAGCCCGACGTAGTAGACCGCCATCAGCCTGCGCCGGCTCTGCCAGTCGGGGTGCAGGGTGACGAACCAGGCGACCCAGCATCCGGCGGCCACGGCGACAGCGAGGGTGGGCAGCGCCCCGAGATGGTCGGGTGCCGGTGCGACGAGGGCCAGCAGGGTGCCCAGAGCCAGCCCGCCGAAGGGGAACACGCGATAGAGGGCCGCCTCGCGCTCTCGCCAACCGGTCAGACGGTCGTGCCCACCGTTGCAGGTCATCGCATCTCCGCTCACTCCCAGCGGAACAGTTTCGCCGCGCTGGCACCGGCCGCCACGGCGATCACCGCCATTATCGCCAGGTGCAGCGGCTGTGGCGACGTGCCGGTCCAGGCGTCGAGGAGCGCCTGCACCCCGGGTGGCGTGTAGTCGCCGATCCGCGCCACGACGTCCGGCAGCAGGAACCGGGGCAGGTAGACCCCGCCGAAGAACATGGTGACCAGGAACAGCGGCACGGCCAGCGCCTGCGCCGCCTTCGTCGTGCGGGCCACCGCGGCGACCAGCAGGCCGAGCGCCAGCAGTGACGCCGTCCCGAGGACGAACGCCAGAGCGAAGCCGAGCGGGTGCCGGGGGAACGGCACCCCGAACGCCAACCGGCCGACGACGATGAGCAGCACCGCGCTGGCCAGGATCCCGGCCAGGGCCAGCACCAGCTGGGCGGCGAGCAGCGCGGCCGGGTGCGCCGGGGTGGTCGCCAGCCGGCGCAGCACGCCGCGTTCCCGGTAGGTGGCCAGCACCGAGGGCAGCGTGTTCACCCCGACCATGGCGAGGGTGACCACCAGCAGCGACGGCGCGAAGTAGCTGACGAAGGTCTGCCCGTCGAAGGTCGGATCCGGCTTACGGAGCGAGGGGACCAACCCGATCACCACCAGGATCAGGGTGGGCAGACCGACGGTGGTGAGCAACGTCGGCAGGTCCCGCAGGTAGAGCCGCGTCTCGATCCTCAGGATCTGACGGAAGGCGTGCATGCTTGCCCCTTTTCAGTCGACGGGCCGGTGCCCGGTCAGCTCGACGAAGGCGTCGTCGAGGGTGGACTGCTCCAGCCGCAGGTCCGCGGCGACGATCTGGTGGCGGGCGAGCACCGAGGTGACGGCGTGCAGCAGGTCACCGGTGCCGGTCACCACCACCTGGCTGCCGGTGCGCTGTACGGCGGAGACCTCGGGCAGGTCGCTGAGGAGCCGGTCGTCGACCGGGGCCGACGGCCGGAACCGGATCCGCTGCTCGGGAGCCACCCTCGACACCAGGCCCGCCGGGCTGTCCAGGGCGACGACCAGGCCCCGGTCGATCACCGCGACCCGGTCACAGAGCCGCTCGGCCTCCTCCATGAAATGGGTGACCAGCACGATCGTCACCCCGCTGTCGCGGACCTGTTCGATGAGACCCCAGGTGTCGCGGCGGGCCTGCGGGTCCAGCCCGGTGGTCAGCTCGTCGAGGATCGCGATCTCCGGGTTGCCGACCAGGGCCAACGCGATGGAGAGGCGCTGTTTCTGACCGCCGGACAGCTTCTTGTACGCGGTGTTCCGCTTCTCGCCGAGCCCCAGCCTGTCCATCAGGGCGGCCGGGTCGGCCGGGTTGCGGTAGAACGAGGCGTACAGCTCCAGCGCCTCCGCCACCCGCAGCCGGTCCGGCAGTTGGCTCTCCTGGAGTTGCACCCCGACCCGCTGCCGAAGCTGCGCCGCGTCCCGGCGGGGGTCGAGCCCGAGGACCGACACCCCGCCCCCGTCGGGGACACGCAACCCGGCGACACACTCCACGGTGGTGGTCTTGCCGGCGCCGTTCGGGCCGAGGATGCCGAAGATCTCCCCGGGCTCCACCGCGAACGACACGTCGTCCACCGCCACCAGATCGCCGTACCGTTTCCTCAGGTGGGTCACCTCGATGACCGACATCGTGCCGCCTTCCGCCGCTGGCTTCGTACCCCCTCAAGGGTTGTCGGGGTGACCCGGCGGCGAATCGACTGGTCGGCGACGATCCCCGGCGTTCCCGGTGGATCACCCCCGTCCGCCAACCGGTTGATGTGGACGCGAAGTGTCGCTGCTACCGCTCTGCCCGGCGGACCGGATCATCGGTCGTTAGGCTGCTCGATCGTGGATGTCAGCAGAGTCGCCAGCCCGGTCACCGGCGTCGTGGGACGCTTCCTCGCCGGGGCGGGGCTGCTCCTGCGCGGGCTGGGCCTCTATGTCCGCAGCCCCGGGTTGATGCTGCTCGGCGTCGTGCCGGCGCTGATCTCCGGCGCGTTCTTCCTGGCCGCGCTCGCCGCCCTGGTGTACTTCGTGGACGACCTCGCCGCGCTGGTCACCCCGTTCGCCGACGACTGGTCGAGCACCGCCCGCAGTCTGGTCCGGGTGATCGCCGGTCTGGCCTTCCTGGGGCTCGGCGGCCTGCTCGGCGTGCTCACCTTCACCGCGGTCACCCTGGTCATCGGCGACCCGTTCTACGAGAAGATCTCCGAGCAGGTCGAGCAGCGGTACGGCGGCACGCCGGGGGCGGTCGACGTGCCCTTCTGGTCGTCCTTGCGGCGCAGCCTCGCCGACTCGGTACGACTGGTGGCGCTCACCGCGCTGGTCGGGATCCCGCTGTTCGTCGCGGGCTTCATCCCGGTGGTCGGCCAGACGGTCGTCCCGGTGATCGGCGCGGCGGTGGGCGGCTGGTTCCTCGCCGTCGAGCTGGTCGGTGCACCGTTCTACCGGCGCGGCATGCGGCTGCCGCAGCGCCGGACGATTCTGAAGGCCGACCGAGCCACCGCGCTCGGCTTCGGCGTGGCCGTCTTCCTCTGCTTCCTCATCCCGCTCGGCGCGGTGCTGATCATGCCGGCGGCGGTCGCCGGCGCCACCCTGCTGGCCCGCCGATCGCTCGGCCAGTCGATCGAGAAGGACTGACATGGAGATCACCCTGGTCGAGGGGGACATCACCACCCAGCAGGTCGACGCCATCGTGAACGCCGCCAACTCGTCCCTGCTCGGTGGCGGCGGGGTCGACGGCGCCATCCACCGGCGCGGCGGGCCGGCCATCCTGGCCGACTGCCGGGCGCTGCGGGCGTCCCGCTACGGCAGGGGTCTGCCGACCGGGCAGGCGGTGGCGACCACCGCAGGGGAGCTACCGGCCCACTGGGTGATCCACACCGTCGGGCCGGTCTGGTCCGCCAGCGAAGACCGGTCGGCGCTGCTGCGCGACTGCTACGCCAACAGTCTGCGCGTGGCCGACGAGCTGGGCGCGACCACCGTTGCCTATCCCCTGATCTCCGCCGGCATCTACGGCTGGCCGGTCGACGACGCGGTCCGGCAGGCCCTGACGGTGCTGCGGGCGGCCACCCCGACCGCCGTCACCGAGGCGCGGCTGGTGCTCTTCGGCGCCGACACCCACGCCGTCGCCCGTGCGGTCCTCGACGCCACCTGACAGCGCTGGTCGGGTGGGCGCGATCAGGTCAGGTCCGCCAGGCAGGACCACTGCGACGTCACCGGCCGGTAGCCCAGCCGGGCGTTGATCGCCAGCATCGGCGCGTTCGCCTCGTCGTTCGAGGTGTACGCGACGCGTACGCCGTTCGCGGCGGCCCGGTGCAGCGCGGCCGTCTTGGCCAGCCGCGCCAGCCCTCGGCCCCGGTACGTCGGGATGCTGCCGGTGTAGTCCGACCACATCCGGTCCCCGTCCCGCTTCACCAGGCTGAACGCGACCACCTCACCACCGGCCTCGGCCGCGGTGCTGGACGCCTTGTCCAGCCCGAGGTTGTCCCACACGTCGTACTGCCAGCTCTCGTAGCTCTTCGCGTCGACCGGCACGTCGCCCGGTTCGTCCGCCGCCGAGGCCACGTCCGCCGTGTACAGAAGGTGCGGGTCCAGGTCGGCGATCGGGAGCAGCCGAACACCCGGTGGCGGGTCGGGCAGCGCGGGCGCCGGATTCAGGTCGAGCGCCGAGTAGCGCACCTCCCGGCTGGGCTCGTACCCCCGCCGCCGGGCGTACGGCAGCGCGTCGGGCTGTGCCAAGGCACGCACCCGGCGGATTCCCAACGGGCGGAGGAAGTCGGTCGCGGCGGTCAGCAGGGCGGTGCCGACGCCACGTCGCCGGTGTTCCGGGTGCACGTGCAGCAGGTTGATGCCACCGACGTCCGCCGCCGACGTCGTGCCGATGCGTTCGGCGGACACCCAACCGACCACCCGCTCGTCGACCTCGGCCACGAAGGCGGTCCACTCCTCCTCGGGCGGCGGTTCGGCGATCATCTTCCGGGTCGACTCCACACCACGCACCAGGTACGGAAATACCGTCGCCCGCAGGGCCACCACGGCCGGGGCGTCGTCGGGTCGCGCCACGCGGATGCGCATGTCAGGCCTCCGTCCGTACGGCGGCGACGGCCTCGACCTCGACGAGCTGGTCGGTGTAGCCGAGCACGGCGACCCCGAGCAGGGTGCTGGGTGGATCGTGGTCGCCGAAGAAGTCCCGCACCACCTCCCAGACGGTCACCAGGTCCTTCTGCTGCGACGACGCCACGTAGACGGTGGTCTTGACGACGTCGGTGGGGGTGGCACCGGCCGCCGCGAGGGCGGTTTCCAGGTTCGCCATCACCTGCCGGGCCTGCGCGGCGTGGTCGCCCGGCGCGACGGTGCGTCCCTCGGCGTCCAGCGGGCACGCCCCGGCGGTGAAGACCAGCCGGGCGGGCGGCTCGACGGTGGCCGCGTAGGCGTACTCGGCGACGTCGGACAGGGCGGGGACGTGCAGCAACGCGACAGCATCCGGCATGCCGGCGAGGCTAGCCACGTTCGCCCGCCGAGGCGACGCAATAACGCCCGGCGCCGGGCTCCACCGCGCTCCGGGCTCCACCGCGCTCCGCGCTCCAGGCTCCACTGCGATCCACGCTCCGCGCTCCACCGCGATCGGAGGCAGCAACTTCAGTGTTGTAGGGGCCTCCCGACGCCCGGAGGCCCCTACAACGCTGAAGTTGTGCGGATCTTGCGGCGATTCGCGCGCAGGGCGATCGCGCGCAGGGCGATCGCGCGCAGGGCGAGTGCGGGCGGCACGGCGAGTGCGGGCGGCAGGGCGCGGGCGGGCGCGCGCGGGCGGCGCGGCGCGCTCAGGCGGAGGCTCGGCGGATCAGCTCGGTGGGGAGCATGACCGCCTGTTCGATGGTCTCCCCGGCGGCCAGCCGGAGCAGTTGGCGGGTCATCCGGCGGCCGAGTTCCACGATCGGCTGTCGGACCGTGGTCAGCGGTGGTTCGGTGTACGCGGCCGTCTCGATGTCGTCGAAACCGACCACCGCGACGTCGTCGGGCACCCGCCGGCCGGCCTCGCGCAGTGTCCGCAGGGCGGCGTGCGCCATCAGGTCGGAGGCGGCGAAGACGCCGTCCAGGTCGGGGTGGTCGGTGAGCAGCCGACGCATCGCCGCCGCCCCGGACTCACGGGTGAAGTCGCCGACGGCGATCAGCTCGGGCAGCCCCGCGTCGGCGACCGCGCTGCGGTAACCGCTGAGCCGCTCGATCCCGGCGACCATGTCCTGTGGGCCGGCGATGGTGGCGATCCGCCGACGACCGATGTTGATCATGTGCCGGACGGCTGCGGTCACCCCGGCCACGTGATCGACGTCGACGTACGGAACGGGTACGTCGCCGAGCGGCCGGCCGCTGACCACGACCGGGATGCCGAGGCGCGCGAGCGTGCCGGGCAACGGGTCGGCACCGTGCAGCGAGGCGAAGAGCACCCCGTCGACGTGCCGGCCGGTGGTGTACCGCTCGACCCGGTGATGCCCGGCCGGCGAACCGGCGAGCATCAGCACCAGTTGCTTGTCGGCGGCCTCCAGCTCCTGGCTGACGCCCCGGATGATGCCGGGGAAGACCTGGTCGTCGGAGAAGACCCGGGTGGCCGCCTCCGGCATGACCAGGGCGATCGAGTCGGTGCGTTGGGTGACCAGGCTGCGGGCGGCCAGGTTGGGCACGTACCCCAGCTCGGCGACGGCCCGGGTGACCGCCTCCCGGATCGGTTCCGCGACGGTGGTGGAGCCGTTGACCACCCGCGACACGGTGGCGCGGGACACCCCGGCCCGCGCCGCCACCGCTTCGAGCGTCGGCCGCTGCGCCGTCGTCATCGCGCCTTCCCCCCGCTCGTCACAGCCCGTTCCGGGAGATCACCTCCTGGTACCACCGGGCGCTGGCCTTCGGTGTGCGCCGCTGGGTCAGGTAGTCGACGTGCACGATCCCGAACCGCTTGCGGTAACCCTCCGCCCACTCGAAGTTGTCCAGCAATGACCATACGAGATAACCGCGCAGGTCCACGCCCCGGGAGATCGCCTCGTGCGCTGCGCGCAGGTGCCCGTCGAGGTAGGCGATGCGATCGGTGTCGATCACCTGCGTCGGCCCGTCGGGCGAGTCGGCGCCCGGCTTGTCGGGGAACGCCCCACCGTTCTCGGTGATCAGCAGGGGCACGCCGGGGTAGTCGGTGGCGATCCGTTCCAGCAACCGGGTCAGCCCGGCCGGCTCGATCATCCAGCCCATGTCGGTCAGTGGCCCGGTCGGCGGCACGAAGTGCACCGCGCCCTCGGTGCCCGGGTACGCGCCGTTGCCGGCCCCGTCGGGCCGGCCCGCCACGTAACCGGGTGCGTAGTAGTTGATCCCCAGCAGGTCGATCGGGGCGGCGATCAGCTTCTCGTCACCGTCGCGGATGAACGTCGGCTCGACCATTCGCGCCACGTGCTCGCGGACGTCGTCCGGGTAGCCACCGGCCAGCAGCGGGTCGAGGAAGATCCGGTTGTGCAGGCCGTCGACCAGACGGACCGCAGCGGCGTCCGCCGCGCTCTCCGGGTCGGCCGGTCGTACGTCCGCCGGGTTGACGGTGATGCCGACACTGCGTGCGCCGGCCGACCGCAGCGCCCGCGCCGCCAGGCCGTGCCCCAACAGCAGATGGTGTACGGCGGTGAAGGCCGCTCCCGCGTCCTGTTCGCCCGGCGCGTGTATCCCGTTGCCGTAGCCGAGGTAGGCCGAGCACCAGGGCTCGTTGAGCGTGGTCCACACGTCGATCCGGTCGCCGAGTCGGGCGTACACGGCGGTGGCGTAGGTGGCGAAGTGCTCGGCGGTGTCCCGGTTGGTCCAGCCGCCGCGGTCGCCCAGGGACTGCGGGAGGTCCCAGTGGTAGAGGGTGACGATCGGGTCGATTCCCCGGTCGAGTAGGGCGTCGGTGAGCCGGTCGTAGAAGTCCAGTCCGCGCGGGTTGGCCGGGCCGGTCCCGTCGGGCTGGATGCGGGGCCAGGCGACCGAGAAACGGTACGCCCGCAGCCCCAGCTCGGCCATCAGCGCCACGTCGTCGGCGTACCGGTGGTAGTGGTCGCAGGCGACGTCGCCGGTGTGGCCCTGGTACACCTTGCCGGGCGTACGGCTGAAGGTGTCCCAGATGGACGGACCGCGACCGTCGTCGCGGGCCGCGCCCTCGATCTGGTACGCGGCGGTGGCCGCCCCCCAGAGGAAATTGTCGGGAAAACGGATTTCCTTCACGCCTTGACCGCACCTTCCATGATCCCGCCGATGATCTGCCGGCCGAACAACACGAAGACCAATAGCAGGGGCAGCGTCGCGATCGCTGTCCCGGTGAACACCTGCGACATGTCCTGGTAGTACCCGTCCGACAGAGCCCGCAGGGAGAGCTGCACGGTGGGGTTCGCCGGGTCGTTCAGCACAGCGTACGGCCACAGGAAGTCGTTCCAGGTGGTCATGAACGTGAGCAGACCGAGTACGGCGGCGGCGGGGCGCAGCGCGGGCAGGACGACGTGCCACCAGATCCGGGCGGTGCCGCAGCCGTCCATCCGGGCCGCCTCGATCAGCTCGTCACTGACCGCCTGGCCGGCGTACTGCCGCATCATGAACACCCCGAAGCCGGTGACCAGCACCGGCACGATGACGGCGGGCAGCCGGTCGTTCCACTCGAGTTGGGTCATCAGCAGGTACAGCGGGATCACGCCGAGCTGGGTCGGCACCATCATGGTCGCGATGATGACCAGAAGCAGCGCGTTGCGCCCGCGGAACCGCAGCTTGGCGAAGGCGAACCCGGCCAGGCTGGAGAAGAACACCACGGACACGGTGACCGTGGTGGCCACGATGGTCGAGTTGATGAGGCCGGTCAGGAAGTACGCGTCGGTGTTGTCGAACAACCGGGCGATGTTGGCTCCGAGGTTGCCGCCGGGCGTCATCGGTGGAGGCAGTTGCCCCATCGCGTCGCTGGATCGGCTGGCCACCACGAACATCCACCAGATCGGGAAGACCGACAGGCCGGCGGCGGCGACCAGGGCCAGGTAGGTGAGCGGGCTGGCCCGCCAGAGTCGGCTCATCGTGGCGTTTCCTTCCGGGCGTCGGGCCCCGATCTACCGCCGAGCCGGCGCAGCAGCAGCACGTTGACCGCCGCGACGATCGCGATGAGCGCGAAGAGCAGCCAGGCCACCGCCGAGCCGTACCCGAAGTTGTAGTGCGGCGCGAACGCGTTCTCGAACATGTACATGGTCAGCGTCTGCGACTCGCGCATCGGGCCACCGCGGATCGGGTTGGTGCCGGAGTGGAACAGCCGGGGCTCGGTGAAGAGCTGCAACCCGCCGATGGTGGCGATGATGGCGCAGAAGATGATCGTCGGCTTGAGCAGCGGCACGGTGATCGACCAGAACTGACGGGTCCGGTTGGCGCCGTCGATGGACGCCGACTCGTACAGGTCCCGGGGGATGGCCTGCATGGCGGCCAGCAGGATCAGCGCGTTGTAGCCGGTCCACCGCCAGTCGACCATGGCCGAGATGGCGACCCAGGAGGCGAACCGGTTGGACTTCCAGCCGATCGGGTCCATCCCGACCAGGTCGAGCAACCAGTTGATCATGCCGAACTCGCGGCCGAAGATCACCCCGAACACGATCGCCACCGCGGCGGTGGACGTGACGTTGGGGACGAGGATGGCCATCCGCCAGCCGGTGCGGGCCCGCAGGCCCCGGTTGAGCAGGTTGGCCAGCCAGAGCGCCGCCAGCAGCTGCGGGACGGTCGAGATGACGAAGATCCCCAGTGTGTTGACCAGCGCGTGCCAGAAGTCGACGTCGGCCAGCAGTCGCGTGTAGTTCTCCGCCCCGACGAACGGGTGTTCGGTGCCGAGCAGGTCCCAGTCGTGCAGCGAGACCCAGAAGGTGTACGCCAGCGGGTAGACCCCGAAGACCGCGAAGAGCAGGAAGAACGGGGCGATGTAGAGGTACGGCGAGAGCCGGGTGTCGAGCCGGCTGAAGCGACCCGTCGGAGGCGGGGGTGCCGGTGCGACCGGCGGGCGGGCGTCGAGCTGGACGGTCATGCCCGGGAACTCCTTTCGCCGTGCGGGCGGGACTCCGGTGACCGGGTCCCGCCCGCACGATCGCTCGGGCTACTTGGCGGCGGCCTTCTTGGCGTTGGTCACCGCGTCCGTCCAGCCCTGCGCGGGGCTGCGCTGGCCCAGCTCCACGGTCCGCACGGCGTTCTCCACCTCGGTGCGGACGGCCTGGTTCTTCGGGCCCATGTAGACGGGCTTGAGGCTCTTCGCGCCGGTGCCGAAGATCGAGCCGACGGGCGCCCCCGAGAAGTACGTGTTGGTCGCGCCGGTGATCGCCGGGTCGTCGAGCGCCTGCGGGGACGAGGGCAGCGGGCCCTTGGCCTTGAACGCGCCGATCTGACCCTTGGCGCTGGTGAGGAACTTGGCCAGCTCGATCGCCTTGGCCTGGTGCTTGCTCTGCTTCGGCACGGCGAGGTGCGACCCGCCCCAGTTGCCACCGTTGCCGGGCACCTGGGCGATGTCCCACTTGCCCTGGGCGGCCGGGCCGGCGTTGGCCTCGATGACACCGGTCATCCAGGCGGGGCAGGCGATGGTGGCGAACTTCGACTGCTTGAAGGCGGACACCCACTCCTCGGACCAGGAGCCGTACTTGCCGGAGAGGCCCGAGTCGATGATGTCCATGGTGGTGTCGTAGGCCTGTCGCACGGCCGGGTTGCTGTCGACGACCAGCTTCTCGCTGGTGTCGTAGTAGCTGTAGCCACCGCTGTTGCCGGCGGTCTGCAGCAGGATCGTGTTGAACGTGTTGGTGGCCGCGTCGAGGAAGGACGCGCCGGTCTTGGCGGCGACGAACTTCTCACCGGTGGCGATGTAGTCCGGCCAGGTCGGCCAGAGCTTGGAGACCTCGTCGCGCTCGGTGGGCAGGCCGGCCTTCTCGAAGAGGTCCTTGCGGTAGCACATCGCGATGCCGCCGACGTCGGTGCCGAGGCCGATGAGCTGCTTGCCGTCCGCGGTCAGACCGGCGTTCCACTTCCATTCGAGGAAGTTGCCCTTGAGGTCGGCGGCGCCGTGGTCCAGCAGGTTGACGAAGTTGCCGGGGTTGGCCTTGTACTCGACCAGCAGCCCCTCCTCGATGGCCACCACGTCGCCAGCGCCCCGGCCGGCGGCGAGCCACTGGGTCAGCTTCGGTGAGTACTCGTCGAGGTTGGTGCCGGTGCCGCGCTCGACGATCTTCACGTCGGGATTCGCGGCCATGTACTCCTGGTAGAGCTGCTCGTAACCGAACTGACCGAAGACGTCGACGGTCAGGGTGACCGGCCCGTCCCCGCCCTCTTCGTCGCCGCCACCGCAGCCGGCGGTGACGAGCAGGGCGGTGGTCGCGGCGAGGGCTACCGCGGCGAGCCGGCGGCGCGGGAAGACAGCCATGGGTTTCGACCTCTCTCAAGGTGGTCGGGTGGTGGCAGGTAGCTAAGAGAGCGCTCTCACGACAGGGTGGTGGGCGCTCCACGCCCTGTCAAGAGAGCGCTCTCTTTGATATCCCGACGTGACCCACGACGCGGACGAGGGCGCCCCCCGTCAATGGGTGACGCCCTCGTTCAGGGCCCGCGCTCAGTCGGGGCGCAGACCGTCCAGCAGGTTGCGGTCGCCGGCGACATCCAGCGTCTCGAAGCTCACCCGACCCCAGAGCGCCAGCAGCAGATCGCTGGCGGTGCCGCTGACCTGCGCCCGCGCGTGGTGGTCGTCGTGGTCGAAAATGGTCGCCGTGTCGAGCAGCGCCACCCCCTCGCCGCGCAGCCGCAGATACCACTCCTGGGCCGCGTCGGTCGCGGAAAGCTGCACCACCCCGTGCCAGTCGCCCGGCACGTGCCGCCGACCCGCCGGCAGCCAGGTGTCCAGAACCTCGCTCACCCCGTCGGCCGCCAGCTTCGCCTCGACCGGGTCACCGGCCCCGATGGCGAGCTGGGCGTCCCAGCGGTGCACCGCCGTCTCGTGAGCCATCCGACGCGGCCAGAAACCGGCCTTCTTCGGCTGCGGCGCCCAGTTCCACGCCGGTGCCTCCGGGTCGACGCCGTCGAGGACGGTCAACAGCCGGTCGTACCCCTGCTGCCAGACCTGGAGCGCGCTCACGCCCGGGGCCGCATCGAGCGGCTCGCGGCGGGCCGGCTGCCCGGTCTGACCGGAGCCGACGAACGACGAGACCCACTGGTAGATGCCCGCGAGGTGCAGTGTCAGGTCGTGGACCGTCCAGCCGGGACAGGACAGCACCGGTGTCTCCGGCGGCGCCTCGGCCACCGCCGCCGCGAATGCCGGACCCTCCGCCCGGAGCGCTCCGATCCAAAAATCCTTGCTGCCCTGCAGTCTGCTCATCGCCATCCTCCCGGGGGTGCCGGGCGACCAATGGGTGCCACGGCTATTACTCAGCCTA
Source organism: Micromonospora cabrerizensis (assembly GCF_022230955.1). Lineage (GTDB taxonomy): Bacteria > Actinomycetota > Actinomycetes > Mycobacteriales > Micromonosporaceae > Micromonospora > Micromonospora cabrerizensis. The sequence goes on from NZ_JAKKFI010000050.1 coordinate 48,681, forward strand.
AGGTGAAGGGCGTGCCAGACGCCTCCGCCCAGCCGACAACCGCTGCCGATCGTGCCATCCCTGGTCCACTGGCCAGCTACACGACTCTAGGGATGGGTGGGTCGGCCGCGCGGGTCGTGACCGCCGGCAGTGCCGAAGAGATCATCCGGGCGGTTCGAGCCGTGGACGAGCAGATCCTGATCCTGGCCGGTGGCAGCAACGTGGTGATCGGCGATTCCGGCTTCCCCGGCACCGTCGTCCTGGTGCGTTCCCGGGGCCTGCGCGTCGTCGCGGAGGACGCCGGGTCGGTCACCGTCCGGGTCGAGGCCGGCGAGCCGTGGGACGACCTCGTCGCCGCCACGGTCGCCAACGGCTGGGCCGGCCTGGAGTGCCTCTCCGGCATCCCCGGCTCGACCGGCGCAACCCCGATCCAGAACGTCGGCGCGTACGGCCAGGAGGTCGCCGAGACGATCACCGGCGTCGAGGTGTACGACCGGGTCGACGGCACCCGCCGGATCATCCCCGCCGCCGACTGCGGGTTCGCCTACCGGGGCAGCATCTTCAAGTACGGCGACCGCTGGGTGGTGCTCTCCGTCGACTTCCGGCTCACCCGGTCCCCGCTCTCCGGGCCGGTGCGCTACGCCGAGCTGGCCAGGGCGCTCGGTGTCGAGGTGGGCGACCAGGTGCCGCTGGCCGACGCCCGAGCGGTGGTGCTGCGGCTGCGTGCGGGCAAGGGCATGGTGCTCGACGCCACCGACCCGGACACCCGCTCCGTCGGCTCCTTCTTCACCAATCCGGTGCTCGACGGGGCGACGTACGAGCTGCTCCGGGAACGCGCCGCCGACATCGGTGACCCGCCCGCCTGGCCGGGATCCGACGGCATGGTCAAGGTGAGCGCGGCCTGGCTGATCGACAAGGCCGGCTTCACCAAGGGTCACCCCGGCCCGGGCGGGACGGCCATCTCCAGCAAGCACACGCTCGCCCTCACCAACCGCAGCGGCACCGCCCAAACCGCCGACCTGCTGGCCCTCGCCCGCGACATTCGCGACCAGGTCCACGCCCGCTTCGGCGTGACCCTCCACCCCGAGCCAGTCCTCATCAACTGCGCCCTCTGACCAGCTCGGGTCAGGGGAGGGGCCAGGGGAGGGTTACCTCGCCCTGGCGCCAGCGGCTGGGCCTGTCGAGGATGGGCCAGCCCGTCTCGCGGAGGCGGCTCACCGCTCTGAGCCAGCGTTGACGGGGGCCGAAGGTGGCGTACGGGGCGGCGGCCTGCCAGGCGCCGTCCAGGGCGCGGATCAGGTCGTGCACCGGCTCACCGGGAACGTTGCGGTGGATCAGCGCCTTCGGTAGGCGCTCGGCCAGCTCTGCGGGGCTGCCCAGCGTGGTGAGCTTCGCGGCGAGGGTCAGCGTCCGGGGGCCGTGGGCGTCGATCAGCAGCCAACTGGCGAGGCGACCCAACTCGTCGCACGTGCCCTCGACGAGTGCCCCACCCGGGGCGAGCGCGGCGGTCATCGTCCGCCAGGCGTCCGGCACCTCGCTCTCGTCGTACTGTCGGAGCACGTTGAACGCGCGGACCAGCACCGGCCGGAGCCCGGCCAGCTCGAACCCACCCCGGGCGAACGTGAGGCCGGGTGGGTCGGCGGCCGGCGCCGCAGCGGCCACCCGGGCCGGGTCGATCTCCAACCCCACCAGCCGTACGTCGGGACGCACCCCCGCCGCCAGCCGGGCGCGCAGTTCCACAGCGGTCACCGGGGTGGCGCCGTAGCCGAGGTCGACCACCAGCGGGTCGGCCGCAGCCGACAGCCGGTCGGCGCAGGTGGCGACGATCCAGTTGTCCACCCGACGGAGCCGGTTCGGGTTGGTCGTGCCCCGGGTGACCACGCCGACCGGCCGATGCCGCGCCACGCCGCTCATCGCCGGCCCTACTGCCCGTCCCTCTGTTCGCGACTGCGGGGCTCGCAAGACCGGCTCACTCCTCGCGCTTCACTGGCCGACTCGGTGCACCTTGTGCTGGGCCGCCTGCGCCCGTGGCCGAACCACCAGCCGGTCGATGTTGACGTGCTCGGGGCGGGTGGCGCACCAGGCGATGCAGTCGGCGACGTCCTCGGCGACCAGCGGCCCCGGCACCCCGGCGTAGACGGCGGCCGCCCGTTCCGCGTCCCCCTCGAAGCGGACCAGCCCGAACTCGTCGGTCTTCACCATGCCCGGGTCGATCTCGATCACCCGCAGCGGTCGGCCGCACAGCTCCAGGCGGAGCGTGCCGGCGATGGCGGTCTGCGCGTGCTTCGCCGCCGTGTAGCCGCCCCCACCTTCGTAGACGGTCAGGCCGGCGGTGGAGGAGACCACCACGATGGTGCCGGAACCGGACGCCTCCAGCGCGGGCAGCAGCGCCTGGGTGACCCGCAGCGTGCCGAGCACGTTGACGTCGTACATCCACTGCCAGTCGGCGACCGAGCCGGACTCCACCGGGTCCAGTCCGCGTGCCCCGCCAGCGTTGTTGACCAGCAGGGTGACCGGCCCGGGTGCCTGGGCGGCGGCCTCGGCCAGCGCGGCCACCGACTCGTCCGAGGTGATGTCGCAGGTCACCGCGGTGGCCTGCCCGCCGGCGGCGGTGATCTCGGCGACCAGGTCGGTGAGGCGTTCGGCGCGGCGGGCGGCGGCGAGCACGTGGAAGCCCTCGGCGGCGAGCCGGCGGGCGGTGGCCGCGCCGATCCCGCTGGATGCTCCGGTGACGATGGCGACAGAGGTCATTTCCCCATTGTCCCCTGGTCGCACGGTCCGCTCCGACCGGGCGCGGGGGTAGCCATCGACGGCGTCCGGTGATGAGGTCCGTCACCCGTGGGGGCCGCGCCGGGAATTTCCGAAGCCCGATGGGGAAGATGACATCCGGCGTACAGGTTGACCGAGAAGCGCCGGTCGTGCGGGACGGCATCAACCGTGGCAAAGGAGCGGATGTGGCGGAAATGCACACCGGTGTCGGGCGTCAGCGAGGTGCCCAACCGTGGCCCCGGCCGCGCCGCATCGCCACCCTGTCGGTACACACCTCCCCCCTGCACCAACCCGGCACGGGCGACGCCGGTGGGATGAACGTCTACATCCTCGAAGTCGCCCGGCGGCTCGCCGAGGCCAACGTCGAGGTGGAGATCTTCACCCGGGCCACCTCCGGCGACCTCCCCCCGGTGGTCGAGATGGCGCCCGGCGTGCAGGTCCGGCACATCACCTCCGGGCCCCTGGAGGGCCTCACCAAGGAGGAGTTGCCCGGCCAGCTCTGCGCCTTCACCGCCGGGGTGCTGCGCGCCGAGGCGTCCCGCCCGCCCGGGCACTACGACCTGATCCACTCCCACTACTGGCTTTCCGGCCAGGTCGGCTGGCTGGCCAAGGAGCGGTGGGGTGTGCCGCTGGTGCACACCGCGCACACCCTCGCGAAGGTCAAGAACGCCCAGCTCGCGGCCGGTGACCGACCAGAGCCGAAGGCCCGGGTGATCGGCGAGGAGCAGGTGGTCGCCGAGGCGGACCGGCTGGTCGCCAACACCCGGTTCGAGGCCAGCGACCTCCTCGACCGGTACGACGCCGACCCTGCCCGGGTGTCCGTCGTACAGCCGGGTGTCGATCTGGGTCGGTTCCGGCCCGCGCCGGGCGAGCGGTCCGCGGCTGCCCGCGAGGCCCGCCGCCGGCTGGGGTTGCCGGCCGAGGGGTACGTCGTTGCCTTCGTCGGTCGGATCCAGCCGCTGAAGGCCCCCGACGTGCTGATCCGCGCGGTTGCCGCCCTGCGCGAGCGTGACCCGGCACTGGCCGACCAGGTGACCGTGGTGATCTGCGGCGGGCCCAGCGGCAGCGGCCTGGACCGGCCGACCGCCCTGATCGAGCTGGCCGGCACGCTCGGTGTCGCCGACGGGGTGCGGTTCCTGCCCCCGCTCACCGGCGACGACCTGCCCGCGCTGTACCGGGCCGCCGACCTGGTCGCGGTGCCGTCACACAACGAGTCGTTCGGGCTGGTCGCCCTGGAGGCGCAGGCCTGCGGTACGCCGGTGCTGGCCGCCGCCGTCGGAGGACTGGTCACCGCCGTACGGGATCAGGTGAGCGGCGTCCTGATCGACGGCCACGACCCGGTCGACTGGGCCCGTGCGCTGGGCCGTCTGCTGCCGGACCGGGCACTGCGGGCGGTGCTGGCCCGCGGCGCCGAGCAGCACGCGCGGCAGTTCTCCTGGGACCGCACCGTCACCGGCCTGCTCGGGGTGTACGGCGAGGCGATCGCCGCGCACCGAGCCCGACTCGCCGCGGACCTGGCGTGTGATCCGGCGCTCTCCTGCTCCTGGTGACCGCCTGCGCCGGTCGCCAACCGGTGCGTGGGCCGGGTCGGTCGTAGAGTGGGTCCGGTGAGCCCGAAGAGCGATCTTGCGTCCCTGATCGAGTCGGTCTGTGCCGAGCGTGACCTGGCCTGGGAGTCGACCGGCCCCGGCTCGTACGCGGTGACCCTGCCGGGCACCCACAAGCTCAAGACGATCTGCAACCTGATCGTCGGCGAGCACGCGCTGCGCATCGAGGCGTTCGTGATGCGCCAACCGGACGAGCGCCGCGAGGAGCTGTGGGCCTGGCTGTTGCAGCGCAACGCGCGCATGTACGGCGTCTCCTTCTCCACCGACGCGGTCGGCGACGTGTACCTGACCGGGCGGGTCAACCCGGCCGGCGTGGACGCCGACGAGTTGGACCGGCTGCTCGGTTCCGTGCTCACCTACTCCGACGAGTCGTTCGACACGATGCTGGAGATCGGCTTCGGCAGTTCGATCCGGCGGGAGTACGAGTGGCGGGTCAAGCGCGGCGAGTCGACCGCCAACCTGGCCGCGTTCGCCCATCTCTTCGAGCCCTCCGGCTCCGGCACCGACCCGGCCTGACCCACAGCGCCGCCCACACCCTGCGCGCACGCGCCTGCGCGCCGCCCCGCGCCCCGCGCCCCGCGCCCCGCGCCCCGCGCCATGATCGTGCTCGAACCAGGTAGTAGTGGCCTCACCGACGTGCCGATGCCACTCGATCCTGGATCGAGCACGATCATGGCGAGCCGACGGTGGTTCGGACTGCTCCTGACGGGTATGCCGCACCGCGCGGTGCGGCAAGGGACCCCCGCGCGCCGAGGACGGAGTGTCAAGGAGCGGAGCGTCCCATGGCTCAGCGGAACAGCTCAGGTCGCGGCGCGACTGCGACCAGGACGAAGCGACAGGCCGGCAACCAGACGCCGGGTACCCCGGGAGTCTCCGAGTCGGAGATCTCCCGGATGCGGGTGGACGACATCCGTGGGCAACTGCGCAAACGCGGGGTCTCTGGGATCTCCGCGCTGCGCAAGCCCGACCTGGTGAAACAGCTGGTGCGCTCGATGCGGGCCGGCGCGGGTCGGAGCAGCACCGGCCCGTCGGGTCGGGCCACCGGCACCAGGGCGTCGGCGGGTCGCGCCGCCGCCACCAAGAAGTCGGCGGCCAGGGCGGCGCCGAGCCGGGCGAAGGCCGCGCCGGCGAACAAGAGCGCACCGGCGAAGCGAGCCGCCGCGAAGAAGACGACCGCCACGCGGAAGTCGACGGCGGCGGCGAAGAGGGCGCCGGCGAAGAAGGCGACCGCCGCGAAGAAGACCACAGCGGCGACGTCGACGGCCGCCCGCAAGGGCACGGCCGCGAGCCGGACCACCGCCGCCCGTAAGACCTCGGCGGCACGCAAGACCACGGCGGCCCGCAAGACAGCGACGGCGCGTACGGCGCCCGCGCGGAAGGCGCCGGCGAAGAAGGCACCGGCCCGGCCGGCGAAGAAGGCACCGGCCCGGCCGGCGGCGAAGCGCACGGCACCGGCCAAGAGCGCGGCGGCCAAGCGCACGACGGCGAAGCGCACGGCACCGGCCAAGAGTGCGGCGGCCAAGCGCACGACGGCGAAGCGCACGGCGCCGGCCAAGAGTGCGACGGCGAAGCGCACGCTGACGCCGTCGGCCGGTGGCGGGACGACGGCCGGCGGGATCCGGACCGGACGGGGGACCGGACGGTCGGTCCGTAGCTCGCAGGTGATCTCGTCGTTGACGGATCGGCCGGAGCGCCCCGGGCGGAGCCTGATCACCACGAATCACGAGGTGATCCAGCGCTGGGCCCGGGAACGCGGGGCGAAGCCGGCGACCATTGCCGGCACCGAGCGGGATGGTCGGGCGGGTGTGTTGACCTTCAACATCCCCGGGTACCGGGAAAGTAGCCGGATTCGTGAAATCACCTGGGATGACTGGTTTTACACCTTCGATCTGCGCAAGCTGAACCTGATTTACCAGGAACAGCTGCGCAGCGGCCGGCAGAGCAGCTTCTTCCGGACGGAGTCACCCGATCGGGAAGACGGTTGAGGTGTTTGCGGGAATGGCTGCCGGGTACGCGGCTGTTGCCAATGACCGAGGCCGGAGCAGCGGATACTCGCCAGTTGTGACGGGCGAGACAGCCGTTCTGGGTTGAATCCAGAATCCGGGCGAACTAGCTTTATTGCACCGCACCACGCTTGGAAACGTTCGGGGGAGCGGCGGATCGATCAGATCCGCGCACCAGGCGAGGTGCGAGGGGACGGGTGGATTAACCGTTGGGGGACGGTGACCCACCTGTTTGGACCGGCGGCGTGAGCGGGCGACGCTTACGGGGGTGAGTGTCTGCCCGCCGCCGCCGGCCCCACCGGCGGGCGCTCACCATGACCTTCGGGTCGTGGTGGGCGCTTTGCCGTGTAACGCCAATTACGCGCTCGGCACGCGGTCTGCGATTGTCGGCTCCTGCCGGGTGGCCTGACGCAGAGCGGCGACGTGTCGTTCCCGGGCCGGCCCGGCCAGCAGATGCCCGAGCGCGGCCAGCAGGCCCAGCCCACCCACGATCAGCCAGTGCAGGTCGCCGAGGTGCTGAAGGCTCACTCCGCCGAGGGTGGGAGCGACGAACGCGGCCGCCGGGAACGTCAGGTAGAAGACCGACTGGTAGCGCGCCCGCAACTGTGGCGGTGCCAGGTCGGCGTTGATCTGCGCGTTGGGCGGGGCCGCCAGCATCGAGCCGACCGTCCAGACCACTGCGGCGCCCAGGTAGACGGCCAGTTCGTCGGCGAAGGCGAGCACCCCGAAGCCGACCGCCAGCAGCGCGGTGGAGGCGGCCAGCACGACGTCCTTGCGGTGCCGGTCGATCAGCCGGGGCACGAACAGTTGCCCGATCACGATCAGCGCGCCGCCGAGTGCCACCACCAACCCGTACGCCGATGGGCCCAGGCCGTCCGCCCGCATGGCCAACGGCATGATCGTCGACGTCTGCATGGTGAGGACGGCCAGCACGAAGGTGAGCCCGACGAAGACCAGGAACGTGCGGTCGGTCAGCGCGGTGTGCAGGCCTGGCCGGCGGGGTCGCACGGACCTTGTCAGGGGGCGGGAGGCCGGCTGGTGGTCGGCTGTGGGCTTGGGCTCCAACGGCCGGTCCGGGCCCAGCCGGGCCAGTCGCAGGGTTTCCGGCACCTTCCAGCCGATCACTGCGGCGGCGGCCAGGGTGGCGCCGGCGTCGACCAGGAACAGCGCGGTGAAGCTCGCCTCGGCCAGCAACCCGGCGAGCAGCGAGGCGACCGCCATGCCCAGGTTGAACGCCCAGAACTGGAGGTTGAAGGCGCGTGAGCGGCGCTCGGCGGGGACCACGTCGACGATCGCCGCGACGAATGCCGGACTGGGCATGGAGTGGACCACGCCGATGAGCGTGGCGAGCACCGCGATCAGGAAGAGGGGTCGGCTGAAGGCGAGCGCCACCATCAGACCGGCCGTTGCCAGGTGTGCGGCGAGCAGGGTCGCCCGGCGACCCCACCGGTCGGCGAGCACCCCGCCGAGCAGCACTCCGGCCGCTCCACCGGCCCCGTACGCGCCGACGACGGTGCCGGCCAGGCCGATGCTCGCCCCGCGCACGTCGGTGAGGTAGAGCGAGAGGAACAGCATGGCGAAGGCACCGGCCCGGTTGATCAGTAGGCCGGCCCAGAGGTACCAGAAGGTGGCGGGGAGTCCGCCTGCGGTGTCGTCCCACCAGCGCCGCACGGCGTACAACCGACCTCCCGACAGTTCAGTTTCCTAACAGTTGCATCTGCACCGTAGAAAACTCGGGCCGCCTCGCGCCAGTCGGACGCCCGAGCCTCGGGCGATTCGTCAGACGACGACCTCGGCGGGCTGGGGCCCCCGGGTGGCGCTGACCGGCACCAACGCCTCGCCGGAGCGGCGCAGCGCGGCGGCGCGCCGTTCCCGGGCCGGCCCGGACACCAGGTGGGCCACAGCGGTCACGACGCCGAGCGCGGCACAGCCGTACCAGAGCGCGTCGTTGCCGATGTGCTCGCGCACCAGGCCGCCCAGGATCGGCGCGCTGGCCCCGGCGATCTGCCACGAGAGGGAGAACACGCCCTGGTAGCGGCCCCGCAGCTCGGCCGGCGAGAGCTCGGCGATCAGCGTGGAGTTGGACGGCGAGTTGAGCATCTCGCCCACGGTCCAGATCAGCACGGTCAGCCCGTAGAACCAGGCGGTGCCGGCGAACGCGGTCAGCCCGAACCCGACGCCCATCACCACGGATGCCAGCGCGAGCACGTGGGAGCGGCTCCGGCCGCGGATCAGGCGGGGCACGAAGAGTTGGCCGACCACGATGAGAATGCCGTTCAGCGCGATCACGGAGCCGTAGGTGGCCGGGCTCAGGCCGTCGTCGCCCATCGCGATCGGCAGCATCGAGATGTGCTGGAGGAAGACCAGTGCGGCGAACAGGTTGAGGGCCACGAAGCCGAGGTAGACCCGGTCGGTGAGGATCGTGCGCAGAGCGCCGCGCGGAGCCGCGGTGGCGGCGGTGCCTGCGCCGGAACGGGCCTGTCGGGTCTCCGGCACCTTGCTGAAGATGATCAGCGCGGTGATCAGCATGGTGGCCGCGTCGACAACGAACAGCAGCAGGTAGTCGGCCTGTGCGGCGAGGCCGGCGAGGACGGCGGCGCAGGCGAAGCCCAGGTTGATCGCCCAGTAGTTCAGCGAGAACGCCCGCAGGCGGTCCTTCGCCGGCACCACGTCGATCATCATCGCGCCGAACGCGGGTCGGGCCGCCTCGGCGAACATGCCGAGCAGCAGGGCGCCCAGCGCCACCGCCCAGAGATCCCGGGCCAGGCCGAGGCCGAGCATCATGGCGGCGGCGCCCACGTGTGCGGTGAGCAACGTCGGTCGCCGGCCCCACCGGTCCGCGAGGGTGCCGCCGGCGGTCGTGCCGAACGCGCCACCGACGCCCCACAGGCCGATCACCAGCCCGGCCTGCGAGGCCGAGAAGCCGCGTTCCTGGGTCAGGTAGATGGCGAGGAACACGAGGACGAACGAGCCGAGCCGGTTGATCAGGGTGCCCGACCACAGGTACCAGAAGGTGGTGGGCAGGCCGCCGGTGGTGTCCCGGAACCAGCTCCGCATCGTCCGCATATGGCGCCCCGCTTGCAAGTAATGACCGATGTGACTGCCGTGCCTTACAACCCTAGTGGCGGGCCAAGTCGCTGGTCACCCGCATTTTCACGTGGTGGTCGTCACGACGGCTGCCCGCGTGTCCCCTCGACGGTTGAGGGAAGATGATCCGCATGACTGCGAGCGAAGGGCCCACCGTCGGGACGCTGGTCCTGCTTCGACACGGTGAGAGCGACTGGAATGCCAAGAACCTCTTCACCGGCTGGGTGGACGTCGACCTGACCGAGAAGGGCGAGGGCGAGGCGAGGCGCGGCGGCGAGCTGATGCGCGAGCACAGCCTGCTGCCGGATGTCGTGCACACCAGCGTGATGCGCCGTGCCATCCGTACCGCCGAGCTGGCGCTCAACGCCGCCGACCGGCACTGGATCGCGGTGCGCCGGTCGTGGCGGCTCAACGAGCGGCACTACGGCGCCCTGCAGGGCAAGAACAAGAAGCAGACCCTCGACGAGTACGGCGAGGAGCAGTTCATGCTCTGGCGCCGGTCGTACGACACGCCGCCGCCGCCGATCGACGACAACGACGAGTGGTCGCAGGTGGGTGACCCCCGCTACGCGCTGCTGCCGACCGAGCTGATGCCGCGTACGGAGTGCCTCAAGGACGTCGTCGACCGGATGCTGCCCTACTGGTACGACTCGATCGTCCCGGACATCCTGGCCGGCCGGACGGTGCTGGTGGCCGCGCACGGCAACTCGCTGCGCGCCCTGGTCAAGCACCTCGACCAGATCTCCGACGAGGCGATCGCCAAGCTCAACATCCCGACGGGCATCCCGCTGCGCTACGACCTCGACCCGCAGCTGCGCCCGCTCACGCTGGGCGGCACCTACCTCGACCCGAACGCCGCGAAGGCAGCCGCCGCGGCGGTGGCCAACCAGGGTCGCTGAGCTGTCGGAAAGGGCCCCCGGTCACGCACGAGGCGATGACCGGGGGCCCTTTCTCTGTCTCGTACGTCAGTTGCTGGTGGGCGCGCTCTGCCCGGTGATCAGGTAGATCACGTGCTCGCCGGCGTTGACCGCGTGGTCGGCGAAGCGCTCGTAGAAGCGACCCAGCAGGGTGGCGTCGATCGCGGTCTCCACCCCGTACGGCCAGTCGTCGCCGAGCAGCACCGCGAACAGGTTCTTGTGCAGCTCGTCCATGGCGTCGTCGTCGCCGTCCAGCTCGCTGGCGAGGTCGACGTCGGGCTTCGCCAGCACCGAGCCGATCTTCACCGCCATCCGGTCGGCGATCTCGGACATCTCGGTGAAGACCGTCCGCAACTCGGCCGGAACGGCGGGGGAGGGGTGCCGGCGCAGTGCGGTCTTCGCCACGTGCTCGGCCAGGTCGCCCATCCGTTCGAGATCAGCGGCCACGTGCAGCGCGGTGATCATCGCCCGGAGGTCGGAGGCGACCGGCGCCTGTCGGGCGAGCAGGTCACAGACCCGCTCCTCGACGTGCCGGTAGAGGTCGTCGATCTCGGCGTCCCGCTCGATGACCGTCTCGGCGGCCTGCCGGTCGGCGGTGAGCAGGGCCCGGGTGGCCTGGCGCATGGCGGCGCGGACGCCCTCCGCCATGTCCACCAGCAGTTGGCTGACGATCTGGAGGTCGGCCCGGAACTCGTCGCGCATCATCACGTCCTGTGGTCGGTCGCCGCCGACGGGTGCCGGCGCAGGGGGTTGAGCAGGTGCGACGCCAACGGTAGGGCGCGCGGACGGACCCCGGATGAACCACGGTGAACGACGCCAGACGCGGGGGTGAACAATTCTGAAAGTGAGGGTAGTTCGTCCCGATCTGTGTGGTAGCCAGGTTAACAATGACCCTACGATCGCCGGGTGGAGTGGGCAGTGGCGGTCGTGGTCGCCGTGGCGCTGGTGGCCGGATTGGCCGCCGGTTTCCTGCTGCCCCGGTTCCTGCCCACGCGGGCCGGCCGCTCCACGTCGACGGGCAGCGCGAGCTCCCGCTGGAGCAGGGGGAGGCCCGCGATAGCCGACGAGCAGCAGACCGGGCTCGGCCGCCGGACGATCGACTCGCTCCGGGCCGGCGTCGTGGTACTCGACAACGACGACGAGCCCGTGCTGATCAACCCGGCCGCCCGCGCGATGGGGCTCCTTCGTACCGGCAGCACGCCCGGCTCGATCGCCGCGCACCCGCTGATCCGTACCCTCGCCGGCCAGGTGCGACGCACCGGCGTGCGGCGCGAGATAGAGCTCGACCTGCCCCGGGGTCGCGACAGCGCGGGGGAGAACCCGCTCGGCGTGCACCTGCGGGCGATGGGTCTGGGCAACGGTTTCATCGCCGTCGAGGCGGTCGACGTGACCGAGTCGCACCGGCTGACCCGGGTGCGGCGCGACTTCGTGGCCAACGTGAGCCACGAGCTCAAGACGCCGATCGGCGCGCTCCAACTGCTGGCCGAGGCCCTGCTGGACGCGACCGAGCCGGCCGACGCGGCGGCGCCCGACCTCTCCGAGGATCTGGTGGCCGCCCGCCGGTTCGCCGAACGCATCCAGCACGAGTCGACCCGGCTGGGCCGGCTGGTGCAGGAGTTGTTGGAGTTGACCCGGTTGCAGGGCGCCGAGCCGCAGCCACCACCGGAGCCGGTCGCGCTGGACTGGGTGATCGCCGAGGTCGTCGACCGGACCCGCACCACCGCCTCCGCCCGAGGTGTCGAGGTGACCGTGGACGGCCAGCGGGGCCTCACCGCCTACGGCAGCGACTCCCAACTCGCCACGGCGGTCGCGAACCTGGTGGAGAACGCCATCAACTACTCGGGCGCGGACACAGCGGTGCGGGTCACCCTGCGCGGCGACGACGACCACGTCGAGATCGCCGTCGCTGACCAGGGCATCGGCATCGCCCCCACCGACGTGGACCGGATCTTCGAGCGCTTCTACCGGGCCGACCAGGCTCGCTCGCGTGCCACCGGCGGCACCGGGCTCGGGCTGGCCATCGTGAAACACATCGCCAGCAACCATGGCGGACGGGTCGAGGTGTCGAGCACTCTTGGTGGTGGATCGACGTTCACCCTCCGGCTGCCTGCCAGTCCACCGGACGACCTCCTGGCGACACTGCCGCCGGTTGGGATCGACTCCGGTCCGGCTGGGCTACGGCAGGTCTGACAGCAAATGGAAAGGAAATCCCCGTTGAGCCGCGTTCTGGTGGTCGAGGACGAGGAGTCGTTCTCCGACGCCTTGTCGTACATGCTCCGTAAGGAGGGTTTCGAAGTTTCGGTCGCCGCGACCGGGACCGACGCCCTCACCGAGTTCGACCGGACCGGCGCCGACATCGTGCTGCTCGACCTGATGTTGCCCGAGATGTCGGGCACCGAGGTCTGCCGGCAGCTGCGCCAGCGCTCGGCAGTGCCGATCATCATGGTCACCGCCCGGGACAGCGAGATCGACAAGGTGGTCGGGCTGGAGATCGGCGCCGACGACTACGTCACCAAGCCGTACTCGCCGCGGGAGCTGGTCGCCCGGATCCGGGCGGTGCTGCGCCGGCAGAGCCCGGAGGTGGCCGAGGCGGGTGCCCCGACGCTGGCCGCCGGGCCGGTGCGGATGGACATCGAGCGGCACGTGGTGACCGTCGACGGCGGGGCCGTGCAGCTGCCGTTGAAGGAGTTCGAGCTGCTGGAGCTGCTGCTGCGCAACGCGGGCCGGGTGCTGACCCGTGGCCAGCTCATCGACCGGGTCTGGGGGGCCGACTACGTCGGCGACACCAAGACGTTGGACGTGCACGTCAAGCGGCTGCGCTCCAAGATCGAGCCGGAGCCGTCCGCGCCGCGTTTCATCGTGACCGTCCGGGGTCTGGGCTACAAGTTCGAGCCGTGATCGGCGTACCTGAAGGGGGTCTGCGCTCGGCGCGGGCCCCTTCGGGCTGTCCGGACGGTGGCTGGGGTGGCGTCCTTCTCCGCCTGTAGAGCTGCCCCAGTTATGGGACGGCGCAAGCGCGTTGCGCTGGTAGGGGCTGGGGACGCACGCCGCCCTGGCCCCGACGGGTGTGCCCGCGCCACCCTGGTCTGCTGCCCCATTTCCGGGGCAGCTCTACAGGGGGATGGGATGGTCGGTTGGGCCGGCAGCGGACGGACCAGTGCCTGGTGGGGCACCACGCGGGCGCGTTCGGGTGCCGTTCAGAACAACTTGTGCAAGGCGGCCGCGATGTCGGCCACCTCCGTCAGTCGGCTTTCCGTAACGCTGATGACCAGGTCGTACGCGATGTCCTGGTCGACCTCGTCGAGCTGAGCGATGGTGACGGCGTGATTCTGGAGCAGGAAGGTGATCGCCACGATCCAGCCGATCCGCTTGTTGCCGTCCACGAACGGGTGGTTGTTGACCAGTGAGTGCAGCAGTGCCGCCGCCTTGGTCCACAGGTCGGGGTAGGCGTCTTCCCCGAACACGCTCGTCTGCGGCCGGGCCACAGCCGACTCGACGAGGCCGGCGTCCCTGATCCCAACACCGATCTTGCGGGCGATGCTCGCCACGTCAGCGAGCGTGGGGTAACGGATCTCCGTCATCACTCCGCCAAGCGAGCGAGCAGCGTGGCGTGACGCTCGATGATCTCGTCGGCGAGGTCGCCGAACTCCTTGGCGTTCCGCCGGGCCAGGTAGTCGTCGATCGCGGTGACGACGACGGCGTGCATCGACCGTGCCTCTTCGTCGGCAACGAGACGGAGTTGCCGTTCACGGTCGTCGTCGAGTCGCAGCGTCATGGCCATGCCGAAATGGTAGCAAGAGTGCTACCAAGATCCGTTAGAGTTGGTCGGCGGGGTGCGGGGCGACCATGCCCTGCTTCGTCCGGGCCGCGCACAGCTCGGCCAGCCGCTCGTAGGCGGCAGCGCCGATCAGCGCGGTCAGCTCCGGGGAGTACGACAGGTACATCGGCTCGGCGCCGACGTGCGCGTCCGTCGAGGAGGTGCACCACCAGTCCAGGTCGTGCCCACCGGCCCCCCACCCTCGCCGGTCGAACTCGGACAGGGTGGAGACCAGCACCTTGGAGTTGTCGGGGCGCTTGACCCAGTCCTGATCGCGGCGGATCGGCAACTGCCAACAGACGTCCGGCTTGTATTCCAGCGGGTGCACCCCGTCGCGCAACGCCTGGGCGTGCAGGGCGCAGCCACCCCCGCCGACGAAGTCGGCGTCGTTGAGGAACACGCACGGGCCGTCGGCGCTCTGGGTGGCGGTGCGGCGGGCCGGGTTCTTGCCGTCGATGGTGTCCTCGTCGGTCCAGTTCTTGAACCCGCGTCGGAAGTGCTGCCAGGTCGCCGGGGTGAGCCGCCTGACGGCGTTGCGGACCCGCTTCTCGTCGTCGGAGTCGGTGAAGAACGCCCCGTGCGAGCAGCAACCGTCGGCGGCCCGACCAGCGATGATGCCGTGGCAGCCCTTGCCGAAGATGCACGTCCAGCGGGAGAGCAGCCAGGTCAGGTCGGCCCTGATCAGGTGCGTCTCGTCAGCCGGGTCGGTGAACTCGATCCACTCCCGGGGGAAATCCAGCGGCACCTCGCGACTGCGCGGGTCGCCCGGGTCGTCCACCAGCACACGGAGCTCCATCGTCACCCGGCCCAGCGTACGCGCGGTGACGTCCGCGGGCCGGCGAGCCGCGCAAACGTGTTGCACCTAGGGTCTTCACCATGCGACTGGGTGTCCTCGACGTTGGATCCAACACGGTGCACCTCCTCGTGGTGGACGCGCACCATGGCGCGCACCCGTGGCCGGCGCACTCCGAGAAGGTGGTGCTCCGGCTGGCCGAGCAGATCGGCCCCGACGGTGCGCTGACCGAGGCGGGCGCGGACGGGCTGGTCAAGGCCGTCGGCATGGCGAAGGCGGCGGCCGCCGGCCTGGAGGCCGACGACCTGATCGCGTTCGCCACGTCCGCGGTGCGCGACGCCACCAACGCGGCCGAGGTGCTGGCCCGGGTACGGGACGAGACCGGCGTACGGCTGGCGGTGCTCTCCGGCGCGGACGAGGCGCGGATGACGTTCCTGGCCGTGCGGCGGTGGTTCGGCTGGTCGGCGGGACGGCTGCTGGTGCTGGACATCGGCGGCGGCTCCCTGGAGATCGCCGCCGGGATCGACGAGGACCCGGACGTCGCGATATCGCTGCCGCTCGGCGCCGGCCGGCTGACCCGGGAGCGGCTGCGGGTCGACCCGGCCAGCGCGGCCCCGCCGTCGGCGGAGGCCGTCGAGAAGCTTCGGGAGTACGTGGACGGCCGGCTGGACAAGGTGGTCGACCAGATGACCGCTGTCGGCTGGGATCGGACGGTGGCCACCTCGAAGACGTTCCGCACCCTGGCCCGACTGGCCGGGGCGGCCCCGTCCGGTTCCGGGCTCTGGGTGCGTCGCAGCCTGACCCGCGCCGGGTTGCGGCAGGTCATCGGGTTCATTCGGCACATCCCACCGGCGCAGCTCATGGAGCTGGAGGGTGTCAGCGCCGGGCGGGCCCACCAGCTGCTGGCCGGCGCGGTGGTCGCCGAGGCGGTGATGCGCCGCCTGGATCTGGACTCGTTGGACATCTGCCCGTGGGCGCTGCGCGAGGGGGTCATCCTCCGTCGGCTCGATCAACTCGAACCGATGTGAGTGGGCTGCCGTTTTCGGTCGGTTTGCCGGCGCTCGTCACGATGTCCCCAGCGCTGCCGGGCTACGCTGGTTGACGTGACTTCCCGCGTTCCCGTGCTCCTGTCCAGCTCGTCGGTCTTTCCCGAGCCGACCGCGGCGGCGTTCCAACTGGCTGCGGCACTCGGCTACGACGGTGTCGAGGTGATGGTCTGGACCGACGTGGTCAGCCAGGACGCGGGCGCGCTGCGCGGCCTCTCGGCGCACTACGGCGTGCCGGTGCTCTCGGTGCACGCGCCGTGCCTGCTGGTCACCCAGCGGGTGTGGAGCCCGGACCCGTGGGAGCGGCTGCGAAAGGCCGCCGAGCTGGCCGAGACGCTGGAGGCGCCGACCGTCGTGGTGCACCCGCCGTTCAGCTGGCAGCGAGACTACGCGCGCAACTTCACCGAGGGGCTGGCCACCGTCGGGGACCGGTTCCCCGGGCTGCGCTTCGCCGTGGAGAACATGTACCCGGTGCGGATGGCCGGTCGGCAGTTCGTCCCGTACGTGCCAGGTTGGGATCCCACCGACACCGGCTACCCGGCGTACACCCTGGATCTGTCGCACTGCGCGGCCTCGCACAGCGACCCCCTGGAGATGGCCGACCGGATGGGCGCCGGGCTGGCGCACGTGCACCTCGGCGACGGCACCGGTGAGGGCCGCGACGAGCACCTGGTGCCCGGGCGCGGCACCCAGCCGTGCGGGGAGCTGCTCTCCTCGCTGGCCGGGCGCGGCTTCACCGGGTCGGTGGCGGTGGAGGTCGCCACCCGGGGCGCGAAGAGCCGCGCGGTGCGCGAGGCCGACCTGCGCGCCGCGCTGGAGTTTGCCCGCCAGCACCTGACCGCGCCGTCCCCGGTCGACGTCTGACCGGCCCGCCCACGACGGGCGGTGGCGGTGTCAGCTGACCGGCGAGAGCGAGTCGACGCCGGCCGTCGGCTGCGCGGCGACCGTCACCTGCTCGCCGACCGCCGCCCGCTTGCGGGCCCGGTGCGCCGCCACGTGCGAACGGGTGGCGCACCGCTCCGAGCAGAACCGTCGGCAGCAGTTGGACGACGTGTCCAGGTAGACGTTGCCGCACCGCTCGTCGGCGCAGACCCCGAACCGGGCGCTGCCGTACTCGCAGAGCCAGACCGACAGCCCCCAGACCGCGCCGGCCAGGTATTCGGCACTGACCGAGGCACCCCGGCTGGTGACGTGCATGTGCCAGTCGCTGGAGTCGTGACCGGAGATGCGCGGCTGCACCGGGAACGCCTCCAGCAGCGCGTTCAGCTCGGTGACCGCCTGGCCGTCACGCCCCGAGGTGCCGTACTCGAAGACGTCGCGCAACCGCTTCTGGGCCCGTCGGAAGATCGCGACGTCCCGGTCCGCGACCTCGTCGCGCATCCAGGCGTTGTCGTCGGGGAAGAGGGCCCGCAGGTCGTCGAGGTCGTCCAGGCGGGCGTTGACCAGGTCAACACCGGTCCGGGCGTACGCGTCGAAGTTCACGCCCCCAACGGTAGACGACTCACGGGGTGCGCGGCGCGTCGATGTAGTGCGGCAGGAACCGGGCGTAGCCGTCGGTGATCAGGCTGGCGCTCTCCCGTACGCCCACCCCGGCCGACTCGCCGTCGACGATCCAGCTGCCCAGCACCATCCGGTTGCCCGCGAACTGCGGCAACGCCCGGAACTCCTGGTAGCACCAGCCCTCGTCGCCGTAGATCCCCGGGTTGGTGATCTCCTCGTCGGCGGTGACGATGCGTACCGAGCCGCCCTCCCGGCCGAGCAGGGGCTTGGCCACGTACTCCGACATGCCGCGCGGCGAGTCGAGGTACGCCGGGAGCAGGTACTCGTGGTCGGGGTACAGCTCCCACAGGACGGCGAGCAGCGCCTTGTTGGACAGCAGCAGCTTCCAGGCCGGCTCGATCCAGGTGGTCGGGGTGCCCGGGGCCAGCGCCGCCGGCCCGTACGGCTCGGCCAGCATCCACTCCCACGGGTAGAGCTTGAAACACGTGGTCACCGGACGGTCGTCGGCGTCGACGAAGCGCCGGCCGTCCCAGCCGATCTTCTGGATCGGGAGCAGCTCGACGTCGAGGCCGGCCTGTCGGGCGGTCTCGGCGAGGTAGCCGGCGGTCATGTGGTCCTCGCCGGACTCCTCCTCGTTCGACCAGAGCACGTGCACCCGGCGCTCGTGCAACCCGGCCCCGATCTTGGCCCAGGCGCCGACCAGCCGCTCGTGCAGGCTGTTCCACTGATCCAGCTCCGGCCGGGTCTGCTCCAGCCAGTACCACTGGATGATGCTCGCCTCGACCAGCGCGGTCGGGGTGTCCGCGTTGTACTCCAGCATCTTCGGCGGCCAGGTGCCGTCGTACGCCAGGTCGAAGCGCCCGTAGAGGGTGGGTGGCGCCTCGCGCAGCGACCGGGCCACCGCGTCGGCCGCCCACGCCGGGATGCCGAACTCGGCGTAGCGGCGGTGGGTCACCACGTGCTCGGCGGCGGCCACCGACATCCGGTGCAACTCCTCGGTGGCCTCCTCCAGACGCAGGACCTCGTCCAGGTCGAAGGCGTACGCGGCGGTCTCGTCCCAGTACGACATGATCCCGCCGTCCGGCAGCTCGGTGTCGACGTAGACCAGCCCCTGCTCCCGGATGGTGGCGTCCCAGTCGGGTCGGGGCGTGACCGTCTCACGGCGCATCTCAGCCGCCGCAGGCGGCGAGGTGGGTGCCGAACCCGCCACGGTCGGGCAGAGCCGCGGCGGTCGGCTCCGGGGCGGCGCGACCGGCGGTGGAGTCGGGGACCCGCATCGCCAGCGCGACCGTGTCGCCGCCACCGACGGGCCCGAGGGCGCAGTCGTCGTCATCGTCGTCGTCCGAGGTCATGTTGCAGCCGGAAAGGGCGAGCGCGAGAGCGGTGAGCGCGCCGAGCTGCACGGAGGCCGACCGGAGCCGGCGGCGGGGGCGTTGGTCCACGGCATCGTTGTAGCCGATCGGCGCCACCGCCGCCGTCCCGCCCCCGGGGTCCGAAGGGATTTTGTTGTGCAACGGGCCCTTCCCGGCGTCCGGGTCGGCCGCACCGCCGCCCCTCGGCGGGGGCCCTGGCAGGGGCGATACGCTCGGCTCATGCTCCGTTCCGTCATCCTCGCCGCCTCCCGGTCATCCCAGGTCGAGCGGCTCGTCGCGACTGCCCCGTACACCCGGGACGTTGTCCGCCGGTTCGTCGCCGGCGCTGCCACCGACGACGCGTTGCGCGCGACCCGCGGGCTCGTCGACGACGGTCTCGCGGTCACCCTCGACCACCTCGGCGAGGACACCGTCCGTCCCGAGCAGGCCGTCGCCACCCGCGACGAATACCTGAAGCTGCTCAAGATGCTCGGCGCCGCGGGGCTGACCCCGGCCGCCGAGGTGAGTGTGAAGCTGTCCGCGCTCGGCCAGATGTTCGACGAGCAGTTGGCGTACGACAACGCCCGCGCGATCTGTGCGGCGGCCGACGCGGCGGGCACCACGGTCACGCTGGACATGGAGGACCACACCACCACCGACTCGACGCTGGAGGTGCTGGGCCGGCTCCGTAAGGACTTCCCGTCGACCGGCGCGGTGCTCCAGGCGTACCTGCGCCGGACCGAGTCGGACTGCCGGGAGCTGTCCTCGGCCGGCTCGCGGGTGCGGCTGTGCAAGGGCGCCTACAAGGAGCCGGAGTCGGTGGCGTACCAGTCGGCCCGTGAGGTGGACAAGTCGTACGTGCGCTGCATGAACATCCTGATGTCCGGCGACGGCTACCCGATGCTGGCCACCCACGACCCCCGGATGATCGCCATCGGCGAGGACCGGGCCCGGTGGTTCGACCGGGGGCCGGAGCGCTTCGAGTTCCAGATGCTCTACGGCATCCGCCCCGAGGAGCAGGCGCGCCTCGCCGGCGAGGGTTACACCGTGCGGACCTACGTGCCGTACGGCGACGAGTGGTACGGCTACCTGATGCGTCGGCTCGCCGAGCGCCCGGCCAACCTGGTCTTCTTCGGCCGCGCCCTGATCTCCAAGAAGTAGTTCCTCCCGGTTCGGCCGACGGGCCGGCGGCGACCCCTCGGGTCACCGCCGGCCCGTTTCGGGTATCCGGCTTGCCAACCTTGGCTAAGTGCCTTAGCTTTAAGGCTATGACAACTAGCCAGGTGCGGCGGGACGGCGGACACATCGCGTACGAGGTGCAGGGCCAAGGGCCGTTGGTCGTCCTCGCGCACGGCATGGGCGAGAACAGGGCGAGCTTCCGCCACCTCGTGCCGCTGCTGGTGGCCGCCGGTCACCGGGTCGCCTCGGTCGACGTCCGGGGGCACGGCGAGTCCAGCGCCGGCTGGCCCACGTACGCCCCGGCGGAGGTCGGCGCGGACCTGCTGGCCGTGGTCCGCGACCTCGACGCCGGTCCGGCCGTGCTGGTCGGCAGCTCGTCCGCCGCTGCGGCGGTGGTCTTCGCCGCCACCGACGCGCCCGAGCTGGTCACCGGCATCGTGCAGATCGGCGCGTTCGTCGGTCAGCCGAAGCTCAACCCGCTGCTGCGGATGGCGATGTGGTCCGTGCTGCACAGCCCTCGACTGTTCGGGATGTTCCACAACACCCTGTTCCCGGTGCACCGGCCCGCCGACGACGCCGCCTACCGCCGCTCGATGGTGACCAACCTGCGCGAGCCCGGCCGGATGGCCGCGACGCGCGGCGTGATCGCACCGGTCGAGCCGCACTGGACCGCCCGCGCTCCCCAGGTGCGGCAACCCGTGCTGGTGCTGATGGGTTCCAAGGACCCGGACTTTCCCGACCCCGGCGCGGAGGCGCGGGCCGCCCGCCGGCTCTTCCGCACCGCCGAGGCCCGGATGATCGAGGAGTCCGGCCACTACCCGCACGCCGACCGGCCGCAGCGCACCGCCGAGGAGCTGCTCGGCTTCCTGGCGGTGTGCACCGGTGCCTAGGGTCGGCCTCAACCAGCAGACCGTCGTACGCGAGGCAGCCCGGCTGGCCGACGAGGTCGGCTACCAGCAGCTCACCCTCGCCGCGCTCGCCAGCCGGCTCGGCGTCGCCCTGCCCAGCCTCTACAAGCACGTGCGGGGGGCGGACGCGCTGGCGCAGAAGCTCTCCGCCCTGGCCACCGCCGAGCTGGCCAACGAGCTGACCGGCTCCGCCGTCGGCCGAGCCGGTGGCGACGCGCTCCGGGCGATGGCCGACGCCTACCGCGACTACGCCCACCGGCACCCGGGCCGCTACCCGGCGACGCAGCGGGTGCCCGACCCGGCCGACCCGGAGCACGTCGAGGCGGGCGAGCGCGCGGTCGGCGCCATCGTCGCGGTGCTACGCGGGTACGGGCTCACCGCCGACGACGCGGTGGACGCGGCCCGCGCGCTACGCAGCGCCCTGCACGGCTTCGTCGCACTGGAGGCGGCGGGCGGCTTCGGGCTGCCCCGCGACGTCGACCGCTCGTACCACCAACTGGTCGCCGGTCTGGACGTGGCGTTCCGCTCCTGGCCGACGTCCGACACCTGAGCCGGCGTCCCGGCCCGATCGGCCCGGGGTGGTCTCGCCCCTCTCAGCAACTGGTCGTACCCTTCGGCGGGTGACTGACGGGGTGCAGCAGCCAGCACCACGGCGGCTCTGGCCGCTGTGGACGGTGCTCGTGGTGGTCTTCCTGCTGCTGGGCTGCGGCCTGCCGGCGCTGCTCGTCGTCGGGGTGATCCGGGAGAACGGCGTTCGGTCCACGTTCAGCCGGGCCGGCGTCTCGACGGCCGACGATCCCGCCACCGCGGCGGCCCGAGGTCTGGCCGACCGGATGACCGCCCAGCTCCAACGGCAGTCCACGGCCCTGCTCGGTGGTGACCGCGCCGGGTTCCTCGCCGTCGCCGACCCCGCCGCGCACGGCGACCTGCGCCGACGCTTCGCCGCACTACGCGAGCTGAAGGTGACCGTGTGGCGGGCCGAGCCGAGCGGCCTGCCCGCGCCGATCACCGACAAGCCGGGCGAGTGGCGGCTCCTGGTGCGTTTCCAGTACTGCTTCGTCGCACCGAACTGCCGGCCCAGCCCGGTGCTGATCGGCACCCGCTGGCGGGAGAACGGCGACCAGCCCCGGTTGGTCGCCGTGGAGGAATCCAAGTCGGTGGAGACCGGCACCCGACCCTGGGAGATCAGCGACCTGGCCGTGGTGGTCGGCGCGCGGACCATCGTCGCCACCACCCCGGCGCTGCGCGGCAAGCTGCCCGGCCTGCTCGCCCAGGCCGAGGCCGCGGCCAAGGTCGCCGACGGGTACGTGGTGCCCGGGTCACCGCCGCCGGACCGCTACCGGATCTTCTACGCCGGTCGTAACGAGTGGAAACGCTGGTACGGCGGCGACCGACCAGAATGGACCGGCGGTTACGCGGTGACCGTGGGCGGCGGCCATCACGAGGTGGTGCTCAACGCCGACGGGCTCTCCAGCAGTGGCACCGACGACCTGCTCCGGCACGAGTTGACCCACGCGGCCTCACTGCCCGAGCGTGGCTACCCGGGCAAGGCGACCTGGTGGCTGGTGGAGGGGCTGGCCGAGTTCGCCGGGGCCGGCGGCCAGGCCGTCGACCGGTACGAGGGGATCGCCGAGGTCCGCAAACTGGTCCGGGGCGGTTGGGACGGCAGGTTGGAGGGCGTCAACCCCGCCGACGACGCCTCCGCCGAGCGGGTCGGCGGCAGCTACGGTGTCGGTTACCTGGCCGTCCGGCACCTCGTCGACCGGTACGGGCCGCAGCGGCTGCTCGCCTTCTTCAAGTCCGTCGTGCACGACCGCAAGACCCTCGACGTGGCCGCCGAGCAGGCGTTCGGCGAGCAGTGGTCGACGCTGCACGACGAGTGCGTCGCGTACGTCCGCGCCGCCACCGCCTGACGTTTGCACCCGCGTCGCCGGCACCGATTCGCTGGTCCAGCCCGGGTCCGACGAGATCTTGGACAGTTTCCGTTCGGCTCGAACGGAAACTGTCCAAGATCTCGCCGAGCGGGCGTTGCCGTACCTCGTTCGGATGGTGACAGGCGCTGGTGCGGCGTTGTCGGGTGAACGCGGTCGCCGGGACGGCGGGTCGTACCATCGATGGGTGCGCCGCCCTCAGTTGCCGCGGCCCGCCAGCACCACGCGGCCCCGCCTGCTCATCGCCCTGACCGCCGTCGCCGTCCTCACCGCCACCACCGCCGCCTCCTGCGGTGACGAGCAGCCGCCGGTCGCGCTCGCCTCGGCAGCCCGCAACCCGGTCAGCGAGGTGATCGACGCGCCGGCGACGGTGACCGCCCGGGCCGCCGCCACCCTCACCGCCCCCGCCGACGGCACGCTGTCCAGCCTGCGCGTCCAACCGGGACAGTCGGTCAAGCGTGGCCAGGTTCTCGCCGTGGTCGACTCGCCCCCCGCCCAGCAACGGCTCCGGCAGGCGAAAGAGGCGTTGGACGCGGCGAAGCGCGCCGGGCGGGGCGTCTCGACAGGTGACCTGACCGGCAGCCGGCGCGGCACGGACAAGGCCGCGAACGAGGCGTTCGACGCCGCCCGGAAGGCCGCCGAGAAGATCGCCGACCCGCAGCTCAAGGACGCGTTGCTGACCCAGGTGACGTCCGCCCAGCGGCAGTACGCTGCCGCCGCCCGCAGCGCCGACCAGGCCGTCCGCGCGGTGCAGCGGGGGATCAGCGGGCTGAACTCCGCCGTCGGCGCGCTGTCCGCGGCGCAACGTCTCCAGGCCCAGCAGGGGTACGACCTGGCGAAGTCGACCGTCGACGCGCTGACCCTGCGCGCTCCGATCGCCGGTGTGGTGCAACCCGGTGGCACCCGGGCCAGCGGCGGCGCGAGCGGCGGCCTCGCCGGGCTGCTGGAGCAGGCCGGTGGCGCTCAGGCCGCCGGCCTCGACCCGTCGGTGCTGGCCCCCAGCCAGGGCGGGCCGCCGGCCGGGGTGGACGACGCGATCGCGGTCGGCGGCCGGGTCACCGCCGGCACGCCGGTGCTGACCGTGGTCGACACCGGGCAGCTGGGGCTGCTGGCCGAGGTGGACGAGACCGACGTGCTACTGGTCAGGGCCGGTGTGACCGCCACGGTCGAGTTGGACGCCGTGACCGGCGCCAGCTACGACGCCACCGTGCGCTCGGTCGACGTGCTGCCCACCAGCTCCGCGCAGGGCGGGGTCACCTACCGGGTACGCCTCGCACTGGGTGCCGGCAAGCTGGCCGAGGACGAGCCGGCCCCCACCCCACGGCCCGGCATGAACGCGATCGTCCACCTGCGGGTCCGCGAGGCCGCCGACGCGGTGACCGTTCCCGCCTCGGCGGTGTTCTCCGCCGACGGCCGCGACGCGGTCTGGGTGGTCCGCGACGGCAAGGCTGGCCGGGCGGCGGTGACGGTGGGCGTCCAGGGTTCGGATCTGGTGCAGATCCTCAACGGCGTCCAACCCGGTGACCGGATCGTGGTGCGCGGCACCGACCAGGTGCGCGACGGCCAGGAGGTGCGGTGACCGGCCCTCCGCCGGCGATCGAGGCGGTGGACGTGTCCCGGACGTACGACCTCGACGGGGTGTCCGTCGAGGCGTTGCGCGGGGTGTCGCTGGTCGTGCAACCGGGGGACTACGTGGCCCTGGTCGGCCCGTCCGGCTCGGGCAAGTCCACGCTCATGCACCTCCTCGGTGGGCTGGACCGGCCGACCGGCGGCCGCCTGGTGATCGGCGGACGGGACGTCAACGCGCTGACCCCGCCGGAGATGGCCACCCTGCGCAACGAGACGATCGGCTTCGTCTTCCAGGCGTTCCACCTGCTGCCGCGTACCTCGGCGGTGGAGAACGTGGCCCTGCCCCTGGTCTACCGGGGGGTGTCGGCCCGGCAGCGCCGGGAGCGGGCGGCGGCGGTGCTCGGCCGGGTCGGCCTCGGGCACCGACTGGACCACCGGCCCAACCAGATGTCCGGCGGTGAGCAGCAACGCGTCGCCATCGCCCGCGCGCTGGTCACCGAACCGACGGTGCTGCTGGCCGACGAGCCCACCGGCAACCTGGACAGCGTCACCGGCGCGGCGGTGCTGGAGCTGTTGGAGCGCTTGAACGCGGAGTCCGGGGTGGCGCTGGTGATGGTCACCCACGATCAGGAGGTGGCGGCGCGCGCCCGCCGCCGGATCACGATGCGCGACGGCATCGTCGTGGCCGACAGCGCGGCCGCTGGACGCCCGGCAACCGCCGACAGCGCGACCGCTGGACGCCCGGCAACAGCGGACGGCGCCGCGGCTGGACGCCCGGCAACCGCCGACGGCGCGGCGGCTGGACGCCCGGGAACCGCGGACGGCGAGGACCCCCGCTCCGCCCATGATCGACCGCTGTCCGTTGATCACGGTCGACCTGCGACACTGGTCCCCGCTCCCAGCGCGGAGCCCCGGTCCGCGTCCGGAAGCGGCCCGGGGCACCCGTCCGGTGGCTCCGGTGGCGCCGCCGGAGCCACCGGGCGCCTTCCGCGCGAGGCCGACCCGCGCGAGGCCGACCTGGGTGAGGCCGACCTGGGTGAGGCCGACCCGCGCGAGGCCGACCCGCGCGAGGCCGACCCGCGCGAGGCCGACCCGGGTGAACCCGGGGCCGAGCGGCCCGGAGGTACGACGTGAGGGTCGCCGAGGCGTGGCGGGTGGCGCTGGACGCCCTACGGGCCAACCGGCTGCGCAGCGCGCTGACCATGCTCGGGGTGATCATCGGGGTGGCCTCGGTGGTCCTGCTGGTGGCCATCGGCACCGGCACCAAGCAGAAGGTCGAGCAACAGGTCGAGGGCCTCGGCTCCAACCTGCTGCTGGTCGTCCCCGGCCGGATCGAGGTGGGCAACGCGCCGGTGGTCTCGCCGCTGACCCTCAAGGACGTGGACGCCGTCACCCGGGTGGTCGGCGACCCGGACCGGGTGGCGGTCACCGTCGCCTCCGGTGCGACCGCGCGAGCCGGCGCCCGCTCCGATTTCACGACCGTGCAGGGGGTGCTGGAAACCACCCCGGCGGTGTTCACCCGGTCGCTGGCCCGGGGCCGCTACCTCACCGCCACCGACGTGGACACCAGCCGGCGGGTGGCGGTGCTCGGCGACTCGGTGGCCCGCGCGCTCTTCCCCGACCGGGACCCGCTCGGCCAGCAGGTGGCGCTGGCCGGGGTGCGGTTCCGGGTGATCGGCGTGTTCGCGCCGCTGGGGCAGAGCCTCGGCGTCGACCGGGACGACGAGGTGCACATACCGGTGACCGCCGCGCAGCGACTCTGGGGCACCCAGCGGGTGGACGGCATCGCGGTGAAGGCACCCGACCGGGAGCGCATCGACGAGCTGGGCGAACGGATCGTCGCCGAGCTGAACCGCCGCCACCCAGACACCGAGTTCAGTGCGGTCACCCAGCAGCAGATCCTCGGTGTGCTCGGCGACATCCTCGGCGTCCTCACCGGCGTACTGGCTGCCATCGCCGGTATCTCGTTGCTCGTCGGCGGCGTCGGCGTCTCCAACATCATGCTGGTCAGCGTCCGGGAACGGACCAGGGAGATCGGGCTGCGCAAGGCCGTCGGCGCGCGCCCCCGCGACATCGGGGTGCAGTTCCTGCTCGAAGCGGTGCTGCTCACCACGATCGGCGGGCTGACCGGGATGGCACTGGGCGTGGGGACCGCCCTGCTGGTCAACGCGCTGTCGCCAATCCCCGCCGCGATCACCTGGTGGTCGCTGGCGCTCGCCTTCGGCGTCTCGGCGGTGGTGGGCATCGTCTTCGGGGTCGTGCCCGCACAGCGCGCCGGCCGTCTCGACCCGGTGGTCGCGCTGCGCGCCGAATAGCAGCGTTGGAGCAACCGGACGGCGGGCGCAGGCGGGCGGATACCGGGAGCACGGATCGGGTGAACCGGCGATCGAAACATGATCAGTTGTACGAAGGGATCGCGCCGGTCACAACCGCCCCGCTACCGTACTGGTAACACGCGCGTCGCCGGCCCGGCCCGGAGCATCCGTCGGGTTGACACGCGCCGGGCATGGGATGGGTCGGTGAGCCATGGCCGGGTCGCAGTCCGACGGACGGCTGTCGGAGGTCAAGTTCCTGACCGTTGCCGAGGTGGCGACGGTCATGCGGGTGTCGAAGATGACGGTCTATCGACTGGTGCACAGCGGTGAGCTCACCGCCGTCCGGGTCGGCCGCTCATTCCGGGTGCCCGAGCATGCGGTGCACGAATATCTCCGGGGTGCTTTTCAGGAAACCGCCTGACCCACCGTTCCGCCCTTCAGATGCCACCTAACCGGCATCGACGGGGGCGCGTTGGTCCGGCTGACGCTCTCCGGCTACCCTGGAGCCCGACCGAGACCCCACCGGTGCGCCCCGCCGCCCAGACTGGTCCGGTCCGTTGTCCGCAAGCGGTCGCCGTCGCCACCTGCGTGGTGTCATCCGGTCCGCCCCGAACGTTGTATCGAAAGGCTGTCGTATGGGCTCGGTGGTCAAGAAGCGCCGTAAGCGCATGGCTAAGAAGAAGCACCGCAAGCTGCTGCGCAAGACCCGCGTCCAGCGTCGCCGTCTCGGCAAGTGATCGCCGCCGGGCTGACTGCCCGGCGTTCGGCGTCACTTGCCAAACTGTCGACCCCCGGAGGCTCAGGTGATCAGGCCGCGGTCGTCCCGGCTCGGTCCATCCTGCCGGGGTAGGTGCGTCAGATGACCCCCGGTGGCACCTCAGGTGCTCCGGGGGTCGTCGTCGTCACCGGGGTCGGCCGCTATCTGGGTGCCCACGTGGCGGCACGACTCGCCGCCGACCCGCGGATCGAGCGGGTCATCGGGGTGGACGCACCAGACTCGGGCACCGAGTTCACCGACCTGCTTGACCGGGTCGAACGGATCCGCGTCGACAACGACTCGCTCGGTGGGCTCCTCGCCGACCTGGACGTCGACGCGGTGGTGCACCTCGCGCTGGTCAGCTCTCCCGACCCGCAGCACGGTGGCCGGTCGGCCATGAAGGACCAGAACGTCATCGGCACCATGCACCTGCTGGCCGCCTGCCAACGGGCACCCCGGCTCCGCAAGATCGTGGTCCGCTCGTCCACCGCCGCGTACGGGGTGTCGTTCCGGGACCCGGCGGTCTTCACCGAGGAGACCGAACCGCGCGAGGTCCCGCGCGGCGGTTTCGGCCGCGACATCCTCGACCTCGAGGGGTACGTCCGTGGCTTCCGGCGCCGCCGGTCCGACGTCACCGCCACGGTGCTGCGCTTCGCGCCGTTCATCGGCTCGACCGCCGACACCACGTTGACCCGCTACTTCGCGCAGCCGTTCGTGCCGACCGTCTTCGGCCGTGACCCCCGTCTGCAGTTCCTGCACTTCGACGACGCGTTGGAGGTGCTGCACCGGTCGATCGTGGAAGATCACCCGGGCACCTACAACGTCGCCGGCCCGGGGGTGTTGTCGCTGTCCCAGGCGATCCGGCGAGCCGGCCGGGTGGCCGTGCCGGTGTTGGAACCGGGTCTCTCCGGTGCCGCCGCGCTGGCCCGCACCATGGGCTTCGGCCGCTACGGCCTGGACCAGGTCGACCTCTTCGTGCACGGCCGGGTGGTCGACACGAGCCGACTTGAGCAGGAGTACGGTTTCACACCCCGCTCCACCGCCAAGGCGTTCGAGGACTTCATCCGCGCCCACCAGGGTGGGGTGGTGGTCACCCGGGGTCAGTTGGCCGTCGCCGAGCAACTCGTCCTGGACGGCATCCGGCAGGTCCGTTCCGCAGTTCAGGAGCGGCCCTCATGAGCGGGCCGGCGGAGGGGCGTGACCCGCAGGGGGTCGGGCGTTTCGACGTACCCCAGCAGCCGCCCGCGCCGGACGCGGAGCCGGCGCGGCGCAACGGGCACCGGCCGACGGCGCAGGTCGCCCCGACCCCGACGCCCACGCCGGCCGACGAGGTCGACACCGCGGCCACCGACGAGCCCGTCGCGACGGACACGGGCGATGCCTCGACGCCGGGTGGCACCCCGCCGGCGGTGGCGGACCGGCCGGGGGACCACTGGGACCGCAAGGTCGCGAACGGCCTGGCGTTCCTGCGCCGACGGCTCGCGGGCGACTACGAGGTCGACGAGTTCGGCTTCGACTCGGAGTTGACCGACGCGGTCTTCCACCCGCTGCTGCGGCTGCTCTACCGGGACTGGTTCCGCACCGAGGTCAGCGGGGTGGAGCACGTGCCGGTCGACGGGCCCGCCCTGGTGGTCGGCAACCACTCGGGGACGGTGGCGCTGGACGCGTTGATCCTCTCGGCGGCGCTGCACGACAAGCACCCTGCCCACCGCTACCTTCGGCTGCTCGGCGCCGACCTGGTCTTCCGGATGCCGGTGGTCTCCGAGCTCGCCCGCAAGACCGGTGGCACGGTGGCCTGCAACCCCGACGCGGAGCGGCTGCTCGGCGGGGGAGACCTGGTCGGTGTGTTCCCCGAGGGCTTCAAGGGGATCGGCAAGCTCTACGCCGACCGGTACAAGCTGCAACGGTTCGGGCGGGGCGGGTTCGTCTCGGCGGCGCTGCGCACCGGCACCCCGATCGTGCCGGTCGCCATCGTCGGTGGCGAGGAGATCTACCCGATGCTCGCCGACATCAAGCCCCTGGCGCGGCTGCTCAAGCTGCCCTACTTCCCGGTCACGCCGACCTTCCCGTGGCTCGGCCCGCTGGGCATGGTGCCGCTCCCCAGCAAGTGGCTGATCGAGTTCTGCCCGCCGATCCCGACCGCCCACCTGACCGACTCGGCGGACGACCCGCTGGTGGTGTTCAACCTCGCCGACCAGGTGCGGGAGACCATCCAGCAGACCGTGCACACGTTGCTGGAGCGACGGCCCGACCCGTTCGGCCCCTGAGTCAGTTTGCGCGGCGGCGGCGCTGCAACGCCAGGCCGGCGGTGACCGCGCCGGCGACCAGACCGGCCGCCGCGGTCGACGGCACGGCGATCTTGACCGCGCGACGGCCGGTGCGGAAGTCCCGTACCTCCCAGCCGTGCTGGCGGGCCTGCCGCAGCAGGGTGCCGTCCGGGTTGACGGCCACCGCCCGGCCCACCGCGCAGAGCAGCGGCAGGTCGTTGGCCGAGTCGCTGTAGGCCGCGCAGCGGGTCAGGTCGAGCCCCTCCACCGCGGCGAGCTGGGTGACCGCCTCGGCCTTCGCCGGCCCGTGCATCAGGTCACCCACCAACCGCCCGGTGTACGCCCCGTCCACGATCTCGGCCACCGTGCCGATGGCACCGGTCAGGCCGAGCCGGGCGGCGATGACCCGGCCGATCTCCACCGGGGCCGCGCTGACCAGCCACACCCTCTGGCCGTCGCCCAGGTGACGCCGGGCGAGTTGGTGGGTGCCGGCCCAGATCCGGGGAGCCATCATCTCGTCGAAGATCTCCTCGGCGAGGCGCTCCACCTCGTCGACCCGCCAGCCCTGGACGAAGGCCAGCGCTGCCTCCTTGGCCAGCGACATGTCACCGGCGTGCTCCCGGGCCAGCAGTCGGAACCGGAGCTGCTGCCAGGCGAATCGGGCCAGGTCGGAGGTGGTGACGTAGTTCCGGGAGGCGAGCCCGCGGGCGAACCAGTAGATCGAGGCGCCCTGCATCATGGTGTTGTCCACGTCGAAGAACGCCGCGGCCGTCGAGTCCGGTGCGATGGCCGGGGCCAGGTCGGTTTCCGCCCAGCCCGCGGTGTGCCCCTCGGCGTCGGTGCTGACCGTCACCTTACGGCTGCGCGCCACGCGACTCCCTTCCTCACCGGTACGACGGATGCCTTCAGCGAAGGGTAGCCGCCGCACACGGTCGACCGGCCGGGCACAGAACGAACTGTGGCGCGGCCGGTCGGACGTGCGGTATAGGGGTGCGGGTCAGCGCGCCCCGGGGCAGGCGCTCGGGTTGGGGCCGAGGGTGTCGCTGGCAGTCGGGGCGGGGAGGCCGCAGGCGATCGCCGCGCGCAGCGCGTCCGAGCGTTCCCGGATGGTGTCCAGGAGGAGCAGCGACCGTTGGGTCCGGGCCCGGTCGGCGCGGGTGCTCCCGTCGAGCAGGCCGCTCACCGCCCGGCGTTGGCCCGAGACGAAGGTGTTGAGTGTGTCCAGGCTGCCCGGCTCGGCCCGCTGCACGGCGGCGGCGGTCAGCAGGCGTGCGCCCTGCCGGGTGTCCGCGTCCATGTCGTCGAGGACCGCGCTGTAACCGATCCGGTCGCCGCGCAGCTTGGCTGCCTCGCCGACTCTCGTCCGGGCGAAGTCCAGGAAGAGCTGGCCGCGGCTGATGTCCGAGCTGGCCAGGGCGAGTTGCGCGCGTTCGGTCGAGCGCTTCATGCCGTAGAGGGCGTCGCCGGGGACGGCGTTCTCGCTGGCGGCGGAGATGCCGGAGACCGCGATGGCGCCGGCGGCGATGCCGATCAGGATCGCGCCCCGGGCTCGGGCCCGCCGGGCGGTGACCGCCGGCAACAGTCGCCCTCGGGTCGTCGTGGTGGCTGGTTCGCTGGCCGCCGGTGCGGTGCCCAGCCCTTCGCGTTCGGCGGTCGCGAGCAGCATTGCCCGCAGGCCGGTACGGAAGTCCGGGTTCACCTCGACAGCCGGAGGGTCGACGGTGAGCCGCTGACCCACCGCGACGAGTGGCGCGAGCTGACCGTCCACCCGGGATCGCACGTGGTGTCGTCGAGCGCCGTTGGCCTCGTCGAGAAGCTGCGCGAAGCGCTCGGCGCGCCGGCGGGAGAAGAGGATGTTGTCCACCGCAGGCACCTCCTCTCGCTGGTCACGGCCGGTCGGCCGCGGTCGTTGCCAGCGACCGGGCGGCAGTGTGACACCACGGAGGTGAGGTGCCGCCGGCGTACCGGTCGGACCTCGGTGCCCCGGGCCTGCCAGGACATCCACCGGTCGCACCCGGAGAAACGCGGCGGACCGGGCACGGGTTACGGGCCTGGCGGGCCGGAAATTACAGAAAGTGATCGTCGTCACCGGGCGGGACCGACTCTGACCTGCAAGGACGTTGATCGGCGTCCATCGGCCCCGCCGAAACAATCTACGGCTGGAAGCCGTCGGGAAGGAGCCGGGCCAGGGCGCGAACCGCCCGGTACTGGAGGGCCTTGATGGCACCCTCGTTCTTGCCCATCGCACGGGCCGTCTCGGCGACCGAGAAGCCCTGGAGGAAGCGGAGCACGATGCACTCCTGCTGCTCCGGGTTGAGCTGTTTGACGGCGGTGAGCAGCGCGACGTTGGTGATGTGCTCCACCACCGCAGCCTCCGGGCTGCCCTCCGGGCCCCGGTCCTCCCGGTCGGCGTCGAGCACGTCGCCGGTGGTGACCTCCAGCCGGTAGCGGCCCGACTTGAAGTGGTCCGCGACCAGGTTGCGGGCGATCGTCACCAGCCAGGCGCCGAGGTCACGGCCCTGCCAGGTGAAGCTGCCGATGCGCTTGAGCGCGCGCAGGAAGGTGTCCGAGGTGAGGTCCTCGGCGAGCTGCCGGTTACCGACCCGGAAGTAGACGAACCGGAAGACGGTGTCCACGTACCGGTCGTAGATCAGACCGAACGCCTCGGACTCGCCGGCCTGGGCCCGCTCGATCAGCGTCCAGACCTCGGTGGCCGGGTCGGACGGGTCCGGACGGCTCGGGAAGCCGGTCGGGGTGGTGGCGGTGGTGGCCGGCACCACCGGGATCACCGCTGTCTCACCCGCCGCCGGGTCGGTGGTCACCGCTGGTGTCTCGCTGACCCGTCGACCCTGCGCGGGCAACGGCCGGGGCGGTACGGCGACGCGACCCCCGGGCGGCCCACCGTTCCCGCCCGGCACGGCGGGCCGTGGCGTCGGTTCGTTGTGGTGTGGCCGGCTGCGGGTCCGGTGCGCCGCGCCGTCGCCCCGCACGGCGGTGCCGTGTGGTTCGTCCAGCGGGGAACGGGCCATCGGCCGCTCGTTGACGTGGGAGCGGGCCGGCTGACCGGTCAGGCCGAGCGGGCGTTCCGCGTAACCGAAGGTGGTCACCGGGCTGCCCCCGTCCCGTTGGCCACCGGACGGGCCGGTCTGTAGGGCATCGAGACGGGCCGACCGGGATACCGGTCGGGCAGGACGGTCATGGGAGTTGCCGACTGGCGGCAATTCCCCTGGAGGTGCTGGTCCAATGCGCTCACAGGCACGGGGGCCTCCTCGGGCTGAGGGGTGTCGACTCACGGCAAATGGGGTGAGCCGACCCGAGTGATGATAGGGCCAACGTCACCCGCGCGTGGCAAGTCCGTTACACAAGGCGGAAGTATTTCCCGCTCCGCCGCACCGGTGGCGGACCGGTTGTCCGTCGTGTGCGTTTGACTTTGCGTCGACGCGGTGTTCCAGGATGGATGGCCTGGTCGGAGGCTGGTTGCCCGTTCGGTCGGCCCGCCGCCCCGGGTGGTCGCGCCCGCGTGGCCGAAGCGTCTGTGGACGGTGCCGCTCGTCCCATCGACAGGACCCTATTGGGCCGCCGGTGGCACACAGGAGAGTCCTGTTCATGGGACTTTCGCAACGCCGCTCCCGGGTGCCGTCCCACCCGTCGGCCATAGTCTGCCGCCGCCCGCTGTGCCAGACTCGATCACCGTGCAGGACTCCTCGGCAAACCCCGCGCCGAACCTCGCCGACCGGGTCCGCCGGGCGGCTCTCGACCGCGACGACCGGGCCGCGCTGCACTGGCGCGACCAGACGCTCAGCTGGCCCGACCTCGATGCCGCGGTGGACGCCGTCGCCCGTGGCCTGTCGGCCGCCACGCCCCCCACCGACGCAGGCGGTACGCCGCCACGCGTCGCCATCGCGCTGCCCAACACGCTCGACTTCGTGGTCACCTGGCTCGGCGCGCTGCGTGCCGGGCTGGTCGCCGTGCCGGTCAACCCCGGCTTCACCGCCCCGGAGCTGCGGCACGTGCTGGCCGACTCCGGCGCGTCGGTGCTCATCGCCACCGACCGGGTGCGTGGCCTGGTCGCCGACGTGGCCGCCGAACTGCCCGCGCTGGCCCACGTGTCCGGCACCCCGCCGACCGCCGAGGCACCCGGACCGCCGGCCCGCCCGCGACGAGGCGGAGCCGACCTGGCTGTACTGCTCTATACGTCCGGCACCGAGGGGCGGCCCAAGGGGGCGATGCTCTCGCACCGGGCGCTGCTCGCCAACCACGAGCAGGTCGACGGGATCCAGCCGCCGGTGGTCGGCCCGACGGACACCGTGCTGCTGGCATTGCCACTGTTCCACGCGTACGGGCTCAACTCGGCGCTCGGCGCGGTCGTCCACCATGGCGCGACCGGCGTGCTGCTCGACGAGCTGGGCCCGACGGCGGGGCTGGACGAGATCGCCCGGCACCGGGTCAGCGTGCTGGTCGGCGTACCGTCGATGTTCCTGACCTGGGCCGATGCCTCCACGGCCCGCGCGGCGACCGCGTCGGTGCGGGTGGCGGTCTGCGGCGCGGCACCGTTGGACCCCGCGGTCGCGGCGCGCTTCACCGAGGTCACCGGCCATCAGGCGCACATCGGGTACGGCCTCACCGAGACCGCCCCGGTGCTCACCTCCACCCTGGTCGGTGGTGTGGCCAAGGCGGGTTCGATCGGTCGGCCGCTGCCCGGTGTGCGGCTGCGCCTGGTCGACGCCGACGGCGTGGACCTGTGGCGCGACGGGCTGGCCGTTCCCGACGACGACCCCGACGAGCTGGACATCTCCGACGTGTCGCCGGGCACCGACCCGGGGCAGATCGTCGTGCGCGGCCCCAACCTCTTCGACGGCTACTGGCCCGACGGCCGGGGCGGCCCGGACGCCGACGGCTGGTGGGGCACCGGCGACATCGCGTACGCCGACGAGGACGGTGACCTCTTCCTTGTCGACCGGCTCGGCGAGCTGATCCTGGTCAACGGGTTCAACGTCTATCCGCACGAGGTCGAGTTGGTGCTCACCGGGCACCCCGGGGTGGCCGAGTCGGCGGTACTGGGTGTGCCGCACCCACGGACGGGCGAGACTGTGCGGGCGTACGTGGTGCCGGCGCCGGGGCGACCGGTGACCGGCGAGGAGCTGCTTGCCCACTGCGCACGCAACCTGGCCCGGTTCAAGTGCCCGACCGCCGTCGAGTTCGTCGACGCCCTGCCGCACTCGGCGATCGGCAAGGTACGCAAGGCCCAGCTCCGGCCGGCGACGCCAGCCGACCCACCCGCACCCGCCGACACCCGCCTGGAGGTAACCGATGGCCACTGACGCCCGGCTCGCCCTGATCACCCGACCCGGCTGCCACCTGTGCGACGACGCCAAGGCCGCACTCGACCGGGTGGTGGCGGTCACCGGCGACAAGTGGGTCGAGTGGGACGTCACCGGCGACGAGGGGCTGGAGCGGGAGTACGGGGACCGGCTGCCGGTGGTGATGCTCGACGGTAAGGAGCACGGCTACTGGCGGGTCGAGGAGGACCGGCTGCTGCGGGACCTGACCACGCCTCAGCTCTGAGCGGTGCCTAGGGTGCTCTGATGACCCCTGCGCACCCCCACCTCGTGTGGGACTGGAACGGGACCCTGCTCAACGACCTCAGCCTGGTGGTGTCCGCCACCAACGCCGCCTTCGCCAGCGTCGGCGGGCCCACGGTCAGCTCCGAGGAGCACCGGGTGCGGTTCCGCCGGCCGATCGCCGAGTACTACGCCGAGGTGCTCGGCCAGGCCGTCGACGACGACGAGTTCGGCCGACTGGACCGGATCTTCCACGACGCGTACCGCACCGGGTTGACCACCTGTGAGCTGGCCGCCGACGCGCGCACCGCGATGGCCGCCTGGCCGGGCAGCCAGAGCCTGCTCTCCATGTGGTTCCACGAGGAGCTGGTGCCGACCGTGCACACGTACGGGCTGACCGGCCACTTCACCCGCGTCGACGGGCTGCGGGCCACGGTCGGTGGCGGCCGGAAGGCCGAGTCGCTCCAGCTGCACCTGGCCGAGCTGGGCGTGGACGGCGCCTCGGTGGTGCTGATCGGCGACTCCATCGACGACGCGGACGCGGCCCTCGCGGTGGGCGGCCGTGCGGTGCTCTACACCGGCGGGTTCACCGACCCGACCCGGCTGCGTGACTCCGGTCACCCGGTGGCCGACACGCTCACCGACGCGGTGGCCCTGGCCCGGAAGGTCAGTTCCGCAGGTAGGTGAGGACGGCCAGCACCCGCCGGTGCTGCTCGGTGTCGGGCGGCAGGGTGAGCTTGGTGAAGATGTTGCGCACGTGCTTCTCCACCGCGCCGTCGCTGACCACCAGGGAGCGGGCGATGGCGGTGTTCGAACGGCCCTCGGCCATCAGGGCGAGCACCTCGCGCTCGCGGGGGGTCAGCTCGCTCAGCGGGTCGTCGCGGCGGCGTCGGGCGAAGAGCTGGCCGACCACCTCCGGGTCGAGCACCGTGCCGCCGGCCGCCACCCTGCGCAGCGCGTCCAGGAACTCCTCGATCGCGGCCACCCGGTCCTTGAGCAGGTAGCCGATTCCGCCGCCGGCACCGCCGGTGGTGGCGAGCAGATCATCGGCGTACGAGACCTCGACGTACTGGGAGAGCACCAGGATCGGGGTACGCGGCACCAACCGGCGGGCCTCCACCGCTGCCCGCAGCCCCTCGTCGGTGTGCGACGGCGGCATCCGGACGTCGACGATCGACACGTCCGGCCGGTGCTCCACCACCGCCTCGACCAGCGCGTCGCCGTCCCCGACGGCGGCCACCACCTGGTGCCCGCTCTCGGTCAGCAGCCGGACCAGCCCCTCCCGGAGCAGGACGGCGTCGTCCGCGATCACGATGCGCATGGCTGTGTTGTCTACCACGTCCGGCCCGTCGTGGGGCCGTCGCGCGGGGCTGATCACAGCATCTCCTTCGTTCGCAACTGCGGGGCTCGCAAACCCGGCTCACTCCTCGCGCTCACAGGGGAAGCTCGGCGCGGATCTCGGTGGGGCCGCCGACCGGGCTGACCACCATCAGCTCACCACCGGCGGCCCGGACCCGGTCGGCGATGCCGGCCAGCCCGTGCCCCTTGGCCAGGTGTGCGCCGCCCTGGCCGTCGTCGCCCACCCGCACCTGGAGGTGGTCGCCCTGCCGGGCGACCGCCACCACGGCCTCGGTGGCCCGGGCGTGCTTGGCCACGTTGGTCAGCGCCTCGGACACCACGAAGTACGCGGTGTTCTCCACCGCCGGGTCGAGCCGCCCGCCCGGGGTGCCGAGCTGCGGATCCACCTGGAGCTCGATCGGGATCAGCCCGCGCCCGGCGATCGCGGCCAGGGCGCTGGGCAGGCCCCGGTCGACCAGGATCGGCGGGGCGATACCCCGGGACAGCGCCCGCAGCTCGGCCAGCGTGTCCCGGGTCTGGGTGACCGCCTCGTCGATGGTCCGGCCGGCCGCCTCCGGGTCGGAGGCGAGCTGCATCCGGGCCCGGCTGAGGTCCATCGCCAGGCGGACCAGGCGCTGCTGGGGGCCGTCGTGGATGTCGCGTTCCAACCGGCGCAGCGCGGACGCCTCGGCGGACACGGCGGCCCGTTTCTGCTCCTCCAGCACGGTGATCCGGTCGCGCATCTCGGCCACCCCGGTCAGCATGGCCTTGGCGAAGCTGGCCTGGAGAAGCGCGCAACCCCGGACCACGATCGGCAGGGTGATCAGGAAAAACACCCCGATCGCGGTGTTCAGCCCGATTCGGGCGGTGGTCGAGTCGCCCAGGCCGAGCAGTTGGGCCAGGTCCTTGTCACCCTCGCCGTCGGCGCGGGGCAGGGCCCAGTCGTAGGCCCAGTACAGCGAGCCGGCGACCGCCCCGGCCCACCAGATGACGGCCACCACGAAGGTGCCGGCCGCCGCGATCAGCCGCAGGATGCCGTGCGCCAGGTCGAGCCAGGACTGGGCGTCCCGCATCGGCACGAAGATCCGCCGCCAGGCGTTCGCGCCCGTCTCGGGCAGCCGGTAGTGCGGCCGGATCCGGGGCTGCCGGAGCACCGCGGGCAGCCGCAGCCGCTCGATGTCGGCGAGCCCACGGGCGGCGTACAGGGTGCCGCTGAGGATCGGCAGACCGATCACCGTCACCACCAGGCCGATGCCGACCGCGGTGCCGACGATGAGGACGACGAAGCTGGCCACCGCCAGGGGCAGGCCGAGCAGCACGTACCCGGAGTCGACGAAGAGCTGGCGGGGGATGCTCGGTGCCAGCGTCGGTTGGTCGCTGGTGGCGGCAACGGCGGTCATGCCCAAAGGCTAGGCAACCGGGCTGCCCGTCCCCATCCCGAAGCCCTGCCTCTCCCTCGTAGTGCTGCCCCTACCACCTGCGGGGACGCCCCTCGGAAGCCTCGGCGCGGGATTGGTCAGAGAAGTCGGGATTGAGCAATAATCGCCCCGGCGGCGCGGGCGGAGACCCGTTGGATCGATCTTGCGGAATGGAGGTGCTGGTGAGGTTGCGTGACGCAGCGGCAAGATCGCGATTTGTGCACGTCTTCACAAGCGCCTACTCTGTGACTCCGACGCGCCCTGCTAGCACAGCCGGCAACCTCGGTCGCCAGCGGGAGTCCATAAGCGGCCGACCAGCGGAGTTGGCCGAGGATCGCACCGCACGGAGTCT
The DNA here is from genome assembly GCF_022230955.1 of Micromonospora cabrerizensis. Taxonomy (GTDB): domain Bacteria; phylum Actinomycetota; class Actinomycetes; order Mycobacteriales; family Micromonosporaceae; genus Micromonospora; species Micromonospora cabrerizensis. The sequence goes on from NZ_JAKKFI010000050.1 coordinate 87,146, forward strand.
CATGAGTCAGCACCGTCACCCAGGCGCGCCCGGCCGCGCCGGTGCCGTACCGGCGCTACCGGATCTGCCCGAGGCGACCGTCGCTCGGCTCCCGGAGTACCTGCGCGCGCTGCACAACCTCGCCGACACCGGGCACGAGACCGTCTCCAGCGAGGGCCTCTCCGCCGCCGCCGGCGTCAACTCCGCCAAGCTCCGCAAGGACCTCTCCCACCTCGGCTCGTACGGCACCCGGGGCGTCGGATACGACGTCGCGCTGCTGATCGAGCAGATCGAGTATGTGCTCGGGCTCACTCAACGCCGGGCGGTCGCCCTGGTCGGCGTGGGTAATCTCGGTCACGCTCTGGCCGGCTACGACGGCTTCGCCAGCCGGGGCTTCCGGATCGCCGCACTGCTCGACGCCGATCCCTCCCGGGTCGGTGAGGAGATCAACGGCCTGGTTGTCCGGCATGTCGACGACCTGCCGACCGTCGCCGCGGAGGAATCGCTCGCGATCGGCGTGATCGCCACCCCGGCCGCCGCGGCCCAGCAGGTCGCCGACCAACTGGTCGCCGTCGGCGTGACGAGCATCCTCAACTTCGCACCGTGCGTACTCTCGGTTCCGGAGGGAGTCGACGTGCGCAAGGTCGACCTCGCCATCGAGCTGCAGATTCTGTCCTTCCACGAGCACCGCAAGGCATCGCTGACCGCGCTGCCCGCCACCGGCGGGTCCGCTCTCACCGCCCTGCCGGGCGGGTTCGCGGCCACTGATACCCAGGAGGCGATCGGCACGTGAAACTGCTCGTCGTCGGCGCGTCCTATCGGACCGCCCCGGTCGCCACGCTGGAGCAGCTGGCTGTGCCCCCCGCCGACCTGACCCGCACCCTGGACCGCCTGATCGCCCAGCCGTACGTGGCCGAGGCGGTGATCGTCTCCACCTGCAACCGGGTGGAGGTCTACGCCGCCGTGTCCGGTTTCCACGGCGGGCTCGGCGACGTCTGCGCCGTCCTGGCCGAGCAGGCCGGCAGCCCGCCGGCAGCGCTCGCCAGCCACCTGTACGTGCACTACGACACCGCCGCCGTCGACCACGTCTTCCGGGTCGCCACCGGTCTCGACTCGATGGTGGTCGGCGAGGCGCAGATCCTCGGGCAGCTGCGCGACGCGTACCACTGGGCCACCGGCGCCGACTCGGCCGGCCGGCTGCTGCACGAGCTGATGCAGCAGGCGTTGCGGGTCGGCAAGCGGGCCCACGCCGAGACCGGCATCGACCGGGCCGGCCAGAGCGTCGTCACCGCCGCACTGGAGCTGGCCGCCGGGCACCTCGACGGCGACCTCGCCGGACACCCGGCCCTGGTGGTCGGTGCCGGCGCGATGGGCTCGCTCGGGGTGGCCACGCTGTCCCGGCAGGGCGCCGGGCCGCTCACCGTGAGCAACCGGGGCGCCGACCGGGCCGTCCGGCTCGCCGAGTCGTACGGGGCGAGTGCCGCGCCGATGACCGAGCTGGCCGACACCCTCTCCACAGTGGACATCGTAGTGGCCGCCACCGCGTCCACCGAACCGGTCCTCACCCGTTCGGTGGTCAGCGCGGCGCTGGCCGAACGGGACCCGGCCCGGGGCCCGCTGGTCCTGCTCGACCTGGCCGTCCCACGCGACGTCGAGGAGGGTGTGGCCGAGCTGCCCGGCGTCGAGGTGATCGACATCGACCGGATGGCGGCACTGCTCGCCGACGGTCCGGCGGCTGCCGACGCGGCCGCCGTCGAACGGATCGTGCTGGGCGAGGTGGAGGGTTTCCTCACCTGGTTGCGCGGTGCCGACGTGGCACCCACCGTGGCCGCGCTGCGCGGCCGGGCCGACGACGTGGTCACCGCCGAGCTGCGCCGGCTCGCCCAGCGTCGCCCCGACCTCGGCGACGACCTGCGGGCCGAGGTGGCCCGCACCGTGCACCGCGTCGTGCAGCGACTGCTTCACCAGCCCACCGTCAAGGTGCGCCAGTTGGCCGCGGAGCCCGGCGGCGACCAGTACGCGGCCCTGCTGCGCGAGCTGTTCGACCTCGAGGTGCCGCAGACCTCACCGGTGGACACCGTCCCCGACGTGCTCACCCCCGACCTCGGCATCGCCCTGCCCGGCACCGACCCGGTGTCCGGAGCCGACGCCGCCGAGCCGACCCCGCCCACCGGAGGTGCGCGATGACCGCCCCCCTGCGCCTCGGCACCCGGGGCAGCGCCCTGGCGATGGCCCAGTCCGGCCAGATCGCCGAGGCGCTGACCGCCGCCACCGGCCGCCCGGTCGAGCTGGTCGAGGTGATCACCGCAGGTGACCGCTCGAGCGCGCCGGTGCACCGGCTCGGCGTCGGGGTGTTCGTCTCCGCGCTGCGCGACGCGCTGACCGCCGGGACGATCGACTTCGCGGTGCACTCCTACAAGGATCTGCCCACGGCCGCCGCCGCCGGGCTGCACATCGCGGCGGTGCCGGCCCGGCTGGACCCGCGCGACGCGCTGGTCGCCCAGGGCGGCCGGACGCTCGCCGAGCTGCCGCCCGGGGCCACCGTGGGCACCGGCGCGCTGCGCCGGATCGCCCAGCTGCACGCGCTCGGCCTGCAACTGGAGGTCACCCCGATCCGCGGCAACATCGACACCCGCCTGGCGCGGGTGCTCGGCCCCGATGCCGACCTCGACGCCGTCGTCCTGGCCCGGGCCGGGCTGGCCCGGATCGGTCGGGCCGACGCGATCACCGAGACGCTGGACCCGATGCTGATGCTGCCCGCGCCCGCTCAGGGTGCGCTGGCCGTGGAGTGCCGGGTCGACGACCAGGACCTGGTCGAGCTGCTCGCGGTGCTCGACCACGCACCGTCGCGAGCCGCGGTCACCGCGGAACGCGCGTTTCTGGCGACCCTGGAGGCCGGGTGCAGCGCACCCGTCGCCGCCTACGCCGAACTCGCCGAAGGTGACGACGGCGATGAGATCTACCTGCGCGGGGCGGTGATCAGCCCGGACGGCACTCGTGACCTCCGGCTGTCCCGCACCGGAACGCCCGCCGACGCGGCGGAGATCGGTAAGGCACTCGCCGCCGAACTCCTCGACCTCGGCGCCGACTCGATCCTCGGCCACGAAGGACACACCGGCCCGGGGACCCAGCAATTTGGGAGCACAGGATGACCCGCACCCGTAAGCCCGTCGGCCGTATCGCGTTCGTCGGGGCTGGCCCCGGTGACCCGGGTCTGCTGACCCGTCGGGCACACGACGCCCTGGTCGACGCCGACCAGGTGATCTACGACCGGGGCGTCCCGGAGTCGTTGCTCGCCGTCGTACGCGCCGAAGCCAGGGACGATGCCGAGTTCACGCCGGCCGAGGGCGCGCCCGGGGACGTGGCGAAGGTACTGATCTCCGCGGCCCGTTCCGGGTTGAACGCGGTGCACCTGGTCGCCGGCGACCCGTTCGGCCACGACTCGGTGGTCAAGGAGGTGCAGGCCGTCGCCCGCACCGCCGCCCACTTCGAGGTGGTGCCCGGCGTCGGCCAGGCCGAGGGTGTGGCCACCTACGCCGGTGTGCCACTGCCGGGTGTGCGGACGGCTGCCGACGTCGAGGATGTCAGCGCCCTGGACTTCGAGGCGCTGGCCACGGCCGTCGGCCGGGGTTCGCTCGCACTCGCCGTGGACGCCGGTGACCTCGCCGCCGTCCGGGACGGGCTGCTCGCCGCAGGCGTCGACGGCACCACCGGCGTCGGCGTGACCGGCGACGGCACCGGCGAGACCCAGTACACGACCACGTCGACCGTGGACAGCTTCGTGGCCGCCGCGCTCGGCTTCACCGGCCGGGTGGTGCTCACCGTCGGTGTCGGGGTGGGTCAGCGCGACAAGCTGAGCTGGTGGGAGAACCGCCCGCTGTACGGCTGGAAGGTGCTCGTCCCCCGCACCAAGGAGCAGGCCGGTGTGATGAGCGCCCGGCTGCGTGCGTACGGGGCGATCCCGTGTGAGGTGCCGACCATCGCGGTCGAGCCGCCGCGCACCCCGGCGCAGATGGAGCGGGCGGTCAAGGGCCTGGTCGACGGCCGGTACGCCTGGGTGATCTTCACCTCGGTCAACGCGGTCCGCGCGGTCTGGGAGAAGTTCGCCGAGCACGGTCTGGACGCCCGGCACTTCGGCGGCGTCAAGATCGCCTGCATCGGTGAGGCGACGGCGGACGCGGTCCGCGCGTTCGGCATCCAACCGGAGCTGATCCCCACCGGGGAGCAGTCCTCCGAGGGGCTGCTGGCGGAGTTCTCCCCGCACGACGAGATCCTCGACCCGGTGGGCCGGGTGCTGCTGCCGCGCGCCGACATCGCCACCGAGACGCTCGCCGCCGGGCTCACCGAGCGCGGCTGGGAGGTCGACGACGTGACCGCGTACCGGACGGTGCGCGCCGCGCCGCCGCCCGCCGAGATCCGCGACGCGATCAAGTCGGGCGGGTTCGACGCGGTGCTCTTCACCTCGTCCTCCACCGTGCGCAACCTGGTCGGCATCGCCGGGAAGCCGCACGCCCGGACCGTTGTTGCCGTCATTGGGCCCAAGACGGCGGAGACCGCGACGGAGTTCGGCCTGCGGGTCGACGTCCAGCCGCCACACGCCTCGGTGCCCGACCTGGTGGAGGCGCTCGCCGCCTACGCCGTCGAGCTGCGCGAGAAGCTGGCCGCCATGCCGGCCAAGCAGCGCCGCGGCTCGAAGGTGCAGGGCCCGACCGCCCTGCGCTTCCGGTAGTCGTTCGAGGAGGCCCTTCCATGTCGTACCCCGAGATCCGGCCCCGCCGGCTGCGCCGCACCCCGGCGATCCGCCGGCTGGTGTCGGAGACCCGAGTCGACCCGGCCGAGCTGGTCGTGCCGATGTTCGTCAAGGAAGGGCTGACCGAGCCTCGGGCCATCGGGTCGCTCCCGGGGGTGCTCCAGCACTCCCGGGACTCGCTGCGCAAGGCGGCGGCCGAGGCGGTCCAGGCCGGCGTCGGCGGGATCATGCTCTTCGGCGTGCCGGAACAGCGGGACCCGACCGGCTCCGGCGGCATCGACCCGAACGGCATCCTCAACGTCGCGATCCGCGACGTGGTGGCCGAGGTGGGTGACGACACCGTGGTGATGAGCGACCTGTGCCTGGACGAGTTCACCTCGCACGGGCACTGCGGGCTGCTCACCCCCGACGGCGAGGTCGACAACGACTCGACCCTGGCCGCGTACGCCGAGATGGCGGTGGCCCAGGCCGCCGCCGGGGTCGGCATGGTCGGGCCGTCCGGGATGATGGACGGCCAGGTCGGCGTGGTACGCCGGGCCCTCGACGCCGCCGGCTACCAGGACGTCTCCGTGCTGGCGTACGCCGTGAAGTACGCCTCCGCCTTCTACGGCCCGTTCCGGGAGGCGGTGGAGTCGGCGCTGGAGGGCGACCGACGCAGCTACCAGCAGGACCCGGCCAACCTGCGCGAGTCGCTGCGCGAGGTGGCGCTCGACGTCGCCGAGGGCGCCGACCTGGTGATGGTCAAGCCGGCGCTGCCCTACCTCGACGTGGTGTCGGCGGTGCGGGCCGCGGTGGACGTCCCGGTCGCCGCCTACCAGGTCTCCGGCGAGTACGCGATGGTCGAGGCCGCCGCCGCGAACGGCTGGATCGACCGGGAGCGCGTGATGCTGGAGACGCTCACCTCGATCAAGCGGGCCGGCGCGCAGGTCATCCTCACCTACTGGGCGGTCGAGGCCGCCGGGTTGCTGCGCCAGCGCTACTGACCCCCAGATCCGACCCTGGCCGCGCTGTCCTCCCGGCGTGCGGTGGCGGAGCCGACTCACGCACGGCCGGCGCGGCCTGACCGCGTGTCCCGTCGCGGGCGGCGCGGTAGCGCCTTTCGGACGTACCGCAGCTCGTGGGACCGACCGATCTGCGGGCTTGCGGACCTGCTGGCTGTGGATTTGCGAACCTACGGACCTGTGGACCTGCGGACCTGTGGACCTGCGGACCTGTGGACCTGCGGACCTGCGGACCTGCGGACCTGCGGACCTGCGGACCTGCGGACTCACAGACCTGCGGACCCACAGGTCTGCGGACCTGCCGACGTTGCGGACCTACCGGCAACACGGCTTGCGGAGAGTAACCAGAGGACGAGCGGCCACGAACCCCCCTTCCCGCCTTTGCTCTGCACCCACGACGGCGACGCTCACCCTCCGCTTCTGGTGCATATCGAACTGCAGAGCAAAGGGGGCGGGCTAGGGGTGGTGTGTCTGCCGGTGGGGATGGGGATTTCCCTGGTCAGCCCGGTGGTGTCTCCCGGCTGGTCCCGCTGCTCGTCGAGGCAGCGTAAGCCCCGTGACGCGCTGTAGTGGCGGTGGTAATTGGTGCCGCGAACACGGACAGTGACCCGCCGATCCGTGGACGATGTCCACAGGTCAGCTGGTTGTCCACAGGCGCGGCAAGCGGGATTGCGGCCAGCTCCACCAGGCGGGACGGTGGCGGCATGAGTGATTCGTCAGCCTCAGCCGAGCCGGTCCTGCTCACCGAGCCTTCCGACGCACCCTGGCCGGCCGCCGGCATCGTTCGGGCGGTCCGCCGTCGCGCCGACCTGAGCCAGCGCGAGCTGGCCCGGTGGGCAGGTGTGCACCATGCCACCATCGGCCGGATCGAGGCCGGCCGCATGGTGCCGAGCATCGTTCTGCTCCGGCGCATCATCGGCGTGGTGGGCTGCCGGCTGGCCGTGGTTGACGAGTTCGGCCGGGTGCTCAAACCGATGCAGGACTGGCAGGACACGTACAACGGCGCGGATCGTCGCTACCCGTCGCACCTCGACACCATTCTCGACCCTGAGCCGGGCGAATGGTGGGCGGACATCTACGGCCTGGCCCGCCCACCCGAAACGTTCTACCGCAACCGGGCGATTCGGGACGCGATGCGGCGCCGTAGCCAGTGGGAGGTGCGGGTGGCCCAGCAACGGCACCTGCCCCGACCGCCGTGGCCCCCGCGTGGGGTGGTCTCACCGTGAAACCAGCGAGGCCCGCCGATCCGAAACGGACCTGCGGGCCTCGCCGGGAACGCGCGACGTCAGTCGTCGTTGGTGATCGTGCCAACCGCCAGCGGGTCGGCCAGCCGCAGGCCGGGAACGCCGGCCACCAGCAACGTCAGCTTCTCGTCCGTCTCCCGCTTGCGGTCACCGCGCACCGTCACCGGGAACGCCACCGACGTCTGCCCGGCCGCCAACACCTTGCAACCGGCGTACGGGTCGAAGTCCGAACCACCCTGCGCCGTGACGCCGACGGTGGTGGCGCACAGCAGCACCGGCTGGGACAGCGGCCGGGACACCGTGGCGGTGAAGGTGAGCTGCCGGCTGCCCTGGTTGCCCTCGACCACCGCCGTGTCGGCGACTGTCAACGACGCCCGAGACCGGAACCGGGCCACCTGCGGGTCGTGGTCGCTGGAACCCCGCGACCCGTCGCCGGTGAACTCCGCCGGCCAGTCGGCGTTGATGTGCGCCGCCCGCACCTGCACCAGGTCGCCGTAGAACGCGTCGTTGACGAACAGGTGATCGAGCGTCTGCGCCTGCCCCTCGAAGCTGTACGAGTACGCCGACGCCGGCACGTCCGCCACCAGGTTGTCCCACAGGTTGTGCAGGCCCGCCTCGTAGAGCGGTGCGAGCTGGTCCGAGGGCGTGGGCTGGCTGCCGGTGGCAATGGGATCGTCCGGGCGGGGGAAGACGTTCAGGTCCCCGCCGTAGACCACCCGGGCGGTCTGGTCGGCCGCCTCGATCGCGGTGACGATCGCCGCGCCGTAGCGCGCCTGCTCCCGCCGCTGCCCGACCCGACTGTCCGGGCCGGAGGAGTAGTGGTTGCTGAGCGCGTACAGGGTGAACCGCTCGGTCGAACCGGGTGACGCCGCCACGGTGAACTTGCCCAACTGGGGGGCGCGGGTGAAGACGTTGGCGCCGTCTCGGCCGGTCGAGGTGTCCACGTCCGACGGCAGCACCGCGTTGAGGGCCTTCGGGTTCTGCACGTCCGCGTTGGCCGGCAACCCCGCAGCGCGGTACTGGACGGTCGGCGCCGAGCCCAGCAGCGGGTCGTTCGCCGTCGCGGGGGCCAACGACAACCGGTCCGTGCGGTACAGGAAGGCCGCGGTGATCCCGCGGGCGTCCGCGCCGGTCCGGTCGTAGGCAGCGGCGTACGCCGGCCCACCGGCCGCCGCCACCGCGAGCGCCAACTCCTGGATGCTGTCTGGAGCGCCATCCGCGTTGTTGGTGTCGCCGCAGCTCAACGTGGTGCCGGAAACCGTGCAGATGTCCTGGTCCTCGGCCTCCTGCACCAGGATCAGGTCCGGTGCGTGCAGATCCTTGACGATCTGGTCGGCGAGCGCCCCGAGCTGCTGCCGGTAGTCCGCCTCACTGCTCGGCACGTAGTCGAACGGCGGGTCGACGCCCGGGCAGCCGGCGTTGCCGGTGAAGTCACAGCCGTCGAACGGGTCGTCCCGGTAGTCGTACAGGTTCTCCACGTTGTAGGTGGCGACGGCCACCTCCTGCGACCGGTCGGCCGGCTTGGGCGGGTTGTTCTTCGACGGGTCGGCCCCGGCGTCGAACTCCGCCCGCTCGACCTGGACGCCGTACTTCTCGAACGAGTAGTAGACCCCGCCCACCGCGTCCGCGCGCAGCGTGTCGAAGGTGTGCGCCGGCGGGAGCAGCGCGGCGCTGTCCCCGGCGGTGGCCTTCACGCCCATGCTGCCCAGCAGCGTCCGCTGGCCGTTGCCGTCGTCGAAACGGCGGGTCGGGTCGTTGTCCAGCGGGTGCGAGTCACGGAAGACCCGCCGGGTGTACGGGTCGGCACGGTCGAGTAGCGGGTCGTCCCGGTCCACCACCCACAGCTCGGCGTCGGCCGTGGACGAGAAGACGTCCCGTCCGCTCACCGCGCCGCTGCCCGCGCGTACCCGCATCCGGGCGCCCTCGTGCCGCTCCCAGAAACGCTGCGCGTCGGTCAGCTCGGCCGGCGGCACCGCGTCGGTGACCGCGACCGCGGTGTCCACGGCCAGCCCGCCGCCGATCCGGCGAACCAGCGAAGCGCCGGAAAGCTGGGTGAAGCTGTAGTACTCCGACACCCGGGCCCGCAGCACGACCTCGTCGCCGACCGTCGGGACGTAACCGCCGATCAGCGAGGTGAACGTGCCCATGAACACGAAGATGCCGTCGGAACTGGTCGGGTCGCCGTCGGTGTCGCCCACGCGGCTCTGGAGGAAGAAGCCGTGCTGCTCCGCCCCGGCCGAGGTGCGCGCCAGGGTCAGCTGGGTGATCACGCCGCGGACGTCGTACATCGTGCTGCTCGTGCCGTTGCCGCTCGCCGGTGCGAGCGGCGACCGGTTGGTCGCAGCGGGCTCGGCGTCGGTGGTCGGGCCCTGCACCTCGCCGACGGTCAACTCCCGGGTCACCTGCACGGCCAGCGCGCAGCTCGCGGTGCCACCGTCCGCGTCGGTCGCGGTGAGGGTGACGGTGTACGCCCCGGCGGTCAGGTCGGCGCTGGTGCCGATCGTCGCGCGGGCCGTGCCGCCCAACCCCTCGGCCGGGGTGAACGCTGTCCGGGTGATCGAGCCGTTGGTCGGGGTCGGGCTGACCGCGGTCACCGCCAGGTCGACGATCGTGTCATCGGGGTCGGTGGCGGTGACCTCGCGCGTCGCGGCCGTGCCCGCCGCCGTGACCAACGGGCCGCCGCAGGTCAGCGTGGCCGGCGTGTCGACCGGGCCGCCTCCGTCGACGGTGTGCGAGCCGAGCCCGTCGAAGATGTCGACCGGGAAGCCGGCCCACTGTGCGGCCGGGTCGAACGCGTCCGACGTGTCCGTGTCGCCGGCGGTCACGGTCGGCAGCCGGCGCAGGGTGTTGTCGGCCGTGCTGGTCGCACCGGCCCCCCACTCGGTGCCCGGGTCGACCCCCACCTGCCCGATCGAGTCGAGCACGGTGGTGCCCCGGCGCAGCACGATCGCGTCGTCACCGTTGAACAGGCTCGCCCCGGTGGTCTGGTCGGCCTGGGCGAGGATGGCGGCCCCCGCAGAGGCGCTCGCGAACACGAACACGTCACCCGCGGCCACGGTCCCGGTCAGGGCGATCGTGGTGGCCGTGGTGGAGCCGTTGAAGTGCAGCTGCAGCTGGTAGCCGCCGGCCGTCAGGTCCACGGCGGCGCCGGTGCCGTTGAACAGCTCGATCGCCTTGTTGTTCGACGAGCCTTCGACGTACTCCGAGATGAACAGGTCGGTGGGCGCGGCGCTGGCCGCGGTGGGTGCGACGCCGAGCGCCGTGATGGTCACGGCGGCGGTGGCGGTCGCGAGCGCGGCGAATGAGCGGCGCGGGCGCATAGGGCCTCCACGATGGGTGGATGGGAGTCAACGCACGTTAAGGTGCGCGACTGTCCACCGTCCATCCCCTAGTGGACAGTTTCGTGAATTCCCTCAGCGGGGTGGATCGAGGCGGTGCACCAGCTCAGCGACGTCGACGCTGTATTCGCACCAGTCCCGGTCGGAGCGGTAACCCAGCTCCGCGTTGACCTTCAGCATCGCCTCGTTGGCCTGCGCGTTCCAGGTCTGCACCTCGATCAGCTCCGGCTCGGCGGAGCGCAGCTCCAGCAGCATCCGAGCCTTGATCGCCCGGTCGATGCCGTAGCCCCGGTGGTCCTGCGCGACGATCGTGTCGTACTGGTCGGCGCGGGTCGGGTGCTGCGCGGGAACCACCACCTCGGTCAGGCCGGCCACCTCGCCGCTCTGCTCGTGCCGGGCCAGCACGATGTACGGCTTCATGCCCCGCCGGTGCAGGGTGTCGAGGCTGTCGCGCAGCCGCTCCGGGTCGTAGGAGCTGGGGCGCAGCTCACCATCGTCGACGTCGCGCACCTCGGCCTTCGCCCGCGCGTACGCCTCGATCAGGTCGTCCGGTGGACCGCCGGGGAAGAACTCCAGGTGGTAACCCGCCCCGATGCCGGTCGCCATCTCGGCCAACTCGGCCCAGTCGACAGCGGTCAGGTCGAGCACGCTGCGGGTCTCCACGTATTCCCGAAGGAAGCCGAGCGACTCGTAGAAGGCCAGCGCCGGCGTGTCGCCGACCACCTCCACCCCGATCGACCGGAAGCCCTCCTGGTAGACCCGGCGGGCGGCGCGCAACACCAGGTCACGACCAAGGCCGCTGCGCCGTACGGACGGGTGCACCAGCACCTCGAGCACGCCGATGTCACCGAGGAGCAGCACGTGCACGTGGCCGAGCACCGCGCCCGGGTCGCCGGAGGCGGTCGGCTCGGCCTGGGCGATCCAGGAGATCCGCCGCTCGCCGGGCATCACCTCGGCGAGGTATTCCCGCAGCGAGGTCTCCCGCCACGGCGGGTCCTGCGGCAGATCAGCCGCCAGGACCGCGTTCAGCGTGGCCAGCAGCGACGCGATCTCGGCGGACGACGCGGTCCTGGGGTCCCACTCGCGCACCATCACCCGTCTAGCTTGCCGCTAACAGAGGCCCGGGGGAAGTGTCCAGTTCTCCAACGTATCGAGACGATCACTTCACGAGCGACTGGCCCGTCCGTACTGGTTCGCGGTGTCGTACACGTCCTGGGCGTAGCGTCGCACGTCGTTGTAGGAGAGGATCGCGTTCCACCAGTCGCCCGGAATGCTCAGGTTCCGGCCACCCTTGCAGAGGTAGTTTCCCGCTGCCAGGGCGGCGTCGTCCAGGTCGTGCGGGTCCTTCCTGCCATCGTTGTCGGCGTCCGCGCCGATCTCCTGCCAGGTTGTCGGGATGAACTGCATCGGCCCGATCGCCTTGTCAAGGACCGGGTCTCCGTCGAGCGCCCCACGGTCGGTGTCGATGATCCGCATCCGGCCGTCCTTACCGTCCAGCGGCAGCCCGATGATCTTCGGTAGCGCCATGCCGTCCGGTCCCAACCGCGCGCCGTTGGCCGAGCCGTGCCCCGATTCGACCTTGCCGATCGCGGCCAGCGTGGTCCAGCTCAGCGCGCAGCTGCGGTTGGTCTGGGCGAGCACCAGCTCGGCGTACCCGTACGCCTGCATGGCGGTCGCGGGGACACCGACCTTGGCACCGACCTGCTGAGCCCAACCGGCCAGAGCGTCCGACGGTCGGCCCCCGACCGGCCCGATGGCGGGCCCGGTCGGCAGCCCACTGCCGGGCAGGCCGCCACTGGGCAGCCCACCGCTGGGCAGCGGGCCGGTCGGCACCGACCCGGTCGGCAGCGGGCCGGTGGGGACGCCGGACGGCGCCGCTGGCGGCGTGGCCGGCGTGGCGGAGGAGTCGGCGGCGACCGGACGTGGCGCGCGGATGGTGGCCGGCACGAGTAGCGCGCCCGCCGCGGCGGTCGCGGCCACCAGCGCCAGCAGGAACACACCGGGCAGGGTGAGCCGACCGCTCGGCCGACGAGCCCAGGCGCGGGTCGCGTGGGCGGCGGAGGCCGCCGCCCGGCGTGGCTCCAGTCGCACGGCGTGTGCGAACGGCACCCGCCGTCGCCGGGCGGGGTTGGAGGCCGCCACGACGGGTACGCCGTCCACCATGGTCTTCGCCGGGTCCGCGGTGGCGGTCTTCGCGTCGCCGGTCTCGGCGGTCTTTGTGTCTCCGACCTCGGCGGTCTTCGCGTCCCCGGCTGCGGCGGCGGGTTTCGCACCGCCATCGGCGGTGAGGGTCTTCGCGTCGGTCGGCGTGTCGGCGCTCGGCGCGACCGGGTCACCGGCGCTGCCTTCCGCCTTCGCATCCTCCACCGTGGCGGCCGCGGTTTTCGGGTCCGCGGTCTTCGGGTCCGTGCCGGGCGTGCCCGAGGGCTTGGTGCCGGCGGCGGTGGCGGTGGCGTTCGCATCCGGGCCCGCGGCGGCGCTCGCGTCCAGGCCGGCACCGGGGGCGTTCGGGGCGGGCGTGGCCGCTGGTGTGGTCGGCCCGCTCCCGGAGCGCCCGCTCAGCCATGGCCTGCGGGGACGGGGCACCGCGCGCACCGGATCAGGCGCAGCCCCCGAGCCCTCCAGTGGGCCGTCCAGCGGCGCGGCCGGTCGTAACGGTTTCACTCGCGTGTCGTCCTCGCCGTCCACCACCCTTCGAGTATCACCCATGCCCCGCCGAACGTCAGATCCACGTACCCTGGGTGCCATGCCCCGGTACGAGTTCCGCTGCCGCGCCTGCGGCGACACCTTCGAGGTCAACCGTTCGATGGCTGCGGCCGGTGAGCCGGCCACCTGCCCGCAGGGACACGCCGACACGGTCAAGCTGCTTTCCGCGGTCGCGTTCACCAGCCGGGGCGGTTCCGCCGGTGGTGCTCCGGCACCCGCCGGTGGGGGCTGCTGCGGCGGCGCCTGCGGCTGCTGATCGGGCCAGTTCGCCGCCGCCTGGTGGACAGTCCTTGCCGGGAGCGGATCCGAGTGGCACCTTGAGGCGGCACCTGCCCGGCCGTTCTCACGATGTGTGATCGCTCGGATTCAGGCAGCATGAATCCGACGTCACGGGCGGAGGTTCCACGCATGTCGCCACGGATCCAGCTGCCGAGCGGTTGGGTGACCTTCGTGTTCACCGATATCGAGGGCTCGACCCGGCTGGCCCAACTGCTCGGTCCGGACTACCGACCGGTGCTCGCCGAGCACCGGCGGTTGCTGCGTCGGACGCTGGCCAGCACGGGTGGCGCGGAGCTGCTGACCGAGGGCGACTCGTTCTTCCTGGCCTTCGAGGACGCCGCGGCGGCGCTGACCGCCTGTCTGACCGCCCAACGGGCACTGTCCAGCCACGACTGGCCCACCTCGGAGGCCGCGCCCCGGGTGCGGATGGGCCTGCACACCGGTTACGCCGAGCCGCGCGACGGCGAGTACGCCAGCCCCGAGGTGCACCGGGCCGCCCGGGTGGCCGCCGCCGCCCACGGTGGGCAGGTGCTCTGCTCGGCGTCCACCGCCCGTCGGGCCGAGCCGTTGCCGCCCGGTGCGACCCTGCTCGACCTGGGCCTGCACCGGTTGCGCGGCTTCGACGACCGGGAGCGGCTGTTCCAACTCGTCGCGCCCGGCCTGGAGCGGCAGTTCCCCCGGCCCCGCACCGCCGACACGGTGCCGCACAACCTGCCGACCCAGGTGACCTCGTTCGTCGGTCGGCAGACCGAGCGCGTCGAGCTGGGCCTGTTGGTGCGGCAACACCGCCTGGTCACCGTGCTGGGTGCGGGCGGCGCAGGCAAGACCCGCCTCGCGGTGGAGCTGGCCAGCGGCGTCGTCGAGGCGTACCCGGACGGGGTCTGGTTCGTCGACATCGCCGCGGTGACCGACCCGGGGCTGGTGGCGTTCGCGATCGCCGCGGTGCTCGGCCTGCGACCCGAGCCGGGCCGGCCGATGCTGGACACCCTGGTCGAGTACGCGGCCAACCGCCGTATGCTGGTCGTGCTGGACACCTGCGACACGCAACCGTCCGCCTGCGCGGAGGTGATCGCGCGGCTGCTGTCCGGTGGGAGCGGCGTACGGGTGCTGGCCACCAGTCGGGAGTCGTTCAGCCTGCCGGGCGAGGTGGTGTGGCGGATCCCGCCGCTCTCGGTCGACCCACGGCCGGACGGCGCGGAGAGCGACGCGGTGGCGCTCCTGCTGGACCGGACGGCGGCGGCGCGCGGCGGTCGGAAGCCGGACCCGGCCGAGTCGGCCGATCTGCGCCGGGTCGTGCAGCGGCTCGACGGGTTGCCGCTGGCCATCGAGTTGGCCGCCGCCCGACTGCGGGTGCTCTCCGTCGGCCAGCTCGCCGAGCGACTGGACGATGTGCTCGGCACCTTGGACGCTGGCCGGGACGACCCGGAACCTCCGCCGGTCGAGCGGGGCTGGTCCGGCAACCAGCAGGACACCGTGGACCTGGTCGCCGCGGCGTCCGGAGCGTCACCGCCCAGTCCGGCAAGCAGGGCGGTGCATCGCTCGGCCACCGAGCGGCACCTGACCATGCAGGCCACCGTCACCTGGTCGTACCGGACACTGGGGCCTCGGGCCGCCCGCCTCCTGCGCTGGCTGGCTGTCTTCGCCGGGCCGGTGGATCTGGCGACGGTGGAGTGGCTGCTCGGCGACGACCCACTGGACCCGCTCTCGGTGCTGGTGGACAAATCGATGGTCCTGGCCGAACCGCGGGCGGCGGGCAGCACCTACCGGATGCTCGACCCCATCCGGGCGTACGCGGCGCGGCGGTTGGCGGAGGCGGGCGAGGAGCAGGCCGCCCGGAACCGGCACGTCGCCTGGTCGGCGCACGCGCTGGGTAAGGCGCACCTGGGCCAGGACGGTCGGCCCGTCACGCTGTCGTTGTATGCCCTGGACCCACTCGCCGGGGAGCTGCGCGCGGCGCTGCGCTGGTGCGCCACCGGCGGCAGTGCCCGTGCCGGTCTCGGTCTGGCCGGTGGCCTGGACCAGTGGTGGCTGGAGCGGGGTCTGGCCCGGGAGGGGCGGCTGTGGCTGTTCCGGTTGTACGGGCGGATTGCCGAGACGGGCGAGCGGATCCCGGAGGCGGAGCTGGCGGCGGCGTACCACATGCACTCCCTGCACGCCGGCGCCGACGGCGAGTTCGCGGAGGAGCTGCGCTACTCCCAGCGCGCGGAGGCTGCCGCCCGGCAGGCCGGTGACGCCGGGTTGCTGGCCCGGGTGCTCGCCGGCAGGGCCGCGCCACTGGTCGACATGGGGCAGTTCGCCGAGGCCGAGCGGGTGTGCCGGGAGGTCATCGACTGGGCGCACGGGCAGGACGTCGTCGGCGAAGCGTTGTTCGCGGTGTTCAGCCTGGCCGAGCTGCTCTGGCGGCGGGGTGCCCTGGAGGAGGCTGCCGACCTGCTCGGGGCGGTCCGCCCGGTGGAGGCGACCCGGCCGGTGGAGCGGGGCCGGCGTTCGGTGGACATGCTGCTCGGGATGGTCGCGCTGGCCCGGGGCGACGTCGTCGCCGCACACGAGCACCTGCTGGTGGCGTTGCGTTCTCGGATGGGTCACGGCTACCACGGCCGGGCGTGCGACACGTTGAACGCGGTCGCGGTGCGCTGCGCCATCGGCGGGGACCGGTTGACCGCTGCTCGCCTGTTCGGTGCGGCGCAGGCCACCCGGGCGAGTATGCGGGCGACCCCGGGCATCTACGGCGGCTACTGGGCGGAACAGCAGGCGCAACTGCGTACGGTGCTGGGCGACACGGCCTTCGACGACGCGTACGGCGAGGGCGCCGAGTTGGGGCTGGACGAGGCAGCGGCGCTGGCCCTCGACGTGGAACACCCGGACCTGGCGGCCGACTCGACCCGCTTCAGCACCGGCCTGTCGCAGCCAACCCCCCGCCGTCCCGCCGACCCGGACCGCCACCCGGCCACCCGAACCGAACGCGCCTAACCCAACCCCAACCCCCAACCCCACCCGTCGTTGTTGATCATGAAGTTATTGCTACGACACGCCGGGCGGACGGGCAATAACTTCATGATCAACGGACGAGGGGTGGGGGTGGGGGTGGGGGTGGGAAAGCAGGGTGGGGTTAGGCGCGGGCTGCTGCTTCGGCTTCGGCTTGGGCCTTCATTCGGGCGGCGCGGTCGATGTCGGCCTGCTTCACGGCCGCCACCGAACCGAAGACGCTGACCGCCTGGTAGTAGGTCCAGGCCAGGCTGTAGCAGGCCGGTCGGACGACCGCGTTGTACGTGGTGCAGACGCGCTTCAGGTCCTCGTAGAAGGCGCTGTCCAGGCGGGACTTGTTGGCGGGGAACTGGCCGACCGCCTTGTAGTTGCGGTAGCCGAAGTCGTGCCGGTAGCAGCCCAGGTTGAAGGTGAAGCCGAGCGGGTTGTCCGGGCTGGACGAGCAGTAGTCGGTGGACCAGTTGAAGTTGTACTCGGCCCAGGGGGCCCGGTTGACCCGGGCACTGTTCCAGGAGTTGTAGCTGGATGCGCTGGTCTGCGTCCAGCTGGACAGCACGGACAGCTTCTGGGCGGGGGTGACGGCGGCGGCGGGGGAGGCGATGGCGAGGGTGGCGAGCAGCGCGAGCGCGCCCGAGGTGAACAGGGTGGCGAGACGTCGGGGCACGGGTTACCTCCGCGGGGTGGGCGGGTGGGACGGAAGTTACCGGCGGGTCACCGGATGTCGATCAGTTTCGATCAACTGATCAACTGCTCGGTATGTGCCGCGCCAACTATTGGTGACATGCGTTCAAACAGACGAATGCCCCGGCCGCGCGGGGCGACCGGGGCATTCGGGAGTACGGGTCAGCGCAGGACGAATGCCGGCGGGCTGGCCGGGCTCTCGTTGGCCGACCGGTCGAGCGCGGTCAGTTGGTAGGTGTAGCGCTTACCGGGCACGGCCGACGTGTCCACCCAGGACTGCGCGCCGCCGGGCGTGGCCCGGACGGTGTCGACCAGGTGCGCGGCGTCCGCCGTGCCACACCGGCCGGGCAGGGTGGTGCCGTCGAACCGGTAGATCGCGTACGAGGTGGCGGTGCCGAGTGGCCGCACACCGTCCGCCGGTTGACGCCAGGTCAGCCGTACTCCGTCGGCCTGTCGGGCCGCCTTGGTGACCACCGGGAAGAGCAGCGGCCTGGCCGGCAGGTGCGTCATGGCCGGCACCAGCGCGGGCCGGGAGTAGTGGTCGGCGGCGTAGATGTCGGTGGCGCCGAGCCGGTTGGCCCGCACCTGGACGGCGGAGAAGTGCACGTTGCCCTGCACCTCCGGGTACGACCGGTTGAGCGTCAGGTGGTCGGACAGCTCACGCGGGTTCTGCCAGAACGGCCCGTACGCCGGGTCGCCGCTCTTGTAGTCGGCCTGGCCGATGTAGAGCTGCACGCGGGTGCCGCGCACCGTCTCGGCCCACCACGGGACGAGTCGGGCGTAGTCGGCGGCCGGGTACTGGCCGATGTACCAGTAGAGCTGCGGCACCACGTAGTCGATCCACTCCTGCTTGACCCACTTACGGGTGTCGGCGGAGATGATGTCGTACGACTGGCTGCCGGTGGTGTCCGAGCCGAGCGGGTCGGCGGTCTGGTTGCGCCAGATGCCGAACGGGCTGACCCCGAACTTCACCCACGGCTTCGCCGCCTTGATCCTGCCGCTCATCTCCTGGATCAGCAGGTTGATGTTGTCCCGCCGCCAGTCCGCCCGGTCGGTGAAGCCCCGGTTGTGGGCGGCGAAGGTGGCGTCGTCGGGGACCTGGTAGGTGCCACTGGGGTACGGGTAGAAGTAGTCGTCGAAGTGCACGCCGTCGATGTCGTACCGGCTGACCGCGTCCATCATCGCGGTCTGCACGAACTCGCGTACCTCGGGAATGCCGGGGTTGTAGTAGAGCCGGCTGCCGGCCACGCCGGCCGGCGGGTAGGCGAAGGTCCAGTCGGGGTGCTGCCGGGCCGGGTGGCCGGGCGCGAGCTGGGTGAGGTCCGCGCCGGCGCCGCCGGGGGCTGGCATGGAGACGCGGTACGGGTTGAACCAGGCGTGGAACTCCAGGTTGCGCTTGTGCGCCTCGTCGACGAGGAAGGCCAGCGGGTCCCAGCCGGGATCCTGCCCACGGGTGCCGGTCAGGTACTCCGACCAGGGCTCGTACGGGGAGGGCCAGAGGGCGTCGGCGGTGGGCCGGACCTGCACCACGACGGCGTTGTGGTGCAGTCGGTCGGCAAGGTCGAGCAGTTCCCGATATTCGGCCTGCTGGGCGGCGACCCGGTCCGGGCTGGTCTGGGATGCCTTGCTGGGCCAGTCGATGTTGACCACCGACGAGATCCACATGGCCCGGAACTGCCGCTTCGGCGTGGCCGGGTCGGTGGTGCAGGTGGTGCTGGAGGTGCCGGTGGTGCTGGTGGCGTCGGGTGCCGCGTGTGCGGGGGTGGCGGCGACGAGGCTGCCGAACAGGGCGGTGATCAGCCCGGCGGCTGCGAGGCGGGTTGGCTTCATGCGGTGTGTCCCTCCGTTGGGGCTCCCGTGTGATGAGCGCGGCACCTTCGGCAAGATTCGCCGATGGCTATCTACCGCTGGTAGGAAATTTTCACAATCGGGCCGTTCCCGCAAGGGTCAGTGGTTGACCATTCCCGCCGCTGGGTAGCAACGCCGGTCACCGGCCGCCGCGGAGGTGGTCGCACGGTGGGAGGGGTGAGCGCATGTCCGTGCTGCGGACAAAACCGATCAAGGACGTGATAGCCCAGGGTGAGGCCGACGGCAGCGACGGCCAGCTCGGGCTGAAGAGACGGCTCGGCGCGGTCGACCTCACCGGCTTCGGCATCGGCATCGTGATCGGCACCGGCATCTTCACCCTCACCGGGATCGAGGCCCGCGACAGCGCCGGACCGGGCGTGGTGATCTCCTTCGCCATCGCCGGCGTGGTGGCCCTGCTGGCCGCGCTCTGCTACGCCGAGCTGGCCTCCAGCGTGCCGACCGCGGGCAGCGCCTACACCTACGCGTACGCCACGATGGGCGAGATCGTCGCCTGGATCATCGGCTGGGACCTGCTGCTGGAGTTCGCGCTCGGCGCCGCCGTGGTGGCCCGCGGCTGGTCCGGCTACCTGGCCGAACTGCTCGACCTGCCGACCCGCTGGTTCGGCGAGGAGGGCAGCACCGTCAACGTCGGTGCCATCGCCATCGTGCTGATCCTCGGCATCGTCGCGATCGTCGGCATCCGGGAGTCCGCCCGGATCACCAACCTGCTGGTGCTGGTCAAGGTGGCCATCTGCGTCTTCGTGGTGGTGGCCGGCCTGTTCTTCGTCAAGGCCGCCAACCTCACCCCGTTCATCCCGCCGGCCGAGCCCGCGGGCAGCGGCGACGACGGCATCAAGCAGCCGGTCACGCAGGCGCTCTTCGGGCTGGAGCCGTCCGTCTTCGGCTTCGTCGGGGTGCTCAGCGCCGCCGCGGTGGTCTTCTTCGCGTACACCGGCTTCGAGGCCGTGGCCAACCTGGGTGAGGAGACGAAGAAGCCCAAGCGGGACCTCACCCTGGGTCTGCTCGGCACCCTGCTGATCTCCACCGTGCTGTACATCGGCGTCTCGCTGGTGGTGGTCGGGATGGTGCCCTACACCGAGATCGACCGGGGCGCCCCGATCGCGTCGGCGTTCGAGTCGGTCGGCGCGGGCTGGGCGGCCGTGCTGGTCTCCATCGCCGCGGTCGCCGGCCTGACCAGCGTCATCCTGGTCGACCTGGTGGCGATGGGCCGGATCGGGTTCGCCATCGCCCGGGACGGGCTGATCCCGCCCTCGATCGCGAAGGTGCACCCGCGCTGGGGCACCCCGTACCGGATCTCCGCGATCATGACGGTGGCGGTCGCGCTGCTGGCCGGTTTCCTGCCGCTGTCCGCGCTGGCCGACCTGGTGAGTATCGGCGCGCTCTGCGCGTTCGTGCTCGTGTCGGTCGCGGTGCCGATCCTGCGCCGCAAGCGCCCGGACCTGGAGCGGCCGTTCCGGGTGCCGTTCTCCCCGGTGCTGCCGATCGTCTCCGCGCTGGCCTGCTTCTACCTGATGCTCAACCTGTCGGTGGAGACCTGGCTGCGGTTCCTGGCCTGGATGCTGCTCGGCGCGCTGATCTACTTCGGTTACGGCCACCGCCGCAACCGGCTGGCCCAGCACGAGCCGGCGGTCGCCCCGGCCCCGCGCGAGCCGACCAACTGACCGACACGTGCGGAAGGGCCCCAGCCCCGGGGCCCTCCGCACGGTCAGCTCAGGGGCGGGGCTGCGGCGTGGCCGTCGGGCCCTTGACGACCGGCCTGCCGTCGACCCAGGTCACCTCGTCGAGCCACACCTGCCGACCCGGGTCGGTGCTGCCCTCCTGGCCGGGCGGCCAGGCGTGGTACAGCAGCCAGGTCCGCCCGTCCCTGACCACCATCGACGCGTGGCCGGGGCCCGAGGCGGCCTCGTTGCTCTTCAGGATCGGGTTCTCGGCGGCCTTCACACACGGGCCGGTCGGGCCCTCGCAGACCGCGTAGCCCTCGGCGTACTCCGCCTTGTCGTACGCGTTGGCGGCGAAGAAGAGCAGCAGCCGACCGTCCTGACGGTGGAAGAACGGCCCCTCGATGAGGGTGCCCTCCCAGGGCTCGGTCTGCTTCAGCAGCTTCGTCGGCTCGCCGACGAGGGTCAGGCCGTCGTCGGCGAGGCGCTGCGAGAAGAGCCAGGTGTCCACCCCTATCGCGTTGCCGTCGTTCTTCCACAGCAGCCACAGGCTGCCGTCGGTGTCCCGGTACGGGCTGGCGTCGATCGCCCCGCCCAGGTCTGCCTGGCAGATCAGCGGGCCGTCAGAGTCGTCGGAGTACGGCCCCTGCGGCGCGCTGGCCACGGCCCGCCCGACGCACTGCCGCCCGGCTTCCCGGCCGGCGACCGTGTAGTAGAGCAGGAACCTGTCCGGTGCGAGCTGGACCGCCTCGGGCGCCCAGGTTTTGCCGGCGTCCGCCCAGTCGGGCAGCGTCGGCAGGGCATCACCGGCCTCGGTCCATTCCACCAGGTCGGTCGAGGTGAGCACCGGGACGTTGCGGCCGCCGGAGTTGGTGTGGAACAGGTACCAGGTGTCGCCCACCTGGATCGCCTGCGGGTCCGGGGCGTCGGTCTTCACGACCGGGTTGGTGAACACGCTGGAGTCGCTCCCGCTGCTCGTGGTGGGGGTGGGTTCGATGTCGTCGGAACAGCCCGCGACGAGCAACGCGGCGGCGAGAACGATCGCCGCCGCGCCACGTCGCCGGGCGGTCGTACGCGTCATCCCTTCAGACCGCTGCGGGAGACACCCTGGATGATGTGCCGCTGGGCCAGCACGAAGAGGATCAGCACCGGCAGGCTGGCCAGCACGGCACCCGCCATGATCACCGGGTAGTCGGTGACGTACGAGCCCTGGAGCAGGCCCAGGCCCGGCGGCAGGGTGAGCTTCTCCGGGCTGAACAGCACGAAGATCGGCCAGAGGAAGTCGTTCCAGTTGGTGAGGAACGACAGCACGGCCAGGGTGGCCAGCGCCGGCCTGGACAGCGGCAGCACCACCTTGTAGAAGATCTGCCACTGGTTGGCGCCGTCCAGCGTGGCGGCCTCCTCCAGCTCGTTCGGCAGGGAGAGGAAGAACTGCCGCAGGAAGAACACCCCGAACGCGCTGGCCGCGCCGGGCACCACGACCACGGCGAGGGTGTCGATCCAGTTGAGCTGGTCGACGATCAGGAAGTTCGGGATGATCAGCGAGGTCGGCGGGATGAACAGCGTCCCGACGATCAGCGCGAAGGTGACCCCGCGCCCCCGGAACTTCAGCCGGGCCAGGGAGTACGCGGCCATCGAGGCGGTCACCAGCACCAGCGCCGAGTGCAGCGTGGCGGCCACCATGCTGTTGAGGAACCAGCGCAGCACCGGGTTCGCCGAGTTGTTGAGGATCTGCTCGTAGCCGTAACCGGCAAGCGGGTTCGGCAGCCAGCTCGGTGGGATCTGCTGGGCGGCGGTGTAGGTCTTCAGCGAGGTGATGACCATCCACACCAGCGGGACCAGGAAGATCAGGGCCAGGGCGACCAGGGTGGCGTAGAGCCCGACCCGGCGCAGCCCCGGTGTGGGGCCGTCGGTGGTCGGCGTGGGCGTCGTCATGGCGGTCCCCTCAGTCTTCCTTGTAGCGGAAGAGGCGGAAGTTGGCGATGCTCACGACCGCCAGCAGCAGCGCGAACACGATGCTCATCGCGGCGGCGCGACCGGCGTTGTTGTTGCGCAGGCCCTCCTCGACGATGAACCACACCACCGTGCGGGTCTCCGTGCCGGGCGTCCCCTGGGTGATCAGGAACGACTGGCCGAACATGTTCGCCGAGGCGAGCACGGTCGTCGTGATCACGAAGAGCAGCACCGGCCGCAGCCCGGGAAGGGTGACGTTGCGGAATCGCTGCCACGCGTTCGCGCCGTCCATCCGGGCCGCCTCGTACAGCTCCGGCGAGATGTCCTGGAGGCCGGCCAGGTAGATCACCGCGTTGAAGCCGGAGGTCCACCAGACGGTCACCCCGACCAGCGAGATCCACGCCCACGGCATGTTCGTCACCCAGGGGGTGTCCGACGGCAACCCGACCACGCCGAGGAGCCGGTTGACCAGGCCCAGGTTGGCGTCGAGCAGGAACCGCCAGAGCAGGCCGATCACCGCGACACCGAGCACGTACGGCGCGAAGTAGATCGCCCGGAAGAACGTGCGGCCCGGGAAGGAGCGGTTGAGCAGCAGTGCCAACCCCAGCGGTACGACCACCAGCAGCGGCACCGACAGCACCGTGAAGATCGCGGTGGCCCGGATGCTCTGCCACCAGTCGCCGTAGACGGCGGAGTCGCTGGAGAAGAGCTGCTTGTAGTTGTCCAACCCGACGAACGGCCGGTTGGGCAGTTGGAAGTCCCACTGGTGCACGCTCAGCCAGAGGCCGAGGATGATCGGCAGCAGGCCGAACACCCCGAACAGGACCAGGTAGGGGGCGAGGAACAGATATGGCGTCGCCCGTCCGGTCCGACCCGCCGAGGCGGCCCGGCGGGCTGCTTTGGCCGCCGGGGGCGGCGCGTCACCGCGCGCCGCCCCGACCTCGATCACGTCCGCCACGGGGTATCAGCTCCCGTACTTCTTGCGGTTGTCCTCGAGCTGCTTGTTGGCCTTCGCCACACCGTCGTCGAGTGCCTGCTTGGGCGACTTCTTGCCCAGCGCGGCCTCGTTGAAGGAGTTGTAGAAGGTGGTCATGACCTCGCCGAGACCCGGGGCCGCCGGCGGGAACGCCGCGTACTCCAGCTCGGGGGCGAGCGACGAGATCTCCGGCAGCGCCTTGAACTCGGCGCCCTCGCGGACGGCCTTACGGGCCGGCACCTGGCCGCCCTTCGCCCAGTCCAGCGAGTGCTCGCTGAGCCAGTTGATGAAGACCTTCGCGCCGGAGACCTTGTTGGCGTCGTTGGCCCGCTGCTTCACGATGGTGAAGTTGTGCGAGTTGGCCCACGCGGCCGGCTTGCTGCCGATCTGCGGGAGCGGGGCGACGCCCCACTGCACCTCGGGGCTCTTCTTCAGATCGTTGATCTGCCAGATGCCGTTCCAGGTGAAGGCGTTCTTGCCGCTCTTGAACGACAGGTAGTCGGCGTCCTGACCGACGTTGGCCGGCGAGAAGCCCTGCTTGATCATGTCGACCAGCCAGGTGCACGCCTCGACCGCCGGGTCCGAGTTGAAGGTGGCCTTGGCGACCTCGGCGTCGAACAGGGTGGCGCCCCACTGGTTGAGCAGCGAGTAGAAGGTCATGCCGCCGGTGAACTGGAACGGGCTGACCCAGAAGCCCTGGATGCCGGCCTTCTTCAGCTCGGTCAGCGCGGCGACGTAGTCGTCCTTGGTCGTCGGCGGCTTGTTCGGGTCCAGGCCGGCCTTCTGCATGACGCTCTTGTTGTAGTAGAAGCCCAGCGGGTGCATGTCCAGGGGGATGCCGTACCGCTTGTTGTTGTAGAGCCCGCCCTTCCACACCGTGGGGGCGAAGTCGCCCTCGGCGAGCTCCAGGTTCTTGGCCACGTCGTCCAGCTCGGTGATCACGCCGCGGGCGGCGAAGGTGGCGAGCTGGTCCATGTGCATGACCGCGATGTCCGGGCCGTTGCCGCTGGAGGCCGCGCCGGGGAGCTTGTTGTAGTAGTCCTCCCACTGGTACGTGGCCACCGACACGGCGATGTTCTTGTGCTCGGTGTTGAACTGGTTCACCAGCGTCTTGAAGATCTCGCCGTCACCGCCGGTGAAGCCGTTCCACAGCTTCAGGTCCACCTTGGGGCCGGTGTACTCCTTGCCCCCGTTGCCCGCGGCCGGGCCGGAGGCGCTGTCGTCGCTGCCGCAGCCCGCGAGCGTCAGCGAGGCCGCGGCGCCGAGTCCGAGACCGAGGCCGAGCAGGCGACGCCGGCTCATGTCGTTCTGGATCATGCTTTATCTCTCCTTGAGGGGGAACGGAATGAATTGTGCCTGCTCAGAACCGGTGTGACACCTACGCGTTGGCCGGGCCGAAGCGGAGCACGCTCCAGGACACGGCGGGCAGGCGCACGGTGCACCGGCCGCCGTCGGGGGTGGGGGTGGGCAGATCCCGAGGCGTCACCCGGTCGGGGTCGGCCTCGGTGTTCGTCGCCGACGGGTCGGACCCGGCAGCGATGCTCTGGAAGGAATAACCGGATAGTCCTGGCAGACCGCGCAAATCGATGTCCAATGCGAGGTCCGTCTGGTCCCGGTTGACCGCGAACACGGTCAGCTCGCCGGTCTCCTCGTCGTGCACGGCGACGGTGTCGAGCACCGGCACGTCCCCGTACTTCTTCGTGTCGTAGCGCGGCGACACCGGGTCGGTGCGCAGCACGGTGCCCCGGGCGTACCGGGCGGTCAGCGCGAAGGGGTGGAAGATGCTCTGCCGCCAGGCCGGGCCGCCGTTGCGGGTGCGGATCGGCGCGATCACGTTGGCCAGCTGGGCCTGCGCGGCCACCCCGACCCGGTCCGCGTGGCGCAGCAGGGTGATCAGCAGGTCGCCGACGACCACCGCGTCGACGGCGGTGAAGTCGTCCTCGATCAGCGCCGGGGCCTCGACCCAGCCGCGCCGGTCCAGGTCGGCCTGGAGGCGGGACTCGTACCAGACGTTCCACTCGTCGAAGGAGATCTTCAGCTTGCGCTTGTGCCGCTGCTTGGCGGCCACGTGGTCGGCGGTCGCGACCACCTCGGTGATGAAGTTGTCCATGTCGACGGCCGAGGCCAGGATGCTGGCCTGGTCGCCGTCGGACGGGTCGTAGTAGGTGTGCGCCGAGATGTAGTCGACGTGCTCGTAGGTGTGCTCCAGCACCGTCGCCTCCCAGGAGGCGAAGGTGGGCATCCGCCGGTTGGAGCTGCCGCAGGCGATCAGGCTGATCGACGGGTCGATCATCTTCATCGCGCGGGCGGCCTCGGCGGCGACGCGGCCGTACTCGTCGGCGGTCTTGTGGCCGACCTGCCACGGGCCGTCCATCTCGTTGCCCAGGCACCACAGCCGCACCCCGTACGGGTCCTCGGCGCCGTGCTTGCGTCGCAGGTCGGACAGCTCCGTGCCGCCCGGGTGGTTGGCGTACTCCAGCAGGTCCAGTGCCTCCTGGACCCCGCGCGTGCCGAGGTTGACCGCCATCATCGGCTCGACGCCGGCCTCGGCGGCCCAGGTCATGAACTCGTCCAGCCCGAACGCGTTGGTCTCGATCGTCTTCCAGGCCAGGTCGAGCCGGCGGGGCCGGTTGCCGACCGGGCCGACCCCGTCCTCCCAGCGGTAGCCGGAGACGAAGTTGCCGCCCGGGTAGCGGACCACCGAGACGCCCAGCTCACGGGTCAGGTCCAGCACGTCGCGGCGCAGGCCGCGGGAGTCGGCGTTGGGGTGGCCGGGCTCGTAGATGCCGCCGTAGACGCACCGCCCCATGTGCTCGACGAATGAGCCGAAGAGGCGTCGGTCGGCCGGGCCGATGGAGAAGGCCGGGTCGATCGTCAGCTGCGCGGTCCGCAAGGGGGTGCCACCTTTCCTCGTGCCGATGCCCGGGTGAGCGCGGTCACCGTTCACCCGGTGTCCATCGTTTCTACAACGTTGTAGGCAACGTTGTAAAGGGCTGATGACGAGGTATGGTGCGCTGGGTTACATCGGGGAGGTTGCGGAGTGCGACACAGGCTCAAGGACGTGGCCGAACGGGCCGGGGTGTCGGTGAAGACCGTCTCCAACGTCGTCAACGGCTACGTGCACGTTCGGCCGGACACCCGTGCCCGGGTCGAAGAGGCGATCGCCGAGCTCAACTACCGGCCCAACCTCTCGGCCCGCCACCTGCGCAAGGGTCGCACCGGCGTGATCGCGCTCGCCGTACCGGAACTGGACATCCCGTACTTCGCCGAGCTGGCCCGCTACGTGGTCAACGCCGCCGCCGCCTACGGCTGGACGGTGCTGATCGACCAGACCGGCGGTCGGCGGGAGCAGGAACGGGTCGTCGCCTCCGGCATCACGGACCACCTGATCGACGGGCTCATCTTCAGCCCGTTGGCGCTCACCGCCGAGGACCTGGCCGGTCTGGACGGTACGCCCATGGTGCTGCTCGGCGAGCGGGTCGAGCATGGCCCCGCCGATCGCGTGGTGATCGACAACGTGACCGCGGCCCGGGAGATCACCGCCCACCTGATCCGGCTCGGCCACCGCCGGATCGCGGCCATCGGCTCCCAGCGCACCGACGAGGGCGCCAGCGCCCGACTGCGGCTGGCCGGCTACACCGACGCGCTGCGCGCCGCCGGGCTCGACTACGACGAAACCCTGGTGGCGCCCGCGGCAGCCTGGCACCGCGCCGACGGCGCGGCCGCCATGCAGGGCCTGCTCACCTCCGGCGTACGCCCCGACGCCGTCTTCTGCTTCAACGACACGCTCGCCCTGGGTGCCCTCCGCGCCCTGCACGAGGCCGGTCTGCGGGTGCCCGAGGACGTGGCCGTGGTCGGCTTCGACGACATCGAGGACGGCCGGTTCTCCATCCCCACCCTGAGCACCGTCGCCCCGGACAAGGAGAAGATCGCCCAACTGGCCGTCGAACTCCTCGCCAACCGCCTGGACGGCGACCGCACCGCCCCGGCGAGAGAGGTCTCCGCCCCCTACCGCCTGGAGATCCGCGAATCCACCGGGGCCCGCTGACCCGGCACCGGGCCCGTCAGTCGAAGAAGCGGGCCAGGTGGGATTTCGGGGCGGTCTCGGCGTCCGGCGGGAGTGGGGTCAGGTCGGCGAAGATCGAGGCGCCGTCGCAGCCCGCGTGCAGGGGATACCACCGTGGGGTGCCCGGTGGACGGCCCTGACAGATCCCCTTGAACGTCTGCACGTCCATCAGCCGGACGTGGGTCGGGTCGGCGACGGCGTTCACATGCCCCCACCAGGGGCTCATCACGTGCAGCACGCCACCCGGCCGCAGCACCCGGTGGCACTCGTCCACCAGCGGCAGGAAGTCGATCAGGTGCTCCAGGATGTGCACCGCGAACAGGACGTCCACCGAGTTGTCCGCCAGTGGCAGCGAGCCGGACAGGTCCGCCACCGCGTTCACCCCCGGCGCCGGGTAGATGTCCAGCCCCAGGTTGCTCGACCACTGCTTGGTCGGCCCGCAACCGAGGTCCACGACCACTGGCGCCCGCCCTCCGATGCCGACCCGGCACCAGACGCCGTAGACGCCGGCCAGCCGCCCCACCAGGTCCCGTACCAGCCGCAACTGTGTCGGCTCGGCGACGTCCCCGCTGAGATGGGCCACCCCCCGGTCGAACCGCACCTCCACCGCAAGACCCCGCAGCCGGTCGTCGTGCCGAGCCTGGTCCGCCCATGCCTGGGCGAGGGAATCGTCAATCGCCCGCAGCCGGTCGGCCGAGGGCGGAGTCAGTGCCAAAGCGACCATTCGGGCCACCTCCCGCCGCGCGATACCCGCAATCGCGCCCGGTATGCCCCGCTCGTCCACGTCCGTCGTCTGCTCGGGCGCGGCGAGCGACGGGCGTGTCGCGGCCCCGCGGGCAGAAGGCGATGAGCGCTATACCTCTGAGGCATAAATATGACTCACAGGTATACCGCTCAACAGGGACACCGGCCCCGCGCCCGGGCCGGGTCAGCCCGAGAGGGTACGTCGGCCGCCGCGCATCCGTTGGCGGGGCGGCGGCTCGGCGGGCTTCGGCCGCTTGAGGTGATAGCGGTGCAACTCGTGGTTGCCGGGCAGGGACGGGTCCTCGCTCATCGCGACCAGTTCCCAGCCCTGGTCGCCGGCCCGGTTCAGGTGGGCCAGCGAGGTGTCGCCGTACGGCGTCACGTCGACCATCGAGCCGTCCGGGCCGTACCAGACGAAGACGACCTCCCAGCCGAGGTCGTTGGTCGCCGCCTGGCGGCGGCGGACCAGCAGGGCGTACTCCCACTTGAGCATGGCGTCATTCTCACCCCGGGCCGGCCCGCTGGCACGGATCAATCCTCGGCGATCCGCCCGCCGTCGACGCGCAGCCGCCGGTTCGTCTCGATGGCGGCCAGCATCCGCCGGTCGTGGGTGACCAGCAGCAGCGTCCCGGGGTAGCTGGCCAGCGCCGACTCAAGCTGCTCGATGGCGGGCAGGTCCAGGTGGTTGGTGGGCTCGTCGAGCACCAGCAGGTTGACCCCGCGGCCCTGGAGCAGAGCCAGCGCCGCCCGGGTCCGCTCACCGGGGGAGAGGGTGGCCGCCGGTCGCGGCACGTGCGCCGCGCGCAGCCCGAACTTGGCCAGCAGGGTCCGCGCGTCCGCCGGCGACATGTGGGGTACGGCCGCGTGGAACGCGTCGATCAGCGGCGCGTCGCCGAGGAACAGCCCTCGGGCCTGGTCCACCTCGCCGATCACGACACCGGGCCCGAGTGCGGCGGTGCCGGCGTCCAGCGGCAGTCGGCCCAGCAGCGCGGCCAGCAGGGTGGACTTGCCCGAGCCGTTCGCCCCGGTCACCGCCACCCGGTCCGCCCAGTCGATCTGGAGGTCGACCGGGCCGAGGGTGAACCCGCCCCGACGTACCACCGCACCTCGCAGCGTGGCCACGACGGCGCCGGCGCGGGGGGCGGCGGCGATCTCCATCCGCAGCTCCCACTCCTTGCGCGGCTCCTCGACCACGTCGAGCCGTTCGATCAGCCGCTCGGTCTGCTTGGCCTTCGCGGCCTGCTTCTCGCTCGACTCGCTCCGGAACTTGCGGCCGATCTTGTCGTTGTCGGTGGCCTTGCGGCGGGCGTTCTTCACGCCCTTCTCCATCCACCCACGCTGGGTGCGGGCCCGCGCCTCCAGCCCGGCCTTGGTGTCGGCGTACTCCTCGAAGTCGGCGCGGGCGTGCCGGCGCGCGACCTCGCGCTCCTCCAGGTAGGCCGCGTAGCCGCCGCCGTAGTGGTGCACCTGCTGCTGCGGCAGGTCCAGCTCCAGAATGCGGGTCACCGTGCGGGTGAGGAACTCGCGGTCGTGGCTGACCAGCACCGTGCCGGCGCGCAACCCGGTGACGAACTCCTCCAGGCGCTCCAGCCCGGCCAGGTCCAGGTCGTTGGTCGGCTCGTCCAGCAGGAACACGTCATAGCGGCTGAGCAGCAGCGACGCCAGCCCGGCCCGGGCCGCCTGGCCGCCGGACAACCCGGTCGTCGGGTGATCCAG
Source organism: Micromonospora cabrerizensis (assembly GCF_022230955.1). GTDB lineage: Bacteria > Actinomycetota > Actinomycetes > Mycobacteriales > Micromonosporaceae > Micromonospora > Micromonospora cabrerizensis. Next base: position 117,091 of record NZ_JAKKFI010000050.1, read on the forward strand.
GTCCACCGCGAGCCCCAGGTCGGCGCTCACCTGCTCGGCGCGTTCGTCCAGGTCCGCGCCGCCGAGGGCGAGCCAGCGCTCCAGCGCGTCGCCGTACGCGTCGTCGGCGCCGGCCGCCCCGGCGGTCAACGCCTCGGTCGCCGCGTCCAACGCCGCCTGCGCGGCGGTCACCCCGGTCCGTCGGGCCAGGAAGTCCCGTACCGTCTCGCCCGGTCGCCGCTCCGGCTCCTGCGGCAGGTGCCCGACGCTCGCGGTGGGTGGGCTGAGCCGCACGCTGCCGGCCTCGACCGGCAACAACCCGGCGAGGGTACGCAGCAGCGTCGACTTGCCGGCCCCGTTCGGCCCGACCAGGCCGATCACGTCACCGGGGGCGACCACCAGGTCCAATCCGGCGAACAGCGGGCGGTCGCCGTGCCCGGCTGCCAGGTCCTTGACGATCATCGTGGCGCTCATCAGGACGGCAGCCTATCCGGCCCCCCGCATACGAGCGGCCGGCAGCGGGCAGACTCAACGACGTGGTGACCACACTGGCGATCGACTGTGGCGGCGGAGGCATCAAGGCCTCCGTGCTCGACGAGGCGGGAACGATGCGGGCCCGGCCCTTGCGGGTGCCCACGCCGTACCCGCTGCCGCCTGCGCTCTTCGTCCAGACCCTGCGGGATCTGGGCGGGCGCCTGCCGACGGCGGACCGGCTGACCGTCGGCGTACCCGGGATGATCCGGCACGGGGTGGTGGTCGCCACGCCGCACTACGTGACTCGCAGCGGCCCCCGCAGTCGCGTCGACCCGGACCTGCTGGCCGAGTGGTCCGGCTGGGACGCGCGGGGCGCGCTGGCGGACGCCTTCGGGGTGCCGGCGCTGGTGCTCAACGACGCCGAGGTGCACGGCGCCGGGGTGGTCGCCGGCACCGGCTGCGAGCTGGTGCTGACGCTGGGCACCGGGCTGGGCAGCGCGCTCTTCGACGGCGGGGTGCTCGCACCGCACCTGGAGCTGTCGCACGCGCCGGTGCGCTGGGGCACCACCTACGACACGTACGTGGGTGAGCCGGAACGCCGACGGCTCGGTGACGCCTTCTGGTCCCGCCGCATCCGGCAGGTGGTCGACGGGCTCCGCCCGGTGTTCCGCTGGGACCGGCTCTACCTGGGCGGGGGCAACTCCCGGCTGATCCGGCCCGAGCAGCTGGCCCGGATGGGCGACGACGTGGTGGTGGTGCCGAACACGGCCGGAATCGTGGGCGGTGTCCGTGCGTGGGAGCTTTCCGTCGGCCGCCGGGACGCCCGCACCTGACCCCAGGATGGCCGCACCTGACCCGATCGCGACTGCCGGGAACAGTCGCCAAACGCGCGGTGTTGTGCCAGCGTCGGAACAGGTGACGGTGCGACCCGAGGGGGTGGGCAGATGGATCTTCTGGCGGACTACCGGCGGGCGACCATGTTCTTCGAAACCGGTGACCCGAGCGGAGCGGCCCGACTGCTGGAGCCGATCGTCGACGCCGAACCCGGCAACACGGCCGTTCGGCAGTTGCTGGCTCGGGCGTACTTCCAGTCGGCGCAGCTCAACCGCGCCGAGGAGCACCTGCGGGAGCTGGTCGACCGGGACCCGAGCGACCACTACTCGCACCACGTGCTCGGTCGGACGCTGGAGCGGCTGAACCGGCACAACGACGCGCTGCGGCACCTGCGGATCGCCGCGGCGATGTACGCGACCAACGACGACTACCGGATCGCGCTGGAGCGGGTGGAGACCCGGGTGGGCGGCACACGCTGAGCGTGCACCGGTGACGTGGCAGGGGCGGTCCTCCGGGGCCGCCCCTGCTGTCGTCCGGGCCCGCCGCAGGCCGGCCAGTCCTCGTGAAACGGGCCCTAGGATGGCGGACATGGGACCTGACCGGCCGGGGACTGCGGCATGAAGCTCAAGCTGGACCTGCACGAGATCTTCAACAAGGGCCAGGACATCGACCGGGCGTTGCGCGGGATCATGGACGAGGCGGTGGCGAAGAAGGCCACCCTCGTCGAGATCATCCCCGGCAAGGGGTCCGGTCAGCTCAAGAAGCGGGTGCTGCGGTTCCTCGACCAGAAGGACGTCAAGCAGCTCTACCACCGCGTGGAGAAGGACTCGAAGAACTTCGGCCGGCTCTTCGTGCACTTTCGCTGGAAGTAGCGCGGGCGCGACCTGCGGCTCCGGGTCACTGTCGATGTCCTCGTGGGTAGGTCCCCGCCATGCTCACTGGCGAGCCCAGCTGATGAGTTCTCTGGCGCCGGTGGCGGTGATGGTGTCGGGGTCCTGGGCCAGGGCGTCGCAGAGACTGAGGAAGTCGTCCACGGTGCCGCTGACCTGGCCGAGCCAGTCGGGCATGAGGTAGTTCACGACGCTGTCGTGGAGGTGGTAGAGATGATCGAGGCCGATGTTCATGAGGTCCTGAGCGGCGGTGGTTGCTCGTGCGACCAGTCGAGTGCCGTGGATGTCATTGCGGCGTAGCAGGGCCAGGCAGGTCGCTTCGACGACGGCGGTGTCGCCGCGGTCGAGGAGGAGCCGCTGGAGGATGTCGGCGATGGCGTCCTGGTGGGCCCAGGCGGCGAGCTGTCCTCCTGCGGTGGCCCGGGTTGACCAGTCCGGGCTGTTGGCGGCCATGATCGTTTCCTGGAGTGGGGCAGAGGACTGCACGTGCCCAGATTTCCATACGCGCCGTGCGATCGACTCGCACGGAGGCGTGGCGCACGCCGCGGGTGCTGGCAATCTTGGACACTTTCCGTTCGCCGCGCACGGAAACTGTCCAAGATCTCGTGTGCGCAGCCCTGCAAGCGGGCAACGGCAGCCGAGATGGGAGAGCGCCCAGCGGTGCGTGGCGTTGACAGCGTCATCGCCGGACTGTCCGCTGTCGCGACAGCGACGTCAGCCCGCGAGAGCTTCCGGGCGGGAGCCGTGGCCGGCGGGGCGGCGGGACCAGCACTGCGGGCGCTGTCGCACAGCCAGCTCCAAGGCCTGATGATCGGACTCGATCATTTCCCGGGCTATTCGACGCGCCATTTCCAGACGGTCGGCGTGCATGTCAAGATCCGTCGGGCCCGCGCCAGCCATATCGAACTCCTCGTCAGCGTTCGAACTAGTCGCATCATCCGTCAGGGCGGAAACCGTCACCATTCCCCGATCGGTGGAAAGGCCCCGCCGGACGGCTCGGTGTCGCGTACCCCGGTTGCGCCGATGGTATCGGCGGCCCCACCATCCCGCGTGAAACTGCGGAACCCCGCCTTGCCGTTGGTGGGTACATTGCACGGTGCGCGGAGCGGGGGGCGCGACATGTCCGGTGAGGGATCTTCGTTACGGGAGGACCGCCGTGCGGCATTCGAGCAGGACCGATCCGTTGTTCGTCGCCGTCGAGTCAGACTCGCTCACCCGTGCGGACGTCGCCGGGCTGATCGCGGGACGGCTGGCCGCCATCCGGGTGCCGGGGCTGCTGTCCGCGGCCCGCTGTCACGCGATCACGGCCGCGCTCGCCGACGCGCCGATGGACTCCTACGACGAGAGCCGGGTCTTTCCCGTCGTCGCCAAGTTCGGCCCGGCCATCAACGACCACCGCGTTGCCGGTGAGCTGCGCGAGGACTACTGGGACGCGGCCCGCGCGGCCGACAAGAGCTGGTCCACGCTGGGCCTGCCGGACTCGCCACGGGAGCTGTGCCTGGCCGCGTTCCGGGCCGCCTGGCCGGACGTCGCACCCGGGCGGCGGCAGGGCCGGGAGATGCACGTGGGCATCGTCCGCGAGATCAACGCCGGCCTCCAGGTGCACTACGACGACGCGATCCGGGAGTACGCCGGGCGACTGCTCGACGGTGACGTGGTGGCGCAGTTGGCGTTCAACATCTACATCCGGGTGCCTCCCGCCGGTGGCGAGACGGTGCTGTGGCGGCGGCGCTGGCAGCCGGGCGACGAGACCCTGCGGATTCCCGGCGGGTACGGCTACGACGAGTCGGTGGCCGCCGACACGCAGTCCCTGACACTGCGGCCCACGCTCGGGGAGGGCTTTCTGTTCGACCCCCGCAACTTTCACACGGTGCGTCCGGCGACGGATGGCCGACGGATCTCCATAGGATGTTTTGTCGGGCTCACCGACGATGGCCGACTGGCCCTCTGGTCGTAGTGAAGGGGCGTTTCCCCATGGTGGACAGAAACGACGTCGAGGCGGCTGCGGCACTTGTCGAGGGGCGGGTCCGGGAAACGCCGGTCGTCGCCGTCGACGGCGCCGACCTGGGTGTGCCCGGGCTGCTCAGCCTCAAACTGGAGTTGCACCAGCACACCGGCTCGTTCAAGCCGCGCGGCGCGTTCAACCGGATGCTCCAGGGGGCCTTGCCGGCGGCCGGGGTGATCGCCGCGTCGGGCGGCAACCACGGCCTCGCGGTGGCCTACGCGGCCCGGTCGCTGGGCGTTGCGGCGGAGGTCTTCGTGCCGGTCACCGCCTCGCCGGTGAAGGTGCAGCGGCTGGCCGGGCTGGGCGCACAGGTCCGCCAGGTCGGTCAGCACTACGCCGAGGCGTTGGCGGCGAGCACACAGCGGGCCGGGGAGACCGGCGCGTTGGTCGTGCACGCGTACGACCAGCCGGAGGTGGTGGCCGGTCAGGGCACCGTCGGCCGGGAGCTGGAGCGGCAGGTGGACGGGATCGACACCGTGCTGGTGGCGGTCGGCGGCGGTGGGCTGGTGTCCGGCATCGCCAGTTGGTTCGACGGGTCGGTACGTGTCGTCGCCGTCGAGCCCGAGCAGATCCCCACCCTGCACTCGGCGCTCAAGGCGGGTCGGCCGGTCGACATCGAGGTGGGTGGCATCGCCACGGACTCGCTGGGCGCCCGCCGTATCGGTGAGATCGCCTACGACACCGCCCGCCGGACCGGGGTGGTCTCCGTGCTGGTCCGTGACGAGGACCTGGTGCGGGCGCGCCGGCTGCTCTGGTCGGAGCTGCGGGTCGCGGCCGAGTTGGGTGGCGCAGCCGCGCTGGCCGCGCTGGTCGGCGGGGCGTACGTGCCGCAGCCGGGGGAGCGGGTCGCGGTGATCATCTGTGGCGGCAACACCGACCCGAGCGACCTGGGCCCGGCCGCGCCGCACTGACCCGTCAGTCGCCGTCGCGCAGGCGGCGCAGGGCGTGCTCCACCTGGAGGGTGTCCAAGTGGGTGTCCCCGAGCAGTCGCCGGCGATCGGCCAGCAACTGCTCGTACGCCTCGATCGCCGGGTCGAGTCGCCCGTCGAGCAGGAGCACCGCGGCCAGGGTGGCCCGGATGGCGAGCACCTCGCTGCGGTCGGCGTGCCGGGGCTCCACGGTGGCCAGGGTGGCCCGCAGCTCGGCCTCCGCCTCGGTGAGCCGGCCCTGCTCCTGCAGACAGCGGGCCAGCGTGTGACGGGCCTGCCAGGTCTCCGGTTGGTTGAGCGGCCAGGTGCGGTATCGGACCTCCAGGATGGCGTGCAGCATCTCCTCGGCCTCGGCTGCCCGTTGCTGGGCGAGCACCGCCAGCGCCAGGCTGTGCCGCACGATCATGGTGTCCCAGTGCTCCGGGCCGCGGACCTGGTCCTCCGCGGCGACGATCTGCCGCAGCTCCGTCTCGGCCTCCGGCCACTGCCGCTGCGCCATGATCGCCTTGGTGAGCTTGTGTCGGCTGGCGAGGGTGTCCGCGTCGTCGCTGCCCAGCACCCGGGTGCGGTCGGCGATCACGTCGCGGAGCACCCGGTCGGCCATCTCCGGCTGGTTGCGTTCCAGCCAGGTACGGCCCAACTCGTGACGCAGCGCCAGCACCTGCGGCCGGTCCGGGTCGTGGTCGTACGCGGCGCAGCCCCGCACGATCGGGTCGAGGATGTCGAAGGCCGAGCCGGGTAGGCCGACCGCGATGAGGTAGCGGGCGGTGAGCCGGGTCAGCTCCAGTGCGCGGCGTACCGTCTCGGGGTCGTGCTTGTGGTTCTGCGGCACGAGGTATTCGCGCACCGCCTCGACCAGGTGCGGCACCAGCACGTCCCAGTTGGCCCAGGCCGCCGAGTCGTCCGGGCTCTGCCCCTCGGTGGCGGCGAGCAGCAGCTTCATGACCAGCGCGTGGTACTCGGCAATCTGCTCACGGACCTCGTCGCGGTCGCGGAACATCGCGTGCACCAGCGGGTGCAGCGACAGCACGTGCGCGAACGCCGGGTCGGTGACCTCTTCGCTGACGTCGAAGTCGACCAGGGCGAGGTCGGCGATGCCCTCCAGCACCCGCACCCGTTGCTGACCGGTGAGCCCCTTGAAGAGTGGTGACTCGGCCAGGATGGCCGGCTTGAGCACCACCTCGTAGGGCACCGGGGAGACGCTCAGGCAGGCCAGCACGTTGAGCAGCGGCCGGCTCTGCTGGAGGTGACGGCGGGTCAGCAGGTCCAGGGAGAGGTCGTCGACCTCGCGGACGATCTCCAGGCCGAGTGACTCGTCGAGGTCGACGTCGGCGGCGTTGCGTGGTGAGCGGAACCGGCGCTGCACGGCCGTGCGGTAGTCGGCGAAGGTGGTGATGGTGGACGAGCCGCGCCAGACCGGGCTGGCGTTGACCGACCGCAGGTAGTTGCCGGCGGCGCGCAGGGCGAGGGGTAACCCGCCCAGCTCCCGCGCGAGCTCCCGGGCGGCGGCCGAGCCGCCGGCCTGCGGGCCGGCCCGGTCGATCAGCACCTGCGCGCCGGCCTCGGCGTCGAGTGGGCGCACCTGGTGCAGCGTCGACCAGGTGCCCCAGGTGGCCCGGTTGCCGTCCCGGGTGGTCACCAGGACCACGCCGTCGTCGGCCTCCGGGCGGCGCAGCCACCCGGTGCCGTCGGCGAGGACCCCGTCGGTGGGGCCCAGGGTGGCGGGCTCGTCCGCGCTGTCGAAGATCAGCAACCAGGGCTGCGCGGCCTGGTTGAGATAGCGCCACACCAGGTCGGTCGCGCTGATCATCCCGGCCCAGGCCTGGTCGACCTGGCTCTCCGATGCGCCGAGCTGGCTGACCACCTCCCGCATCCCGGAGTTGAGCCGCCCGGCCTGCACCCACCAGACGGTCCGGCCGTCGGCCCGGGCGCGGCGGGCGATCTCCAGGGCGACGTGGCTCTTTCCCGAGCCGCCCATGCCGCAGAGGATGTGCACCGAGGGCTGCTCCCCGCCGTCTTCCCCCGGCAGCGTGATCTCGTCGATCAGGTCGTCACGGCCGTGCAGCGGGCTGTCCAGTCGCCCGAGCGGTGGGTCGACGGAGACGCGGCTCGGCCGGTCGTACGCGGGCCGGGGCACGCCGGCATCCTCGGGTGGAACGTCCGCAGTCAATGCGGTCCCCCTTCGGTGGCGAAAGTGCAGTGGCCCGGCGACGCGAAGATCCTGTCCACTTGGTGGACAGTCGGAGGGATTGTCGCCGGCACCACGTCAACCGCAAGGGTATCCACCGCCGTGCTGGGTTGCACACTCTCCGTTTAGGCCGCCGAGGTGACCGTAATCGGCGTCCGGATTCCCATTTCGCGGTCGAATCCAGCCGATCCGCCGTGCTCGGCGCTGGACAGGCGCATCCACGATGGACTCATGAACTGGTCGCCAATCCAGGACGTGATCGACTGGGGTTCCGTGCCGGACTGGTTCGGTGCGGTCGGCTCCATCGCCAGTGTGCTCTTCGTCTACCTGGGACTGCGCCGGGAAATCCGCGCCCGGCGCACCGATGACCTGCGGACCCGGGCCAGCCAGGCCCGGTTGGTGTCGGCGGTGGCCGAGATCCGGGGCACCTCGGTGCTGCGGGTGGCCGTGGCCAACGAGAGCGACGCACCGGTGCTGGACGTTGCGGTGCTGGCGCGGCTGGTCCCGTCCGACGACCCGGACGGCCCACCCGTCGAGCTGGCCGCGGCGAAACAGGTCCGCCGCATACCCGGCCGGGAAAGTGCGGACATCTTCGTCACCGTCACGCCCGCGCACCGGCTACGCCCGGCCGACACCGTTCTGGTGGAGCTCACGTTCACCGATCACGACGGAAATCGCTGGCACCGAATCGGCGCCGGTCAACCCGAACCGGTGGGCTGAGCGCATTCATCCGGCCGATATCGGAAAGGCCGGTGGCATTTCGCCGCGACGAATAGGCGGTGGTCCGGCGGGCGAATCTCCCCGCCGGACCACCGTGGCCGTCCGTCAGATGGGATAGGTGCGGGCGACCGCCAGCATCTCGGAGCTGTGCGAGCCGACGACGCCGACGGCCGGCGGCCGAGGGCGGAAGCCGGGCAGCGCGTCCAACCCGTCACTGGCGTCCATCGCCCGCAACGCCACCTGCCCGGCGATGGGCCGCAGGGTCACCGTGACCTCGATGCCCTCGGTGGGCGGGGCGTGGAACACCAGCCCGAAGCCCCACCTGCCCTCGCGGGGCTCGACCGGCACCGGCCGCCCGGCCACCTCGGCCCGCAGGACGGTGGCCGTCGACGTGTCGACGTGCAGGGTGGCGAGCCGGGCGGCCCGCTGTGGGGTGAGCCGCAACCGCAGCGTGCGTTCTCCACCAGACGTGGTGTCGGCCACCACGTCCAGCTTCGGCGCCGGCAGGTCCGCCGGCTGTGCCGGCCCGGCCCGCAGTTCGCCGTCGCCGAGCCCGGGGAAGTCGTCCTCGACGCTGGTCACCCCGTCCACGTAGCCGTCCGTCCACGACTGCGGGTCACTCTCGTGGCTGAGCCAGCGGGCCTGGCCGGTCCCGGCGTCCATGGCGTACATCAGGTGGGTGGGCACGGGATGGTCGGCGTCGAAGCGGTCGACGCCCAGCCCGACCCCGGCGAGCACCACCGCCGCCACGGCCGTGGCGGCGGCCGGGAGCACACCGAGCCGTCGGGCCCGCAACGCCCGCAGGCCGCGCTGGCCGCCGGCCTGCGGGTGCAGCAGATCGACCACCGGCAGGGCGGTCAGGCCGAGCAGCACCGCGACCAGCGCGGCAACCCCGCCCATGCCCATCCCCAGCGCGGGGAAGAGCAGCACCACGGTCGGCAGCAGGATGACCACACCGACGGCCGCGGCGGCGGTCACCGCCACCACCGGCCACGGCCCGGTCTGCCGGGTACGCAGCGCGACCAGCCCGCCGAGGGCGCCGGCCAGCGCCGGCAGGGTGGTGAGGTACGCCCCGCCGGGCACCGCCACGGCGAGCAGCACCCCGAGCAGCGCCAGCCAGGCCAGCCCGCCGACCGCGAGCGCGGCCGGGCCGATCCGGCGGCGGGTCAGCGCGTACCAGGCGAACAGGATGGCGGCGGCGAGCGCCACGACGGCCAGGCGGTACCAGATCGGCCGGTACGGGTCGAGCAGCTCCGCGTACCCCGGTCGGATGGCGGTGATCGCCAGCCAGAGCAGTTGGGCGGCGACCGGCGCGACCACGATCGGCACCAGGGCCAGCCCGAAGCCGGCGGCCAGCCGGCCGAAGCTGGCTCGGCCCTGCCGACGGGTCAGCCAGCCCAGCGCGGCCACCGCGGCCACCGCGAGCAGGGCCAGTGGCAGGGTGAGCGTGCCCGGGTAGCGGACCAGGCCGCCGGGGACCGGGAAGTACGTGGCGTCGTGCCCGGAGCGCAGCTCGGTCAGGTCGGTGCGGCCGAACTCCCGGGCCAGGCCCAGCGCGTTGTCCCCGTGTTGCTGGAGGCTGCCCCGGTCCATCGCCTCCGGCGTGTCCAACGGTGTGTGGTAGATCGCGCCACCGTCGATGTACGCCGAGTTCAGCCCGACGAACTTCTCGTCCAGGAACGCGGTGAAGTCGGTGTCGTTGGGCAGCGCCCGGTAGATCTCCACCGCGAACGAGGTGCCGACCGGGTGCGGAGCGGCCCGACCGAAGACGTCCACCAGTTTCGCGTTGTTCCGGGACGTCTCGAACATGATCACCGGCCCGGTGGAGCCCCGCGCCTCCAGGTTGAGCACCACCCCGCCGTCGGCGGCCAGTGGGTGACTGCTGGCGAACGCCGCCGCACCGCACAGGCACGCCTCCTCGGCGTCGGTCAGCACGAAGACGATGTCGTTGCGCGGCCGGGGGCCGGTGGTCAGCGCGCGGGCCACCTCCAGGATGGCCGAGGTGCCGGCGGCGTCGTCGTTGCCACCAGGCCCGGTCTGCACCGAGTCGTAGTGGGCGGCCAGGAAGACCCGACCGGTCGAGTCGGTGCCGGGCAGCCGGGCCACCACGTTGCGCACGCGGGCCATGGTCGCCCCACCCGCCGCCCCGCTGAGCTGGCCGGCCTCCGGCGCCACCGTGTCCTGCACCTCGGTCTCCAGGCCCAGGCCGCGCAACTGCTGCTCAAGGTGCGCGCGGACCTGGTCGTTGGCCGGGCTGCCGGCGACGTGCGTCCGGGCCGCGATCACCCGGACGTCCTCGTACGCCCGGGCGGCACTGAACTCACCCGCCGGCGCACTCGCCGGCTTCGGCGCCGGGGTGCGCAGGTCGAGCAGGCTGCCGGCACCGACGGCGGCCAGCGCGACCAGCGCCGCAGCGGCGGCCAGGAGCCGCCGGCGAGGTCGGGTCAGCGCACGGTCGGCAAGGGGTACGCCCGGAGTCGGACGGGCCGACGTGCCCGTCGCGGCCGGGGTGGTGGGTGCGCCCACGGGAACTCCTCGGGGGGTGGTGGGGCCTGGGGTGGCACCATCCTGCCCGTCGGCGGCTCCCGGCGGGTCGGCCGGTAGGCCCTTGATCGACCGCCCGCCCGGTTTGTCATCCGGCGGGCAGTGATGCGGCCCATCCCCGCCCGCGCCGGAGGCATCGTGTTGTGTGCGACCGTTGTCTAATACAGGATCAGCAGGGCACTCGGAAGGAGCCCGACATCACCAGCGAACTCCCGCGCCTCGCGGCGGTGACCCGGCCGAACCGGGGAGCCGGTCTGACCGGTTCCCCAGTCGTGCCGTACCCGCACGGTGGTCTGGCGCGGCACGCCAACCTGCCACCGGGCGAGCGGTTGCGCGTGCTGCTGGTGGAGGACGACGAGGGCGACGCCTTCCTGGTCGGTGAGCTGCTGGCCGAGACGAACTCGATGATCGAGCTGATGGTCGCCACCAGCCTCCGGGCGGCGCGGGAGCGGATCGCCGACGTCGACTGCGTCCTGCTCGACCTGGGCCTGCCCGACGCCCAGGGCCTGGACGGGCTGCGCCAGGTGCTGGAGATGTCCAGCGGCGCCGCGGTCTGCGTGCTGACCGGCCGCTCGGATGAGCACCTGGGCGTGGTGGCGGTCGCCGAGGGCGCACAGGACTACCTGGTCAAGGGCCAGGTAGACGGGGTGCTGCTGACCCGGGCGCTGCGCTACGCCGTGGAGCGCAAGCGCGCCGACGAGAACGCCCGGCGGCTGCGCGAGGTCGAGCTGCGCCAGGCCGAGTCGGCCCGACTCGAACGCGGCCTGCTGCCCCAGCCGCTGATGACGACCGACCAGGTGGCGGTGCACACGTTCTACCGGCCCGGCCGGCACGCCGCGCTGATCGGCGGGGACTTCTTCGACGTGGTGCAGACCCGACCGGACCGCATCGACCTGATCGTCGGCGACGTCTGCGGGCACGGGGTGGACGAGGCCGCGCTCGGAGTGGAGCTGCGGGTGGCCTGGCGGGCCCTGGTGCTCGCCGGAGTGCCGGACGACGAGGTGCTGCCCGCGCTGGAGCAGGTCCTGATGAGTGAGCGCCGCCTCCAGGAGATCTTCGCGACGGTGGCCACCGCCAGACTGGACCTGGACGCCAACCGGGCCACCGTCCGACTCGCCGGGCACCCGCCGCCGCTGCTGCTCTCCGGGGGCCGGGTCGCCCCGGTGCCCGCGCCCGGCGGCCGACTGCTGGGCGTACGACCCCGCCGGCCGATCGCCTACGACCTGGAGTTCGACACCGATGACTGGTCCCTGCTGATGTACACCGACGGCCTCATCGAGGGGCGGGTGGGAGCGGGCAACGAGCGCCTCGACGTGCCGGGGCTGACCGGCCTGCTCGACGATCCGGCCAACCGGTCGGTGTCGCTGACCGAGCTGCCGGCCTGGCTGGTCGGCCGGGCCGAGCGGCTCAACGGTGGCGCGCTCGCCGACGACGTGGCCATGCTGCTGGTCAGCCGGGGTGGTGGCCGGTGAAGCCGGTGGTCGGCGGCTGGAGTCTGCGCCGCCGGGTCATCACCCTGCTCACCGTCGTGGGCTTCCTGTTGATCGGCCTGGCCAGCGCGGAGGCGGCGATGGCCGCCCGCAATCGCACCCAGATCGACGCCGTCCTGAACGAGACGGGCCCGTTGCGGGTGCAGTCCCAGGAACTGCTCAACGCGCTGCTCGACCAGGAGACGGCGATCCGCGGGTACGCGGTCAGCGGTGACCCGGACGACCTGAACCCCTATCGGGAAGGGCTCGCCCAGGAGAAGAACGTCGTCGCGTCGATGCGGACGCTCCTGGGTGACTATCCGCAGATCAGCCAGGAGCTGCGGACCGTCGAGGACCGCATCACGCAGTGGCGGCAGTCGGTGGCCGAGCCGGTGATCACCACCACCGAGCGGAGCGGCACCAGCGCCGGCCAGGCACTGGTCACCGAGCAGGCCCGGCAGCAGTTCGACGACGTGCGCACCGCGGTCAACGACCTCCAGGAAGAGGTCCTGGCCGCCCGCGAGCAGACCGCCAGGGACGTGCGCACCAGCAGCAACGTGCTGGTCGTCCTGCTGATCGTCGCCGCCCTGGTGGTGGTCGTGGCCGGCGCGGTGCTGCTGCTCTCGCTGGACCGGATGGTGGTCCGGCCACTGACCGGCCTCGCCACCCAGGTCCGCGAGGTCGCCGAGGGCGACTACCAGCACCGCATCGCCACCGTCGGCCCGCCGGAGTTCATCCGGCTCGGCGAGGACGTGGACGCGATGCGTCAGAAGATCGCCGCCGACCTTGCCGAGGTGCGGGCCGCTCGCGAGCGCATCGAGTGGGTCAACAGCCAGCTCCAGAAGCAGGCCGAGGAGCTGACCCGGTCCAACCGTGACCTGGAGCAGTTCGCGTACGTGGCCTCGCACGACCTCCAGGAGCCGCTGCGCAAGGTGGCCAGCTTCTGCCAGTTGCTCCAGCGCCGTTATGCCGGGCAGCTCGACGAGCGGGCCGACCAGTACATCGCCTTCGCGGTGGACGGCGCGCAACGTATGCAGCGCCTGATCAACGACCTGCTTGCGTTCTCCCGGATCGGCCGGCTCACCACCGGTTTCGTCGAGGTCGACCTCAACAAGGTGATGGGCGACGTGGCCGGTCAGACCGAGGCCGCGCGGCAGTACGCCGACGCCGAGCTGACCTGGACCGACCTGCCGGTGATCTCGGGTGAGGAGCCCCTGCTCACCAACCTGCTGGCCAACCTGGTCAGCAACTCGATCAAGTTCCGGCGCGCGGACGTCACGCCCAAGGTGCACATCTCGGCCCGGTTGGTCGGCGCCGAGTGGGAGATCAGCTGTCAGGACAACGGCATCGGGATCGAGGCGGAGTTCGCCGACAAGATCTTCGTGATCTTCCAGCGGCTGCACTCGAAGGACGCGTACCCGGGCACCGGGATCGGGCTGGCCATCGTCAAGAAGATCGTCGAGTACCACGGTGGGCGGGTGTGGGTGGACACCGACGTGCCGGAGGGCACCGCCATCCGCTTCACCCTGCCGGCGCTTCCGGCGGACGTGGCGGCGGCTGCTGCTGTCGACTCGCCGGAGCAGCCGCCGGCTCTGGTCGCGGGCGACACGACGGCCTCGAACGAGGATCCGGCAGCGCCGGCGGAGCAGTCCGGAGGGCCGGACCGGCCGGACCGGGCCGACGGGACGCCGGAAAGCGGTAGAACGGGTGACATGAGGGAGACGGTGGGATGACCGCGCCGGCGGACGGCAAGAGCCCGATCGAGGTCCTGCTCGTTGAGGACGACCCGGGTGACGTGTTGATGACCCAGGAGGCGTTCGAGGAGCACAAGCTGCGCAACCGGCTGACCGTCGTCTCCGACGGCGCCGAGGCGCTCGCCTACCTGCGGCGGGAGGGCCAGTACGCCGACGCGGTGGCCCCCGACCTGATCCTGCTCGACCTCAACCTGCCCCGCCGCGACGGCCGGGAGGTGCTGGAGGAGATCAAGAAGGACGAGAACCTGCGCCGGATCCCGGTCGTGGTGCTCACCACCTCGCAAGCTGACGAGGACATCCTGCGCAGCTACCAGCTGCACGCCAACGCCTACGTGACCAAGCCGGTGGACTTCGAGCGCTTCATCTCGGTGGTCCGGCAGATCGACGAGTTCTTCGTCAGCGTGGTCAAGTTGCCGCCGCGTGGCTGACACCCTGCTCGACGACGTCGGCGACCTGCTGCGGGAGGCCGCCGACCAGGTCGTGCTGCCGCTGTTCCGCAAGCTCGACGACGCGGACGTTTCGGAAAAGGCGCCCGGTGAGGTGGTCACCGTCGCCGACCAGCGGGCCGAGGAGCTGCTCTCGGCGGGGTTGCGTCGGCTGCGCCCGGGCTCGATGGTGGTCGGCGAGGAGGGCGTGGCCGACGACCCGGCGCTGCTGCGCCACCTGGGCGACAGCGGGGACGTCTGGTTGGTCGACCCCGTCGACGGCACCGCCAACTTCGCCGCGGGCCGGCGGCCGTTCGCCCTGATGGTGTCGCTGCTGACCGACGGTCGGCCGAACGCCGGCTGGATCCTCGACCCGCTCGCCGACACTCTCGCCGTCGGCACGGCGGACGAGGGCACCCTGCTCAACGGCCGGCCGGTCGACACCACCGCCGCACTGCCGCCGCTCGGTGAGCTGCGGGGCGCGGCGATGACCAAGTTCCTGCCGCCGGAGATCCGGGACCGGGTCCGCGCCGGCGGTCGACGCCTCGGTGAGCTGCTGCCCGGCCTGCACTGCGCCGGCCGCGAATACCTGGACATCCTCACCGGCGAGCAGCAGTTCGTGCTCTTCTGGCGCACCCTGCCGTGGGACCACGCCCCGGGCACCCTGCTGGTCCGCGCGGCCGGTGGCGTCGCCCGCCGGTTCGACGGCGTCGACTACCACCCCGCCGACGACGGCCGCGGGCTGCTCGTCGCGGCCAACGAGCAGGTCTGGGACGAGGTACGCGACGCGCTGATCAGCACCTGACCGGCGCGCTGCACGAGGGTGCTGGACGCTCTGCGCGGTGACCCTCGAACGCTCTGCGCGATGACACTGGAACGCTCTGTCGACATCTGGGCAGCCCGGCGGTCAGGGGGCTGGTCAGCAGCCCACGGTCCGGTATCGTGACCGGCGGTCTCCGCCAGCAGGCCGCCGACCGGCGCCGGCGGGGACGCCGCCGCGCAGTGGTTCACCGGGGGCCGGCGGTCGACGGAAGGACGCTTTCGTGCCCAGGACCATGCTCCGCCCGCGGCTCGGTCGCCGCGCTCTGTTCGCCCTGCTCGCCGCCGTCGCGCTGGTGCTCGGCGGTGCCGCCGTGCCCGCGTACGCGGAGCCCGGCGAGGGGGGCAGCAAGAAGCTGCAGGACGCGTTGGAGCTGACCGCCAAGGGTCACATCGAGGCGAAGGCCAAACTGGACAACTCCAAGCGTCGCCAGACGGCGCTGACCGGTGAGCTGGCGACGGTCGAGGGTCGGCTGGTCGGGCTGAGCGCCCAGGTCGGCGAGGTGGCCGCCCAGTCGTACCGGGTGGGCCGGCTCACCCCGGCGACCATGCTGCTCAACACCAGCACGCCGCAGGCGTTCCTGGAACGCGTCAGCGACCTCGACATGATGGCCCAGCGGGACAGCAAGCGGCTGCGTGACCTCGTCGAGACCCGGGAGCAGGCGCAGCAGGCCAAGGTCGCCATCGATGCCGAGGTCCGCGAGCAGCAGAAGCAGCTCGCCGTGATGGCGAAGAAGAAGAAGGAGGCCGAGGCGGCGCTCGCCGAGGTCAGCTCGGGCAGCAGCAACGGTTTCAGCGGCGGCAGCTCCGCATCGGCGAAGCCGGCGCCGCGCAACTCCGACGGGTCGTGGCCGTCGGAGTCGTGCTCGGTGAAGGACCCGACCACCTCCGGCTGCATCACCCCGCGCACCCTGAACGCGCTCAAGCAGACCCAGGCGGCCGGCTACAAGAGGCACGTCTCCTGCAAGCGTGAGGGCGGCGGCGGCGAGCACCCGAAGGGGCGTGCCTGCGACTTCGCGGCCGCCACGAACGGCTTCGAGGATCGCAACGCGACCGGTGGCGACAAGGCGTACGGTGACAACCTGGCCGCCTGGCACGTGCGCAACGCCGACCGTCTCGGCGTGCTCTACGTGATCTGGTACCGGCAGATCTGGCACCCCGGCACCGGGTGGCGCTCGTACAGCGGCAGTGGCAGCCCCGCCGCTTCCCACACGAACCATGTTCATCTCTCGATGTACTGACCCGCAGCACCAGCTTCGCTGCGTACCATCGCGACGATGAGCACCCCACCGTCCGACGTGGCGGCCCCGCCGGCGTCCTCGGCCCCGCCCGTTGCGGTCACCGGCCGGGCGCTGCCCAACGGCCTGGCCGCCTTCCTGGTCTTCTTCTCCAGCGGCGCAGTGCTGGTGCTGGAGACCGTCGCGCTGCGCCTGGTCGGCCCCTACGTCGGGGTGACCCTTCAGGTGACCAGCTCGGTGATCGGCATCGCGCTGGCCGCGATCGCGTACGGGGCGTGGTCCGGTGGTTGGCTGGCCGACCGGCGCAACCCGCGTGGCCTGCTGGCACCGGCGCTGGTGCTGGCCGGCATCGCCACCGCGATCACCCTGCCCGTCGTGCGCTACGCCGGTGAGGTGCTGCGAGGCGGCGCGGCCAGCGGAATCCTGCTGTTGGTCGCGCTGGCCGTGTTCGTGCCCGCCGCGCTGCTGGCGGCGGTCACCCCGCTGGTCGTGAAGCTCCAGCTAGCCGACCTGCGCCGCACCGGCCAGGTGGTCGGTCGACTCTCCGGGATCGGCACGCTGGGCGGCATCACCGCCACCCTGCTCACCGGCTTCGTGCTGGTCGCCGCACTGCGCAGCACGGTCATCCTGCTGACCCTCGCGGTCGCGCTGGGGCTGGTCGGCATCGGCCTCGGCTGGTACCTGCGCCGGCAGGAGCCCACCGAGCTGCCCGGTCCGGCCCGGACCCGGACCGCGCTGGCCGTGCTCGGCCTGGTCGGGGCAGGGTTGACCACCGTGGCACCGAACCCGTGCGACATCGAGACGGCTTACCACTGCGCACGGGTCACCGCCGACCCGGACCGGCCCACCGGGCGGACGCTGCTGCTCAACTCGGCCCAGCACTCGTACGTGGACCTCGCCGACCCGAAGCACCTGGAGTACGCGTACACGAAGTGGATCGGCGCGGTCGCCGACGTCGCCGCGCCCGCCGGTCAGCGGCTGGACGCGCTGCACCTGGGCGGCGGCGGTTTCACCGTGCCGACCTACCTGACCGCGACCCGGCCGGGCACCGAGAACGTCGTGTTCGAGATCGACGGCGGGCTGATCGAGCTGGGCGAGCGCGAGTTGGGCGTACGCCCGGGGCCGGAGCTGCGGGCGGTGGTGGGCGACGCTCGCATGCTGGTCGCCGGCGAACCGACGGACAGCCGTGACCTGGTGGTCGGCGACGCGTTCGGTCACCTGGTGGTGCCCTGGCACCTGGCCACCCGCGAAATGGCCGCCGAGGTTCGGCGGGTCACCCGCCCCGGCGGCGTGTACGTGCAGAACGTCATCGACTACCCGCCGCTGCGGTTCATCCGCGCCGAGCTGGCCACCGTGGCGGCCGAGTTCCGGCACGTCGCGTTGATCGCGCCGCCGGAGGCGCTCGCCGAGCAGCAGGGCTCCAACTTCCTCATCGTCGGCTCCGACGCTCCGCTGCCGCTGGACGCCGTCCGCACCCGGTTGAGTGCGGTGGACCCCAAGGTCAGCCTGCTGTCCGGCGCGGCACTGACGGATTTCGTCGGCGGGGCGATGGTGTTGACCGACGACTACGCCCCGGTGGACCAACTGCTGGCCACCGCCTGAACGAGTGACGATCCTGACCGATTCCGATCCTCCGGGTGTAGGACGCTTGCCTGGGGGCAACAACCCACACCATGGGTGGTGGGGAACGGAACGGCGCGCAGCTGCTCGATGAGCGGTACCGGCTGATCGAGCAGCTCGGCGCGGGCGGCATGTCCGTGGTCTGGCGTGGGTACGACGAGGTGCTCGGCCGTCAGGTCGCGGTGAAGGTGCTGGCCTCCCGGTTGGCCAGCGACCGGGCGTTCCGCCACCGGATCCGAATCGAGGCGCAGGCCGCCGCGCGGCTCTGTCACCCCAACATCACCAACGTGTACGACTACGGCGAGTCCGTGCAGGTCGGGCTGACCGTGCCGTACGTGGTGATGGAGCTGGTCGACGGCACCTCGCTGGCCAGCCGGCTGGGGCGGGAGAGTCAGCTCCCGTGGCGGGAGGCGGCGACCATCGGCGCGGAGGTCAGCTCGGCGCTGGCCACCGCGCACGCTCGCGGTGTGGTGCACCGCGACGTGACCCCGGGCAACGTGATGCTCACGTCGACCGGGGTCAAGGTTGTCGACTTCGGCATCTCCGCACTGGTGGGGGAGAGCGAGAAGGGGCCGGACGGCACGCTGCTGGGCACCCCCGCGTACCTCGCCCCGGAACGGCTGGACAACGGTCAGGTCTCCCCGGCCACCGACGTGTACGCCGTCGGGCTGCTGCTCTACCGGATGCTCACCGGCCGGCTGCCGTGGCAGGCCAACACCACCACGCAGATGTTGCGGGCGCACATGTACACCGACCCGGAGCCGATGCCGGAGGTGCCCGGGCTGCCCGACGGGGTGACCGACCTGGTGCGGCGCTGCCTGGCCAAGCAACCCGGGGACCGGCCGGCCACCGCCGAGCTGGCCCGGACGCTCGCCGACGCGGCCGGGATGCTGGCGGCGGTGCCGGTGTCCCCGGCCGGAGGGCCACTGGACGAGGCCGAGCTCGCCAACGCGGGCACCACGATCCTGCCCTGGTCGGCGGAGACCGACGCGTTGCCGATATCCCGTACCCGCCAGCGGGACCAGCGGGTGCGCCAGCGGGTGAGCCGTCGTCGGCGGGTGGAGGCCGGGGTGGCTGCCGTCGGGCTGATCGCGGTCACCGGCGTCATGTGGGGGTTCACCTCGCGTACCCCGGCCAGTGGTGAGGGTCGGCCGACCACCGAGGCCCGGATGGGTCTGCCGGGGAAGGTGCCGTGTGAGGTCTCGTACGCGCTGCGGGCGGACTCCGGCACCGACTTCGCCGCCGAGCTGACACTGACCAACACCGGTGACCGTGAGCTGCGGGACTGGGCGATGAGTTTCACCTTCCCCGGTCAGCAGACCGTCACGAGGGCGGAGCCCGCGCCGGTGCAGCAGGAGGGGAGCACGGTGCTGGTCCGGCCGGTGGCCGAGCGCACCACGCTGGCGCCCGGCGCGGCCGAGAAGCTCACCCTCACCGGGAAGTACAGCGGGGCGAACCCGCTGCCGGTGGAGTTCCGGCTCGGCGACGTGACCTGCGGCGTACGCGTCTCCGGGGTCGCCGGCACCACGCCGTCCACCGCCGCTCCGAGTACGGCGGCCACCACGGTGAAGTCTCCGCCCAAGGCCCCGCCGAAGGCAGGGCCAGCCGGCGGCGGCCCGGGCTCGGGCGGCTCCCACTCGGGCAGCGGCGCGACGAAGGCCAAGCCTGAGAAGCCCGGCAAGGGCAAGGGGCCGGGTGGTGGTTCGGGAAAAGCGGGAAGGTGACCAAGGGCAAGGGAAAGGGGCACGGCGGTAAGAAGTGACGGTCAGCGTCGCCCCGCGAACCGTTGCACCTGGTCGATCCCACCCTCCACGACCAGCAGCCCACCCTGCGCCAGCGCCGTGTCGTCCGAGGCGTACCGGAAGCGCTCACCGGGCACCTTCGCGCCGATCACCCGGACCCCGGAGCGCTCCTCCGGACGCAGGTCGAGCAGGGTGCGCCCGACGAGCGACTCCGGCACCCGGACGGTGGCGATCGCGAAGTCGTCGTCGAACTCGATGAAGTCGAGCAGCCGGCTGACGATCAGGTGCGCCACCCGCTCGCCGGTCTCCGCCTCCGGGAAGATCACGTGGTGCGCGCCGACCGACGACAGGATCTTGGCGTGTTTCTGCGAGGTGGCGCGCGCCCAGATCTGCGGCACACCCAGCTCCACCAACGCCAGCACGGTGAGGACGCTCGCCTCCACCGACGCCCCGATGGCCACCACCGCCCGGCCGAAGCCGGTGACGCCGAGCTGCCGCAGCGCGCCCTCCTCGGTCGCGTCGGCCTGGACCACCCGGTCGAGCTGCGCCGAGAAACGCTGCACCTGATCCGGGTTGCGGTCGACGGCCAGCACCTCGCGGTCCATCCGGGTGAGCGCCGCGGCCAGATGGCAGCCGAAGCGACCCAACCCGATCACCACGATGCCGCCGCCGTCCGATCGTCTCGCCGACACCTCGACCCTCCTCGCTGCTAACCGACAATGGGTTGTTCCTGGGGATAGCGGTAGAGCCTGCGCCGGGTGTTCAGGGCGATCGCCGACCCGAGGGTGAGCGGCCCGACCCGGCCGATGAACATCAGCACGGTCAGCACCAGCTGGCCGCTGGCCGGCAGCTCGCTGGCCAGACCGACGGTGAGCCCGGTGGTGCTGAACGCGGAGGTGACCTCGAACAGGGCCGCGACGAACCGCACGCCCTCGGTGAGCAGCAGCAGGAGCATGGTCCCGGCCGTGACCAGCGCGACGCTGAGCAGGGCGACTGTCACGGCCTGCCGCTGGCTCGCGGTGGCCACCCGGCGGTGCCCGACCGTCACGTCGGGCTCGCCGCGCAACTCCGCCCAGATGGTGAACGCGAGCAGGAAGAACGTGGACACCTTGATGCCGCCGGCCGTGCTGGCGCTGCCACCGCCGATGAACATCAGCACGATCAGCAGCGGGTAGCTCTCCTCCTGCAGCTCGGCGATGTTGAGCACGTTGAAACCACCGGTGCGGCTCAACGCGATCTGGGTGAACGACGCGAGCATCTTGCCTCCGGCGTCGTACGAGCCGATGGTGCTGGCGTTGGTCCACTCGGCGGCGAGCAGGCCGACGAAGCCGAGCAGTAGCAGGGCGACGCTGCCCCAGATGGTCAGCTTGGTGGCCACTCCCCACCCGGCCGGCTTGCGCCACTCCCGGACGGCCTCGAACAGGGCGGGAAACCCCAGCCCGCCGACGATGGCCCCGAACGCCAACGGCAATGACACCCACGGGTCGCGGGCGAAGGCCAGCAGGCCCTCGGTGTAGAGCGCGAAACCGCCGTTGTTGAACGCCTGGACGGCGTGGAACACGCCCGACCACAGGGCTCTCCCGGGCGAATAGTCGTACGCCCACCAGAGCCGGGCGGCGACCACAGCGGTCATCACCGCCTCGCAGGCGAAGACGGTGATCGCGATCCGGCGCAGCAGCCGGCCCACGTCACCGATGCCGAACTCCGCCGTCTCGGCCTGCACGAGCAGCCGGTTACGCAGGCCGAGTTGGCGCGAGACCACCAGGATGACCAGCGCCGCGGCGGTGAGGATGCCGAGACCGCCGAGCTGGGTGAGCAGGGTGATCACCACGAGGCCGGCGCCGGACCAGTAGTTGGGGGTGTCGTTGATCGCCATCCCGGTCACCGACACCGCCGACGTGGCGGTGAACAACGCGGTGACCAGGGGTGGGCGCTCATGCTCGATGGTCGACCAGCGGGTCATCAGCAGCCCGGTACCCAGCAGGATCGGCACCAGGAACCCCAGCGGCACCAGCCGCACGGGGTTGCGGAAAAACCGGCGCACCAGACAATCTTCCTTTCCCGCCCGTCGCCCGGAGCGGGAACGCTCATTCCGGAGATTCACCTCCCGGCCAACCCTCGACCAACTGCCGGCCAATCCGGGGCGGTCTGCTGAAGCGGCTCACCCCCACGACAGGAGACGGCGTTGCGACGTACCCTTTCGACCCTCGGCCTGGCCGGCGTGCTGCTCGCCGCCGCCGTGGCCGTGCCCACCATCGCGGCCGCCGAGCCCTCCACCGGCGCGGACCGCACCCGGGCGAACGACCGGCCGATCGTGATCGGTCACCGAGGCGCCAGCGGCTACCGGCCGGAACACACCCTGGAGGCGTACCGGCTGGCGATCAGGATGGGCGCCGACTACATCGAGCCCGACCTGGTGTCGACCTCCGACGGCGTCCTGGTGGCCCGACACGAGAACGAGATTTCCGGCACCACCGACGTGTCGACGCGCCCGGAGTTCGCGGCCCGCAAGGCGACGAAGACCATCGACGGCGTGGCCGTGACCGGGTGGTTCACCGAGGACTTCACCCTGGCCGAGCTGAAGACGCTGCGGGCCAAGGAGCGACTGCCGCAGGTCCGCGTGGCCAACACCGCCTTCGACGGCCGCTTCGAGGTGCCCACCCTCCAGGAGGTCATCGACCTGGCCCGGACCGAGGGGCGGACACGGGGCCGCACCATCGGCATCTACCCGGAGACCAAGCACCCGACCTACTTCACGTCGATCGGCCTGCCGCTGGAGGAGCCGCTGCTGCGGGTGCTGCGGCAGAACAAGCTGGACCGCAGGAACTCGCCGGTCTTCATCCAGTCGTTCGAGACGGCCAACCTGCGCAAGCTGAGCCGGATCACCGACGTGAAGCTGGTCCAACTGCTCGACGCCGCCGGCCGCCCGTACGACTTCACCGTGGCCGGTGACACCCGCAGCTACCAGGACCTGGTCACGCCGGCCGGGCTGAGGTGGATCGCCGGGTACGCCGACGGCATCGGCGCGAACAAGAACCTGCTCGTGCCCCGGAACGCCGCCGGCGCTCTGCTTGCCCCCACCAACGTGGTGCGCGACGCGCACCGGGAGCGGCTGCTCGTGCACTCCTGGACGTTCCGCGCGGAGAACCAGTTCCTCCCGGTGGACTTCCGGATCGGCACCGACCCGAACGCGCGTGGTGACATCACCGCCGAGTACGAGCTGTTCCTCGGCCTGGGCCTGGACGGCGTCTTCAGCGACCACCCGGACACCGCCGTCGCCGCCCTCGCCGGTCTCGCCGGGAACTGACCCCTCCGCCCGTCGGCGGGGAACCTGCCCGCCGAGCCGACCTCGGCCCGGAGCTGATCCGCTCCGAGCCGACCGCCGGGCCGATCACGCCCGGCCCACCCGCTGGCCCGCCGTCCGTCACCCGGACGGCGGGCCAACGGCACATCCGGGGGTACGCGGCGTCCGCGCCCGGCCACCCGAAGATCACGCTGGATCCAGGATGTAGTGGTATCGCGGCGATTCCGGGCCACTACAACCTGGATCGAGCACGATCTTGGGCGTGCAGCCCCGGAACCCTGCCGCGACGGTCCCTGCGGTTGACGATCGGGGCAGATGGGGCGAGGCGACACAGACCTCGGGTGGTCCGTGGGGGTTCAGGCCATCGGGAGCGCCGGCTTTCCGGTGACCGCGCGGCCAGTTGTAACCCCCGGCCACCTCATTCCTGTTACTTGTGTGTTTCTGCCACATAGCTCGTGGGTGACGTCACTTCTAGCGTGAGCCGTCACGAAGAAGTTCTCTCCCTCCGAGTCCTCATGTGGAGTCGCAATGACGGTCCGGACGACGCGGCGGGTGTTCCTCTCCGCCGCCACGATGATGGCCGCGGCGCTGGCCGCCACGGCCTGTGGTAGCCCGCAGGACACCGCCTCCGGCGGCGGCGACAACGCCGCGCCGGTCAAGGTCGGCCTGGTGTACTCCCAGTCGGGTGCGCTGGCCAGCTACGGAAAGCAGTACATCGAGGGTTTCAAGGCGGGGCTGGACTTCGCCACCAAGGGCACCGGCAAGGTCGGTGACCGGAAGATCGAGGTGACCGAGGTCGACGACGCGGGCGACCCCGCGAAGGCGGTCTCCGCCGCGAAGGACCTGATCGGCAAGGGCACGAAGATCATCGCCGGGTCCACCGCCTCCGGCGTGGCGCTCCAGGTCGCGCCGATCGCCGCGCAGAACAAGGTCCTGTTCATCTCCGGTCCGGCCGCCACCGACGCGGTGACCGGCGCGAACAAGTACACGTTCCGCTCCGGCCGGCAGTCCTACCAGGACGTGGTGACCGCCAAGTCGTTCATCGGCGACCCGGCCGGCAAGAAGGTCGTGGTCTTCGCCCAGGACGGCGCGTTCGGCGACGCCAACGAGGCAGCCGTCAAGGCCGTCATCGGCACCGCGGGCGCCAACGTGAGCAGTGTCCGGGCCCCGGCCAGCGCCACCGAGTTCACCCCGTTCGCCAGCCAGATCAAGGCGGCGAAGCCGGACCTGCTCTTCGTGGCCTGGGCGGGCACCACCGCCCCGGCGATGTGGCAGACCCTCGACCAGCAGGGCGTGCTCTCGTCCACCACTGTCGTCACCGGCCTGGACATCCGCGCCTCGTGGCAGACCTTCGGCACCGCCGGTGCCAAGATCTCCTTCCTGTCGCACTACTTCGACGGTGCCAGCGACACCGAGGCCAGCAAGGCGCTGAAGGCCAAGGTCTCCACCATCGACCTGTTCCACCCGGACGGCTTCGCCGCCGCCCAGATGGTGGTCCGCGCGGCGCAGGAGGGCGGGGACGACGTCGACAAGATGGTCACCGGCCTCGAGGGCTGGAGCTTCGACGGGGTCAAGGGCAAGATGACCATCCGGGCCGCCGACCACGCGCTGCTCCAGCCGATGTTCCAGGCCAAGCTGACCGGCAGCGGCACCGAGTTCACGGCCACCGCGCAGAAGAGCCTCACCGGTGACGAGACCGCGCCACCGGCCGTGGCCATGAAGGGCTGACCCATGCTCGCCACCCGCGGTCTGACCTGGCGGATCGGTGAGGTCGCCATCGTCGACAGCGTCTACCTCGACCTCGCGCCCGGGGAGTTCCTGGGCGTGATCGGGCCGAACGGCGCCGGCAAGACCTCACTGTTCAACCTGATCACTGGCCTGCGCCGGGCCACGGAAGGCCGGGTCGTTCTGGACGGTCAGGACATCGGGGCGCTCCCGCCGCACCGGCGGGCACGCCTCGGCCTGGGCCGTACCTTCCAGGCGTCCTCGGTCTTCGGCTCGCTCAGCGTCCGGGAGAACGTCCGGCTCGCCGTGCAGGCGCACCGCGGGGGCTCGATGGCACTGTGGCGGCGGGCGGCGGCCGACCGGGAGGTCGCCGCCGCCGCCGACGCGGCGCTCGACCGGGTCGGCCTCGCCCACCGGGGTACGGCACTCGCCGGCACCCTGGCCCACGGCGAGAAGCGCAAGCTGGAGATCGCCCTGCTGCTCGCCGGTGAACCACGGGTGATGCTGTTGGACGAACCGATGGCCGGCGTCAGCGCCGAGGACATCCCCGAACTGGTGGCCGTCATCAAGTCACTGACCGGGGACAGCGGCCGGGCGGTGCTGATGGTCGAGCACCACATGGACGTCATCCTGGAGCTGGCCGACCGGATCGCCGTCATGCACCACGGCGCGCTGCTGGCCTGCGACACCCCGGAGACGGTGATGGCCAACCCCACGGTGCAAGAGGCCTACCTGGGGGAGTCGCTGTGAGCGCGAGGAGTGAGCCGGGTTTGCGAGCCCCGCAGTCGCGAACGGAAGCGGCCCTGATGGAACCAGTTCTCACCGTGGAGGACCTGTCGGTCCGGATCTCCGGGCTGCACATCCTCCAGGGGGTGTCCTTCGCGGTCGCCCCGACCGGCGTGACCGTCCTGCTCGGCCGCAACGGCGTCGGCAAGACCACCACGCTGCGCGCGATCGTCGGCCTCACCCCACCCGCGGGGGAGGTCCGCGGCACCATCCGGATGGGTGCGCAGAGCCTGCTGGCCCAGCCCACGCACCGGCTGGTCCGCGGTGGGCTCGGCTACGTCCCCGAGGACCGCTGTGTGTTCGCCGGCCTCACCGTCGCCGAGAACCTGCGGCTCGCCGAGCGGCGCGGCACCACCCCGGCGTACGACAAGGTTTTCGCGCTCTTCCCGGAGCTGGACCGGCGCGGACGGCAACGGGCGGGTTCGCTCTCCGGTGGGCAGCAGCAGATGCTCGCGATCGGGCGGGTGCTGCTCAACGACAACCGGCTGCTGCTGGTCGACGAGCCGACCAAGGGGTTGGCGCCGAAGGTGGTGACCGAGGTGGCCGAGGTGTTGGAACGGGTCGCGGAGTCGGTGCCGGTGCTGCTCGTCGAGCAGAACCTGGCCGTCGTACGCCGACTGGCCCGCGACGCGGTGGTGCTGGCCGCCGGCAAGGTGGCCTGGACCGGCGACGCCCGTGAGTTGTTGTTGGAGACGGCGCTGACCAAGTCGTTGCTGGGTGTGGGCTCCGCGGAGGCGGCCACGCCGAGCGCGAGGAGTGAGCTTGCGAGCCCCGCAGTCGCGAGGGAGGACCAGCTCTGATGGGGACCGTGATTCTGTTGGCGTTGACCGGACTGGGCCTGGCGGCGCTGTACTTCCTGGTCGCATCCGGCCTGTCCCTGGTCTTCGGTCTGGCCGACGTGCTCAACTTCGCGCACGGGCTGTTCCTCGGCGTGGGCGCGTACGGCACCTGGTGGGCGGCGGGCAACCTGCCGGGCGCGGGCTCCGACGGGTTCGGTTTCGTGTTCGCGGTCGCCTTCGGGGTGGCCGCCGGCACGCTGGTCGCGATCCTGGTCGAGCTGGTGCTGATCCGCCCGCTGTACTCCCGCACCATCGAGCAGGTGCTGGTGACCGTCGGGCTGTCCCTGGCCGGGGTGGCGTTGTTGCAGGCCACCTGGGGTGCCGACGCCCGCCCGTTCCCGCGCCCCGACTGGACTCGGCAGGTGACCGGGATCCTCGGCGCCCAGGTGCCCAACGGCGGCCTGCTGCTGATCATCGCGGCGGTGCTGGTGCTCGGCGCGATCCTGGCGTTCCTGCGCTGGACCCGGTACGGCCTGGTGATCCGGGCCGGGGTGGAGAACCGGGAGATGGTGACCGCCCTCGGCATCGACGTGCGCAAGGCGTTCACGCTGGTCTTCGCGATCGGCGGGGCGGCCGCCGCGCTCGCCGGTGCGCTCGGCGGGGTCTACTTCGGCACCGTATCGCCCGGTCAGGGCGGCTCGCTGCTGATCTTCGCGTTCATCGTGGTGGTGATCGGCGGGATGGGCTCGGTGGTCGGCTCCGCGTACGCGGCGGTCGTGGTCGGCCTGGTGCAGCAGTTCGTCAACTACTACGGCACGTCCGGGCTGGGCGACATCTGCGTGGTCGGGCTGCTGGCCGTGGTGCTGCTGCTGCGCCCGCAGGGCATCGCCGGAAAGGTGGCAACGGCATGACAGTGATCGACGCGCCCCCCGCGCAGGTGCCCGACGAGTTGACCCCGCAGCGGGGGCGGTGGCACCGGGTCCGCCCGTTCCTGCCACTGGTCGCGCTGGTCGTCTTGGCGATCCTGCCGTACTCGACGATGTCCCTGCCGGGGATCTTCGAGGGGCCGGTCAACTCGCCCGGCACCCTGCAACTGCTCGCCATCTGCCTGATCTTCGGTGGTCTGGCGGCCGGGTACGACCTGCTCTTCGGCCGGACCGGAATGCTCTCCTTCGGGCACGCGCTGTACTTCGCCGCCGGTGTGTACGGCACCGACATCCTCATCACCCGGGCCGGTCTGCCGCTGTGGCAGGCGGCGTTGCTGACCATCACCGGCGGGACGATCCTCGCCGCGTTGCTCGGCGCGGTGGCGCTGCGAACCGTGGGTATCGCGTTCGCCATGGTCACGCTCGCCTTTGCTCAGGTCGGCGCGATCCTGGTGGCCCGCGACTTCGGCGGGCTCACCGGTGGCGAGGAGGGTCTGCCGCTGGACGTGTCCGGCCTGCCCGCCGGGCTGGTGGGGGTGACCAACACGGTCAACCTGTACTGGCTGGCGCTCGCGTACCTGACGCTGGTGGTCTTCGTGGTGCACCGGGTGAGCGGTTCCCCGACCGGTCGGGTGCTCGCCGGGCTCCGTGACGACGAGCGGCGGATCGGTGTGCTCGGGCTGGACCCGTACCGCTACAAGCTGGTGGCGTTCACCCTGGCCGGTGGGCTGGCGTCGGCGGGCGGGGTGGTCTACGTCCTGATCGTCGGCGGAGCGTCGCCGCACATCACGTCCTCCGAACTGACCCTGTCGCTGCTGGTGATGGTGGTGCTCGGCGGGCCGGGCACCCGGTGGGGGCCGGTGCTCGGCGGCGTGCTCTACATGTACCTGGACCACCGGCTCACCGCGTTCGGTACGAGCGACGCGGTGGACAGCCTGCCGGCCGTCCTCAGCCACCCGCTGAGCCAGCCGCTGTTCGTCCTGGGCACGGTCTTCATCCTGGCCGTCTACTTCTTCCCCGGAGGCCTGACGAGCCTGGCCCCCCGAATAGCCCACCTGACCCGCTCCCTCCGCCCCCGCCCCCCACGCTGACCCCCCTGACCCCCCCTTGACCCCCTGACCCCCCCTTGACCCCTTCACTCCGTCGATCATGAAGTTATGGCCACGACACGCCGTGGCGGATGTCGATAACTTCATGATCGACGGAGTTGGGCGGCGGCCCCCCGTGTGGCCGCCGCCCTTTCGCGTCCTGGTCAGCTGTTGAGCATCTCGTAGGCCATCGCTGGGGCCTTGGTTGCTGTGGCGCCGGTTGGCGCGCTGATCTTCGGCGTGGTGCCGTAGCCGGCGTAGGTGACCACGTAGTCGTACGCCTTCGCCTTGCCGGCGGCCGGGATCTTCAGCGTCAGCGAGGTCAGGTGCTTGTCCGCGTCGACGACTGCGGTGAACGGCACCGTCCTGGCAGCTTCGCCGAGCGCTGCCGCCTCCCCGTCCTCCAGCACCTGGGCCGCGTTGCCGGCGCTCACGTCGACGACCCCGACGTACTGCCCCGGGCTCTGCTCCTTGACCGAGGTGGCCGCCTCGATGAGCGGGCCGGCGTTGCCCTGGTCCGCACCGTCGTAGGCCGGGATGTCGCTGCCGGTCAGCTTCGTGCGGTCCAGCTTCATCCACTTGTCCGGGAACTTCGGCAGGCCCGGCTGGCCGCTGAACTTCGCCTTCAGCCAGACCTCCTCGCCGATGAGCAGGAACGACATCTTCGTGGTGATGCCGTCGGAGTCCGGCGCGCCACTGGTGGTGAGCTCGACCGCCTTCGAAGACGGGTCGACCCGTCCGCTGTGCGTGTTGGAGGAGTCCTTGCCGCTGAACGTGAACGTTCCCTCGGTGCCGTCCGGAACGGCGTCGAGGAGCGCCTGCTTCGGGTCGACGGTCGGGCTGGCGCTCGGGCCGCTCTGCGGTGCCGAGGCCGGCTCGCTCTTGGGCCCGCACCCACCGAGGAGGGTGGTCGTCGCCAGCATGGCGGCGACCGCGCCGACCGTCCGTCGGATGGTGCCCGCGCTGCCCATTGCCTGTGTCATCACATTTCTCTTTCTCGCTGCGTGGCTTGTGCCGATGACCATGGTTCCGGTGCCCACGGCGGTACGGCTGCCGATATGCTGCCGTCCGGCTGCCGGGCACTGCCGTCCGGCGATCGTCGGGGGTGTCAGGAGCGGAAACTCGCATGTCAGGAACGCTGCGTTTCGAGATCCTCGGGCCTCAGCGGGCCTGGTATGCCGACCGTGAGATCGACCTCGGTCCCGGCAAACAGCGCGCGGTGTTGGCCGTGCTGCTGCTCTCCACGGGTCGTCCGGTGGCAACCGGGCAGATCGTCGAGGCGGTCTGGCCGGACGATCCGCCCGCGAACGGCCCCAACGTGGTGCAGAAGTACGTCGCCGGGCTGCGCCGGGTGCTGGAGCCGGACCGGTCACCGCGTACGCCGGGGCAGGTGCTCAGCCTGACCGACGCCGGCTACCTGCTGCGGGTGGATCCCGAGGCGGTGGACGCGGTCCGTTTCGAGCGGGGCGTCCAGGCTGCCCGACGCCGGCACGAGCCCGGCCGTACGGAGCAGACACTGGCCGAGCTGACCGCCGCACTGGACCTGTGGCGCGGAGAGCCGTTCACCGGCTTTTCCGGGGGAGTGTTCGAGGCCGCCCGGCACCGCCTGGTGGAGTTGCGGGCCGTCGCCCTGGAGACCCGCGCGGAACTGAAACTGGACAGCGGGCGGCACCGCGAGCTGGTCGGCGAGTTGGTCGAGTTGGTGGCCGAGTTCCCGGTCCGGGAGCGGCTGCGCCACCAGTACATGCTGGCGCTGTACCGCAGCGGACGGCAGGCCGAGGCGTTGGCCGCGTACCGGGACATCGACAGCCTGCTCCGGGAGGAGTACGGCATCGGGCCCGGCGAGGCGCTCCGCGAGTTGCACGGGCGGATCCTGCGTGCCGACCCGACCCTCACCGCCGGCGTCTCGGAAACAGGGTGGCCCGCCTCGGCTCACACGGACGGCACGGTGCCGGCGCAACCGTCCGCCGATCCTCACCCGGCGCCCACCAACCCGACCGCGCCGCCCGCCGCATCACCACCCGCCCAGGCCCTTCCGGCCCAGGCGTCGACCCCACCGCCCCAGGGGACCCCACCGGCCCAGGCCCCGGGCCCGTCGCCCCAAGCGTCGCCTCCGCCGTTTCAGGCGGCCGTTCCGCCGTACGCGGATCTCCCCTCGCCGCTGTACCCCGCACGGCCCGGCCTGCCCGCCGGGCCGCCGTCCCCGTTCGCGGTCGACCAGCCGCGCCGGGAGCGGCACCCGCTGCCGACGTGGGTGAGCACCACGGCCACCGTCGCCGGCACCCTCCTGCCACTGCTCTCGTTCGGCACCGGCACCTGGCTGGTGATGCTGGCGTACGCGGTGCGGCGCCGCAGTCGACGGCTCGGCCTCGCGGCCGTCGGCTATCTCCTCACCGCGGTGTTGCTGGTCTTCATGATCGCCACCGACGACCTGGAGAAGGAGGACTCGGCGGCCGAGGCGTTCTTCGGGCTCGGCGTGATCGGCCTCTGCTGGCTGGTGGGCGCCCTGCACGTGGTCCTGCTCAACCGGTGGGTCTGGGAGCGGGTCACCGGCCGGCCGCAGGCGGTCCAGGCACGTGACGAGGAGCGCCGGGTGCGCCGCCAGCAGGCGCGCAACCTGCTGCACCGCTATCCCTCGGCGCGTCTGGAGTTCGCGATCGGCCGGCCCGACCTGCCCCGCGCCTTCGACGACGGCGGGCTCGTCGACGTCAACGCCGTACCCGACCACGTGCTCGCCACACTGCCCTGGCTCACCGACGCGCAACGCCGGCAGGTGGCGATGGACCGGTGGGTGCGCGGCCCGTACGCGTCGATGGAGGAGCTGGCCGGGCGCTGCCCACTGCCCCCCGAGGTTGTCGACGCGCTCCGCGGCGTCCTGCTCTTCCTGCCGCCGCCCGTTGCTCCGGCGGACACGCCGGCGGCGGTGGAGACGGGGCCCACCGGGCCCCGCTGATCGTGGGGGTTCGCCAGCGTGGGCTGGTAGAAATGCCGGGTGGAGACAGCAGAGCGGGCAGCGGTACGGGAGCGGGCCGAGGCGGTGCTGCGCCGGCTGGCCGGTGATCACGCCCGGCTGCGTGAGGACCAGTGGCGGGCCATCGAGGCACTGGTCGTCGACCGGCGACGCGTGCTCTGTGTGCAGCGGACGGGTTGGGGCAAGTCGGCGGTCTACTTCGTGGCCACCGCACTGCTGCGCGAACGCGGGGAGCACGGCCCGACCGTCATCGTCTCGCCGCTGCTGGCGCTGATGCGTAACCAGGTGGAGGCGGCGGCCCGGGCCGGCATCCGGGCCCGCACGATCAACTCGGCGAACCTCGACGAGTGGGACCAGATCACCGCGGAGATCCAGACCGGTGCCGTGGACGTGCTGTTGATCAGCCCGGAACGGCTCAACAACCCGGACTTCCGCGACGGGGTGCTGCCGAAGCTGGCCGCCACCACCGGGCTGCTGGTGGTCGACGAGGCCCACTGTGTCTCCGACTGGGGGCACGACTTCCGGCCGGACTACCGGCGGCTGCGCACCTTCCTCGCCGAGCTGCCCGAGCGCACCCCGGTGCTGGCGACCACCGCCACCGCCAACTCGCGGGTCACCCAGGACGTGGCGGAGCAGTTGGGCGACGCCCTGATCCTGCGCGGCACCCTGGACCGCGAGTCACTGCGCCTCGGGGTGCTCGACCTGCCCAGCCCGGCACACCGGCTGGCCTGGCTCGCCGACCACCTGGACCAGCTCCCCGGCTCGGGCATCGTCTACACGCTGACCGTCGCGGCAGCGGGGGAGACCGCCGAGTTCCTGCGCTCCCGGGGTTACCCGGTGGCGTCGTACACCGGGCAGGCCGACGACGCCGACCGGCGCGCCGCCGAACAGGACCTGCTCGACAACAAGATCAAGGCGTTGGTCGCGACGAGCGCCCTCGGCATGGGCTTCGACAAGCCTGACCTGGGCTTCGTCGTCCACCTCGGCGCGCCGCCCTCACCGATCGCGTACTACCAGCAGGTCGGCCGTGCCGGCCGCGCCGTCGAACATGCCGAGGTGCTGCTGCTGCCCGGCGTCGAGGACGCCGCCATCTGGCGGTACTTCGCCTCGCTGGCGTTCCCACCCGAGCAGCAGGTGCGTGCCGTACTGGCCGCCCTGCACCCCGACCGCCCGCTCTCCACCCAGGCCCTCGAACCGCTCGTCGACCTGCGCCGGACCCGCCTGGAGCTGATGCTCAAGGTGCTCGACGTGGACGGCGCGGTCCGCCGGGTGCGCGGTGGCTGGCTCGCCACCGGCGAGCCCTGGGTCTACGACGAGGCCCGGTTGCGCCGCGTCGCCGAGGCACGCACCGTCGAGCAACAGGCCATGCGGGAGTACGCGACCACGAGCGACTGCCGGATGCGGTATCTACGGGAACGCCTGGACGACACCGGGGCGACCGACTGCGGCCGGTGCGACCGGTGCGCCGACCCGCTCTTCTCCGCCGACGTGTCGACGGCCGCGCTCGCCGCCGCGCAGACCTTCCTGGGTCGCCCCGGCGTGGAGATCGCCCCGAAGAAGCTCTGGCCGACCGGGTTGGACGCGGTGGGCGTACCCCTCAAGGGCCGGATCGCCCCCGCGGAGCAGGCGTTGCCCGGCCGTGCCGTCGGGCGCCTCTCCGACCTCGGCTGGGGTGGCCGGTTGCGTGATCTCGTCGGCCCGGAGGCGCCGGACGCGCCGCTGCCCGACGACGTCGCCAGCGCGGTGGTGGAGGTCCTGAAGGCGTGGTCGCACGGCGACGACCCGTGGCCCCGCCGGCCGGTGGGGGTGGTCGCGGTCGGTTCGCGGCGACGGCCCCGGTTGGTCGGCTCGCTCGCCGAGCGGATCGCCGCCGTGGGACGGCTGCCGCTGCTCGGCGAGGTGACCCCGACCGGTCCGGGCGGTCCGGCCGGGCCGCGCGGCAACAGCGCCCAGCGGGTACGCGCACTGCACGACGCCTTCACCGTGCCGGCCGACCTGGCCGAAGCCCTGGCCGGCCTCGACGGCCCGGTGCTGCTCGTCGACGACCTGATCGACTCGGGTTGGACGATGACGCTGGTGGCCCGGGCCCTGCGCCGGGCCGGCGCACCCGACGTGCTCCCGCTCGCCCTCGCCGTCGCCGGCTGAACCGACAGCACTACGGCATGGCGTTGCTCGGGTTCGTGGCGCGCCGTCCGTGCCTGGTTGCGGGTGTTGCTCGGCGCTGCGGCGGGGTCTGCGCCGGTCGGGTTGGGAAAGTTCCCGGGCGGCGTCGAATGCGACCGTCGCCACGCCGTGCGGGCGTCGGCCTGGGCCGCCCCGACGCGGCGGTACCGTGGGCGGTATGACCGACCAGCAGCCCAGCACCGTCCCCGGCGGGACTGTCGTGGACGAGGCGGGCCACGTGCTGGGCGTCGGCGGTGCCTGACCAGGTCTCCGCCGCGCCCGACCGGAGCACCCTCCGGCTGGCGCTGGTGGTCGGTGGGCTGGTGCTGGCGGTGCTGCTCGGTTTCGGCCTCGGCCGGATGAACACCACAGGCACCGCCACCGGCAGCCCGTCGTTGGCCGCCGATCACACCGACCCACCCGGCATCGGGCCGCACAACCACGGCAGCGCCACGGGCACCGATCAGAGCGCGGTCACCGAGCCGGGCGGTCTGGCGGTCAGCTCAGCCGGCTTCACCCTGGTGCCCCTGTCCACCGAGTTCGCGGCCGGTCGCCCCGGTCAGCTCCGCTTCCAGGTGCGCGACGTGCAGCGCCGGCCCGTCACCCGCTTCGCCGTCGTGCACGACAAGCCGATGCACCTCATCGTCGTCCGCCGGGACCTGACCGGCTACCAGCACCTGCACCCGACCATGGCGGCGGACGGCACCTGGTCGGTGCCGTTGACCCTCGCGCAGCCCGGGGTCTGGCGCGCGTACGCCGATTTCACCACCGTCGCCGACAACGGCGCGCAGACCGCGGTGACCCTCGGCGCGGACCTGGTCGTGCCCGGTGACTACCAGCCTCGTCCGCTGCCGGGGCCGGCCACCTCGACGACCGTGGACCGGTTCACCGTCGGCTACCAGGGCACCCCGCAGGCGGGGGCGACCGTACCGCTGACGTTCCGGGTCGACGGTGCTGGCGGCGCAGCCGCGCTGGAGCGGTACCTCGGGGCGTACGGGCATCTGGTGGCGTTGCGCGAGGGCGACCTCGGCTACCTGCACGTGCACCCGGAACCGGAACTGGTGGATGGCCAGATCAAGTTCTGGCTGACCACCCCCGGCCCCGGCCGCTACCGCCTGTACCTGGACTTCCAGGTGGGCGCGGAGGTCCACACCGCCGAGTTCACCCTCACAGTCCCCTAACCGCCCCCACCCCACCCCACCCCCCCGGGCCCCGGCCCGCCCCCCCAACTCCGTTGATCATGAAGTTATTGCCTCGCCGGGCGGCGTGTCGCAGCTATAACTTCATGATCAACGCGGGCTCGGGGGTGGGTGGGCGTGGGGTGGGGGGGTGGGTGGGGGTGGGGTTAGCCGGCGCGGCGGATGGGGCGGCGGGCCAGGTAGCGGAGCAGGTCGCGGATGTGGTGCTTCTCCTCGGCGGGGACCGTTGGGTCGGCCAGCCGGTCCAGGATGGCGCGGACGTCCGCCTCGACCGGGCCGTCGTCACTGCGGCGGCGGGGAGTGGGGCCGGAGTCGGGCAGCCCGAGCGCGCGGAACGCGGCAGCGACCGGTAGGTCCAGTGCGGAGCAGAAGCCGCGCACCTTGGCCAACTCGGGATAATCCTGCCAGTCACCCGCCAGCCACCGGAACACGGTGGAGCGTCCCACGCCCGTGTGCGAGGCAAGATCGGTCACTGTCCAGCCACGTTCGTCGCGAGCGTCGTCGATGGCGCGCCGGACGAAGCGGGCGAAGGCCATCTGCGGTGATACCTCGGCTGATCCCATCCCTGTGTGTCATTCCCCCCTGCGGCAGCACCGGGACGATGCGCCTTTTCGAGGGTAGTACGCGCATGGGCGGAAACAATTGACTGACCGCACAATCTGTCCCGTGGATGAGACTTTTTCTGCGGCAGCATCAAGCCAACTGAAAATTGCATCGAGCGATCATCATCGTTCTTCTACTAAGCTCGGTGCCCGTCCCGCCATGCCCCTGCCGCTTTCGACCGCACCACCGCCCGAGGAGCACCATGGCCGAACCGAGCCGCCCCCAGCCGTACCAGCCCGGTGCGGTGAGCCTCTTCTTCGTCGCCAAGGCTGGCGTCTTCGCCGCCGCGTTCTGGGTCTGGCTGCTGGTCCTGGTGCTCCGCACCAGTTCCGCGACCGGTCTCCAGGTGCTGGCAGCAACCGGCGCGATCACCACCACGCTGGTCGGGGTCGTGCTGGGTGCCCGGATGGCGTTGCAGTACAGCGCGGCCATCCGGCACGCCGAGACCAAGAAGCTGCTGGTCGACATCTCGTGGAACGCCTTCGCCGCCGCCGGCAACGCCGAGAGCACCGGCAAGGTCGTACCCTTCCCGACCGCCCCGGGTGACGGTGAACGGGTCAACCAGCGCAACGGCAGCGACCGGCTCTCGGTCCTCGAACGTGGCGCCGGCGAGCGCAACGGTGCCCGGGACCGCAGTGGCGGCAGCGATCGCCGTCGCTAGGCGGCGGGCTCCTCGGCGGCGAGGAGCAGGGTCTCCAGCCGGGGGGTGACCTGCCACTGGTCCACCAGCTCGCGGTACTCCGCGCTGTGCTGTCCGCTGGGCTCGCCACCGGTGCGGCGGGCACGGATCAGCAGGTTGCGCGGCGTGTGCTGGGAGTCGACGAACTCCACCACCTCGGCCCGGTACCCGTGCACCCTCAGCAACCCGGCGCGCAGCGCGTCGGTGAGCACGTCGGCGAAGCGCTCGCGCAGGATGCCCTGCCGGGTCAGCAGCTCGTACGGGGTCGGGGTGGGGTGGGCGCGGAGCTGCTTCGCCAGATCGTGGTGGCAGCACGGCGCGGCCAGCACCCAGCGGGCCTCCCAGCGCACCGCGCGGGCCAGCGCCTCGTCCGTGGCGGTGTCGCAGGCGTGCAGCGCCAGCACCAGGTCGGGTGCGGGGTCGACGACGGCGTCGGCGATCGTGCCGGCCACGAAGCTGATCTGGTCGGCCCAGCCCAGCCGCTGCGCCAGCTCGGTGTTGCGTCGCCGCTGGTCCTCCCGGACGTCCACGCCGATCAGTTTGACGTCGAGCCCTCGGCTCGACAGGTAGCGGTACGCGGCGAACGTCAGGTACGCGTTGCCGCAGCCCAGGTCGACCACCCGCAGCGGGCCGGTCAGATCGTCGGGCAGGGTCGCCGCCAGGGCACGCAGGAACGCGTCCACCTGGCGGCGTTTGGCCGCCGAGCCGCCGATCTCGGCGAAGATCGGGTCACCGGGGTCGAGCAGGTATTCCTTCGTCCGGTCGTTCCCACTCGGCGTGGCGGCCGGGCGGGACGTCGCCGCCCGGTGCACCTGCGCCTCGCCGGACTTGGTCACCCGCAGTTGCAGCGTCGCGTCGGCCGTCTCCACGTGCCAGTTGCCGAACGGCTCGGCCAGCAACTCGTCGACCGCCTGGACCGTCTCCGGGCCGAGGGCGACGTTGCGGGTGTACGGGCGCGTGCCGTCGGAGGTGGCGATCTGCATCCGCGGGCCGGCCTTGAGCGTCACCGGCCGTAGCTCGGCCCGAGCCACCACGGGATGGCGCCCACGGCGTCGTCCGGCGGCGACCGCCCGGGTCAGTGCGGGGTCGAGCAGCAGCGCCCGAACTTCGGTCAGGGCGGCGTCCAGTGGTTCCGGCATCGTTCCATCTTCGGCAGGTGGGGTGGGAAGGGAACATCCCCCGTACCGCGCGAGGCGGTGCGGGGGATGTCAGGTGTGGCTGTGGGTCAGTCCGCGGTCGCCTCGGCCGGCGTACCCGCGTCGGAACCGCCACCACGACGGCGCCGGCGGCGGCGCGGCTTCGACGGCTCGCCGTCGGACGCGGCAGCCGGCTCGGTGGGACCGGTGTCGGCGGAGATCACCGCGGTCGGCTCACCGGCAACCGCCTCGCCGGCCCGGCGGCGACGCCGGCGGCGCGGGGTACGGGCGCCTTCGTCGGTGCTGTCGGCGGCCTCGGCGATCGAGGGTGCCTCGGCCACGGCCGGCGTGCCGGCGTCGGAGCGGTCGCGGCGGCTGTCGCCCCGACCACGGCGCTCGCCCCGGCCTTCACCTCGCCCCTCGCCACGGCTCTCACCGCGTCGGGGGCTCCGGCCACCACCGCTGTCGCCCCGGCGGGAGCGCGTCGTCCCGCCCAGGTCCTCTTCGATCTCGGCGGACAGCCCGGCGCGGGTGCGCTCGGCGGTC
The DNA here is from genome assembly GCF_022230955.1 of Micromonospora cabrerizensis. Lineage (GTDB taxonomy): Bacteria > Actinomycetota > Actinomycetes > Mycobacteriales > Micromonosporaceae > Micromonospora > Micromonospora cabrerizensis. The sequence continues at coordinate 154,626 of NZ_JAKKFI010000050.1, forward strand.
GGCAGGGTGCCGCTGACGTCGGTCGGGATGTGCAGGTCGGTGTAGAGGTGCGGCGACGTGTGGTACGTCTCCGGCGGCTCCGGCATCTCCAGACCGAGGGTCTTGTCGATGATCCGCCAGCGCGGCATGTCGTCCCAGTCGACGAAGGTCACCGCGACACCCGTGGCGCCGGCCCGGCCGGTACGACCGATCCGGTGGGTGTAGGTGTCCTGGTCTTCGGGGCAGTCGTAGTTGATGACGTGGGTGACGCCGGTGACGTCCAGCCCTCGGGCGGCCACGTCGGTGGCGACCAGAATGTCGATCTTGCCGGCCCGGAAGGCCCGCAGCGCCCGCTCACGGGCACCCTGACCGAGGTCACCGTGCACCGCGGCGACCGCGAACCCGCGGAAGTCGAGGTCCTCGGCGACCCGGTCGGCGGCCCGCTTGGTGCGGGTGAAGATCATGGTCAGCCCACGCCCCTCCGCCTGCAGGATGCGCGCCACCACCTCGACCTTGTTCATCGAGTGGGTGCGGTAGACCAGCTGCTGGGTCTGCGGCGACGGACCGGTCTCCGCGGTGTGCCCGGCGTGGATCGTCATCGGCTGACGCAGGAACCGCCGGGACAGGGTGACGATCGGGTCCGGCATGGTGGCCGAGAAGAGCATCGTCTGCCGGTCTTCCGGGAGCATCGCCAGGATCTTCTCGACGTCGTCGAGGAAGCCCAGGTCGAGCATCCGGTCGGCCTCGTCGAGGACGAGCGCGTGCACCCGGTCCAGACGGAGGTGCTTCTGCTTCTGCAGGTCCATCAGCCGGCCCGGGGTGCCGACCAGGATCTCGACGCCCTTGCGCAGCGCGTCGATCTGCGGCTCGTACGCCACACCGCCGTAGATCGGCAGCACCCGGACGCCGCGCGTCCGGCCGGCGGCGGCCAGGTCCTTCGCGACCTGGATGCCCAGCTCACGGGTGGGGACGACGACCAGCGCCTGAGGGACGCCGTCGCTGCCCTCGCCCGGGGCGAAGACGCGGTCGAGCAGAGGTACGCCGAAACCGAGGGTCTTGCCGGTGCCGGTGGGCGCCTGACCGATCAGGTCGACGCCGCGAAGCGCGATCGGGATCGCGTACTCCTGGATGGCGAAGGCGCGGGTGATGCCGGCCGAGGCCAGGGCCTCGACGGTCTCGGCGCGGGCGCCGAGTGCGGCGAACGTGGGGGCCTCCGGTCGAACCGGGGCGGTGGGGGCCAGTTCCTGGCCGTCCAGCAAATCTTGAGTCAGGTCGCTCATGTGGATGTGGGGGTGCCCTCTCGTGGGTGCGCCCGTCATGTCCTCAGGGCGCGTTCGGTATGACGCGGGCCACACGGTCGGCGGCAGATTGCCGAGCCGGACCGGGCCGCACGCGCGCCGCGGGCTGAGCTTCGATCAGATCGGCGCCCACGGCAACTGCTCCATGCTACCTGAACAGGGATGCCCCCGTCCCGATTCCCATCCGGCCACTCGCCACGCGGGGCAAGCAATTGTGACCTACGTCACGCCAATCCAGCTCACGGGAGGCCAGTAGCCTGCGCTCGTGTCCACGCCGAGCACTCCCGGTCCCGCCGTCGCCGACCTGCTGGGCCTGGTCGCGTTCGGTGAACTGCTCGCCTTCGAGCGGATGGCCGGTGACGCCCGGCTCGCCCCCGACCTGCACCGCCGGGCCGCGCCGAACGAGATGGCCGCGGCCGAGATCGCCAAACCGGACCGGGCGCTGGTGCTGGACGTCCTGCACGACTCCCGCTACGCGGACTTCGCCGCGGCGGAGATCCGGCTGGCCGTCGCCGACGACCCCCGGGTGGCCGGCCGGCTCTCCATGTGGGCGCGGCGGCTGGTCGGCGAGGCGCCGTCCCAGGCGAACGGGGTCGCCGCCGAGCGGGCCGCCCTCACCGCGCTCGTCGCGCGGGGCGACCGGGTCGACGTGCCGGGGCTGTTCGGCAGGCTCACCGCCGCGCACACCGCACGGATGGCCGCCGCCGGGCTGAACAACTGACCGCCCGGGAGGCCGGCGCCGGCCTGCGGCAGGTGGGCCAACGCCGACCTGCCGCGATGGCCGGACCGGTCAGCGGACGGTGAAACCGACCGCCCGGGACGACGCCTCGGCGATCTCGACGTAGGCGACCTTCTCGACCGGCACGATGACCCGTCGACCCTTCTCGTCGGTCAGGGAGAGCGTGCCGCCGTTACCGGCGAAGGCGTCGGTCACGATCTGCTCGATCTCGGCCGGCGACTGCGCGCTGTCTACTACCAGCTCACGCGGCGCGTACTGCACGCCGATCTTGACCTCCACTGTGCCTCCTCAACTGGGGCGAAAGAACCGCCCTGCGAAGGCTATCCGATCACGGGGTCGGCGGTCAGGCTGACTCACCTTGCAGCGGGAAGCTCGCGATGCCCCGCCACGACAGCGCGGCCACCAGCGCCTCGGCCTCGGCCTTCGGCACCTGCCGGCCACCGGCCAGCCAGAACTGCGCGGCCGTCTCCGCCGCGCCGACCAGCCCGGAGGCCAGCAGCTCGGCGTGCGCCCGGCTCACACCGGTGTCCGAGATGATGGTGTCGGTGATCGCCGCGATGCAGCCCTGCTCGACCCGCTCCACCCGTTGCCGCACCGCCGGGTCGTTGCGCAGATCCGACTCGAAGACGAGCCGGAACGCCTCGCTCTCGTGGTCGACGAAGTCGAAGTACGCCCGCACCGACGCGCCGACGCGCTCCTTGTTGTCGCTGGTGCCGCGCATCGCCTCCTGCACCTGAGCGACGATGGCGTCACAGTGCGTGTCGAGCAGCGCCAGGTAGAGATCCATCTTTCCGGGAAAGTGTTGGTAGAGCACCGGCTTCGAAACCCCGGCCCGCTCGGCGATGTCGTCCATCGCGGCGGCGTGGTAGCCCTGCGCGACGAACACCTCCTGCGCCGCAGCGAGAAGCTGCTTACGGCGCGCGGAGCGGGGCAGGCGGGTGGGCCGTCCAGCGGTCTGTGCACCGTTCCCCGCAGCGGTCATGGGTTCCTCCGAGTTCTCCGTACGAGCCGGCATTTTCCCCCCAGACCGGGCGAGGCCCGTGACCACCGTCGTGGAAATGGCCCGCCGCTGTAACTTATCGCCACTCTCGGCACACGGTAGCCTCAGCGGGGGCGACCAAGGAGCGCGCGGTGAGTGAAACAGGTCAACCCGGAGCCGCTACCCCGGGAGAGCACGGTGACGGCGCGGGTCAGCACGACGACCCGAGCCGTTCCGTCAGCGGGTGGGCACCCCCGGCGGGTGGGTGGCCCCGAGCTGCCGACCCCGAGGATGCCCGGGAGCAGGCGCCGCGTTGGCAGCCCGACCCCGCGTCCGGCTGGCGCACCTCCTCCACCCGGCACGGCGACCTGCCGTCGCCCCTGGCCGGGCCGCCGGGTGACCTCGACCCGCCGACCCGGGTCAACGGCCACCACGCCAACGGTGTGCACCACCCCGACGAGGCCAACGGCGTCCGTCGTCCCGGTCTCGAACCGACCGTGGGACGTCCCACGCCGGTGAGCGCGCCCCCCGGGCTGCCCGCCGAGGGCCGACCCGAGCCGGCCAGCGACCGGCTGGTGGTGCCCGCCCAACGTCCCGTCCCGCGGGTGGAGCAGGGAGCCGACCAGCCTGACGGCTCCGCCCAACGCCCCGCCGCCGATCCGGCCACCTCGCACCGCGCCCGCTGGGCCGAGCCCGGGCTGCCCACCTCCGCACCGCCGGCCGTCCAGGTGCCGCCCGTCGGCACCGCCGCGTCCGGTTTCGAGGTGCCGCCCGGCTTCCACGCGCCCAACGCCGAGCGGCTGGCCGCCGACGACCCATCCGTCCCGTCCCGCGACTGGCGGGACCCACTCGCCCAGGAGCACCCGGCAGCGTCGGGACGCACCCCGGAGCCGGCCGGGCACGCCGACGCGACCGAGCCGGGTCGCGCCGCCGAAGGCCCCCGCCCGGGAGAGACGCACCGCGCCGGGGACGCGCACCGGGCCGGGGAATCGTCGGCCATCGAGCCGGACTGGTCGGGGCCGAGCTGGAACCGCCCCAGTTGGGGCGGCGGCTGGGCACCGCCCTGGTCCCGGCAGGAAGACGAGCCGGCCGGCCCGCCGACCAGGGACGAGTCCGCGCCGGGTTGGGTCGCCGAGCCCATCCAGCCGTACGAGCCGGTGCGGGCCGAGTCACCCCGCCCGTACGAGCCGGTCCGCGCCGAGCCGCCCCGCGGGTACGACCCCGTCCGGAGCGAGGCCGCCTCCGAGGTGGCGCAGGAGCGCCCGGCCGAACCGGGCAGCGTGCCTCCGGCCGACCGGCCGACCTGGGCCGCCCCGCCCACCGATCGCCCTCTCCAGGCTGTCGACCCGGGCCCACCCGCGACCGGCGAGCCGGGCGTGCCGTCGCCAGGCACACCACCGCTGACCCCGCCGGGCACACCGCCGCTGGCCGTGGAGCGCCCGGCCTGGGCCGGTGGCCCGACGCCGACCAGCGGCACACCGGCCGACCGGCCGTCCTGGGCCGGCTCCGGAGCCGGCCGTACGCCCCACATCGACCGGCCGTCGTGGGCCGGTGACGCGGCCGATCCCGAGCCCACCAGTGCCCCGCCGGCCCGGCCGTCCTGGGCCGGGGGTGCCG
>NZ_JAKKFI010000051.1 GCF_022230955.1 Micromonospora cabrerizensis
GGTGGTTGCGTCTTGGCCGGGAGGTGATGCGGTAGAACGTGCCCGTCGTGGGTGGGGGCGTGGTGGGGTCGCCGCCGATGGTGTCGCCCCAGGCGTAGCGGATCCGGTCGGCGCCGGTGGTGTTGCGGATGGTCAGGTTGAGGTTGGTGTTGCTGCCGGTGAGGGAGAACATGGAGTACCAGTCGTAGCCGATGGTGCCCGGTTTGCCGCCGAGGGCGGGCCAGTAGGTGCCGCCCATCTGGTTGTCGCGCATGACCTGGGCGACGGCGCGGATGTAGCGCACGAAGTTGTCGGTGCTGTTGGCGTCGGCGTAGTTGCGGCCGTCGTTCATGGGCGCGCCGAACTCGGTCGCGACCGCCCGGGAGGCGCAGTTGCCCAGGCGGGTCTGGATGTGGCTTCGGAAGGCGTCGTAGGTCATCGCGCCGTAGAAGAAGGCGTAGTGGTGGAAGGACAGCAGCGTCGCGTTGAAGCGGCTGTCGTTGCAGATGTCGCGTAGGTCCTGGCTGAAGCCGGTGCCGCCGATGAGTACCCGACCGGGAACGGCCGAGTAGTGGTAGCTGAGCCAGTTGGCCGCCACGGTGCGCCACTCGGCGGAGCTGTAACCGTGCGGCTCGTTCATCGGCTCGAAGTAGACGTTGGTGTTCGCGCCGTAGGTGTTGGTCACGGTGGACCACATCGCGTTCCAGGCGGCGAGGTTGGTGATCCGGCCGCCGGAGGCGGCCCCGTCCTCCCAGTAGGCGAGGATGACCTTGAATCCGCGGGCGGTGGCGGCGTCGATGGCGCCGCGGTAGGCGTCCCACCACGCCGTGCCGACCGTGTGGGTGTTGATGGGCAACCGGACGGTGTTGACCCCCATCGTGGAGGCCATGTCGTCGTAGAGGGCATTGGCCTTGGCCCGCACCGTCGCGTTGCTGTCAGACGAGCTCAGGCCCTGCACGACCAGCGGCCCGGTACTGAAGTTGTCACCCAGCACCGCCCAGTTCATGCCACGGAACTGGTTGGTGGCGGCAGCAGCCGGCGACGACGCGACGACGACAACGCCAACCATCGCCGTCAGCGCGGCCACCAGGGCAATCAGCAGCCGACGAAACGGCCGGACACTCCGCGATGCTCCTGAAAGACGGCCGTCAGACGACCTCTTCCGTGTCGTGACAAGTTCAATCACTAGATCTAGCCTCCCTGCGTCCGGACACCAGACTGATGTCGTTGGGGTTACATCGGTATCGGAAACGACATCAGGCAGCCAGCATTCGAACCGACACGGTCAGGACCATTCGGATTCGAACACGGTTCCCGGTGCGACCGTCGCTCCAGATGTTCCGCGGAACGTGGCGTCGGCGCGGTCCGTGTGTCGGTGCTGATCACGTCGGTCCGAAGCGGACCTGTTCGCGGGTGTTGCAGCTGCCGCTGATGGTGATCCAGTGTGGGAACAGGTCTCGGGAGTAGCCGCTGGTCGAGCCTTCGCCAGCGACGGTTAGAACGGTGACAAGGAGCGATGGACGCTCGGCCATGTCTCTACAGCTCAGCGACCACTTTCACCAAGCGATGACAGGGAACCCCCATTTGCCGGGGTCGGCAACTAGGTTCGTCATTCATGCGCATCGTTGGGCATCGCGGGTGCGGTACGCCGCCGCGCCCCGCGGTCGGCACCGAGTCGCTCGAGGATGTCCGAGACGACCGGGGCTTGAGCGGGTTTGGCGATCAACATCACTTCGTGTTGGTGTCGATGGTGTAAACCACGTCTGGCCCGACGTCATGGCGGGTGATGCCGGGTACGTCAGGGATGTTGAGCAGTGGTTCGTACGGGGTGCCTTGGACCCGGTCGCGCAGCAGGACGACGCTGCGGATGCCGAGCTGGTGCAACCGATCCAATGCCAGCTCGCTGGGGAAGGTCGCCATAACGTCGCGGATCGCCTGACGGTTGGGTGTGGTGTAGCTGGCCGCACCGTTGACCATGACGGGAAAACCGTCGGTCGACCAAAGTAGGACGTTGAGGTCGATGCCGTCGTTGGACGGCAACACCATGGTGGGAGCGTGCGCGGAGGCTAGCGCCATCGCGGCCGGTTTGGCTGGGGTTTGGGGGTGGTTCAGGTCGGGCAGGCCCTCAGCTAGCACGAGGACCAGCAACGGAACGGTGAGTAGCCGTGCCGCTCCCACCGACCATTCCGGCTTGGCGCCCCTGCGAGCCACCTCGGCCAGGTGGGTAACGAGGCCGGCCGCGAGGATGGCCAGGCAGATAGTGGGCCACAAGATCAACCTGCCTGGTGTACGGGATCCATCGAACCCGGGCACGTAAAGATAGAGCAGGCGGTAGATCGGCCCGTTCGTGCCCAGCGCGAACAACACTCCGGCGACCGCCCCAAACAGCAGCAGGAGCCGTTGCGCCGGTGACCAGCGGGATAGGAACAGGCCGGCGAAGGCCAGTAGATACAGTGCGAACCCGCAGAGCAGCACTTTCTCAGTCGGTACGCCACCAAGAGCGGTGCGGGCGTCGTTGTGCAGGGTGCCCCAGGGCAGCGAGGACTGCGGAGCCACGAGAAGTCCGCGCAGTGTCGGGGAGAAGTGCGCGACGTAGTCCCAGTCCCGGGTGACATTTGGGTTGAGCTCGCGCACCTGTTGGTACGCGTACGCGAAGTATCCGGTCACCGCGGTGAAGATCAGCCCGCCGATCAGATCACCGACGATCAGCCGGAGGCTAAGGCGTGGGCGGTGGATCAGCCAGGCTGTCAGTGTGATCAGGCAGAGGGCGGCGAGGACGTATACGAATCCCAGCCCCACGCCGAAGCCGAGGCTGACCTGCCAGGCCGCAACCAGCCAGCCAGCGAACGCCCATCCCGGCCGGACTCGTTCGGCAAGGTAGCCGCGGGTGAACGAGAGTCCGTGGCCGCGCGCCAGCATCGCCAGGGCCAGAGTGATACCACCGGTGGAGAGAATGTTCAGATGGCCGTCGTGGCCGTAGCGCCAGGGCGCGTAGGCGAGGGCGGCCCCGGCCACCGCGGCGGCGACCTTATTCGCGCCAAGTTGGCGCAGGAGCGCGTAGCCGCCGAGGAAGGCGAGCGCGAAAGCCAGCACGAACAGGATGTTGTAGCGCAGCACGGCGCCGACTACACCGTCGCCTATCAGCCCTGCCGGGGCATAGCCGAGCAGGCTGTCGTTCAGGGCTAGGCCGTACGTGTCGGGATAGAAGGCGTTGGTGTCCCACAGGCCACGCAGACCGTGGGTGAGAGCGTGGCCACCCCATCCCACCAGCCATGCTTGGGCCGTCGGGTCACCCACGTCACCGACGATGGTGTGGGCCGGGTCGGCGATCGTCACAGTCTTGGCGCCGTCAGTCACCACGCGAACCGCATACGGCGGAATCAGCCAGATCATCGCGACAGCGAGGAGCACCGAACCGAGGCTCGCGACACTCAGTTCCCGCCGATGGGCCCCACGTGTCAGCCAGTCCCTCGTGCCTGAACTGGCACGCGCGAGTCGGCCATTTTTTCCAGGCTCGCTGAAAGCGGCGGCTGATGTGGGGTCTCCTGCCGGTGGCTCTACCTGCGTCATCACATTGACCCTCACTGTTGAACCGCCGCAGTAAATCATGGGCAGGGCGGTGCGTAGAGTCAAGACGCCGATCGATGTCTTGCGGTAGCCGGGCCTTACGCTGTCCATCGAAGGCGCCTCGTCACGCAGGAGTCGCGATCGGTGCAGCGTCGAACTTTGCCGCTGTCGGGACAGGACGCGCCAGGGTTGCTGCAGGCCCTCGCCCGGGTTGCGGACCCAAGGGACGCTGGCGGTGTCCGGTATCGCGGTCCTGAACCGCGGTGATGGTGACGATCACGGCGAGCGACGTGTGCCACCCGGACGTTGCCAGCGGTCCGGGACAAGTCCTGGATCAGGCTGTGGAGGGGCGGGGCTGTCCGGGGATCTTGGCAGACTCACCGAGAACGCCCCCGTCCCGACAGTGCCGGTCCTGCAGAAGGGGCAGGAAGAGTTCATCGACGATCGACTGGATGCGGGCGGGCTGCAGCGGGTTGAGGTCCATGAGCATGTCGTGTCGCACCAGTTCAAACGGCATGGCGAGCACGGCTGAGGGAATCCGCCCGAGATCGATCTCGCCGCGGTCGTGGGCGCGTTGATAGACGATCCGGCCATGAGGAGGCTGCTGGGCGTTCATGATCTTGTCGCGGACCTGGTGGGGAGTGAGGCCGGTGTCAGCCAGCAGTCCCGAGAAGGCAGCGGCTGCGGCGATGGCGAAGAAGCCGGCGAGAGTGTCGCTCAAGGCTGCCAGGTGGGCGAGCAGGTCGTTGCGCAGGGTGCCGGTATCGGGGACTGCGACCGGGTTGGTGTTTCGGTGATGCGTGATCGCGGCGAGCACGATCTGGTCCTTGTTGGCCCAGCGGCGGTAGAGCACGGCCTCGCTGGTGCGAGCGCGTCGAGCAATCGAGTCCATCGTCAGGTGGGCGTATCCAACCTCGACCAGTTCGTCCCATGCGGCGGCGAGCAGAGCGGACTCGAGTTGTTTGCCGTGTCGGCGAGGGCGGGCGACTTTGGGTGCCTCGGTGGTCACCCACCCCACGGTAGATAGCCTTTACTTCCTTAGCAAGTGCCCTTACGCTCGTTGGATAGGGATTACTTTCTTGGGGATGGAGGTGAGATGACCGACTCGACGAAGCTGTCCCCGCAGGTTCGGAACGCGCCGACGGTGCTGATCGTCGGCGGGGGCCCGACCGGTCTGACACTGGCTTGTGCGCTCGCCCGCGGTGGCGTCTCGTTCCGCCTGATCGAGGCTGTCCCCGGCCCGCAGCCCGGCTCGCGGGGCAAGGGCGTCCAGCCGCGCACCCTTGAGGTGTTCGACGATCTCGGCATCGTCGAACGCGTGATCGCCAACGGTCGGATGGCGATGCCGATCCGTTCGACCGCTCCGGACGGCCGGGTGACGCTGAGCGGTGCCGAGACGTTGAAGGATCGCCCCGACGTCCCCTATCCGGCGAGCCTGATCACGCCGGAATGGCGGGTCGAGGAAGCACTGAGGCTGCGGCTGGCTGAGCTCGGCGGCACCGTTGAGTTCGGCACCGCGCTCCACAGCTTCGAGCAGTCGGACGAGGGCGTGTCCGCAGTGGTCGTCAGCGGCGGCGAGACCGAGGCGATCACCGCGCGCTGGCTGGTCGGCTGCGACGGTGGCCACAGCACCGTCCGCAAGCAGGCCGGCATCGCTTTCGAGGGCGAGACCCGCGAGGAGATTCGGATGATCGTCGCCGATGTCGAGGTCGACGGCCTCGATCGGGACGCCTGGCACATGTGGCGCCACGAGGAGGGCCTCGTCAACCTCTGCCCGCTGCCGTCGACCAACGCCTTTCAATTCCAGGCCGGCATCGCGCCAGGACTGGACACCGAGCTCAGTCTCGCAAACATGCAATCGGTCCTCGACCATCGCAGCGGCCGCACCGACATCCGCCTCCACGATCCGGCGTGGTCGTCGCTGTGGCGCGCCAACATCCGCCTTGTTGACCGCTATCGCGAGCGTCACGTGTTCCTCGCCGGCGATGCGGCGCACATCCACTCTCCCGCCGGTGGCCAGGGGATGAACACCGGTATTCAGGACGCGTACAACCTCGGTTGGAAGCTGGTGGCGGTCGCGCAGGGCGCCTCGCCGGCGCTGCTCGACAGCTACGAAGCCGAGCGGCGACCAGTAGCGGCCGGCGTATTGGCGCTGTCGAACGCGCGCCTCAAGCAGACGCTCGAGCAGAAGGGCATCCCTACCAACCGCGATGCGAGCACGACGCAGCTCAGCGTCGGCTATCGCGGCTCCGCCTTGACGCGCGACGACCGCGAAGAGTCCGCTCCACTCCGCGCCGGCGACCGCGCCCCCGACGCGACCAAGCTGACAACGGTGGAAGGCGAACGCCGGCTGTTCGACCTGACGTGCGGCGGCCAATTCACGCTGCTGAGTTTCGGGAGCACGCCTGCGGTCGCAGCTCCTGCGTCTGGTCTCAGGACTCTCCGTGCCGTCGGACAACCGACGGACCCCGACGACATCGTCGACACCGAAGGTCATCTTGCCAAGGCCTACGGCGCGGCCGACCGCACCCTCGTGCTGATCCGTCCCGACGGCTATATCGCGCTGATCTCCGATGCTGGTGACGTCTCGGCGGTGTCGCGCTATTTCGACGCGATCGGCTGAGCCGTCACCCCGGCCGCCTTCCTGGCAGTCGAATATCGCTCAGGGTGGTAACCGGTCATCACGGGTCCGGTAAGGCGGCACGCCACGCTGGCAACCCATGACACCCATGCTCCCCAGCCCACTGAGTGGGCGCTTCCGCGTGAAGCGGAACTGGCATCATGGCCGCATGGCGAGCGATCTCTGGGTGTCGATGCTTTCGCTGGGTGGCGTGGCCCTCGGTGGCGCTCTGTCCTTCGGGGTGCAGCATCAGACCCAGCGCTCGGCGGAGCGGGCCGAGGAACGGCGGCGGGGTCTCGCTCTGGCGGAGAGCCGTCGCGCGGAACGCCTCGCCCAGCTTGAGAGGTTCATCGAGGTGACCGCTGAGGCGGAGCGGTGCGCGTTCAACCGTCCGGCGAGTTGGTCGGTCGGCGACGATTGGCTCGTCGAGACGCAGGCGGTGATGAACCGGGTGTGGGTCTCGGAGCGGTTGATCCGGCTGACGTTCCCGCTCGGGGTGCACGAGGCGGCGCGGGCCTACTTTCTCGATCTCAACCTTGTCGTCTGGGAGGGGCTGCCGGACGGTGAAAGCGTCCGGGACCATCTCGAAGTGAACCGCCTGGCATTCCTCGACGCGGCGAGGGTGGCTGTCGGTTGAGGGGCGTCAGAGGCCGTGGTGGCCCGCGTCGTGTCACCGGGCCCGGAGTCGGCGGTCCTGGCCGGCAGGTGGCTCTGCTGCTGGTGACGGTATCGAGTCTGCTCTCCGTCGTGCTGGCTGTCGTGGTCAACGTCGCGACCGGCGGTGACCTGCCCGAGCCGGTCGCGGCGTACGGATGGTTGGCCTGGCCCACGGTCGCCGTCCTGACCTTCACCGGCGTCGGTCTCGCCCTGTGGCAGCACCGGCTGGGACAGACCAGCCAGCCTTCTGCGTCACCGGTGCCCCCGCCGACGGACGACCCGGTTCCGCCGAGTGAACTTCCGGTCGCGCCCGGACTTGTCGGCCGCGAGGCGGAGCTTGCTGCTGTCGCGGAGCTGGTCGGCGGGGGAGCGCAGGTCGTCGTTGTCTCCGCGGCGGGGGGCACGGGAAAGTCCGCGCTGGCCCTGTCGTATGCCCATGGGGTCCGTGAGCACTTCCCGGACGGCCAGTTGTACGTCGCCCTGGGTGGCGCCAGTGCCACTCCCGTGCAACCACAGGAAGCCCTGATCCGGATGCTCCGGGCGGTCGGCCTGGACGCTGAGGAACGGCGGGGCACGCTCGATGAGTTGTCCTCGCGCTTCCGGTCAGCGGTCGCGGACCGACGGCTTCTCGTCCTCCTCGACGATGCCTTCGACGCGGCGCAGGTGCGACCGCTGATCCCGGCAGGCGCAGGTTGCCTCACCCTGGTCACGAGTCGCCGGCTCATCGCCGATCTGCCGGGAGCCGCAGTTCTGACCCTCGATGCGCTACCGCCCGGGCAGGCACTCGAACTGTTGACCGCCACGATCGGAGCGGACCGGGTCGCGGCCGACCCCTCGGGCGCACGACGGCTGGTCGAGATCTGCGCAGGCCTACCGCTTGCGGTGCGCATCGTCGGATCCCGGCTCCGGGCCCGACCCAGGTGGACTCCGTCCGCCCTCGCCGACCGCTTGGCGGACGAGGACCGTCGGCTCGACGAGCTGCGGCTGGGCGACAGGGCGATCAGGTCCACGTTCGAGTTCACGTACGACGAGTTGAGCGACGTGGACCGGCTGGTGTTCCGGCGAGCCGGGGCGCATCCAGGTGTGTTGTTCGGCGTCGAGTCGGCGGCCCGTCGGTGCGGACTTGACCGACGGGTGGTCCAGGATGCCCTGGACCGGCTGGTGGACGCCTTCCTGATCGAGGCGCCGACACCGTCGACTTATCGGCTGCACGACCTCCTGCGGTTGTTCGCTGCCGAGATGCTGGAGCGGAAAGAGACGCCCGGCGACCGTGTTGCCTGTCTGATCCGGCAGCTGGATTGGCTGCGGGACCTGGCCGCGTCCGGCGGCAACATCGCGCACGAACGCGACAACATCCTGGCCGTGCTGCGTACCGCGGTCGCGGAGGGACTCGCCGATCAGGCCTGGGCACTGGTGGAAGCGGTTCACCCGCTGCTGACCGCAGCCGACGACCACACGTACCGGCTACAGCTGTGGCGGTCGACAGAGCGGGCGACAGCCGATGACCGGAGACGGGTGCGGGCACTGCGATGGGTCTCGCATTCCTACGGACTGGCCGGCGAGGTCGAGCGTGAGCTGGCCACAGCGCGGGAGGCTGTCGCAGTCGCCGAGCGACTCGGCGATCCGGAAGAGCTGGCACAGACCACGCGCCGGCTGGGCGAGGCGCTGCGGGCACACGGCCACCCGCAGGAGGCGGAAGGGCAGCTGCTCCAGGCCCTGCGACTGTTCCAACGATCGCACGCGGTCGAGGAGGAGATCGAGGTTCGCTCCGCCCTGGGCGTCCTCTACAACACCCTACGTCGTCCCGAGCGCAGCATCCCCATGCTGGAACGAGCGGCAGCCCTACTTTCGGCGCCGGAGACGGCTCTGCACGGCTACGTGCTCCTGGGGTTGGCCGCAGGACACAAGCTCGCCGGCCACCCGACGGAGGCATCTGCCCTGACGAGGCAAGCCTTCGGCATCGCCGACCGGCTGGACGACGAGTTCCTCCGCGGATACTGCCTCCACGAGCGTGGCTGGCTTGCCGTGGAGGACGATCGGCACCGTGACGCCGAGAAGGACTTCCTCACCATGCTGGAGATCTTCCTGCGGATCCGACATGGCGCCGGGGTCGGCGCGGCGCACCAGGCCCTCGGGTCGGTCGCTGCAGCTCAGGGTCGTCGGAACGAGGCGGTCCATGCGTTCGAGGCGGCGACCGAGGAATACGAGAGGCTGGGCAACCGGACGCTCGCCGACGAGGCCCGGAGCTCCCTCTCGGAGCTGGACCTGCCCCGGCGGTCGTGACCAGCACCCCGGCTGTGCCACCCGGCGTCCGTCGGCCCTGATGGGCCGGCACACCAACGGACACCTTCTTCACGCCGGCGGGAACGTGACCGCCCGACCACTGCCACGGCTCCGATCAGCGCGTCGGCGTCGGATGAGACTGCCTGGAAGCGATCGGTTTGTGGGTCGACGGTGGACGGTTGGCACGGCGGGTGGGCGGCACGGCCTCAGCCTGCGGCCGTAGCGGCGAGGTAGGTGTGGAACGCCGCCACTTGTTCATCCGTGACAACCGGTTCGAAGTCCAGAAACTCGCTCGGAACGATGCCGGTACCCGTACCGGTGACTGTCACGAACCAGGCGCCTTCGTGGCCGAACCAGCGCGCCTGCGCCAGGACGCCGATGTCGGCGCTCTCTGAGGGGTCATCCGGGTTCTCCACGGCGATGATGCGAACCCACTGCCCGTCGCGGCCGTAGGGCGGCTGCGGGACGTGCAGGATGAGGTTGTCCGCGCCAAGGCTCTCACCGAACAGACGAGCTGCGCCGGCCTGGGCCAGTGCCCAGAGATCCGCTGTCCTACCCGTTCGGCCTACCTCCACCTCGCCGTCCGGGCCCTCGACCAGCACCGCGTACGAGCGGTCAGGCTCGTGCCGCACCCGTGCTCGCACCAGTATCGTGGGGTCGCTCATCCGTTCATGATGCTGCAGCCGCTCCGGCGGCGGTGCCGTCGTGCAGCCATTTGTTCAGCCGCTCCGATCCGAAAGCCTCCGGCGCCACCGCTCCAGTCCGAGAGTCGAATGCGGTGATCGTGCTCGGTTTGCGGGGTCACAGCAGGCCCCTCTCGTGGAACTGGGCGAGTCGGTCCGGTGGCAGGCAGCTGGTCAGGTTCCGTTCCAGGTCGACCAGTTCGAGGTCGACCGCGTACACCACGAAGTCGTCGGTGACCGGCAGCGTGGCCGACCAGTCGTGCAGGTTCAGTCGAGCCGCAACAGCGCAGAACAGTCGCCGGCCGATCTCGGACCCGGCGGCGACGTCATAGTCGTCCGCGTCGATTAGCGCGAGTTCCTGTCGTACCAGCCGCGACGGCCCCGTGTCGTCGAGGTCGATGTCGGTGTTGGTCTCGAAGTCTTCCGGCGCCCAGGCAGCTTGGGCATCGATCGCGCTCAGGTCCGCGCGCTCAGCCTCGGTAGCCACGCTGATTCCGATCGACAGCTGCGTGGGTCGGGCATAGCTGAGGGCGAGGCAGGCGATGCGGTCGTCGACGTCCAGCCGTGCCGCAGCGTCCGGGATCAGCGCGACCAGCAGGTCCTCGATGGCGCGGCAGGCCGCGTCAAGATCGAAATTCGCCGGTGGCCGGGTGTACAGCACCCGCGATTCGTTGCCCGTGGTCTGGACGAGGCGCAGCAGGCCGCGGTCGTCATGCTCGGCCGCCAGTACGGCGGGCGGGCCACCGCTGTGCTCGACCTCGACGCGGCTGATCCGCCCGTCGGTGTACGCATACGATTCTCGCCCCGAGCCGCGCCGCGCGACCATGGTGGCCGAGCGCATCAACCCGTCTTCGAAGCGGTACTCGTGTAGGTAGATCGGGCCGTCCGTAGCGAAGTGCGCCACCTCGACAATGTCATCGCCGTGGCGGAAGAACGTCTCGTGGTGCAGCTTGCCGTGCAGGAAACCGCTGTACTCCTCGATCACGGTCGGGCGCCGCCGGGCATCGAACCCGATCTGCAGGACATCCCGATTATCCGGCGGACGGGCGTCCAGACGACGTCCGGGCTTGAGCAGGTCCCGCTCGAAGCGCAACGGGCGTAGATCAGGGCCCGGCCAGGTGTACCAGTCCCAGCTCTCAACGAGTGCGGTTGCTGACCGCTTCCGGGACTCGTACTCGTCGCCAAGCTGGGCGAACCGCGCGGCAGGATCAGGCATGTGCAGGATCGTACGGATCTCGTCCCCGGCCTGACCCGACTCGTACACCAGATCTGGAGCACGTCCATGGCCCGCGGGAGCAGGATTGGCGGATCCGCTTCTCGCATTGCGAGAGGAGCGCCAGCTCCACCAGTTTCCACAGTGGGGGCCACCGCCTTCGACGGTGGCCCCCGGCTCGTCGGTCACTCAGCAGCGGATGGACGTGATGGTCACCTTCGTCTTGCCTTGTATCCGCCACCACTGACTAATGGTCGGTTGGTCGGTGTGGACGACGTCAGACGCGCTGCCGAAGTAGTACGAGGTGATGCAGCCTCGGTACACCCGGAAGGCGTCCACGTCGTAGTAGTAAATGGTGGTGTAGCTGGAGTCGCCGCCGGAAGGAAGTTCGGCGTCGGCGTGGTTGGCGGTCCAATTCCCCGGTTGGGTCACGCACGGGAGCTTGTCGCCGACGTAGAACGCCGTCCCGGTTCCCCAACACCAGTCGTTGGTGATCCGGATGTTCATCCCGGACCGGTTGACCACTCGTCCGCCGCAGCCGCGAGTGCGGCACGTCCCGGCCTCGGCGGGCACCGCGACGGCGCCCTGCGCGATGACGCCGATCAGCACGGCCGCGATCACCGCCGCGAGCCGGCGCGCCGCCCGCAGTCGCGGTGTCAGCATCGGTACGCGATGATTGCGTATGTCTGCGTGGTACTGATGAAGTGCTGTCCCGCACCGACATCGCGGAGGTAGTCGAAGATGCCGGTGTTGTCGAGCCTCCACTCCTCGGCGCAGTAGCCGGGCCCGATGTAGTAGCCGGCGGTGTTGTCCCAGTACTCGTTGCTCCGGTGCAGATGATCCAGCAACGTGTCGTAGGTGCCGCGGGTGTAGTTGCCGTCCCTGACGTGGATGATTCCGAGCCGGAGGTTGCTGATCCTCGATAGGTTCACGATGTAGTTGCCGCCTTCCGGCGGCGGGGGCGCCAACGCGGGGGAGGCGTGGCCCACCGCAGGGAGGGACAGGAGAACCGCCGCTGGCAGCAGGGCAATGGCTAGTCGCCTCAAGATTTTCATCGCACGACCCTTCACGTAGACACCGGAGTTCCGAGCGGCTTCGTGGAACGCCTCCCTTTCCGTGTTACCGCCCGATTGATGTCCACACTGTGAACCCACGATGTTGGATTTCCGTTGGCCGCGAGGTTCTGGGCACCGCTTGTCGTCTTGGTTGATGGCGGCGATGGTCAGACATATCTCTCTGTGCGTCGCCGTTCAGGCGGCGGCACCGTCCTAGCAGATGGAACGCCAGTCCCACCGGCAATGCGTCGGGCAACATCGGCGCAGGCCGATAGGCGTTCCCTCGGTCCTGAAAGCTGACCGTGATCGGATACCTTTCCGATCACGTTCTCGATCATGGGACAGCGGAGCAACTCGCCCAGCCGCTAGCATCGCGCTGATTCCCGTCCCCTATTACGGAGACCTCCATGCGCACACTTGCCGCCGCCGCCCTCGTGGGCGTGTTCGTGGCCGTCCTCCCGGCATCGGCCGCCCTGGCCGCCGCCCCGGAGCCGGATATTGCTGTGACCTCCGCAGCCGACAAGGCCAACTACACCGAGGGCGAGATCTTCACCGTCACGGTCACGGTGAAGAACAAGAGCTCCGTCGACGCCAAGCACGTGCACTACACCGGCGGCGACAGCGAGGGCGTCGACGGTGTCGTCTACGGTGAGCTGCGGACCGGCTTCGACCTCGCCGCCGGCGCCACCAAGACCGTTCGGATCACCGGCAAGACCAACCACCTGGCGTCGCAGTCCGGCTACGGATTCGTTGCCTTTTCGCTTGCCGCCGACAACGGCGAGGCCAACGACGCCGACAACAACACCAGCGTGCGGCTGCTGGTGGCGGGCGTCTTCGACGATCTCGGCGGCTACGTCTTCCAGGGTGGGTCCTCCGGCGCCGAGTGGACGCCCCGGACGCCCGGCGTCCCGGGTGTCAAGGTCGTCGCCACCAGTGCCGACGGCAAGACGAAGTACGCCGAGGCCATCACGGACGCCAAGGGCCTGTTCCGTTTCGCCCGCCTCCCAGCCGGCGACGTCCTGCTGACCTTCACCGCCCCGACGGGCTGGAAGATCCTGGCCGGCGAGAACGGCGAGGACGACCACACTCTGGCGCAGGTCCGCGCCGACGACAGCGACGAGCCGAGCATCTTCGTGCCGGCGAAGAAGGTCGCCGTGAGCTCGCCGACCGTCTCGCCGTCGGCGTCGGCGTCGGCGAGCGCTGGCCCGGCCCTGCCGGTCAGCGGCGACAACAGCGACGGCCCGGCCCTGCCGATCACCGGCGACAAGACCATGCTGCTCGTCGGCGCGGCTGCGGTCGCCGTCGTGGTCGGCATCGCGATGGTCCTCGTCGCACGGCGTCGCCGCGTACACCTGCAGGCCTGATCGGCCGGGATCGCTCCAGCGGCCGAGCCCTCGCAGGCTGTAGCTTTCCCCCTCTGTCGAGCACGGCAAAGGGCGCCGAGGCCCCAGCATCCCGCTGGAGCCTCGGCGCCGCGACTCCCGGCCGCGACGCGAAACCCTTCCTCCGACTGCCCGGAGGTTCTCACGTAGCCACCGCCTGACATCCTGCCCGGTTCCAACGGCGGCGGATCGAAGTCCTTCGGAAGCTGGTCAACCGACCTGGCGTCGGCCGGGGCGTTGAAGACAAGAACGTCCCAACTCATGGTGCCCTCCGGCGTGCTCAGCCCACCGAGGTCCTGGCGGTGCTGGACGGAGTAGGCGTCGGGAGACCGACGGCGGCCAGCGGTGTGCGCGACTCTATGCGGACCGGCTCCCAGGGAGCCTCCTGCCAGGCCCGGTGCAGCAGGCTGGTAAATGTGTCATCGCCGGGGAACGCTGTCTCGTCCACGGCAGCGACCGGCTGCGCCGGGCAGTGTGAGTTGGTCGTAGCAGCGGCCCTGATGCCGTTCAGTGATTCGCGCGTCAAGCGCCGTGTCTCGTCGGGAATACCGAGCTTTCGCATGCCCAGCCGAAGCACCTGCATGGTGATACCGGTCAGCATCGGGGCTTCAGGCCAGATGACCCGGTCACCGTCCCAGAAGGCGATGTTCCACACCGAGCCCTCACGCAGGAAGCCGTCCTGCCCGGCGAAGAGCACGTCGTCGAATCCGGCCCGGCGAGCCTGCAGGTAGTGGTAGGTCAAGCCCAACGTCGCCATGTGCTTGAGGTGGGGCAACTCCCGCTCGTACCGAACGGTTCGAACCCGCAGCGGCGGGCGTGGAGTCTCCAGGGTCGGCTCGGAAACGGACACCATGACGTCGGTACTGGCACCGTTCGTCAGACTCGGAAGAACAGTGACCCGCACGGAGGCATCCTGCTCATCCCGCAGCGCGTGGCCGATGAACGCCCTGATCTCGTCGTCCGAGGGCGACGTAGCATCGGGAAAGAGCGCGGCCGAACCCTCACGCAGGCGGCAAAGATGAAGACCCAGGCCGATCACTGCGCGGTTACGCACCTGCATGGACGTGAAATGGCCGTAGTTCCAGGTCGCTGCCCGATGCATTGCATCGACATCCGCCGGACCGCCGTTGAGCTCCACATGCGTCACCGGGTCATCGTGCCAGGCTGCCGGCACGGAATCGCGCACGAGTGCGCCCTGGCCGTGGCCCCGGCGGTTCGTTCCTGTCGGTGTTCGGCGGCAGCACAAGTTCGGCGGCAGCACAACGATGACCGAGATAGCTTCCCGGCCCACGGTTCCGATGGTGGGGAGTGGCCAGGCCCTGGGCAGCACCGATACGCCCTCCGGTTATTCCGCGCCGTATCCGTGGCGCATCCGGAACTTCATCGGATCGGTCCCGGTCGCCCGCACGTGCGTGATCAGCACAGACCTCAGCGAGTCGGGAATGTCGGCGCGTTGCGAAGCGGCCCACTCGAGGGTGGTGAACAGCTCCGCGGCCCCGTCGAGCTGGCTTGAGGTCAACGTTGTCGACGTCAACGCGTTGAAGATCGACTCGGTTGGCTCGGTCAGCAGCATCCGCTCGGGTACCAGCTCGTACCACGGGGTGCCACCCGTCGTGGTCGTGTGGCGAGGCGGAAAGCCGGCCCACGCCACCAGCGTTCGGATCCGCTCGTTGGCATCGGGGTATCGCCGGGCTACCAGGTCGGCAAGCCTCTCCTCCGCGTCGGTCTCACGGCGTGACGCAGCCTCGGCGGCCTCGGCGAGAGCTGGCGGCGCGGCCGTCACCCACTGGACGCGACGCGCGTTCTCCTCAGCCGCTTGACCGGCCAACAACTGCTGGACATCGCGCGATCCGGTCAGGCCTCGGTCAGCCAGCCAGCTGGTCAGGGCGGGGGCATCACGGAGGTCGGCGTCGCAACGTCCGAGGCCCCTGATAGAGGTTTGATGATGCAGCGTCCAACGGGCGATCTCGCGCCCGGCGGTATCCGACACGAGGATTGTCGGCCACCCCATGCACAGGCAGTGATCTCCGGTGCCGCCGTCAACGACAGCGAGCAGGGAAGCCAGCTCTGCGACCGCCGTGCCCGACACCACAGTTCGAGCCGCATCGGGCCGGTCGAGCTCGTCGCCCGACGCCTCGATGATCAGTACGGCACCAGCCTCGGCCAGCACACGTTTCACCAGCGCTGTACTGGGAACCTCGTCACCGCTCCCGATCGTTGGCGCGTTGGTCACAGCGGCGAGCGTACCGGCCGTGCCACTGCCCAGGGACGCCCAGCGCGTCTGCGGCCGCTCACGGTAATCGCTGGGGCGAACGGCAGACGTGTCCAACCTGTCCGACGTCCCCGTCCGGTCAGGCTGGGCCCTCGACCAGAGGGTCGTGGACTCGGCCGAGGAACAGCGGTACGCCGGTGAGCCGGTCGTGGATGACGTACAGGAATGGTCGGTTGACGAAGAACTGCGGTCCTTGCGGAATCGACGGTGGCCGGACGATGACGGCCGACGCGGCTGCGGCCTCGGTACCCTTCTCGTCCACCGCGATGAACGTCTCGTGCACCACGTCGTCGATGCACAGGGACGGTTCGGTGCTCATGCCTCTGAAGTCGGCCTGCGGTGTGAATGCCGTGGGCATGCCGAGGCTGCCCAGCGCGGCACCCAGCTGGGCCGGTAGGCGGAACGTCCACCGGGGCAGGCGCAGTTGGACGTCGGTGATCTGGAACCCGGTCAGCATCGCGCCGAGCCAGGTCGCATCGAGGCTCGCCTCGACCGCGGCGAGGTCGTCGCGGGTCGGCATGACGATGGCCATGGCAAGCCCGTCGCCCGCGTACGGCACGTCGACTGCGCGCCACCCGTCCCCCTCGAGGTAGCCCATCCTGTCGAACGGCCCTCTCATGACGGGGACGTCGACAACGGTGCCGTCATCCCTGGTGAACGGTCCCACCGCCGTGGCCGTCGCGGTGAACGGGTACTTCCAGGCCGCCTTGAGGTAGATCGTGTTGGTCAGCATGAGGCTGGTGTCGGTGCTCACGGCGTCGGACTGCAACAGCTCCGGGATCTTCGCGTTGGTCCGATCGGACACCCAGGTGTTGATCTCCTGGCGGGCGGCCTCCGGCGCGCCGCGGAAGTCGACCGGATGCGGCGCGGCACCGTAGTAGCCGGCCAGGGTGTCCCGGAACCGGGGCCGCAGACGCAGGTCGAGTCGTGTCCACAGCGCGTTGGCCGTGGTCAGCCGAGGCTGCTTGACTCCGTCACCGTCCTGGTACCGGCCCGCCAGCGTCTGCTCGACGGCGTTGAGCCCCCTGTCGAGCGCGCAGGGGCGTGGATGCGGCGCGTGGAGCACCGCGTCCATCTCGTCCGCCGTGGTCGAGCCGGCGCCCGCCCTGGTCATCGCGAGCGCCAGCCCGACCGAGTACGGCGCGCACACCACATTGCCGCCTGCCCGGCTCGACGCCACCGTGCGGTAGAGGTCGGCCGTGAGGCCACGAACGGCGGTTGCGGCCGCCTGCATGGTGGCCGGGTCGGGTGGTACGCGGCCCGCATCCGTCGAAACGGACGACGGGCCGAGCCAACGGGGACCGGCTGGGGCGGCGGTGAGGGCGGCAGCGGCAAGAGGGACCGCCCGCAGGATCGATCGACGCGAAACCATGTGTCGACGGTAGAGCAGTCCCACGGGGACCCACCAGGCGTGAACCCGAATTCATCGAGATCTGCCAATGTCTGCTCTGACGACAGCCTTGGCGGTGATGGTCTCGCCGGCCGCTGCCGCTGCCTCGGCGAAGACACCGGATCGCGTCGGGCTGCAGAGCCGGTTGGATGACATCGTCGCCGCCGGCGCGGTCGGCGGGCTGGCCGAGGTGCGCGACGAGCACGGCGTGTGGCGGGGGAGCAGCGGTGTCGCCGAACTGGACACGACGCGGGCCGTCCCGGTCGACGGCCGGTTCCGGGTGGGCAGCATCACGAAGACGGTGGCCGAGCCTCCGACGTTCGAGCCGCCGGGCTCGGCCTTCGCGTACTCGAACACCAACTACATCCTGCTCGGCCAGATCATCGAGAAGGTGACCGGCCGGTCGTACGGCAAGGAGATCAAGCGCCGGATCATCCGGCCGTTGCGGTTGACCGGCACCGTGATGCCGAGGACGACGCCCCGCATCGTCGGGCCGCATCCTTACGGTTACGTACCGAAGGACGCCGACTCGAACCTTGTCGACTACACGAAGATGAATCCGTCGGTACTGGGCCCGGGTGGCGAGATGATCTCCACGACGAGTGACCTCAACCAGTTCTTCGCCGCACTGCTCGGTGGGCGCCTCCTGCCGGGCCGCCTGCTCGCCGAGATGAGGACGGAGGGTGTGGTTGGCGCGAGGTACGGGCTCGGACTGGCCTGGTGGCGGGACACCTCGTGCGGGGTCCGGGTGTACGGCAACGACGGCGACGCTCTCGCCTACCAGTCCTGGTCGTACTCCACCGAGGACAGGCGTCGCCAGGTAACTGTCGCGCTCACGCCCAACTTCCGCGGTGACCCCGACGATGCCATCGACGCGTTCCTGGACAAGGCCATCTGCGGCTGACCAGTCTCAGTGCGACGGGGTCCCCGGTCGAGATGCCGTGGTGAGCGCATGGAACGCCGAACGGCGGCCCGCTGAATCAGTCGGACCGCCGTTCGCAGAGCGTGGATCAGAGCGGGCGGATGTTCTCCGCCTGCGGGCCCTTCTGGCCCTGGGTGATGTCGAACTCCACCTTCTGGTTCTCGTCGAGGCTGCGGAAGCCGCTCGCCGAGATCGCGGAGAAGTGGGCGAAGACGTCGGCGCCGCCGTCGTCCGGGCTGATGAAGCCGAAGCCCTTGTCGGCGTTGAACCACTTCACGGTGCCTGTAGTCATGTCTGCTCCTTCGCAGGCTGTCAGAGGCCGCACTGTGCGGACCCTTACGCCGCTGCGTTGATTACCCGCGTCGAAACGACACGAAAAACGAAAAGCGCCTGGATGGGTTTCAGATGCCCCATCAGGCGCCGGAAAACGTCTACGGAAATCAAAACTGCAACGGGGTTACCGTAGCACAGTGCGGTCGGCAGGCTGAGCCCGCGGGCTGACCCGGAGATACCGCGACTCCTCGATTCGGAAGCCCGAGCATCTCCGGGTGCGTGGCCGGAAGTCTGCGGAGGAAGGGCGAATGCCCGGCGTGGGTGATGGCCCCGATGCCCCGGTCAGTTACGCGTGAAGGGCCGGTCACTGTCTCTGCTCGGAGTCAGGACGTGTCGGGTCCGGTCCCCGGTCCAGGCCGCTTCGAGGATCGCGGTCAGGCTGGCGGTGTCGGTCGGGCCTGGATGGTTCTGGATCAGGCGGGTGACGCCACTGGCCATCTCCGCGAAGCGCGGGAGGTCGGCGCGTGCCACGCCGATGTCCGCCAAGGTGGGAGGGATGCCGATGTCGGCGAGGAGCCCGTCCAGCCAGGTGAGAAACGTGTCTGCGGCCTCGGCGTCCGAGGCGTCGGTCACGTCGAGCCCGCACACCCTGGCGAGGATGGCCAACCGGTCGCCGATGGCATCCCTTGCCGCGTCCAGCGCGTAGGGCAGCAGCAGGCCGACGCCCAGGCCGTGCGGCGTGTGCGTGGCGGCGCCGATGGGGTACTGGAGAGCGTGCGGAGCCGCGTTGCCCGCGTGGGAGAAGGCAAGCCCGGCCAGCATGGACCCGTAGGACATGTCCGCGCGCGCTTCCGTGTCGCCTCCGTCCCGGACAGCGCGACGCAGGCTACGGGCGATCCTCTCCGCGGCCAGGAGCGCGTAATGGTCGGTGATGGCGTTGCGGCCGAGGAACACCTGCTCCACCGGGTCGCGCGGTCCGTGGGCCCGGGGTCGCGCGGTGTAGCTCTCCACCGCGTGACACAACGCGTCGATGCCGGAGTGGGCGGTGACGGTCGCGGGGCAGGTGTAGGTGAGTTCGGGGTCGACGATGGCGAAGTCGGGCACGATGTGGACGCTGGAAACCCCCACCTTCAGCTCGCGGTCCGGGTCGGTCAACACCGAGACCGGTGTGAGCTCGGAGCCGGTGCCTGACGTCGTCGGGACCGCGACGAGAGGCATCGTCGGCCCCGGCACCTTCGACTCGCCGTAGAAGTCGCGCGGCGTCCCGCCGTGGCGGCGGATGACGCCGACGATTTTGGCGAGGTCGATCACCGTGCCGCCCCCGATGGCGAGGATCACGTCGGCGTCCACCTCGGCGGCCGCCGAGACGGCCAGGGCGACGTCGGCGAGTGGCACGTCCGGAGTCGCGTCGGAGAACACCTCGACGGCCGTGACCTTCTGCCGCACGGCGGCGACGATGTCGGCCACGCCCGGCTGCCCCAGAAGAACCTGGTCGGTCACGATGAGGACTCGCGAGCCACTCTCGGCCACCACTCGTGGGATGTTCTGCGCGACCCCTTCGCCCACTATCAGCTGGCGTGGTCCGCGGACGGTCTCAAGCATGGTCGGTGCCTCTCCGGAACGTCGGCGGGGATGTGCTGGGCGGACGTCCAGGTCACCTGCGAGACCGGGACGGCGTCGGCGGGTGGAGGCCGCTGAGGTCGTGTGTGCACAGGGCGCGGTGATTCTCGGCGGGTGCCCGCCGCAGCAGGCCGGTCACGGTAGGTCGATCGCCGCGTAGGTGAGGTCGAGGTATTCGAGGATGCCCTCGTGCGACCCCTCCTTGCCGATCCCGGACTGCTTCACGCCTCCGAACGGAGCTGACGGGTCCGATATCAGGCCACGGTTGATGCCGACCATCCCGGTGTCCAGCCCCTCGGTGAAACGGAGCGCCCGCTGGAGGTCACGGGTGAAGATGTATCCGACCAGGCCGTGTTCGGTGTCGTTGGCCTTCGCCAGCACCTCGTCGTCGGAAGTGAACGAGATGATCGGCGCCACCGGGCCGAAGATCTCCGCCCTGAGCATCCGGGCGTCTTCGGGCACGTCGACGAGGACCGTGGGCGGATAGAAGTGGCCCGGCCCACCCGGGCGCTCGCCGCCCACCAGGACCCGGGCGCCGCGACCGACCGCGTCGGCGACGAGTTCGTCGATGTTGGCGACCGAGGCCTCGTCGATCAACGCCCCGACGTCCACGCCGTCGTCGAGACCATGGCCCACCGAAAGCGCGCCCATCCGCTCGGCGAAGCGCGCCGTGAACTCCTCGCGCACCGGTTCCTCGACGTAGATCCGGTTGGCCGCGATGCAGGACTCCCCGATGTTGCGCATCTTGGCCACCATGGCGCCGTCGAGCGCCACGTCCAGGTCAGCGTCCGCACACACGATCAAGGCCGCGTTGCCGCCCAGCTCCATCGAGGTACGCAGCACGTTGTCCGCGGCCTGTCGGAGCAGCACGCGCCCGACCTCGGTCGACCCGGTGAACGACAGCTTGCGGGTCCGACTGTCGGCCAGCAGTGCCGAGACCACCGTGCCGGAACGCTTGGTGGTTACCACGTTGACGACGCCCGGGGGAACGCCGACCTCCTCCATGATGCGGGCCAGGAACAGCATGGTGAGTGGCGTCTGGCCTGCTGGCTTGGTGATCGTCGTGCAGCCCGCAGCCAGCGCGGGAGCGATCTTGCGGGCACCCATGGCCAACGGGAAGTTCCAGGGCGTCACGAAGACGCACGGCCCGACCGGCTTCGGCACGGTGAGGATGCGGTATCCACCTGCGGGAGCGGTGCTGTAGCGCCCCTCGACGCGCACCGCCTCCTCGGCGAACCAACGGAAGAACTCGGCGCCGTAGGCCACCTCTCCCCGAGCCTCGGCGAGCGGCTTGCCCATCTCGAGCGTTATCAGCCGGGCGACCTCCTCGGATCGCTCGGTCAGAGCCCGATACGTCGCGGTCAACAACTCTGACCGTTTCCGCGGCGGGGTGGCCGCCCACTGCGCCATTGCCGTGCTCGCCGCGTCCAGAGCGGCGAGCCCGTCATCGATGTCGGCGTCCGCCACCTCGGCGATGGTCTTGCCGGTGGCCGGGTCCTCGACGGCAAAGGTGGCTCCGCTTGCGGCGTCGCGCCAGGCGTCGCCGATCCGAAGCCGCCGGTGCTCGGGGGCCAGGACGTTCATCGGGTCACTCATCGCGTCGCCTCCTGTGATCTTGTTGGTGATGTCCGGGGGCCTCAGCCGTCGAGCTGTGCGCGTGGACGGGTCACCCGCCCTCGTCGGGAACGAGGTTGCCGAGCGGGTCGAATGTGGCCCTGGCCCTGTCCGTAGGGCGACGCCCGCGCCACCGATCGCCTTCTCGGGCCACGGCCGTCTCGGCGCCGTCAGGTCTGGCCCGCCGAGCCTCGCGGGGGCGCATGGTGCCGTCGCCGCCGTCCCGCTTACCGCCCAGCCTCGGACAACGACAGCCCGGTGCCCGCGTCGAACAGGTGCGCACGGTCCAGGTCGACCGTGACGGTCAGCCGCTCGCCCGGCGTACCGGTGACGGTGGGTCGTGCCTTGACCTTGACGATCTCCGTTCCCACCCGGACGTCGACCACCGTCCGGTCACCGAGCGGCTCGAGCCCGTAGAGCTCACCCGACAACGACGCGTCCCCACGCTGCTCGACGGACAGGTCCTCCGCGCGCAGGCCCAAGAGCAGCGCACGACCGTCCTCGGCCGTGGTCCAGCGGGGCCGTGGCAGCGTCCAGCCTTCCGCACCGACCAGACGATCTCCCTCGGCGCGGCAGGCGAGCAGGCTGATCGGTGGGCTCCCGACGAATCCCGCGACCCACTTGTTGGCGGGACGCTCGTACACCTCGGTCGGTGTTCCGACCTGTTGCACCTTTCCCTCCTTGAGGACGGCGACCTGGTCGGCCATGGACAGGGCCTCGACCTGGTCGTTGGTCACGTAGACGAAGGTCGCTCCGAGGCTCCGGTGGATGCGGGTGAGCTCGGTGCGCATCTCGACGCGCAGCTTGAGGTCGAGATTCGTCAGCGGCTCGTCCATGAGGAACGCGCGCGGCCGACGGACCAGCGCCCGGGCCAGGGCGACCCGCTGCATCTCACCGCCCGACAACTGCGCGGGACGACGCTGCAGCAGACGTTCGATGTGCAGCAGACTCGACATCTGCTCGACGGCAGCGGCGATCTCACTCGACGAACAGCGGCGTGCCCGCAGCGGCGAGGCGATGTTCTCGTACACCGTGTGTCGCGGGTAGAGGGCGTAGCTCTGGAAGACCATCGCCAGGTCGCGGGCGGCCGGGGCGTCACCGGTCGCGTCCCTGCCGCCCAGATGCACCGACCCGGCGTCCAGCTTCTCCAGGCCGGCGATTGCTCGCAGGGTCGTCGTCTTGCCTGCCCCGGACGGCCCGAGCACGACGAAGAACGAGCCGTCCGGCACGTCCAGCGTCACCCCGTCCAGGGCCTGGACTTTCCCGAAGGACTTGCGCAGCCCTTGCACTGCCACGGTTCCCATCAGGCCACCAGCTCTTCCGTGCTCACGTCGTAGACCGCCGGGGTCCCGCCGGTGTGCCGTAGCCCGACCTTTGCGTCAGTGGCGAAACGGACAGTCGGTGGCATCCGCACCCGTACGTCGCGCTGGCCGCCGTGGTCGACCACGTAGATGATCTCGTCGCCCAGCCACTCCACCGAGACCACGCGGGCCGGGACCGACTCTTCCGCCCCTGGTTCTGCGACCTCCAGCGCCTCCGGCCGTACGCCGGCGACAAGGCGACGGTCGCGCGGCAGGCCTGGCGGTGGCGTGAGGACCAGCCCGCCCTGACTGCGCAGCTTCCCGTCGGCCACCTCGACCTCGATGAGGTTCATCGGCGGCGAGCCGATGAATGCGGCGCAGAAGAGACTCGCCGGACGGTCGTAGACCTCCAGCGGCGTGCCGATCTGCTCGACGCGGCCCTTGTTGAGGATGGCGATCCGGTGACCGAGCGACATCGCCTCGACCTGGTCGTGGGTGACGTAGACCATCGTCGCCCCCAGCTCACCCTGCAGGTGCTTGATCTCCGTGCGCATGTCCGCCCTCAGCTCCGCGTCCAGATTGGTGAGGGGTTCGTCCATGAGGAATGCGCGCGGGCGTCGCACCAGGGCGCGAGCCAGCGCCACGCGCTGCTGCTCACCGCCGGACAGCTGGCGTGGTCGCCGGTCCATCAGCGGACCGAGCCGCATCAGCCGGGCGGCCTCGTTGACCCGCTCGTGCACCTCCGGCTTGGGCAGTCCCTCGGCCCGCAGGGGGAACGCCAGGTTGTCGCGGGTCTTCAGATGCGGGTAGAGGGCATAGAACTGGAACACCATGGCGATGTCGCGCTCGGCGGGCGGCAGGTCGTTGACCAGCGTCTCGCCGATGCGGATATCACCCGCCGTCTGCCTCTCCAGGCCGGCTATGGCCCGCAGCGTGGTGGTCTTGCCGCATCCCGAGGGGCCGAGCATCACGAACAGCTCGCCGTCACCGATGGACAGGTCCACGTGATCAACTGCGACGGTCCCGTCCGGGTAGCGCTTGTGCAGGGCGGTCACCTCGATGCCGGCCATCAGCGTCGCACCGCCCCGAGCGTCACACCGGCGATGAGGTGCTTGCGTACCAGGTAGGCGAAGACGAGCACCGGCAGGGCGAACACCACGGAGGCGGCGGCCACGAGACCCCAGTCCGTGGTGGTGCCGCCGATCAGGCCGGCGATGGCGGGTGGGGCCGTCCGGACGTCGTCGCTGGAGGTGAGGAAGGTGGCGAACACGAACTCGTTCCACGAGAAGATGAGTGCGAAGACCGCCGTCGCGGCGATGCCGGGCACGAGCAGGGGAAGGGTGAATCGCCGGAACGCCTGCAAACGGGTGTAGCCGTCGAGCATGGCGGCATCCTCGTACTCCGCGGGCACCTCGTCGACGAACCCCTTCATCATCCAGATCGTGAACGGGACGTTGAACGCGCTGTAGATGAGGATCAGGCCGAGCTTGTTGTCGATGAGTCCGACCTGGCGGTACATGAGGAAGATCGGGATCACGACCACCACGGGCGGCATGAAGCGCGTGGAGAGGATGAAGAACAGTTGGTCCTTCTTGGCCTTCACGGCGAAGCGTGAGTAGGCCCAGGCCGCCGGGACCCCCAGCACGGTTGCCAGCACCGTGGAAGCTCCGGCGACCACGACCGAGTTGAGGAACGAGACGGACAGGGCTGAGCGACCGCCGTCGGGGTCGACGAACACGTCCCTGTAATGGTCCAGAGTGATCGTGAAGTCGAAGAACTTGGCCGGGATGGCGTAGACGTCCCGGTTCTCCTTGATGGACGTCTCGATCATCCACAGCACCGGGAAGAGCATCACGACGGCCAGCAGGGTCAGCAGCGCGACCTCCAGCACGGAGCGGCCTCGGCCGCCACGGCGGCGTGCGGGGGGCGTGTGATCCCGGGCAGGACCTGTGGCCACGGCCTCGTCGACGGAGACGGCCATCAGCCCTCCTTGAGCTTGTTCAGGTAGCGCAGGTAGAACTGCGTGAGGACGATGACGACGAGGACCATGAGGATCCCGTACGCCGAAGCGGTTCCGGTGTTGAAGCCCAGGAACGCGACCTTGTAGATGTGGAACGACAACGTCTCGGTGGAGACACCCGGGCCGCCGTTGGTGAGGATGTAGACCAGGTCGAACAGCCGGAAGGCCTCGATGGCCCGGAACATCACGGCAATGAGAAGCAGTGGCCATACCAGCGGAAGAGTGATGGTGCGGAACCGGAACCACTCGGACGCCCGGTCGATCGAGGCGGCCTCGTACAGGTACTTGGGAACCGCGGTGAGGCCCGCGAGTGCGATGAGCATGATGAACGGCGTCCATTGCCAGGTGTCGACCACGACCAGGGAGAGCAGTGCCGTTCGCTGTCGGGTGAGCCACTCCACCTGGCCCAGGCCGACCGAGCCGAGCATGCTGTTGACCACACCGAACTGCGCGTCGAGCATGAATCGCCAGAACAGCCCGACCACGACCGGCGACAGCATCATCGGCACCAGGAACAGGGTGGTCAGCACTCCTCGCCCGTGCGTGCGCCGTGAGATCAGGTAGGCGATGCCGAATCCGAGCACGGTCTGCAGGCCGACCGCACCGACCACGTAGATCAACGTCGTCAGGGCCCTCGTGTGGACCTGCGCCGACGTCAGGATGGCCGTGTAGTTCCCGAAGCCGACGAAATTGGCGGGCCCTCCGCGGGTGGCCGAGTAGTCGGTGAAAGACAGGTACAACGCCCACAGCAACGGGAACACCGACATGGCGAGCAACAGCAGCAGCGCGGGGGAGATGAAGGCCACGGCGAGCCCGCGGTCGCCCAGCCGGCGGGACCGGCCCGGAGCAGGTGGCGCCGCAGACGCCACCTGCCCGGGACGGTCGGTCGTCAGAGGGACGTGGTCACTCACAGTCCGCCGCCGCCCTTGCGGCCACTCGAGTCGAGGACGCCCTGCTGCTCCTTGGCGATGTCGTCGAGCGCATCCTTCGGCTTCTTCGCGCCGTTGAGAGCCGCGTTCACATTGGTGTTCTCGATGTTGACGAGGCGCGCGTACTCCGGAACGTTCCACATGTCCCGCATCCGCGGGACCGAGTCGGTGTACACCTGGTTGAACGGCCCGGCATTGAGGAACTCGGGCGACTCCAGGGCGTCCGTACGCGATGGCACACCGCCAGCCGCTGCCCACTTCTTCTGGACATCAGCGCGCTCGAACCATTCCATGAAGTTCAGTGCCTCGGCCTGGTTTGCCGTGGAGGAGTAGGCCGACACGTGCATTCCCATACCGCCGAGAGGGACCAGGTTGGTCTTCTGACTCGGCAGGGTGGCAAAACCCAGCTTGTCGAGAATCTGCTCCCGCGTGGTGCCGAGCGTCGACTGCTTCGGATCGAGCAGGCCGCCGCTCGCGGCGATCCAGTTGAACGCGATACATGCCTTGCCCTGGGCGACCGCCGCGTTCACCTCGTCGATGAACCAGTTGCCGGAGCCCTTCGCGGTCAGCGGCTTCATCTTGTTGACCAGGACGTCCATCGCCTCCTGGCCCGCAGCGTCGTTGAGGACACCATCGATCTTTCGCGTCTTGGAGTCCCAGAGGTTGCCGCCGTAGACGCCGTTGACCGTGTTGTAGGTGACGGCCGCGGCGTCGGAGCCGTTGGCCTGGTGGAATGCCAGCCCGCTGACGCCGGGGTTCTCCGACTGGCACTTCTCGGCGGCTGAGATCATCTGGTCCCAGGTCTGCGGTGGCTTGTCGCCGATCAGGTCCTTGCGGTAGATCATCGTCCAGGTGTCGCCGAGCAGCGGCAGCCCGTACAGGCTGGCGTTCTCGTCGCGCTTGCCGGTCTCCGCCTGGGGATACTGGCCGTAGGCCGCCAGGAGGTACGGGTTGTAGGCCTCGACGTCGATGTTCTTCTTGACGAAGTCGGTGAGGTCGAGGATGTTGCCGTTCGTCACGGCCTCACCGATGTGTTGCGAGTCCAGGATCGCGATGTCGAAGTCCGTCTTGCGTGCCGCGAACTGGGTGAACATGGCGTCGTGCCAGTTCGCGTTGGGCACGGTGTTGACCTTGATGGTCGCGTTCGGCCGCTCCTTCTTGTACTCCGCGTTCGCGAAGGTC
This sequence comes from Micromonospora cabrerizensis, assembly GCF_022230955.1. GTDB lineage: Bacteria > Actinomycetota > Actinomycetes > Mycobacteriales > Micromonosporaceae > Micromonospora > Micromonospora cabrerizensis. The sequence continues at coordinate 26,963 of NZ_JAKKFI010000051.1, forward strand.
TCGAGCGCCTTGGCGGGGGGCCAGTCGAACCAGATGAAGCTGAGGGTCAGCGGGTCCTTGGTGAGCTCCGGGATGGTCGCCGGCGCCTTGGGGGCGCTCGCCTTCGCGCCGTCGTCCTTGTCACCGCCGCAAGCTGTCATGGTGGTGGCCACCAGCAGCATGGCCGCCGTCGCCAGCCGCACCTTTCGACCGGGAGCGGATGTTCGTCCTGTTCGCTGTGGATGCCGCATATTCCTGCCTGCCTTCTGGGTGGGGACTTCTAAGGCCTCGCTATGTGCTTCGCCAAGCAGTTGCTGGGTCGTTCAGGCGTGTTGCCGGGCGTCGCGGGGGCCGATCCGAGGACCGGCGTCACGAGTACGCCGCGGTGTGCTGGGTCTTCATGCCATCGAGAGGTCGGTCGGTCCGTCTGCGGCCCGGTGACGAACCGAGCAGGACGTCGAGCATGCTCATGGAGCTTCAGGTGATCGAAGCGGAGCGATGGCGGGCGGCCCCGCGACGGTGCAGGATGGCGGGCGTCCGTCACTTTTCCTATACGATCGGGTGGGGGGCGTCAGCATGTCGCAGCGTGGTGACTGATGTCAATAGGTTCCCGAAGGCGCAAGAGAGGACCTCACGTCACGATGGACGACGAAGCGATGATCGCGCGGGGCCGTAGGGCCGTGGCGGGCGGAACGGCGCCGGGAAGATCTGGTGGCCGGCTGGCCGACGAGGTGTACGACACGCTGCTCGGACAGCTGATGTCGCTACGGATCGAGCCTGGCTCCCGCGTCACGATCGACGTCCTGGCGCGTGAGCTGGGGGTCTCGCAGACGCCGATCCGAGACGCTCTGAACCGCATGGAGGCCGAGGGTCTGGTCGTGCGTGTGCCCCATGCCGGCTATCGCATTCCCCCCCAGATCACCCGTCATCGATTCGAGGACATGCTCGAGGTCCGCCTGCTCCTCGAACCGGCAGCGGCGCGCCGATCTGCCGAACGCGCATCCTCGGAGCAGGTGGCCGGTCTGCGACGGATGCTGGAGGAGATGGCGGAGCTGGAGGGAGGCAAGGGGCCCACCGCCTATGGCGCCTTCGGGCTGCGCGACGCCGCCTTTCACGATCTCGTCGCCCTGAGCGCGGAGAACCAGGTCATCCGTGAAGCGCTGGCTCGCCTGCACAGCCACGTGCACCTCTTCCGGCTTCACCACGACACCCAGGTCACTCACCTGGCCATGGCCGAGCACGAGGATGTGGTGGCCGCGATCGCCGCTCGGGACCCCGACGCCGCCGCCTACGCGATGCGTCGGCACATCCTGCGGTCCGGCGAGCGTTTCCGGCGGTTGTTCGACGAGGTCGAGGGCGCGGACGGAATGGCGGTAGAGGCTTGACGGGCACGCTGGGCCGAGGAATGCTAACGCAATCCTGATCGGATCGGATTGGATCCACCTCACCACGCCCCCCAGATGCGAGGAGAAGCAGGTGCCCCGAGCGCTGCTCCTGACCGGCGACGCCGCCGAGGAGCTCGACACCATGTATCCCTACTACCGCGTGCAGGAGGGCGGCTGGGACGTCGACGTCTCGTCACGGACGATGCGTGACGTGCAACTGGTCATCCACGAGTTCGACCCCAACTCCGACGCCTACGTGGAGAAGAACGGCCGGAAGCTGCCGGTCGACGTGCCCTGGGCCGAGGTCGACGTCGAGCGCTATGACGCCCTCATCATTCCCGGGGGACGTGCCCCCGAGTGGATCCGGGTCGACGCCGACGTCAGGCGCATCACCGAGCACTTCTTCGCGCGCAACCTCCCCATCGCGCTGGTGTGCCACGGCGCGCAGGTGCCAGCGGTGTACGGGCTGCTGAAGGGTCGGAAGACGGCGTGCTTTCCCCCCATCACCGGTGACATGGAGAACGCGGGCGCGACGGTCATCGACGCCCCGGACGTCGTGGACGGCAACCTCGTCTCCTGTCGGGGGTGGCCCGACATGCCGCAGTTCGGCAGGGCGATGATGGAGCTCTTCTCGAAGTCCGTCAGCCCCACCTCGGCATGAGCACACCTGGCCCGCCCCTGTGACGGCACTGCGAACCGTCACAGTCGACGGCTCTCCCGTCCAGGTCCTGGAAGGCGGCACCGGGCCCGCGGTGCTGATGCTGCACGGCTCCGGACCCGGCACAACCGGGTCCGGCGCCTGGGCAACGACGGCGCAGGCGCTGGGCACGTCCTGGCGCCTGGTGGCTCCTGACCAGGCGGGGTTTGGCCGTACACCTGTCCCGGCGGGCTCCAGGGGTGGGCTCCGGCTGTGGACGGAGCAGGCGGCGGGCCTGATGGATGCTCTCGGCATCGAGTACTACGCCGTGGTGGGTCACTCCATGGGCGGTGCCGTGGCGCTGGCGTTGGCGGCCGCACGCCCCCAGCAGGTCACCCGTGTCGTGGCGGTCGCGACGATGGGCGCGCCCGGGGCGCCGCTGTCCCCCGAGCTCGACGCGGTCTGGGCCGCCCCCGCCGGCCCGCTCGGGGCACGAGACATGCTGAGTCGCCTCGTCTTCGACCAGGCGCTCGTGACCGATTCGGCCGTCGATGCCCGTGCGGCTGCGATGCGAGCGGGGGAGGGCGCTTTCGCGTCGTTGTTTCCTCCACCCAGGGCACGATGGGTAGACAAGCTCACCCTCTCGGCGCAGACGTTGGCGGCGGTGCGCGCGCCCGTGCTGCTCGTTCACGGCGCCGAGGACCGAGTCACCCCGCTCGAGACGGCGGCCCAGCCCCTGCTCGCACACCTGACCGATGTCCGTCTGCACGTGCTCGGCCGATGCGGGCACGTGCCGGCGATCGAGCACCCGCACGAGTTCAGGCAACTGCTGTCGTGCTTCCTCCGCCAGGACGTTCGAATCCGGCCGTCCCAGACAGACGAGAAGCCCTGACCAGTGAGAACGCCGGCCAGGGCTGTGAGTTGGTGCGCCGCGGCTCACGGCTTGTCGCACTCACGTCCGTACTCGTGCAGGTTCTTGCCGGGCACCCTGCCCGCTGTGCACCACTGAGCGGCCCTGCCGCGGCCCGACGCCCGCAACGGCAGATGAGATTCCCGTTCGGACCGTCGAGCGATGCTGCCGGCGTCAGCGCCCGGTGGGCACGATGTTTGAGGAATGCCCGTTCTGCTCGTCGCGCTTCAGGCGCTTCGCAGTCTGCTTCTCCTTGATCGTCTTGCCCTTCTTCTTGACGTTCGCCTTGGTCGTCGAGTCCTTGGACATGATCGAACCTCCTGGAGCAGGTCGGTGAACGTGCAGCGTGTTACTCGCCTGATTGCGGCGCGCAGGTGACGGAAGACCCGCGCGGCGGGCGCGAGGTCTTCACTGCACAGCGACCCTACGCTCTTCCAGCTCTTACCGACGTTGAGAAGTGGACCGCCGGTAGGCGGGTCGTGATGGACCTGGGCCACGGCGGTGGCTGCTGCGGCGGCATCTGGCCGACCGATAGGTCCGGTCGGGTGCACCCCGGCGGACGGTGATCCCGGATGTCAGTCGCGGATGGCACAATCCCGCTCACTGCCCGGCGGGAGGAGATCAACATGGGCTGGCTGGCGGCTGGTGTCGACTATGAGGTGAGCCTGGAACGCGGGAAGGTGATCGCGCGTAACCGCCAGGGCAGGCTGCTCAAAAGCCTACCGAAAGCGTTGCGTGACACCGACGCGGTGGTCGGCTTGCGGCAGCTCTCGGAGTGGTTGAAGCGGCACGAAGTTTCCTGCCGGCGGGAGGTCGAGCAGTGGATGGTGCGGTCGCTGCCCGTGCCGACCACCGTGATCTGCGAGGTGTGGGCAGACGAGGCATGGCGGACGTCGCTGCGTGATCTGGTCGTCGTGCCGATCGACGATGCGGGGGATGGGACACCGACCGCGCCGGGCTGCTGCGTGACGCGGACCCTGAGAAGGGTCTCGGTGTGGTGGACCTGGACGGCGAGAGCGGCCGGCTCACCGCCGTGCAGGTCGTCCTACCGCACCCGGTTCGCCTGCCCGACCTGACAGATCTGCGGGAGTTCGCCGCGGACCTGGGGGTGCGCCAGGAGACGCTACAGCTGTTCCGGGAGGTGTGGGCGCAGCCGGAGTCACACGACGAGCGGCGGCGCGAACTGTCTCGTTACGCCGGGGCCCGCTACAAGGAGTTGCGCCATGTGCAGGCGCGGACGACGTCGGCGGGCTACCGCGTGCAGGGTGGCGCCGCGTCGGTGCGGGTGTGGGAGGACGGCGTCCCGGTGGTCGCGTCGGTGTGGATCGGCGAGGGCGATCCGCTGTACGAAACCGAGACCGGCCCAGTCCATTTCACCGGTCCGGAGGGCGAGGCGGTGGCGTTGGCGGCGGTGGGGCCGGTGGCGTGGTCGGAAGGAATGCGGATGGCGGCGAATCTTCACGCCGGACGAATTGTCGACGAGGACGGTGAGCGGGCGTGAGTGAGGCGCTGTTGGAGGCGGGGGCGATCCTGCCTGGCGGTGAGGCGCAGACCGGACGTGATGTGGTGACCGCGCGTCGCTACACCCATCCGGCTCTCACCGGTCGGACCGTCGTCCGTCTGGCCGGGGCGACCCTGGGCGAGGCTGAGGACCTCTCGATGGAGTTCCTCGGATTCGGCCGTACCGCCGAGCCGACCCCGGTCGGCACGGCCCGGCGGCAGTCGCTCGGCTTCCCGGCCTGGGCTCTGATCAATGATCCGGCGAATGGCCGGCATGCGCTGGCGATGGTCAAGGACATGGCTCGGCTCGCGCGAACGGCCGCTTCCAAGCCGGGTAACGCCCGCGAGGGTTATCAGCAGCTTGCTGCCCGGCTGGGTGCGGCGGCGCCGCATTTCCTGCCGACGTTCTGGGAGGAAGCCGGGCGGGCGTTCCGCGCCGCCGACAATGCCCGGATGGCCGGCGGGTGCTTCGCCGACGCCCGGCGTGCCGAGCAGGTGCACGGGCTGCCAGTGGACGAGGAGCGGCTGCGGGAGGTGCATCTGGAGTTCGCCTTCGCGGGTGCGCTGACGGCGAAGATGCTGACCGAGTACTCCCGTGCGGTCGCGACGCGGCGGCCGGCGCCTGAGGCGTACGACCTGGTGCGGACCCTTGCCGTTCGTCGCGTCGCTGGCGGGCTGCCGCCGTACGCCGGGATGGCGGAGGATCTGCGGCGGCTGGCAAAGGCCGCCGGCGTGGACGTCGAGGAACAGGCCGAGGCGGTGGTGCGGCAGTTGCTGGCGTTCCCCGCGATGGCGCGCTCGAGCGAGGCGGTGTGGAAGGCGTACCGCAAACCCCTGGTGCGGCTGGCCGGGCACGACCCGGCGGTGCGCTCGCGGTTGGTGGAGATCTTCCCCGAGCCGCCCGGTTGGTCCACGGACGTCACCGACTTCTGGCTGGAGCTGCTGGACGCGGCGGGCACGCTCGATCTGCTGCGGGACGAGGCGGCGACGGTGTCCGCGGCGCGGTGGCTGGAGCGGCTGATGGCGCTGCGGGAACGGCGCAGCCGGCGTCGTTGTGAGCGGCTCATCCGCGTAGTGGCGGACCTGGTGCCGCGGCTGCGGGCGGAGGGCCGGCCGGTGACGTTGTGGAGCGGCTTCGCCCACCGGGCCGACCTGGACGTTCTCGACGTGTGCCTGGCTGGTGGGGTACCGGTGGTGATCGACACCGACGGCGGTGGGTTCAACGTGTCTCCCTGGGTGCACGACGTCGGCCCCGGCCGGCGGGACCTGCGTGCCGTGGCTGCCGACCCCAGGTGCCGGGTCCTGCTTGCGCGGGGTGCCGCCGACGCCCTGTCGGAGTTGCACAACAGGCAGGGGTCGGGGCCACTGCCGGCGCGGTTGGTCACCGAGACGCTGGGAACGGCCGGGCTGCGGGAGGTGCTGTCCGAGCTGCTCGTCGAACGGGCTGCCCGGGTGCCGGAGGGGACTCTGATCGGCCTGGACGAGGCGTTGTCCCAGCTGGCGGCCGTGTGGTCGCCCGCCGGTGTGGCGTTGGCGCCGGACGCGTTCGGTGCCTTGGCGGCGGTCGACGTGCCTGCGGTACTCGCCCGGTCACTGCGAGCCGGCCTGGTTGATGAGTTGTCCTGGCCGGCCTACGAGCAGGTGGCCGAGGACAAGCTCGGCCGACGTTTCGGCGACGCGTGGCCGCAGTTGGTGGTGCACGACAACCGGACGGCGCACATCGTCGACGTTGACGCCCCGACCAGCGAACACATCTTCCGGTATCCGCCCTCGGACAGCCCACACGCGCGCAGGTCCTACGCCGACACCACCTGCCGGCTGGTCGACGGGCAACTCCTCGTCACCTGGTACAGCACTGACGGCCGGCTCGTCGGCTACTGGTCGGCCGACCCGGACCAGCTGATCGAGCCCGGCCAACTGACGGACCACGCCCTGTGGGGCCGCCGGTCGTTGCCGATCCCGTTGCCCGATGGTGCGACGACCACGGGCAGTCGGCCCTGGCACGCCGGGGACACCCGCAGTCCGGCCGCGTCGTATCCGGTCGCTGGTGACGGGGTCTCGTTCTGGCGGTGTGAACGGCCCACCGACCCGACGCCCGAGGATCGGCGCTGGCGGGAGTACGACCCGGCGACGGGCGAGGGCGGCCGGCACAGCCTGCCCGCGTTCTTCGCCGCCGACCTGCCCCCGGGCGGGACCCTTCTCGCTGACCTGTGCGAGTTGCGGCCGGCACCGGCGCGGTTCGCCTCGTCGCCGCTGGGCTGGCACGACGGGCTGGTCGGGTGGCGGGTGACCCGCCTGTCGGACGGCACGCAGGTGGGGGAGGGGGTCGACGGGCGGCGGGTGTCCTGGCACTCGAGCGTGGTCCGGGCCAGCCGCAACCCGTTCCACGGAGACGCGCTGGTTGCCGGCCTGCGACTACCGGGCAGCGACGTCGTGTTACCGGTGACCGGGCGGCCCCATCACCGGGGCGAGTTGGAGCTGACCGTCTGGAGTGCCGACGGCCGAGAGCCGGTGGACCGGTGCCGGGCAACCCGACACATTCCGCCGCTGGCCTGGTGGCACGCACTGGGCCCGCGCGATGCGTCGGGCTCGGCCCGGCTGCGACGGCTCGACGCCGCCGACGCGGCCCGGTTGATGGCGATCGACGACACCGTCACGAAGTCCACCGAGATCAACGCGGTGGCGCTGGCCATCGTGACCGAGGTGCTGACGGAGGTGACCGACCCGGTGCTCCGTACCGCCCTCGCGGAGAAGGTGGTGCGCGCGGTACGGCTACGTCGGCGGCTGGAGGGGCTGCCGCAGCTGTTGGCGACCGAAGCGGTCGACGAGGGCACGGTCGACGCCGTCGCCGATGACGTGCTGCGCACCGCCTGGTCCGGGGTGTTGCCGTCGGAACGGTTCACCTACTACAGCGGTAACGCCCAGACGCGGCGGGAGATCCTCCGGCAGGTCAGCGCGGTCGCCGACCTCCTCGCGGCCGGGACGGTCGAGGACGTACCGCAGGCCAGCCCGACGTGGGTGGGTGCGCTCGGAGGGCTCGGCGCCCTGGCCGTCCGCGCCGCCGCGCCGGTCACCAGTGAGCAGGACCGCCTTGCGCTGACCCAGTTGCTGTCCACCCTGGCCGGTACCGTCTTGGCCGACCCGGCACAGGCGGTGCGGGTGCTCGCCGTGACGTGGAAGGAGGAACCTCCGGAAGGCCACCGGGTCGTTCAGCGCGACGGTGCGCAGGTCACGGTGCTGCTGCCGGAGCGCGGCTCCACCTGGTACGCCGCGCGGAGCAAGCAGTGGCACCGCACGGCCGTGCAGCTGTCCCCGGACGGGCGGTTCACCCCGCCGTCCGGTGCCACGGTCGAGTTGGAAACCGTCGCGGCCGGCTGGCGGGGCACTGATCGCATCAGGGCGTTCTGCCGGTTGCTCACCGAGCAGGGCCCGGCCCCCTGGCGCGCGGAATGCGTCGACGACCTGGTGGAACGCACCGGCATGACCCGCGCCGAGGCCGCCCTCCTGCTGGCTGGCCTCCCCGGCATCGACGACTGGCAGGCGAACTTCCTCACCGCCGACCAACGGCGGACCCTCGGGGTGACCAGCACCTTGGCGCGCGCCGCCCGCGACGCGTTGAAGGCCCTGTCCTACGGGCACCGGATCGCGCTGGTGGACGCGGCGATGCCGCAGGACCCGGCCGATCTGTGGCGCAAGGGCCCGGACATCGACCGCCTCGCCGCGAGATGGCTGGCCCTGCGCGGCGCCCGCGTCGTCATCGGCGAGCAACTGCTCGCCGACGCCACCCGCGTCCTGCCCACAAACCGGGCGGCCGACATCCTCCAGACGATCGCCGACCCGGCACCCGAGAGCTGGCTGACCACCGACGGGGAGAGCCAGCCCGGCGACTGGGGCCGACTGGAGACCACCGCCACGAGCGGAACCCCGTTCGACGGCAACCACCTGTACGGATGCACGGTGGCACTGCTGTGGCTGGCCTACCAGCTGCCCTGGGGCGACCCGATGCGCGATGCTCTGCCCCGAGCGTTGGAGCTGCTGCGGCAGCGGCTGCGCAACCCGCGGCTGCTGATCGGCGCCGGGCGACACGAGGTGGACGAGCCACCCCAGGTGGGACCGGCGCTGGTGGCAGGGCACACCTTCCGGGACATGGTCGTGCACCACCTCGCCCCGGCCCGCCTCAGCGGACCGCAGGACCCGGCGGTCAGCTTCATCTCCGGCCCGGTCGCGGACACGCTGCGGCTGGTGCTCTCACCGGACATCGCCGCTGTCCTGTCCACCCCGGACGGCGCCAGCGGCGACCACCGCGACCCCCGGGTCAGCGCATCCGACCTGGTCGACATCGTCGCAGCTCACACCGGCCTCGACCGGGATCCGGCCGCCTACTACCTGCAGCTGCTCGCCCTGCCGAACCCCACCGATGTCAACGTGCGGGCGTGGAACGCATGGAAGCCCGCGACCCTCAAGCACGCCCAGGCGGCTCTGCTCGACTCCGGACTGGTGGTGGCGGGCAAGCGGGAACGCGCCGGTCGCGGCGTCTTCCTGCCCGGAGGCTGGCTTGCGGCGAAGAGCCCCAACCTGCCCATAGAGGCCTGGAAGCAGTCGCTGTACCTGTTCCTCAACGGATTGACCCTGGTCAACCGTACGACGCCGGAGCTGTTCCGCACGGCATGGGACCGCGTGGCCGCCGGTGACACCCCCCGCTACCTCGACCTGCAGGAGAAGGCGTGAACGCCCGACAGATCGACCCGCCGGAGCACCTGTACGCCGACGAGCTGGAGTTCCTGGCTGCCGCCGACCACGGACCCCGCCCGCCCGGTTGGCAGCTGACTCCACAGGCGGTGGTGACGTTCATCGCCGGCTCCGCCGGCCGCCCCGTGCACGGGCCCGACGGGCGGCAGGTCACCGTCGCGCCGAAGTTCGTGGGGGAGCGGGCCCTCATCGAGCGGTGTGTCGTGACCCTGGCCGGTGAGCGGGGCCTGCTGCTCGTCGGCGAACCGGGCACCGCCAAGTCGATGCTGTCCGAACTGCTCGCCGCGGCCGTGTGCGGCACCAGCGCCCTGGCCGTGCAGGGTACGGCCGGCACCACCGAGGAACAGCTGCGCTACGGCTGGAACTACGCGCTCCTGCTGGCCAAGGGACCGTCCCGGGAGGCGCTGGTGCCCTCACCGGTGCTCACCGCGATGACCACCGGCGCGGTCGCCCGGGTCGAGGAGATCACCCGTTGCCTGCCCGAGGTGCAGGACGCGCTGGTGTCGATCCTGTCCGACCGGCGGTTGGTCCTTCCCGAACTCGCCGACGACCCGGTCGCCTACGCCGCTCCCGGCTTCTGCGTCATCGCCACGGCCAACCTGCGGGACCGGGGCGTGTCCGAGATGTCCGCGGCACTGAAGCGGCGGTTCAATTTCGAGGTGGTGCCTCCGATCGCCGACTTCGACGCCGAGGTCGCTCTCGTCACCCGGCAGGCCCGCGCCACCGTGGAACGGGTCGGCGCCGCGTACACGGTGGACGAGGCGGTGCTGGAGACACTGGTGACCGCCTTCCGTGACCTGCGCACCGGCAGCAGCGTCGAGGGCTGGGAGGTGGAACGCCCGTCCTCGGTCATGAGCACCGCCGAAGCGGTCGCCGTCGCCGCGTCGATCGGCCTGTCCACCGCGTACCTGCCCGGACCGGACCCTCTGTCGCTGCTCCCCGGGCACCTGGTGGGCGTCGTGCGCAAGGACGACCCGGCCGACCACGCGCGGCTGTTGGCGTACTGGGACGGCGCCCTGCGCCGCCGCGCCGAGGCCGGCGGACGGATGTGGCGGCAGCTGTGGGAGCAACGCGATGTCCTCCGTGACTGACGACGGCGCCGCTGGCGACCCGCGCGCCGCCGTCGCACGTCTCACCGACACCGGCCGGGTCACGCTGATCGGGGTGCGGCACCACTCGCCGGTGCTCGCCGCCGCGATCCCCGCCCTGCTGGAGGCGGCCGCCCCGGACGCGGTGCTGGTCGAGCTGCCCGCCGACATGCAGCCGTGGCTGACCTGGCTGGCGCACCCCGACACCCAGGCCCCGGTCGCGCTCGCCGCCGCCGACGGCGGCGAGGGCGGCCCGCTGGCGTTCTACCCGTTCGCCGACTTCTCCCCCGAGTTGGCCGCGCTGCGGTGGGAAGGCCGCTCGTGGCATGAGGAACCCGCCGCAGCCCTCTGGCGGGAGCCGATCCCCGACCAGGCTGCCCGCTGGCTGAAGACCCTCCGCCTCCCCCGACCCGAGCGTCCCGCCGGACACGACCTCGCCTTTCTCGACGGTGTCGTCACCGCCGACCAACGAGGTCCACTCCTGCGGACACCACACCTGCCGGAGCCAGTCGTCGTCCTCGCTCCGCACGACGATCCGGTGCTCCCGTATGTCGCGAACCTGCGTCTGCTCGCCGCCCATGCCGCTGGCCTGCCGGTCCGGATGATCGGGCGCTTCTACGGACCCCGCCAGGTGCACGGTCTCGCCATTGCCGCGCCTTGGCTGTCGGACCGCTTCGGTGGACACGTCGACCTTGGTATCGACCACCTGCAGCGCGCAGACCTACCCGACGCCGCGACCACGGAGCCTTCCGGCACCGACCAACCGCAACCGCCGCTGCATCTCCTCGCCCACCACCTGCAACGGGTTGTCGCCGCTGGCCGCGCCGCGCTGGTGCCGGACGTCGACCGGGACGCGCAGTTGCTGCTGGATGCCCAACTGCCGACAGCCGCATTCGTGCTGCGCGAACTACGGCGCGCGGGCCACCGACGGAGCCGCGATGCGTTCGGCCGCTTGAACCAGCAGGACTCCACCAGTCTCGCGGTGGCCTGGCTGACCGCTGCGACCTATCACCACGCTGCGACGGCAGCCGCAACCGCAGGGTCATGGCAATCGCGTGGGTGACCTCGACTCGATGTCGACGGTGTGCGGCAACTTCGGCAGGTCGATCTCAATCGCGTCGCGTAGTGAGCGGGCTCAGACCCGGGTGATCCGCACCGCGTCGGCGACGACGAACCCGGTGCCGCTGGTCCAGCGGCTCACACCGACTCTGTTGCCCGTGCCCGCCGCCAGGGTGAATACGCCGATCGACGCCCACCGGCCGCCGTTGATTCGCTGGTTGACGGAGATGGTCTTGCTTCCGGTGGTGGTCGCCACGACATAGGGCGTCTGGTTGTTGTAGCCCGCGTCGGCGGGGTACCAGACCGAGATCTCGTAGCTTCCGGTCGTCGGGATGGTCGACCGGTACCAGGCGACGTCGCTGGACGTCACTGGGGTGGCGAACCGGTAGTCGGTGCCGAACCGTTGGGCGGAGTAGGCCGACGTGCCCCAGTCGCTGCTCGCCGTGAACCCTCCCGAGCTGCTGTTGTCGATGGTCGCGGTCCACTGCTGCGGCGGGGTCGGGGTGACTGTCACGTCGAGGTAGTTGCGGTCGATGGTCATCGTCACGCCGCCCCACGTCTCGGTGACGTTGCCGGCGTACTGGTGCAGGCGCTGGTGGTTCGCGTAGTGATCGTCGGCGCAGTAACTTCCGGCGTCCGTGTCAGCCACGCCGTTCCACCAGGCGATCCAAATCTGGTCGAGTCGCGTGTAGTTCGGGTTGTCGTACGCGTCGCAGACGTCCTTGATGCCGGAGGTGCCGCTGGAGTACATGCCGGCGAGGTACCCGCGTACGTGCAGTTGCTCGGTCCAGCCGGACAGGAACGACAGGACGGCGGCTCGGCACGACGTGTTCGACGGGTACTGCTCGATGTCGTTGTAGATGGTGCTCGTACTGCCGATGCCCAGGGCCTGGGCGGCAGTCGCGGCGCTGTTCGCCGCGGCGACGCCCTGTGACCGGGCGGTTCTGGGGTCGGCGGACATCTTGGGGGCGCGGGTGCCGCACGGTGCCTGGTATCCCAGTTCGATGGGGAGGAGCCGCCATCCGTTACTGGTCTGGTTGGCAACCCAGGTCGCGGTGAGGTTGGGCTGGGCGCAGGAGCGGCTGTCGCCGCTGATGTAGATGCCGATCGCGCCGTACGGCGAGCTGGCCCGCCACGTGTCCATCGCGGCCTGCGACGGGGCGGTGCAGGTGTCGAATCCTCGGCCGGTGAAGGTGCCGGGTTGCGGGCCGGCGGCCGACAGCGTCACAGCGGTCGGGGCCTGCGCGATCGTCGCGGCCGCGGCAACCGGAACGGTCGGCGCCACGAGCCCTGCGGCAACGGTGAGACCCACCAGACACCCGGCAACGGTCCTCGTCATCGCCACCCCCTGAAGAAAGAAACCTAGCCGAGAAGCGGACAGCACGAAAGATTTCTACCACGAATCGACGAGCGGCAATAGGTGCGCGAGGCGTCCTGGCGCGGTCGTGACCATCGAGTACGTTGGCTGCGAGTCGATCTGGCGATGGTGGACGGAGGCCGCGTGGCCGGGAAACACCGATCGTGGTGGGGCTGGGGGAACGTCGAGGACGCGGTCATCGGCGCGGAGGCCACGGCGCTCGAAGACCGAGTGCGTCCGCTGTTGCCCAACGCCGACCTGACCGAACACCTCGCGCCGCCGGTGGCCGAACTCGGCTTGCGCCCGCCGCGGATCGATCCGCCCACGTCGCTCGCCCGGCTGTGTTCGGTGGACCCGGCCGACCGGGCTGCGCACACCCACGGCAAGGCGTTCCGGGATGTCGTCCGCAATCTGCACGGGGATGTCCGCGACCCACCGGACCTGGTGGTCCGGCCGGTGACCGAGCAGGACGTCCTCGACGTGCTGGACTGGTGCGCGGGGCGGAACGTCGCGGTGATCCCCTACGGCGGCGGCTCGTCAGTGGTCGGCGGTGTGGAGCCGCGGCTCGGTGATGCCTATCCAGCGGCGATCAGTCTCGACCTGGGGCGCCTCGACCGGGTGCTGGAGGTGGACACGACCAGCCGGGCGGCCCGCATCCAGGCTGGCGTGTTCGGCCCGGCGCTGGAGAACCAGCTCCGGCCGTATGACCTCAGTCTGCGGCACTTCCCGCAGTCGTTCGAGTTTTCCACCCTGGGCGGCTGGTTGGCCACCCGCGCCGGCGGCCACTACGCCACCGTGCTCACCCACATCGACGACCTGGTGGAGTCCATGCGGGTGGTAACCCCGGCGGGTACAAGCCAGTCGCTGCGGCTCCCCGGCTCCGGAGCCGGGCCGTCCCCGGACCGACTGTTCCTCGGGTCCGAGGGCGCACTCGGCGTCATCACCGAGGCGTGGATGCGGCTGCAGGACCGGCCCCGCTGGCGGGCGGGCGCCACGGTGCACTTCTCCGACTACGACGAAGCGGTGGCCGCCACACGGGTCATCGCCCAGTCCGGTCTGTACCCGAGCAACTGCCGGCTGCTCGACCCGGCGGAGGCGCTCCTCAACGCCGGCGTCGCCACCACCGGTGGTGTGCTCGTTCTCGGGTTCGAGTCCGCCGACCATCCGGTCGCCCCGGGGCTGGACCGCGCCGTCGAGCTGTGCCGCGACCACGGCGGTACCCTGCCAGAGGCATCCCGCGGCGACGACCGGACCGGCCCACGGAAGGGGCCCGCCGCCGCCTGGCGGTCAGCGTTCCTGCGGATGCCGTACCAGCGTGACGCGCTTGCCGCCCGGTCGATGATCGTGGAAACGTTCGAGACCGCCTGCACCTGGAGCCAATTCCCCGCCCTACGTGCTGCTGTGCATGACGCGGCCGGCGAGGCGCTCCGCGCCGTCGCCGCGACCGGTGTGGTCACCTGCCGCTTCACGCACGTCTACCCGGACGGCCCCGCGCCCTACTTCGGCGTGTACGCCACCGGTCGCTGGGGCTCCACCGTCGCCCAGTGGGACCAGATCAAACAGGCCGTCTCCGACGCGCTGCTCGCCGCCGGCGGCACCATCACCCACCACCAAGCCGTCGGCCGCGACCACCGACCGTGGTACGACCGACAGCGTCCGGACCCGGTCGCGCTCGCACTGCGCGCCGCCAAGAGCGCGCTCGACCCGTCCTGGATCCTCAACCCCGGCGTCCTCGTCGATCCCGCCGCTCGACGTTGACGAGGTCGGCACGTTCGGGCGGGGTGGGGGAGAATCGACTCATGTTTGTCATCAAGGAGCGGTTCTTCTCGATCGGCGACGACTTCGACGTGCTCGACGAGCACGGCACCAAGGTCTTCCACGTCGACGGCAAGGTGCTCAGCGTGCGCAACAAGGTCGTCATCGAGGACGCGGGCGGTCATGAGGTCGCCACGCTGCACCGGCACCTGGTGGCGCTGCGTCCCACCTACGAGATCCGGATCGGCGGCGAGAAGGCCGCAGAGGTCCGCAAGAAACTGCTCACGCCGTTCCGCGACAAGTTCACCATCGACGTGCCGGGGCCCGGTGACCTGGAGATGAAGGGTGACCTGCTCGACCACGAGTACGTGATCGAACGCGACGGCACCGAGGTGGCCTCGGTCTCCAAGCGGTGGCTGACGATCCGGGACACCTACGCCGTGCGGGTCGCCGCTGGCGTCGACCCGCTGCTCATTATCGGCAGCGTCCTCGCGCTCGACCTGGCGATGGACCGCGACAAGAAGAAGAACGACGAGGACTGACCTCTGGGCGGCCGACGACGGCCTCGACAGGCCGGCCCGGAGCAGCCTGCGGCGTTACCGGCTGTGGGGCGGGTTGTTGTGGTTGAGGTGGGACCGGTCGGTGTCGCGGCGGGTCAACACGTCGTAACCTGGCTCCCGCGAGACCTCGACGAGGCCCCGGTCGTGGCCTCCGCCCGGCGCGGACTGGTCGTGCAGGGCGTCTCCCCGGTACCGGCTGCACCCCGCCGGACCCGGCCCGCTGATCTTCGGCTACGCCACCCTCACCGAACGCACCATCGCCCGGGGGAGTGGAAGCCCTTGCCGACGCGGTCGCAGAGGTCCGTGCGCAGGTCTGCCGCTGATGGTGTCCAGGCTGGCAGTTCGCCTGAGCGCCTGGACATGGTGTAGTGCGGGCGTGATGCTCTGAATCATGGCTGAGAGCAGAAAGGCCGATGGGGCGTAGGCGTCCGGGCGCTGTGCGCGCCCTTGGCGGAGCGCCTGAGCAGAGGCTCGCCGACCGCATCCGGCTGCCGGACATGCCGCCCAGGGTGGCCGCAGAGCTTCGACGACGCAGGTTGGATCGGTCGTTCGCCTCCGCATATCGATCGTGGCGATCGTCTGTCTACAAGCGCGGCGCGTACAGCACGGACAGTCCGCACTATGGCTGCCCCTGTTGTGGGCCCAGTGATCCGCGTGACCGACTGGACTGGGTCTTGGAGGAAATGCCGGCGTGGTCTCGCGGGGGCGCTGATCCGGCTCATCGCTCCCCTGGACCGCCAGTATCGAGCGATCAGCTGGCCGAATCCCACCGCACCGCTGACCTGACCGTGGTGGTGGCGACGTGTTCGCTGAGGATCGACGTTCTAGATGGGGACAACCTGGGTGACGACGGGCACGAGCAAGGGCCGATGTCCCTCGACGGCATCAGAGACACCGTGCCGGGCCCTGGATTGGTCAGTGGACGAGGCAGGGGCAGGATCAGGTGGTGACTTCTTCCTGGCCTACGTGGGATGAGTGGCTGAGGACTCTGCCGCCGGACGTCCGCGATTCTGCTGCATCCCTCGCGGAGAGGTTCAAGGAGCTTGGAGCCCACGACCCGGAGGAGTGGGCCCGGTCGGAGATCAGCGAGAACATTCCGCAGCTGGCTCGGTTCATGGTGTTGCGTGCCCTGTGGCGGGACGCGATATCCCCGTGGTTGGATGCCAGTGCTCTGTGCGACGTGGCGGCCGCGCGGCGGCTGATTGCGGCAGGCGCGGATCCCCACGATGTGCTGCTGGTCGCGCGAGTTGGAGCGTACGAGGCGGTCGTCGCCGCAGTGTGCATCCTCGACGAGGGCGGCGACCCGAACGCGCGAGAGAGCGACCCTGGCTGGCACCTGGTCGAGACCGACGCGGAGTGCAATCCGACGGGCCGTGAGATCGGGGGGCTCCATGAGTCTCTGGGGGAGACGGACCCGGCCGGCGACAAGCGTGTCGATCTGTGGGAATGACAGGTCCCGGCTTCCGGGACAGGCGCTGCAGTCTCTGAGGTTCGGACCGAGGCGCTGGCTGTGCTCGATCCATGCCGAACCAGTAGCCAACATAGCCATCACCGGCACATCAGCAGCCGCGAAAGCCTGACACTCGCCGCTCGTCAGCCGGCCGCCGTTACTGCTCGCGCGGGGATCAAGCAGATTCCCCAGTTGACAGTGCGAGTTCGATTCCCTTCACCCGCGTCACCGTGAGGCCCCCAGCTCAGGGCATGTTCCCGATTGTCACAGTGGGAGGGGACACTGATGGCCGTGGACGTGGATGGGTTCTGGCAGGTTGTGGAGCGGGCACGAACGGCGGCCGGCCCAGCGGCAGACCGAGCCCGCGAAGATGGTCAGCCGAGCGCGGTGGCTGAGATGCTTGTGGAAGAGCTGAGCCAGCTTGCGCTGCCGGACATAATCGCCTTCGATCGTCTGCTCGACGAGGTGCTCGACCAGGTCGACAACTGGGACACCTGCGCGGCATGTTGGGTCATCGAGCATGGGTTTCTGTCCGACGACGGGTTCTCCGACTTCCGGGCAGGCCTCGTCGGCCTAGGCAGGAGCGCCTTCGAGGCAGTGGTCAGCCGACCGGACTCACTCGCCGACCACGATGCGGTTCGAGAGATCAGTGCTTCGAACGGGCAGAATCTCTGGATCGGTGATGAAGAACTTCTGTTCGCGGCGCAGAAGGCATATGCGCGTCGGACCGGCGACGATGACGCGTTTTGGGACGCCGCCGACGCTGTGGAGTCGGAATTCCCTGAGCCGACCGGCAACCCGAAGCCCGCGGACGACCGCTGGGATCTTCGCGACGAAGACGAGTGGCGACGCCGTCTACCCAGACTCGCCTCTCTGTTCCTCGCCCACCGGCTTGCGCCGAAGTAGTCCCTGTACCGGCCGTGACGAGGCGTTGTGCGGCCTAGAACGTCACGCAGGTCCTGACACCAGAGTGTCACGTAGGTCCGGGCGCGTGTACTCGATCATTGAGGTTATGCGTCACGTCCTGGACGATCCTTCGGGGTTGTCGCCGAGAGCCACCCGCTTCCTCCGACATGCCGCGGAGCGAACGTCGATCGACCTGTCGGATGGACCTACGACGGACGAGCTCCGGCCGCTGCTGCGGCGGCTGCCAGGCGTGGACGTCGAGGCGACGCTGGCCCTGTTTCGGCGAACCGCGGCTCGATACGGGGGGCTGCGTTATCGCAGCCTCGCCTGGTCGTTCGAAGAGACCGTCACGTTCGTACCGGTCCCGTGGGCAGCAGACGACTACGGCCGCGAGGACCGGGACGCGATGGCCGACCTCATTGAGCACGACGTCGCGCACCCGTACGCGATCTGGCTGCGTGGCGGCGGCACCGTGGTGTACTGCTTCGCGGGTCCCCAATCGCCGCCGCTGGTGCCCGTTTTCCCTAACGTCGACGCCCTGCTCGAAGCCGAGGCGCTCTACCAAGAGTGCGCAACGTGGATCCCGGTATCGCTGGACGACGCGCCTGGTCTGGCAGCGGTCGAGGCACACGCGGCGCGCCTGACCCTGATGCGCGAGGCGTGTGGATACACCGAGCGCTGGTGGGAGCAAGACGGCTTCCGGCTACACGTCTGGAAGACGTTCGCTGCCGTGTTTCCCGGCGCTGGTGCCCGATGGGCAGTGTGGGCCCGCAACCGTGCTGGTGAGCGGGCCGCCCGATCCTTCCTTTCCCAGGTAAAGGACGGGCGGTCGTTCCTTCGGAACGCAGAGGTCGAGCTGTAGGGTCAGCGCTTACGGTCGGGCCGAGTGGCCCATGCCGCAGCGACGGCGCACAGCATGAGGCAGAACAAGAGGCAACTCAGCGCGCCACACAGCAACATGACTCCAGCCCCGATGCCCTCCACGGGCGTCAGCGTAGGCGCTCGGCCAGCCGTGCCCGCAGCCTGTCCGATGCAGCGGTCAACGCCGGTCAGGTTCGTGTACTCGACGGGCCGAACAGACACCGACGCTGCGCGATGGCGTCACTCCCCGCCGTGCACGCCAATCCGATTCTCGGGCTGAGTGGCCGTCACCGGCTTCGTATGCGGCTCATGCCGGGACATTCGGCCGAGCCACCGGCCGGGTCTTCTGCATCGCCTACCACGGAGCGAACGCAGGCCAACCAGTCGTTCCACGCGGCGGGGTCCGTTGTCCCTCCGTCTGCCTCGACGCCGATGTCTCCCAGAAGCGTGAGCAGGTCGTCCCCGGCGCGGTTCGCAAACTGCCACACGAACCGGGACATGGCCACGAAGGCCTCGCGCTCGTCCATCGAATAGCGGCTCATCGGCACTCTTCCTCCTCCGGGCGGAGCCCGCACGTGCCGACTGCCATCGGTCGTCAGGGCGCGACGACCGGCGTGCGCTGTCGCCGTGCTGATCGGATTGTGACCTGACACTGATCCTCCGGCAAAGACTCGGTGCCAGGACGCTGCGGAACGACCGCGGCGCGATCGAGGAGGAACCATGCGGATCAGCGCGATGGCGCGACGGATCGTGATCCTGGCGGGGGTGTGTGTACTGGGCTTGATCGGGGCGAACCCGGCTCAGGCGGCGGTGCAGCGGACCGACCGGTTCTCCATCACCGAGCAGCATTTCGATTTCGGCGACGGCGACCTGGGCAATGTCTCCGGAAGACCCAAGTCCGACGGCCGGCTGGAGTGGGACCTCGTTGCCGGCAGGTGGGAGCCCCGGCTCGTCGGGCGCCTCTACATCAACAATGCTTCCGGCGAGTGCGTCCGAATCCAGATGGTCGTGGTCTACCAGAACGGGGTGACCACCACCGACACCGACAGCCTGTCCGACTTCTGCGCCCCGAACGGGCAGACCTGGCGTAGTGAGGTCGACTTCCGCCCGGTCAGCTCGGCGTACGTCGCCAGCGTCTACTTCCGGCTGCAGAGCGCGCCAGCGGGAGGCTGGGCGTTCTCGACCGAGGCAACCACTGGGTCGTACGCGGCACCGTGGTTGCTGCCGTAGTCACGACCGGCCAGGCCACCCTGGCGGGCCGCGAGGACGGCGACGAACAGCTCGAAGCCGAGGGTCGTGGAGACCAGACCGTCTTCAAGAGCTGACCTTGGCCGCGCACCTTGGGGTGGTGGCACAGGGGAGGGGCGATGACGACAGCTGTCGTCATCGCCCCTCCGTCCGCTCTCATCCCCGAGGCGGCAGAGGTCGACTTGGCGGGGCCTACGGGCTGCGGCGCCAACAGCACCCGATCCCGCCTGACGCACGGTTGGCACGGGCCCGTCGAGCTGGTGTGCCCCGGGGCGGGGCGCGTGACGCGCCCCGCCCCGGTCAGATCAGAGCTCCCGGTAGTAGACGGCGATCGGCAGCGGCGTGCACCCCAGTGCTTCGTACAGCGCTCGGGCGGGCCCATGGAACTCGTCCCCGCCCGTGCCGATCGTGACGACCTCGGCGCCGAGGTCCCGCATCGCGGCGAACGCATAGTCGCAGAGCACGGTGCCCGCGCCGAGCCGGCGGTGCTCCGCGGACACGGCGAGGATCGTGACACTGGCATTTCGGCGCCCGGGGTCTACTGACCAGGCCACATAGCCGGCGATGGCGCCGTCGATCTCAGCGACCGCGACGTACCGGTGCTCGGCGGGGTCGTGGAGCCCGGCAACCTGCTCGACGTAGTCGTCGCGCCACCGGCCGTGCTGGTTGGCGAAGACGTTCTCGCCCACGAGAGGGCGGAAGGATTCTTCATAGAACGGCCTGAACGTCTCGATGGTCAGTTCGGTGAGCCGGGCAAGGTCATGCTGAAGAAACGAGCGGATACGCATGTGAGTGTGCCTTCCGAGCTGAGGGTCTGAAAGCCAACAAAACGGGCATCAGATGGTCAGCCAGCGGCCGGAACGGCGGCGAGCCGACCCTCAGTGGCGGGTGCGACAGGCAGCGAAGCAACTCATGGTCGGAATCCTACGGGGCGCTGCAACCGCATTCACGGCGCGGCGTGCCGCCACGGCTGCGGACGAGGTCTCGAAGAGCAACCGTCGTTGCATTTCAGCGTGCCCGACTGCTACCGCAAGCTCGGCGATGTACGAGCGCCTGCGGCGCGTCTCCGGCGTCGTGTTCGCCTGCCCCGCCCGGCACGTGACGGCGTGGACTGCTGGGGGCGGGCACCTGGTGGAGGTCGGCGCGGGGCGGCAGAGCAAGGGTCGGGGCAGTGGGTGACATCCGGGATCTCTGGGGAGCGGGGGGCCGGTGGTACGCACACAATGGGGGGATGAAGCGAGAGGCACGCCTGGTGCGGTTGACGGGGACGCGCGCGAACGGCGCGGTGGCGACGGGCGCGGCGGCGACAGGCGCGCGGGCTGCGGGAGCGGCATCGCTCGGCGCCCTCGCGGTGGGGGCGCTGGCCGTCGGGGCCGTGGCCGTCGGGGCGCTGGTCATCGGGCGGCTGGCGATCCGCCGAGCGGTCGTGCGGGAGCTGCGCATCGGCCGGTTGGAGATCAATGAGCTGGTGGTGCACAGCCGACCCAACGCTGAGGGATGACCCGCTGCGGCGACGGACGAGAGCGTCGTTGCCGCTGCCGAAGACGGCGCGTGGCTTCCCCGGAACCCATCACCCCGTCAAATCTCGATCTTGTAAATGCCGCGCTCTTCGCGATGCTCCCGAAACGGGCAATCCTCGTTTTTGATTTTCGGGGGTCGCAAAAAGGAAATCGGCAGCGATCAGTTGACAGCGGATTCGAGTCCGTCTATTTTGATCATGGATGTCGGCGACGGTGAATGCCTGAGTCGCTCCCATGCCTCGGATGATCACCATCATCCAGGTGCTGCATTCGCTGGTGAGTGCGGCTATTGAACCACGGCGTAGTTCCGGCGGGCTTTCTCGCCTGGAGCATGGCCGACCGTCGACCGTCCTGCTGGGGCGGTCGGCGATCAACGGGGGAGGGGTACAACTATGGATGTGTCTGCGGATTTCTTCCGATGCGGGCAGCCGCGAGTTCGGCCGATGGGCTGACCTGGTTCCGGTGATTCTCCGTCGAGGGTGACAGTTCACCCCGTCTTCGGCTCTTCTCGGCCCGACCCGCATGACCTGGCCTGGATCGTCCGGGCCTCATCATGCGCCTGTCGCCGCCGGCATTTCAGCGAGCCCTTTTGGCGGCTCACCCTGCTTGCGACCCATGGAAGGCCTGTGTGGCAATGTCTGATTTCACTCCTTCCTCGAAAGCCTGGATCGATCCTGCTGGCTCATTCGGTGCATTCGCGGAACGACGTGACGGCCTGATCAACATCGACAAGTACGAGGCTCGGAAGTTGGGCGCCGACGAGCCGTATCTGGTTCCGTCTCTGCCGGTCGAAGTGCACTGTCACGGGCTGGGAACCGTCGACTTCTCCAATTTCGCCGAGATCGATCTGTATGCCGTCGATCGGCACGCCGCCTCGGAGGGTCTTCTCTGCATCCCGACGCTGTATCTGCGTCAGGAGCGACTCGACGGATTCGTCGCGTTCATGCGAGAGTTCGCGGCCCTGAAGGCGGACGGAAAACTCCCGTTCGTGCCGGCCATCGCGCTGGAAGGCCCGCTCGTCGCCAGCTTCGGCGGCACGCCGGCCTCGTCGGTCTGGGCTCCCTCCAAGGAGGAATGGGAGAAGCTCGCCGGCTGCGGCCCGCTCGGTCTGGTCTACATCATGCTGTCGCCCGACGCCCTGCAGTCCAGCTCGTATCTGGCAGCCCAGTTCACTCCGGAGCACCCGTCCCTCGAGTGGATCGTGACCCGGCTCGTCGAGAGTGGCGTGCGTCCCGCGCTCGGTCACTTCGCCAAGGAGAATCCGCAGCTGGGCGCCGACTGTATCGAGGAGGTCCTCGCCGCGGCCGCGGCGGCCGACTGCCCGCACTCGGGGGTCCGGGTCGTCACCGACCACCTCTTCAACGAGATGCCGCTCCTGATCAAGCATGCCTTCCGGACCTCCAGGGCCCGGGCGAACCGGGACCAGCTTCTGGCCGCATACGACCTCCCGTCGTGGAACCTGGCCGATCTGCACGAGCAGGTCGGGCCCGTGCCGGCGGCAATCATGCGGGGCGCCCACCAGGGGCGCATCGCGGCCTGCCTGAACTTCGACGGCGAGCACGTCGACTTCGCGATCGCCAAACGTGCCATCGAGATTGTCGGCCCGTCGAACATGATGCTCATGACCGACCGCAGTGACGTCGCGCGTCTGGCGGGCCAGGATCTACACCAGGAGCCCGGCAGCGACCTGTGGTACCAGGAGCAGGGCGTCGTCGCGGCCGGCACCCAGCCCATCGATCAGCAGATCGAGAACGTGCGCGCGCTCGGAATCCCCGAGGCCGACATCTGGCACCTCGTGTCGTTCACCGCCTATCGCACCTTCTTCCCCGAGCTCGACCTAAACGCCGGGCCGTTCGACAAGGGCTGTTTCGTGGACGCGAAGCGGCAGCGGTTCGCGCTCATCTAGAGCCGCGCGGCGCCGTGGATTGGGGGCAGGGATGAACGAAGTGACCATGGATACCGGCGGGAACGCGACATCGCGAATGCACGACATCCCGGCAGACCTGCTGGCAGCTCTGACGCGTTCGCCGGTCAAGGCTCGGTTGTTCGGGGCCGACAACTATTTCCGGGAGGCGACCTGGACCTTCGGGGACCACATCCAGGACGTCCTCGGCATCGCCTTGTGCGTGCTCAAGCCGGACGCCGCCGTGGGCCGGCGGTACGGCGTCGCGCTTCAGGCCCTCCGGGAACACGGCTTCACCCCCGTGGACGTCCTTCGGGTACGGCACAACCGGCTGACGATCCGCGAGACCTGGCGATTCCAGCTGAACTTTGCCGACCGGCACCGGATCGCCACGATGGACCTGTACCTGCAGTCCCTCGACTGTGTGCTGCTGGTTCTTCGAGACGAACGTCACCGGCCCGGCGGTGTGCCCGGAGCCGTACGGCTGGCCTCTCTCAAGGGCCCGGCCACCGCTCGACTCCGCCGGCCCGAGCACCTGCGGGAACGTCTCGGTGCCATCAACGGCCTGTTCAACTTCATCCACACCACCGACGAACCGCTGGACGTGCTGCGGGACCTGAGCGTGCTGTTGCCGCCGGAAGACCGGGAACGCGTTCTCCGGCGGGTGTGCGCGCGTCACGACGCGGGCCCCGAGTGCGAGGAGACCTTCGCCGCGATCGAGGCCGTCACCGAACCGCACGACCTGGACATCGGCAACAGCTGGAAGCGGCTGTCCGAATCCGACGCCCCGGTCGGTGACCTGGCACGCAGGCAGCGCACAGGCGAGCGGATCAGCGCGGTGGACCTGCTCGCCGCCGCTCACCATCCGGACGCGCGGCGGGCGGAATTCTGGGACCTGCTCACGGTGCTGACCGACACCGTGCGTTTCAACGTTCCGGATATCGAACGGATCTATCCGAACGTCCTGCTCGAAGCTTGGCAGGAGGCGTCGTGAGCACTCATGTCTGCGTCTGTAACCGCGTCACCGAGGACGAGATCGTCGGCTGGATTCAGCGCGGCGTCGTCACGATCGAGGGCCTCGGCGAGTACTGCGACGCCGGCACCGGCTGCAGCGACTGCCACGACTCGCTCGAAGAGCTGATCGAGGACTTTCAGACCGACGAGGCGGCCTCGCGGCCCGCGCCGGAGGCACCGGTTGGCTCCCGCTGACGGCGTGCTGCGGCAGTTCTGGCGAGAGGCTGTCCAGCAGACAGACGGAATTCCCCTGGACGCGTCATGCGTCGCGGTAGCGAGCCCGTTGGCGCACCACGCCGTCTACGACATCTCGTTCGCGGGCGCTCACGGCCACCGCATCAGTGGCTGGTTCGTCGTGCCCACAGGTCAGGCCGAGCCTCTGCCGTGCGTGGTGCAGTTCCTCGGCTACGGCGAGGGGCGGGGACATCCGGTGGACCGCCTGTTCTGGCCCGCGTTGGGCTACGCCACGCTCGTGGTCGACACCCGGGGTCAGGGCGGGTCCTCGGGGCGGGCGGGTGCCACCCCCGATCCGGTCGGACTCGTTCATCCCCAGATGCCGGGGTTCACCACGCGCGGCATCCTCGAACCGGCGACCTACTACTACCGCGACGCCTACCTGGATGCCTACCGGGCGGTGGCGTGGGCAGCCGGGCAGCCGCAGGTCGATCCGACCCGCATCAGCACGGCCGGGTGCAGCCAAGGTGGCCAGTTGGCACTGGCCGCGGCGGTGCTGAGCCCCGGTGTCGCCGCGGCTCTCATCGAATCGCCCTTCCTCTCCGACGTCGGGGATCTGAACCGGCTACCGGACCGCCAGCCGTACCGCGAGATGCTTCGCTTCGCCGGAAGTTATCCGGACCTGCTGCCCAGGGCCTCAAACACACTCGGATTCTTCGATGTCACCACGTTGGCGGCGTACGGCAGGTGCCCGGCCCTCTTCTCCGTCGCCGGACGGGACGAACGCTGTGCGCCGGAAACCGGCCGGGCGGCTCACGCTGCCTACACCGCGGACAAACGCCTGCACGTCTGGCCGCTCGCCGAGCACGCCGCCCCGAACACTCCGCTGCGGCTGGCCGAGGCCGACTTCCTTGCGGAGGTTCTCTCCGAGCGGCGCGACAGTGCCGGCCCTCCGATTCTCGCGCAGGAAGGACATGTTCGATGACGGCGCTTCGTCAGGAGGGGTCACCGGTGGACCGGCTCAGTGAGATTCCGCGCGATGTCCGCCACGCGGTGACCTGGTCCAGCGAGAAGGCCGATCTCTACGCGGTCGACCACTACTTCCGCGAGGCCTACTGGGCTTTCGGGGACATCGTCGCCGAGATGCGAAGCATCTCTCTGTGCATGCTCAAGGCGGAGGCAACCGCCGGTCGCCGGCTGGTTCCCGCGCTGCGCGCCCTCGAGCAGGCGGGATTCCGCCCGGTCGATGCCATTCGCTTCCGACACGACCGGATGACCATCCGGGAGGTGTGGCGCTACCAGTTCAACATCGCCACCCGGCATCGGGTCGAGGCGATGGACGCCATCCTGCCCAGCATCGACACGGTCGCTCTCGTCCTGCGCGACGAGCGCTGGACGCCCGGGGCGGTGCCGGCGGCGGTTCGGCTCAACGCCCTCAAAGGACCCGCCGATCCCGCCCTACGCCAACCCACCCACCTGCGTCACCAGCTCGGTGTCGTGCAGGGCCTGTTCAACTTCACCCACATCTCCGACGAACTCGCCGACGTCATGCGTGAGTTGGCCGTGATCAGTGACGAGGCGCGTCGCACGCAGACCCGGGAACGGATCCTGGCGAACCACGACGCGCGTGCGGAGGTGCTGGAGATCTTCGCCGATCTCGAGGCGCGGCACCCCCCGCACGACTTCGACATCGAGCGCAGCTGGACGAGGCTGGCGGCGGGGGAGGGGCCGACGGCCGAGGCTGCCCAGCGTCGGGCGCGAGGCGACACGCCGTCGCTGGACGAGCTGCTGGCACTCACTCGTGCGGTGCCCGTCGAGGCGCCCGGGAGGTGGGATCTGCTCACGGTGGTCACGCACCTGCTCGGTGACATGAACATCCCCGGGGTGACGCCCACGGTGCCGAACGTCACCGAGGAGTGGCGTCGCAGAGCAACAGGTTCAGCCGCATCATGAGCGCGATCCTCTCCACCCTCAATCTCGGCGTCGAGCGACGCGGCGCCTGGACCGGCGTCGGCCGTAGCGGCATCGACAAGCGGCCCGTGCCGCATCGGGTCATGGCCCGGACCCACGGTCTGGAGGGCGACCTCGTCGCGAACCTCGCGGTGCACGGTGGTCCGAACAAGGCCGTCTACGCATTCGCCCGGGAGGACGCGGTCTTCTGGGAGAAAGAGCTGCAACGCCCGATTCCGCCGGGCAACTTCGGAGAGAACTTCAGCACCGAGGGCCTGGACATCACCAACGCCGAGGTGGGTGAGCAGTGGGCCATCGGCGAAGCGGTGTTCGAAGTCATTCGCGCACGCAAACCCTGTCAGGTCTTCGCCGGCTTCTGGGATGTTCCGGACCTGGTGAAGCGCTTCATCGCGAACGGTGCGCCGGGCGCCTACCTGCGTGTTCTCCGAGAGGGAACGGTCGGTGCCGGGGATCCGATCGACATCGTCAAGAAGCCGGGACACGGCGTGACCATCAACATCATGTTGCGGGCGCTGACGTCGGAAAGGCACCTGCTCCCGCTGTTCCTCAACGCTCCGGAAATGCTTCCCAAACACCACGAGAAGGCCCGCCACTGGTTGGCCGCACAGAAGAAGGAGATAGGCGCATGACACAGACGACCGGTGCTCCACTGATCGACCCCGCCCGCCTGGCCGCACTGGACTGGACGGACATGCCGAAGCTGCTCGGTCCGATGGAGGAGCTTCTGGATGACCTGGCCAGCTCCCCGACCTGGCTCAACGATGCCTTCGACCACGTGCTGCGCACTCCGGAACTGCTCAACCAGTGTGAGCGGCTGCAGGAACTCGACCGGGTGGTGCTGGTCAGCGACAAGAACAGCGACGTTCGCGTACGTCTGCACCTCTTCACCGGCAGCGACTTCGACCGGCCGCACAACCACCGGTGGAGCTTCGGTAGCCGCCTGTTGCACGGTAGCTACCACCACTACCTGTTCGGTGACTACGAGGAGCTCACCCCCGAGACGCGGATCGGCACGCCGGCCCTCGTGCGCGAGGAGAAGGCCGGCTCCGGCTACCTCATCCGCCACACCATGGTGCACACGGTCGCCTCGCCTCCGGGCACGACGTCGCTCATCGTCCGTGGCCCTGCCGCGAAGGACCGCTTCCTGGTCATGAACCGGAATACCGGCGAGGCCTGGTGGCAGTACGGGCAGAAGGCGGAGAAGCCGGAGGACCAGGCGAAACGGCGTCTCGGCGCGGAACGGGTCGAGGAGATCCGGCAACTCCTGATCAGCCAGGACGTCATCAAGTGACCCAGGCCACGCTTCAGGAGCCGGTGGACCTCCTGATCTTCGACTGCGACGGCGTCCTGGTCGACAGTGAGCCCATCGCTGTTCGCACACACGTCGCGATCGGCGCGGAGATGGGCTGGCCGCTCACCGCCGACGAGGTCGTCCAGCTCTTCATCGGCCGTTCGACCACCTCCATCAATGCTCAGATCGCCGAGCGGCTGGGCGAGGCGGTCGCGCTCGACTGGGACGAGCGTTTCCGGGTGGGACACGCCGAGTCCGTCGATGCGGACCTGTCCATCGTGGACGGCATCGACGAGGCGCTCGACGCCCTGGAGGCGATGGGACTGGGGGCCGACCGTCGTTGCATCGCGTCCAGCGGGAGCCAGGAGAAGATGCGCCACACCCTCGGCCGCACCGGGCTCTACCCGAGGTTCCAGGGCAGGATCTTCAGCGCGCACGAGGTCCGGCAGGGCAAGCCCGCGCCCGACCTCTTCCTGTATGCCGCGCGCAGCCTCGGCGTGGAGCCGCGGCGATGTGTCGTCATCGAGGACAGCCGTTACGGGGTGCAGGCGGCCGCCGCGGCCGGGATGCGCTGCTTCGGCTACGCGGGTGGCCTGACCCCGGCGGACTGGCTCGAGCAGCCGGGCACGACGGTGTTCACCGACATGCGTGATCTGCCCCGTCTGGTCACGGCGTCCGCAGGGCGGGAGAGCGTGCATGGCTCTCGAAATTGAGCGCAAGTTCCTCATCGACGACTTCGTCGCGCCGGCGGGCTGCGCTCGCATCGAACTCGAACAGGGCTACCTCGCGGCGGGTGCCAACGGCATCGAGGTCCGGTTGCGCCGCAGCGGATCGGAGCTTCTGCTGGGTGTGAAGCGCAAGGTCGGAGCGATGTCCCGCGTGGAGGTCGAACTTCCGATCAGCGAGGAGGAGTTCGGTGACCTGTGGCCGGCAACCGCGGGCACGCGGCTCTGCAAGACCCGTCATGTCGTCAGCCGCGACGGCGCGGTGTTCTACATCGACCAGTACCGCGGTGAGCTGGCGGGACTCCTGACCGCGGAGATCGAGTTCGGATCCGAGTCGGAGGCGGAGGATTTTCGGCCACCGTCCTGGCTCGGGCCGGAGATCACGGGCGCGGAGGCGTACAAGAACCGCACGCTCGCTCACGCCGGTCTGCCGCAGAGCGAGCCATCCGGTTGTCGTTCAGGCGCATGAGGTCGTGGGACGCCTCGGAGGGTAGGTCGATCGGCCACATCGGGGCCGAGAGCCCGGGGCCCCACCTGCGCGCTGTCCGACCTGACTCATGGGAACCGACAAGGGGGCTGGAATGACCGAAGAGCCTGATCGCCGAGCGACCCGGCGTACACCGGCTCGCCTCGTCTCCGAGTGGGCAAGGTCCTCGCCCTCATCGCTCGCTGTCGTCTGCGGTGGACGCAGCATGACCTATCGGCAGCTCGACGAAGCGTCGGACGACCTCGCCGCCCGGCTCGCGGCCGCCGGCTCGGGCCCGGAGCGGCTGATCGCGGTCGCGTTGCCGCGCACCGTCGAACTGGTCGTCACCCTGCTGGCCATCGGCAAGACCGGCGCCGCGTACCTGCCGCTGGACCCGGCGCACCCCAGCGCTCGCAACCGGCGCATCGTGGAGGCCGCGCGGCCGTCGCTGCTGGTGACCGACAGCGGCACCGAAACCACGATCACGTTCGCCGATCAGGCGCGACGCGTCCTGATCGACGTGCCTGGCGAAGACCAGGATCTGGTACGGCAGCCGCCGCGGCCGGACGTGTCCGCAGCGCACGCCTTCTACGTTCTCTACACCTCGGGATCCACCGGAGTGCCCAAGGGGGTGGTCAACACCCTCGGCAATCTGATGAACCTCCTCGACGACTTCGTGGCACGGCTCGCCCTGACCACCGGCGACCGCTTCCTGGCCGTCACCACCATCGGCTTCGACATCGCAGGTCTCGAACTGTTCGCCCCGCTGATGAGTGGCGCGCGACTGGTGCTGGCCACGCAGGAGGAACAGGGCGATCCGATCGCGCTGGCGTCGCTTCTCACGCGGGACATCACGGTCGCCCAGGCGACGCCGGCCATGTGGCAGAGCCTTCTCGACGCGGCGGAACCGGATCTCAGCGGCATCCGGGTTCTCGTCGGTGGCGAATCTCTGCCGCCGCTGCTGGCGCGCCGGCTACGAGCTGCCGCGGCGGAGGCGACGAACGTCTACGGACCGACGGAGACGACGATCTGGTCGACCGCCCGCAAGCTGGACGACGCGCTCGAACTGCACGACGTAACGGTGCCGATCGGCACCCCGATCCGGCAGACCGGAATCCGCGTGCTCGACGAGAAGCTCACCCCGGTCGCCGTCGGCGTCGTCGGTGAGCTCTACATCAGCGGTACCGGCGTCGCTCGTGGCTACCTTGGGCAACCCGCTCTGAGCGCCCAGCGTTTCGTGGCGGATCCGAACGGCGCGCCGGGCACCCGGATGTACCGGACGGGCGACCTCGTGCGGCAGCGTCCGGACGGGGATCTCGAGTTCGTGGGCCGGGCCGACACACAGGTCAAGATCCGCGGCTTCCGGGTGGAGTTGGGTGAGGTCGAGGCCGCCGCGACGGTTGTACCGGGCGTCACCCGCGCGGTGGCCCTGCTTCGCGAGGATCGCCCCGGCGACCGGCGCATCGTGTTGTACCTGGTCGGCGCTGTCGGAGACCTGCCCGAGCCGGCGGAGGCCCGCGCACTGCTCGCCAAGGCGCTGCCCGACTACATGGTTCCGTGGACGGTCGTCAACCTCGACCGGCTGCCGTTGACGCCCAACGGCAAGACCGATCGCGCCGCCCTGCCGGCGCCCGCGCTGCCGGTGAGTGCGGACGGCTCGTTTCGCAGTGCCACCGAACGCCGGCTGGCCGCACTGATCGCCGCGGTGCTCGGGCTCGACACGGTCGGTGCCTCCGACGATTTCCTCGAACTGGGTGGGGACTCGCTGCTGGCCGCGGGGCTGATCGGCCTGGTACGCCGGGAGATGGGCTCCGTGCTGTCCATGCGGCAGGTCTTCACTCGCAGGACAGTGCGGGAGCTCGCCGAAGTGCTCGCCGACGGTGAGGTATCGGCGGCGGCGCCGGCGGGGATCCCTGTCCTCCCGTCACGTCCGCAGCGCATCCCGCTGTCGTTCGCCCAGCAACGGCTCTGGTTCCTCAGTCGGATGGAAGCAGGTAGCGATTCCTACGTCCTTCCGCTGACGCTGTGGGTTCGAGGTCCGCTGGACACCGCAGCCGCGGTGGCGGCATGGGACGACGTGCGGGCCCGGCACGAGACCCTGCGCACCGTATTCTCCGACACCGACGACGGAGCACCCGTGCAACGCGTGCTCACACCGCAGGAGTGCACCGCAGAGCCGGAGGTGCTGCGATGTGCCACTCGGCAGGAGATGACCGTCCGTCGCGATGACCTGCTCCACCGCGGATTCGATCTGTCCAGCGAGCCACCGGCCCGGGCCTATGTGCTGTCGACACCTGCGGACGAGCATGCCGTGCTCTTCGTCTTCCACCATGTGGCCTGCGACGGCTGGTCGATCGCGCCGTTCGTCTCCGACTACCTCGCGGCCTACGCCGCACGGCGGGCCGGTCATGCGTCCGCGCTGCGACCCCTGCCCCTTCAGTACGCGGACTTCGCCGTCTGGCAACGCGAGCAGCTCGGTGATGCCACCGACCCGTCCGGCACAACTGCTCGGGACCTCGGCTACTGGCGCGCGGCGTTGAGCGGCCTCCCTGATCAGATCGCGCTCCCGTACGACCGGCAACGTCCCGGGCGATCGTCGCACCGCAGCGGCACCGTCGACCTGAGGGTGGACGCGGGCTTGCACGAGCAGTTGACGCGTCTGGCGCGCGACGGCGGGGCGACGCTGTTCATGGTGTTCCACGCGGCGCTGGCCGTGGTCCTGTCACGGATGGGTGCGGGAACGGACATCCCGATCGGAAGCCCTGTGTCGGGTCGCAGCGACAGCGATCTCGACCCGCTGGTGGGATTCTTCGTCAACACGCTCGTCCTGCGTACCGACCTGACGGGCGATCCGTCCTTCACCGAGCTGCTGGCTCGGGTCCGCGACGCCGACCTTGCGGCCTTCGACCACGACCAGCTGCCGTTCGAAGTGCTGGTGGAGGTGTTGAACCCGGTCCGGACTCCGTCCAGGCACCCGTTGTTCCAGGTGCTTCTGGCAGCGCAGAATCCCCGCCATCCCGCGCTCAGCCTCGAGGATCTGACCGTCGAGGTGGATGAGTCGGGTGCGAAGGCGGCCACCTTCGATCTCCTGGTGAACTTCACCCCGGCGACCAGGGAGGACGGCGCTCCGAGCGGCGTCGATCTCTCGATCGACTACGCCGTGGACCTCTTCGATCATTCCACCGTCACTCGGCTCGCCGGGTACCTGCTGCGGATCCTCCAGGCCGCCGTGGGCGATCCGGGCACCCCAGTGCACGCCCTTCCCATGCTGTCCGCCACCGAGCGCCGGCAGGTCCTGGAGGACTGGAACTCCACACGGCGAACGGTGGACGGCATGTTGCTGCCCGAGATGCTGCAACGGCAGGCGGCCCGCTCACCCGGTGCCGTCGCCGTGCGTTTCGAGGAGAGCTCGCTGACCTACGCGCAGCTCGACGAGCGGTCGAACCGGCTCGCCCGGCTGATCATCGGCCATGGCATCGGTCCCGAGGCGGTGGTGGCCGTGGCGGTTCCCCGGTCGATCGAGCAGGTCATCGCGGTGCTCGCCGTCGTCAAGGCCGGTGCGGCGTATCTGCCTGTCGATACGGGCTACCCGGCGGATCGCATCTCCTACATGCTGGGTGACGCCACGCCGGCCTGTGTGCTGACCGTCGGCGGTGCTCCGATCGGCGACGTCGGCTCACTCACGATCGATGTTCGCAGCCCGCAGATCCGTGCCCGGCTCGATGCCCTCTCCGGCGCGGACATCGCCGGCGACGAGCGGGTGAGCCCGCTGCGGCCGTCGCATCCGGTCTACGTCATCTACACCTCGGGCTCGACCGGCTGGCCCAAGGGAGTCGTGATGCACCACGCGGCCCTGGTCAATCTGCTGGCGTGGCACACGGGATTCGTGCCCGGTGGTGGTGTGGGGACGGTGGTCGCCCAGTTCGCCTCGCTGAGCTTCGACGTCGCGGCTCAGGAGATCTTCTCTGCGCTGACCAGCGGTAAGACCCTCGGCGTGCCGCCGGATGACATCCGTAGGGATCCCGACGAGCTGACCCGCTGGCTCGACCGCTGCGCCGTTGAGGAGCTGTACGCGCCGATGTCGGTGGTGGAGAGCGTCGCAGCCGCTGCCCAGCGGCTGGGGACGCGACTGGATGCTCTGCGTCACCTGGCTCAGGCCGGCGAAGCGCTGGACCTCTCGTCATCGGTCCGTGCTCTCTACGAGGGCCGGCCTGATCGCTGTCTCTACAACTACTACGGTCCCACCGAGACCCACGCCGTCACCGGGTGCGCCGTCCAGGCCGGGACCATCAGCACCGGTCGTACCGCGTCGAT
The DNA here is from genome assembly GCF_022230955.1 of Micromonospora cabrerizensis. Lineage (GTDB taxonomy): Bacteria > Actinomycetota > Actinomycetes > Mycobacteriales > Micromonosporaceae > Micromonospora > Micromonospora cabrerizensis. The sequence continues at coordinate 59,785 of NZ_JAKKFI010000051.1, forward strand.
CGGCCCGCCCATCCTGAACGTGCGGACCTACGTGCTGGACCACCGGTTGCAGCCGGTCCCGGTCGGTGTGCCGGGTGAGCTCTACCTCGCCGGAGCGCAGGTCGCGCGCGGGTACCTCCGCCGACCTGGGCTGACGGCACAGCGGTTCGTCGCGGATCCCCACGGAGCGCCCGGCACGCGCATGTACCGCACGGGCGACCTGGTCCGCTGGCGTCCGGACGGCAGTCTGGACTTCCTCGGTCGTACCGATTTCCAGGTGAAGATCCGGGGCTTCCGGGTAGAGCTCGGGGAGATCGAAAGCGTTCTCACGGCCATGCCCGGGATCACCCAGGCCGTTGTTCTCGCCCGTGCCGAGCAGGCCGTTGGTCACCGTCTCGTGGCTTACGTGGTCGGCGAGAAGGGCCGGGCCCCCGACCTGGCGGAGATCCGGTCGCAGGCCGGCAGCAGGCTGCCGCAGTACATGGTGCCGTCGGTGGTGGTGCCACTCACCGAACTGCCGCTGACGCCCAACGGCAAGCTCGACCGTGGTGCGCTGCCCGCTCCTGACTACACGGAGGTGCTCTCCGGGGGGCGACCGGCGCGCACCGCGGAAGAGGCGACGCTGTGCCGACTCTTCGCCGAGACGCTCGGGGTCGAGACGGTGGGCGTCGACGACGACTTCTTCAGCCTCGGCGGCCACTCGCTCCTGGCGACGCGGTTGGTGAACCGGATCCGCACGGAGTTGCGCTGCGAGCTCGACATCCGCGATCTCTTCGACGGCCCGACCGTGGCCGCGATCTCCCGCTGCCTGCGCGGCAGGTCAGCCGCTCGCCCGACACTGCGGCGGATGCGTCCCGTCGCCTCGGGCGCACCGGACCGACTTCTGCTGACGAACGAATCCTAGGCTCGGAGGAACCATGACCACCAATCCGTTCGATGACGAGAGCGGCCACTTCTTCGTGCTGGTCAACGACGAGAAGCAGCATTCCCTGTGGCCGGTCTTCGCTGACGTGCCGAACGGCTGGCACGTTGTGTTCGGTGAATGTGACAGGGCTGCCGCCCTGGCCTATGTCGAGCAGCACTGGCCGGACATCCGCCCCCGGAGCCTGCGGGAGGCCATGGATTCCGAAGGTGTGCGCCATGCCTGAAACAGCGGGATCAAGACGCCGGGACGAGCGACCGCATGGTGCCTGACCACGTGCGTGCCGCGTCGATGGCCCGACCCTCTCCGGCGGCGCTCGTCGCCGATCACGGCAGCCGACCTCAGTTGGAAACGATGGGAGACAAGCCTTGCAAGACCTGGTGAAGGAGATTGTGAGAGGTTGCATGGACTCGTCGTCCCTCGACCTTCAGCCGGACACGGACCTGTGGTCCGCAGGCATCACGTCCATGCAGGTGGTGCGGGTCATGATCGCCATCGAGGAGGAGTTCGAGATCGAGCTTCCTGAGGAGGCGTTGACCCGCGAGACGTTCTCCTCGGTGCAGGCGATCACGCAGGCGGTGCGCGACCTGACCGGTGCGCCCTGTGTCACTGAGACTGCCGCCTGATGCCCGGCGTCCGTGACCTGCCGAGCACTTCCACGAGGAATGGCGGTGCGCATTCGCCTCGTGAAGCCTCCGCGATCCTCGCCGAGAACGCGGTCCGAGCAGATCGGCAGGCGAGCTTCCCGGCGGAGTCCGTCGCCGCGTTGCATCACGCCGGGCTGCTCAACGCGGCGTGCCCGACCGATTACCACGGTCTCGGCTGCACCCTCGAAGACCTGATCCAGATAGGGATCGAACTCGGACGCGGGTGCGGCTCCACGGCCATGATCTGGGCGATGCACCAGGTTCAGGTCGCGTGCCTCGTACGGCATGGGGGTGGAAAGGTTCTTGATCTTCTCCCCTCGATCGTGACGGGGGGAACGCTGGTCGCCTCGGTCACCTCGGAGCGGGGGATCGGCGGCAGCCTGCGGACGAGTTCGGCAGCGGTGGTGCCCGACGGTGACATGGTGCGGCTGGAGAAGCGCGCACCGACTGTCTCCTACGGTCAGCAGGCCGGGGCCTTCCTGATCACCGCTCGCCGGACGGCTGACGCACCGGCGACCGACCAGGTCGCGGTGTACGCGGAGGCGGACCAGACGTCGCTCACACCGGCCGGGCCAGAGTGGAATCCCATGGGTATGCGGGGCACGTGCAGCCCGGGGTTCGACGTGGTGGCCACCGTGCCGGCGACGCACGTCCTGCCCGTCGGGTTCGGCGAGATCGCCGAGGCCACGATGGTTCCGCTGTCGCACCTCCTGTGGACCGCCTGCTGGATGGGCATCGCCACCGATGCCTTCCGCCGGGCCCAGTCCGTGGTGCGCCAACGAACGCGGTCCGACGGGAACCACGTGGAGCCGAGGCTGGCCGCCGCCGGTGCCGCGCTCGCGCAGACCCGGGCCCTGCTGACCGAGGCGGCCCGCCGTTACCAGCCCATCTGGACGGACCCCGCCGCGCTGGGGGCACACGGCGGTCCCACGCTCACGTTGTTGCTCAACGACCTGAAGGTGCTGGGTTCCACGTCGACGGTCGATGTCGCCAGGTCCGCGCTGGAGATCTGCGGCATGGCGGGTTACTCCGAGGACGGGCCGGTCTCGGTGGCGCGGCATCTGCGCGATCTCTACTCGGCCCGTCTCATGATCGGTAATGAACGGCTGCTCAGCACCAACGCGCGACTGAGCCTCATGAAGAAGGTGTGACATAGACACCCTGGACAACACCGACGTGCTCGCCGCGTCGCTCATTCCCACCGAGGTTCCCGGCGTCGGCGTGCTGAACTCCGCGTTCGAGGCGGTTGTCGACGGGTTGCGCTCGTCCATTCTCGGCTTCGCCGAGCCGGAGGACACGCAGGCGTTCCATGTACCACCCGTCATCTCGCGGGCGCTTCTGGAACGCCTCGGCTACGTGGACGCGTTCCCGAACCTGCTCGGGACGTTGCACACCTTCGTCGGAGACAACCGGCGGTGGCGTGCGGTCCAGGCCGCCCGGCTGGCGGACGGCGCTCCCTGGCACAGCGAACAGACGATCAGCGACGTCGTGGCGTTGCCGGCGACCTGCTATCACCTGTATCCGCTGGTGGCGCACCAGACGCTGGCGCAGCCGGTGACGATGACCGCCGAGGCGTCGTGCTACCGGCACGAGGGCAGCAGCGAGCTGGGCAGGTTGCGCAGCTTCCGGATGCGCGAGGTCGTGCGGATCGGCGGCCCCGACGACGTGCCCGCATGGCGGGACGAGTGGCTGACGCGGGCCCGCACCTGGTTCGACGGGCTCGGCCTGAAGACGTCCGTGGAGGTCGCGACGGACCCGTTCTTCGGCGACGCCGCCCGGATGATGGCGCCACCCCAGCGGCAGGAAGAGCTCAAGTGGGAGCTGCGGGCAGATCTCGGCACCGGCCAGGCGCAGGCGATAGCGAGCGCGAACTACCACAAGGATCACTTCGGTGGGCTGTTCGACATTCGGACGGGCGGGGACGTCGCGCACACCGCGTGCGCGGCGTTCGGACTGGAGCGGATCGTGCTGGCCCTGATCGCGGCGCACGGAGAATCACCGGAGCGATGGCCAGCGTCCGTGCGCGGCGCCCTGGGGTTGGGCGGGACCGGCAGGTGACGCGCTCTCCGCACCACGTGCCCGCATGTCCACTCGCCGCTCGGGTCACGCCGCCCAGCCAGGAACAGGGGGTCAGATCATGACCGACGAACGTACGTCGAGCCCGCTGACCTTCGGGCAGCTGTCGGTATGGCGGGTCATGGAGACGTATCCGCTGGAGCGTTTCTCGGAGACGTACCTGCGCGAACATGTTCCGGTCCCGCCCGGCACCACCGTCGACGAGGCGGTCCGGGCGGTCAGCACCCTGTGCCGCAGACACGAGTCGCTGCGAACGCTGTTCGTGGACTCTCCGCTGGGGCCTCGCCAACACGTCGTGCCGGCCCAGGAGACGGTGACCGTCGAGGTGGTCGAGCACGACGACGCCGCCGTGGTCGCGGGGCAGTTGGCCAGGGACCGGATCGTCCGGGACAAGGAGTTCGGCCGCCGGTTCGCCGTGGTCACCCGTGACGGGCTTCCGCACGCGGTCGTCATCGTCGTGGACCACATCGTCTCCGACGGTTACGGCGTGATCCGCCTGATGGCGGAGCTGTCGGCGCTGCTGGGCTCGCCGAACGAGGCGGGTCGGCAGTGGCTGGCCGAGACGGCGCCCGCACCGAGGGACCTCGCCGCGGAGCAGTGGTCCGAGGCCAATCGATCGCGCCGCAACGCGGTGGTGCGTCACTGGCAGAAGCTCCTGGACACGCTGCCGGAAAAGCACTTCCCGGTCCCGCTGTCCGACGGAGACATCCCGGGTCGGATCGAGGCCGTCCTGTATTCGACGCGGGCACGCGCGGCGCTGGAACTCCTTGCCGCCCGCACCAACGCCTCGCCGCACACCCTTCTGCTGTCGCTGACCGCGGTGGCCTGCGGCGTGGTCACCGGCGCCACCCGGCCGGTGCTGACCCTGCAGTCCGGCAACCGCTTCGACCCGCGGTGGAACGCCATCGTCAGTTCCATGAACCAGTACGTGCCGCTGCCGGTCGATCTCGGGACGCCTGCGGCCACGTACACCGAGTTCCTGTCCCGTCTGGGAGCGTCGGGTCTCAAGGCCTACCGGATGGGCATGTACGACTTCGACGCCATCACCGACCTGGTGCGCCAGGACCGGAAGATCGAGCTCGGCTTCGACCACTTCTTCAACTTCCTGCCGACCGACGTCGTGGCCCGGCCCTCCGCCCGCCTGGACGGCCATCCGCCGCCCCACGTGGAGGAGACCACGCCACGCCGCCAGATCGGACCCCGCTTCGACCTCAAGGTCCGCTTCGGCCCCGAGATGCCCATCGTGATCCGCGCCGATCCTCGGTTGTTGCCGGCCTCGGAGCTGCGGTCGCTGGCCGGGTGGTTCGACGACCAGCTGTGCCGGCTGGCCGACGGATCGGACACCACCGTGCGGCAGGTGGCCGATCGCTGCGCACTCGCCATCCAGAGATGAAGAGTTCAATGACCCATTGGGGAACGGTGGGGCGGCAACGCCTCCAGCTGCTCATGCTGCTCACCCGAGCGGGACGCGCGACACTGGGCGGACTGCTGCTGGCGCACCTGACATCCGCCCTGGCGCCGGCGGCCACGGCCGTGGCCACGGGTCTGCTGCTCACCCGCGCCCTCGACTCGGGGTCGGTCGGTGAGATGGTGCCCCATCTGACCCTCGTCGCGGTCGTGGTGTTGTTGGGCCAGTGCACGGAGTTGCTGCGTGAGCCGCTCGACGTGCTCGCGGCCCGCCGGATCGACGGCCGGCTGCGCTCCGACGTGCGCCGCAGGGTGGCCGAACCGCGGGGGATCTCGCACCTCGACAACGGTGACTACAGCACGGACGTGGCCCGCGTGTCGGAACTCGGCGGCTGGCGAACCCGTACCCCCGGAACCGGCGCCGTCGGTCAGCTCGTCCTGCTGGGGCGGCTGACCGGGGCGGTGGGCTGCGCCGCGGTGCTGGCGTGGTACCAGCCGTGGTTGGGGGCCGCGTTGCTGACCGCGACTCTGCTCATGCGAGCCGTGATCCGGCGGCAGTGGGTGCGGCTGGGAGCCATCTGGGACTCACGGATGGGCGACCGGCACCGGATGGAGTACTGGTCGGACACACTCACCGGGTCCGCCGCCGCCAAGGAGGTACGCCTGTTCGGCCTCGCCACCTGGCTCAACGCGCGGCACCGGGCACAGTCCGAGGACTGGTTGGGCGAGATCTGGCGGGAGCGGCGCGGCATCCTGCGCCGGCAATGGGTCACGTTCGGCCTCGCCGGAGCGGCCGGCTTCGCTGCGCTCTACGTGCCGGGCACAGCGCTCGACAACGGTGAGCTGACGTCCGGGGCGCTGGTGACGATGGTCCTCGCCGCCTGGGGCGTCTTCGCCGCCGGGGCGATGGGACACGAGGCCTTCGACATCGAGTACGCCACCGGCGCCATGCAGTCGTTCGAGCGGCTGCGCTCGCATCGGCTCGCCTCAGCGGATCCGCGGAGCGCGGGACGGCCGGCACCCGAATCAGCGCCGCGCCTCCGGTTCGAGGGCATCGGTTTCTCGTACCCGGGCGAGGCGAAGAAGGTCCTGGACGGCCTGGACCTGGAAATCCAGCCCGGCGAGGTGCTGGCCGTGGTTGGCCGCAACGGAGCCGGAAAGACCACCATGCTGAAAATCCTCGCCGGTCTGCAGAGCCCGACCGAGGGACGGGTGAGCGTCGACGGCGTCGATCTGGCCCAGCTGGACATCACGTCCTGGCGGCGTCGCGTCTCCGCGGTCTTCCAGGACTTCGTGCACTACCCACTGACCGTGCGGGAGAACATCGCGCTGGGCGCGCCGGACGTCGAGGCGACCGACGAGAGCATCATGGCCGCGGCTGAGGCGGCGGGCGCCCGGGACGTCGTCGAGCGGCTCCCCAACGGGCTGGACACCCTGCTCACTCGCGAACACCGGGGCGGGGTCGACCTCTCCGGCGGACAGTGGCAGAAGATCGCCATCGCCCGCGCGATGTTCGCCGTCGCGCACGGCCGCAAGCTGCTCATCCTCGACGAGCCCACCGCGCACCTCGACGTCAAGGCGGAGACGACCTTCTACGACCAGGTGATCGCGGCGGTCTCGGGCGTGAGCATCGTGGTGATCTCCCATCGGCTCTCCACCGTGCGCAACGCCGACCGGATCGTGTTGCTGACCGGCGGCCGGGTCACCGAGGCCGGGGACCACAGCGAGCTGATGGAACTCGGTGGCCACTACGCGCGGCTGTACCGGCTCCAAGCCGACCGTTTCGGCGACGGACCGCCGGGCGGCACACCCGAGAGAACGGTGACGGCGCATCCGGGAGGAGCGAAGGCATGAAAGCCGAGTCCAACGTGGTTCTCGCCATGCTCCGTATCGCGTACCGCGCCGACCGGAAGGCCACCGGCACCGTGCTGGTGCTGGCGTTCTTCAACGCTCTGGCCGTGGCCGCCACCGGTCTCAGCGTGCGTAACCTGTCCAACTCCGCCGGGCTCGGTGGCGGGCGCGGCATCCTGCTGGCCGCACTGGTCGGTGCCCTCGCCTACGCCATGATCGCCTCGGCCCAGCGGGTGCAGGGTGGCCTGCAACTCGACCTGACCGAGCGGGTCGACCTCGTGCTACGCCAGCGGCTGCACGTGATGACCGGGGGCGCCCCGACCGTGGAGCACCTGGAACGCACCGAGTTCCTCGACCGGCTGAGCCAGATCCGGTCGAGTACCGAAACCCTCGCCGGTGCCTGCTGGGGTGCGGTCAGCGCGGCCTCCTCGATGCTGAGCCTCGGGCTGAGCGCGTGGCTGCTGGCCGGCGTGCACCCGGCGCTGTGTGCCCTGGTGCTGCTGGCCGCGCCGCCGTTGTACTTCTCCCGTCGGGCGTCGTCGTTGCTTGCCCGCGCCCGCGACCAGAGCGCCGAGGCCGAACGCCGCGAGCTGAGCCTGCACCGTCTGGGCACCTCGTCGGAGGCCGCGAAGGAGCTGCGGATCAGCGGTAGCGACCAGAACGTGGACAGACGGGCCTCGGACTACTGGGACAGCGTGACCCGGCGGCTCGTGCGTGCGCTGCGCATCGCCTCGCTCTGGCAGGTCGCCGGCTGGACCGGCTTCGCCGTGGGCTATCTGGCGGCGCTGGCCTTCGTCACGCACGAGGTGAGCCAGGGCCGGGGCACCGCGGGTGACCTGCTGATGGTGGCCAGCCTGTCCGGTTACCTGCGCACGCAGCTCGCCACGACGGTCAATGGTCTCTCCCAGCTGGCCGAGGGGCGCGAGACCATGCGCCACCTCTACTGGCTCCAGGCGCACACCGAGCAGCACGCGCACAGCGGCACCCGACCGGCTCCGGCGCGGCTCACCGATGGCATACGCCTGCGCGGGGTGACCTTCACCTATCCCGGCACCGACCAGCCCGTGCTGCGCGACGTGGACCTGCACCTTCCGGCCGGCTCCACCGTGGCGGTCGTCGGCATCAACGGCGCGGGAAAGACCACCCTGGTCAAGCTGCTCACCGGGATGTACGAACCGGATCAGGGCGACGTTCTCATCGACGGTGTCCCGCTGCGGGAGCTGCGTCTGGACGAGTGGCGCGCGCGGATGACCGCTGCCTTCCAGGACTTCTTCAAGCTCGAAGGCAGAGCACGGCACACCGTGGGCATCGGCGACGTGTCGCGGGTCGACGACGAGGACGCGGTCGGGGCGGCGGTGACGGCGGCACAGGCACAGGACGTGTCGCGGCGGCTGCCAGAGGGGCTCGACACCATGCTCGGCCGGACCTTCGGCGGCGCCGAGCTCTCGCACGGCCAGTGGCAGAAGTTGGCGCTCAGCCGGGCGTTGATGCGTCGCAAGCCGTTGCTGGCGATGCTGGACGAACCGACCGCCGCACTCGACCCGCAGGTGGAGCACGACCTCTATGAGCGCTTCACCGGCCCGGGCGGGCCGGCCGACACGGCCGCCGGCGGCATCACCCTGCTCGTCTCGCACCGGTTCTCCACCGTCCGGGCGGCGGACCTCATCGTCGTGCTGGATCACGGCCGGGTCGCCGAGCTGGGCACACACGACGAACTCACCCGAATACGGGGCAGATACGCCGAGCTGTACGCGGCGCAGAGCCGGGCGTACGCGCTGTGATCCCGCTGTCGCACGCCCAGCAGCGTCTGTGGTTCCTCGACCGGCTGCACGGACCCGACCCGGCCTACCATCTGCCGGTCGTCCTGCGGCTGCGCGGACCGCTGGACCGTACCGCCCTGCGCCTCTCCCTCGGTGACGTCGTCGCCCGGCACGAGTCGCTGCGCACGGTCTTTCCCGACACCGACGGGGTGCCCTGCCAACACGTCCTGGACACCGCTGCCGACGGCCCGGAGTTGAGGGTGGCCACGGTCGATCCGGCCGAGGTCGACGCCCGGATCCACGCCGCCGCGTCCGCGCCGTTCGTGCTCGCGCAGGCGCCGCCACTGCGCGCCGACCTCTTCGTGTGCTCGGCGGACGAGTCCGTGCTGCTGCTGACCCTGCACCACATCATCGCGGACGGCTGGTCGATCGAGGTCCTGCTACGCGACCTCGCGACGGCGTACCGGTCCCGTGGCGGTGGGCTCGGCCCGCCCGGCTGGGCGGAGCTGCCGGTGCAGTATGCCGACTTCACCCTGTGGCAGAGGGAGCTGCTGGGCGACCGCGAGGACCCGGAGAGCGTGGCCGCGCGCCAGCTGGCCTACTGGCGTACGGCTCTCGACGGGGTCTCCGCCGCCCTGCCACTTCCCACCGACCATCCCCGCCTGACGTTCTCGGCCCACCGTGGCGCGGGCGTCGCGATCGACTGGGACGCCGGTCTGCACCGGAAGCTGATGGATCTCGCCCGGCGGCAGAACTGCACGGTCTACATGGTGGTGCAGGCCGCGCTGTGCGGACTGCTGTGCCGCATGGGAGCGGGCGACGACATCCCGCTCGGCGCGGTGACGGCCGGGCGTACCGACGAGGCGCTCGACGAGCTGGTGGGCTTCTTCGTCAACACGCTCGTGCTGCGCGCCGACCTGTCCGGTGATCCGTCGTTCGTCGAGCTGTTGCAGCGGATCCGGGGTGTCGACCTGCAGGCGTACGCGCATCAGGACCTTCCCTTCGACCTACTGGTGGAGGCGCTCAACCCGCCGCGTGCCGTGGACCGGCACCCGTTCTTCCAGGTCATGCTCGCCTTCGACACGAGGATGGATGAGGATCTGGACTTCGGCTCGGTCACGGCCGAGCGGCCGACGGTGGACCTCCCGGGAGCGAAGGCCGATCTCAATCTGCAACTGACCGAGATCGTCGACGCGGGCGGCTCGCCGCGGGGGGTCTCGGGAGTTCTCGAGTACGCCACCGACCTCTTCCGCGCGGATACCGCAGAGCTGCTGGCCGGCCGGCTGTCCCGCTTTCTCGGCGCGGTCGTCGACACGCCGGATCTGCCGATCAGCGCGGTCTCCCTCCTCACGGCGGGAGAGCGGAAGCAGGTTCTGGAGGATTGGAACGGCACCTCCCGACGACTGCCCGCGACCACCTTGCCGGAGGCCTTCCGGGCGCAGGCCGCACGAACTCCGGACGGCATCGCCCTGGTCTCCGCGACCGGCACGCTGACCTACGCGGAGCTGGACCTTCGGACCGACGACCTGGCCAGGAAGCTGCGGGGTCTCGGAGCGGGCCCGGGAACGATCGTCGCGGTGGGGCTTCCGCGCTCCGCTGCGCTGGTCGTCTCACTGCTCGCGGTGGTGAAGGCGGGAAGCGCCTACCTGCCGCTCGACCCCGACCATCCGGACGAGCGGATCCGGATGATGCTTCACGACGCCCGGCCGGTATGTGTCCTGAGCGACCCGGAGCTGTGCACGCGGCTGGCCGACGGCGAGTTTCGCCTGGTCACCCCCGACGGTCTGCTGGCGGACGCGACAGAGGTCGCCGGTGGTCTCCTGGAGGACGGGCCGGCGCTCCGGCCGCAGCACGCCGCGTACGTCATCTACACGTCCGGATCCACCGGGCGCCCCAAAGGCGTCGTTGTCTCCCACGCCGCGATCGACAACCGGCTCCGCTGGATGCAGTCGGCCTATCCCCTCACCGCCGCCGACCGCGTCCTGCAGAAGACGTCCAGCGGGTTCGACGTCTCGGTCTGGGAGTTCTTCTGGCCGCTGCGGGTGGGTGCGGCACTGGTCGTCGCCGGCCCGGACGAGCATCGGGACCCGGCCGCGCTGGTCCGCACCATCGTGGCGAAGCACGTCACCACCGTGCACTTCGTCCCGTCGATGCTGAGCTTGTTCTGCACCGAGCCCACCGCGGCTCGCTGCGACGGCCTGCGCCGCGTCTTCTGTAGCGGCGAAGCGCTCCCGCGCGAGGCGGTTGCCGCCTTCCACCACGTCCTGCCCGGTGTCGCCCTGACGAACCTCTACGGACCGACCGAGGCCGCTGTCGACGTCACCTACCACGACTGCGATCCCGGTGACTCCGGCCCGGTGCCGATCGGTCGTCCGGTCTGGAACACGCAGGTGCGGGTGCTGGACGACCGGCTGGACCCGTGCCCGGTCGGGCTGGTGGGGGAGTTGTATCTCAGCGGCGTCCAGCTCGCCGACGGATACCTGGCGCGCCCGGCGCTGACCTCGACCCGTTTCGTAGCCGATCCCTACGGCCCGCCGGGCAGCCGGATGTACCGGACCGGTGACCGTGTCCGATGGACACCCGCAGGTGAGCTCGTCTTCCTCGGCAGAGCCGACGACCAGGTCAAGCTTCGCGGCCAGCGGATCGAACCGGGTGAGGTGGAGGCCGTGCTGGTGACCGACAGGACGGTGGGCAGTGCCTGTGTCGTGATCCGCGAGGACACGCCGGGAGACCAGCGTCTGGTCGCCTACGTCACGCCAACGAGGCCGCAGGATGCCGGGGCGGTCGATCCTCAGGCCCTCCTCGCCGGCCTCGGCGACGTGCTTCCCGGCCATCTGGTCCCGGCCGCCGTCGTCGTCCTCGACGAGTTGCCGCTCAGCCGGAACGGGAAGCTCGACCGCCGGGCCCTACCGCCGCCTCCGGTCGGTGTGCGGCGCAGCCGGGAGCCCCGGACAGCGGTGGAAGGGCTTCTCGTGCGGCTGTTCGCGGATGTGGTGGGTGTGCCCGGCGCGGGCGTCGAGGACAACTTCTTCCAGCTCGGCGGGCACTCGATGCTGGCTGTCCAGTTGGCCCGGCGGATCCGCGCCGAACTCGCCGTGGATGTGCCGCTGCAGAGCATCTTCCGCCATCCCACGCCGGCGGCCCTGGCCCGGCAGGTGTCGCGGAGCGAAGCCGTGGAGGAGGTCTTTGGGCCGGTCCTGGAGCTGCGCCGCGAGGGGTCCGGTGCGCCTCTGTTCCTCGTTCACCCCGGCGCCGGTCTGAGCTGGTGCTACCTCCGGATCCTGGAGCATCTGGGTCCCGACCGGTCGGTCCATGCGCTTCAGGCCCGCGGATTCGCCGAGGCGATCGCGGGACGCCCGCTGCCGGCACTGCCCGAATCCGTCTCCGAGATGGCCGCGGACTATCTGGCCCAGATCCGCAAGATCCAGCCGGAGGGCCCGTACCACCTGGTTGGCTGGTCCTTCGGCGGCCTGGTGGCGCACAGCATCGCCACCCGGCTGGAACGTGCGGGGGAGCAGGTGGCCTCTGTGGTGGTCCTCGACGCCTACCCGGAGACGTCCGGTGAGGAAAGCGCGGGCGAGCTGCTCCGCGAGGCGCTGCACAACGTGCTCGGCGTTCCGCCCGGTGCTGCTGTCGCCGAGGCCCGGGACCCGGACGACCTCACGAGCCGCAGCCTGGACGAGGTGCGCCAGCGCTTTCCCCCACTGGCCGATGCCGACGACCACGCCATTCGAGCGGCGCTGCGGATAGGAATGAACAATCTCCGTCTCCAGCGCTGCTTCGTACCGGATCTTCTTCGGGGTGACATGACCCTCGTCGCAGCTCAGCGGGAAGACGCGGCGCCGTGGCAGCGGTTCGTCGCGGGCCGTCTGACGGTCCTGCGTCTCGAGGCGGAGCACCACGACTTCTTCAGCAGCGCGGCGGAGGAGACCGGGCGGCTGCTCGCCGGCGTTCTCCGAGCGGCGAGGCCCGGGGGATGACCGTCGTGGCGCCGTGGTTGCTCGGCATACCGGCTCAGAGGTCGATTGGCACGTCCAGGATGGCCATCCGGGTCGTGGGAATCGCACAACCATCCAAGAAGGAGACGCACAATGTACGAAGTTCGCGGGGACCAAACGAAGGTCTGGCAACTCCTCGAATCGGTGGCGGCCACTGACTATTCGGACTCCTGGTTCGAGCAGGCGGTCGGCCTGGCAAAGGACCTGGAAGACCCGGACCTGCTGATCGCACTGGCGGCCAGGCACAAGATGGTGCCGGCGCTGGCGCACTTCTACAGCACTGCCGGGCTGACCTCGACACTGCCCATAGGTATGCGTGACCTGCTGAACGGCGCGCTGGCCTGGAACCGGTTCAAGGTGGAGAAGCTGCGAGCCGAGAGCCTCGACATCGCCGCCGGGTTCGCCGAGCGGGGGGCGCCGGTGGTGTTCAACAAGGGCATCGTGTTGCAGCACTCGCTCTATGACGGCCTCGGTGTCCGCAGCTTCGGAGACGTGGACCTCATGCTGCATCCCGACCACGTTCCCGATGCCCGTGCGGTGATGGAGAGCCTGGGCTACCTGCCGGAGCAGACCTTCGACCCGGACCTCGGAGGCCTGGTCAAGCTCCCGCGGGAAACGCTTCTGATGTACCGGCTCTACCCGGACCACGTCCCCCACTTCCACCGCGTCGACCCGGCGTCCGGTATCCCCGTCTACAAGGTGGACGTGGCGCTGAGTCCCACCTGGTTCGGCAGCGCGTGGCAGCTACCGATGGCCGAGGTGATGGGAAGCGCCGGGGAGACCCGGGTCGGGCCGGACCCCGGGCACATGCTGCCCGTGCTGGGCGACGGCTACGCCTTCCTCTTCGTGGTGCTGCACCTCTTCCGGGACAGCTGGTTCGAACGGGCGATAGCCGTGGGTGAGCTTCGGGTCACGCAGTTCGGTGATGTGTGGAGGTACTGGCAGCGCTGGGGGCGGCAACACCCGCAGGAGTTGCGCACCCTGATCAAGGAACACGGCGTGGGGCCGGCCGTCGCCTGGATCACCCACCATGTCGATGCGCTGTTCGGCAGCACCATGACCAGCGACCTCGGCCTGCAGGAGTTCTGCGACCCGGTCTGGTTGTCCAGCGCGGGTGGTATGGACGGTGGTTTCCTCGCCTGGAACGGTGACATGCGTGAGCGGCTGTTCAGCAGGGCCCCGGTCGCACTGACTCCCATCGATGAGCCGCCGTACGGCGCGGATGCGCGTGGCAAGGTCTCCTGACCCGCCACCGCAGCGTCGCGGGGGTGCTGACCCGGACGAGCCCGCGCTTCTTCAGGACGACTTCCGTGAGGTGATGGCGCATGTCTGCACCCCGGTCGCGGTCGTCACCGCGATGTCGAACGGTCTGCCCCACGGCACGACCGTGAGCGCCTTCGCCTCGCTCTCCATGGACCCGCCGATGATCCTGGTCTCGCTCAGCCGGAGCTCCGACCTGTTGGCCGTCGTTCGTGCCACCCGGTGCTTCGGCGTCAATATGCTCGCCAGCGAGCAGTCCGCTCTCGCCGTCGGGTTCGCTCGTAAGGGCGGGACGGACAAGTTCAACGGCGTGCCCTGGCAGCCCGAGGGCGATGTGCCGCGCATTCCCGACGCGGCGGGGTTCCTGGTCTGCCGGGTCAGCCGGCTCGTGGAAGGAGGTGACCACATCATCCTGCTCGGTGAGGTGGTCTCCGCACATCCGGAACGGGCTCGGCCCCTGACCTACCACAGGCGCGCCTTCGGCACTCATCTCCCGCACCACGCCCACGCGGTGTGACAGGGGGTCTCGGAAGGTGGAAGTGCGATCCGGCGACGGCCTGACTGCGTGGACCGCAGATCAGGCCGTCGCCGCGCGCGCTCACGGATGACGTCGAGGGCGGCTTGGAGATCGTCGGGCGGAGGATCGCCGACGTGGGTGTCGGTGTCTCATGAAGCGTGCGTCGGGTTCGGTCGGCCGAGGGCACCCAGGTACGTACCGACCGCCCGCGCGGAGAGCCTGGTGTCGACATGGTCCGGGCCGAGAATTCGCACCCGACGGTCCAGCGCTTCCTGGCCGAGGGCGAGTGCCTCCGCCGGTTGTCCCAGGCGGTGGAGCACCGCGGCCGTTCGGGTGGCCGACAGCATCGTGTACGGGTGGTCGTCTCCGAGCACCTGCCGTTGACGGGCGAGGACGTCACGGTGCAACTCCAGTGCTTCCGTGGGCCGCCCCGATGTCGCGAGTTCCTCGGCGAAGTCGCCGGCCGAGAGCAGGGTGTGCGGATGGTTCTCGCCCAGCACCCGGCGGCGCCGTTCGACGGTGTCCTCGTGCAGGGCGAGTGCCTCGTCGTGACGGCCCAACGCGCCCAGGGTCAGTGCGAGGTTGTGGGCGGTGCCCAGGGTCAACCCTTTGTCCTCGCCGAACCGCAACCGCAACCGCGACAGCGTGTCCTCCAACAACACCCGCGCCCGCTCGAACGGCACTGGAACCTCCGGTGCGGACAGCCCGAGCCGGTACAGACACAGCCCGAGGGTGCAGGCCGAGCTGAGCGTGTCGACGTGGTCGTCGCCCAGCACCCGTCGGCGGCGGCGCAGTGTCTCTTCCGCGATGTCGTGGGCCGCTTGGCCGTGGCCGAGCTGCGAGCGTGCGTCCGCCACGGCGTGAGCGGCTTGCAGTGTCGTCGGATCATCAGGGCCGAATCGGCTGCGCCACTGCTGATGGAGGTGTTCGGCGACATCATGGCCAGTCTTTAGATCGCCGTGGCTGCGCAGGTACCACGTTGCCTGGGTGGCGACGATGCGGAGGTCCGGGTTCGTGCTCGCGCCCGGATCGATGGCCAGGAGATGGGGAAGGAACTGCGACCAGTAGGGCCAAGAGGTCGGTTCGTGGCTGGGGCCGGGTGTGGCGGCGGCGAGGAGGGCTTCCATCTGGCGTCGGGCGGTGGGCAGGGTGTCCGGGTCGGTGAGGTCGTGGACGACGGACAGGGTCAGGCGGTGCAGTTGTGGCCCGACCGGCCCGGCCTTGGCCAGTCCGTACCGGGCGAGGAGGCCGAGCGACCGACGAATCGCCATCGTGGAGACGGCGACTGAGGCCAGCGGCTCGGAGAGGACGCCGATGGGCGCGGAGGTGAAGATCTTCATGGGTACGGGTTCCGGCGCGAGCAGGGCGCAGAGGCGCAGGAGCTGCACGGCGGCCGGGTCCTTGGCGGCCAGCCGGTCCAGCGAGATCTGCACCGCTCCGGCCAGTGTCGTCGGGTAGGACGGAGGTTTGCCCTCGGCCATGACCTGCGCGACGTGCTGGGTGAGCTCCCGCAGGTAGTCATCGGCCGTCATCGCCGTCTCACCGATCACGCCGGCCGCCTGCGCCACTGCCAGGGGCAGGTCGCCGACAGCGTCGGCGACGCTGTCGGCGGACGCCTCGGTCAGCTCGGGGGCGAGCTTGCGCAACAGCGTCACGGATTCGGCGCGGTCGAACACGTCCACGTCCAGGGGTGTGGCCACCTGCCGCCACCCGGAGCTGCGGGATGTGACGATCGTGTGACCGGGGCCTTGCGGCAGCCATGGCACAACGTCCTCGGGCGTCTCGACGTTGTCGAAGATGATCAGCCAGTGGTCGGTTTCGCGGAGTTGGCGTAGGACCTGCTCAGCAGTGGTGGCGGTGTCCGCTGCGGCGGTGACCCATCCGGTGGAGAGGCCGAGAGCGGTGAGTTGGTCGCCGATGAGGCCACTCTGCTCGGCGTTGATCCACCACGCCAGGGCGTACTCGTCGGCGAACCGGTGGGCGTATTCGACCGCGAGGGAGGTCTTGCCGACTCCACCGAGGCCGTGCAGGGCGAGTACCGCCACCGGCTTACCCGCGTGCAGGCAGTCATGTAATGCGCTCAGCATCTCGTCCCTGCCGGTAAAGCCGGCGTTGCGGGTGGGAATGTTCCACGCCCGTGCCACACCGTCGGCCTGGGGTGTGCCGCCTGGCGCCCGCCGCCGGGCGTCACCGTCGACAGCGGGGACGTCGCGCTTTGTCGCCCCCTGCTTGGCCCACTGGCTGAGCGGGGCAGCGACGAGTGCGGCCGCCAACGCGGCCACGGTCGCCGACGTCTCCACGTCGAGCTCGAAGCCCAACTGGCAGGCGAGCCAGACCAGAGCAACGGCCAGCAGACTGAGGATGCTGGCAGTAGCCCACCGATGCGCCTGGGTCATCCGCTCTCCCCACAGGTGTACCTCGCCGCCGTCTCGGCTCCACCTCACCACACCGTGACCACCTGCTCCACCCTCCGTCCTGTTCGGAGGTGCCCCTGGTCGGCGGCGCACCGCGCCACCGACCGGTTGGTGGTCCCGCGCCACCGCACCGGGGGAGCGCCGTGGCGGGCCGAGAGCCGCACGCAGCCGACCGAGAAAGAGGAGCAGCCGTAGGCGAGAGGCGGCTCACCGACGTCCACCAGCCCTCGGCACGACTGTGCGCCAGGGCCCGCCGTTCGGCGGACCCTGGCGCACGACAGCGAGGATCAGCGCAGGGTGTCGATGTCGATGACGAACCGGTAGCGCACGTCCGAGGCGAGCACCCGCTCGTACGCGTCGTTGACGGCCTCGGCGCCGATGACCTCGACCTCGGGAGCGATGCCACGCTCGGCGCAGAAGTCCAACATCTCCTGCGTCTCGGCGATGCTGCCGATGCTGGAACCGGCGAACGAGCGTCGATTGCCGAACAACGCGAAGACGGGCACCGGCAGCGGCTCCGGCGGGGCACCGACGCTGACAAGCGTGCCGTCCAGACGCAGCAGGCCGAGGTAGCTGGCCATGTCGATCGGTGCGCTGACCGTGTTGATGATCAGGTCGAAGGTGTTCTTGAGCGCCTCGAACGTCGCCGGGTCCTTGGTGGCGTAATAGTGCTCGGCGCCGAAGCGCAGGCCGTCGTCCTTCTTGCCCAGCGTCTGCGACAGCACCGTCACCTCGGCGCCCATCGCTGCGGCGATCTTGACAGCCATGTGACCCAGACCACCCAGGCCCACCACGGCGACCTTCTTGCCGGGGCCGGCGTTCCAGTGCGCCAACGGGGAGTACGTGGTGATGCCCGCGCACAGCATCGGCGCGGCCGCCTCGTACGGGATGCTCTCCGGCACCCGCAGCACGAAGTCCTCGTTCACGACGACGTGGGTCGAGTACCCGCCCTGGGTCACGGTGCCGTCCCGGTCGACGCCGGCGTACGTCTGGGTGTTGCCCTTGAGGCAGTACTGCTCGTTACCGGTGCGGCAGTTCTCGCACTCGCGACACGAGTTGACCATGCAACCGACACCGGCACGGTCGCCGACCGCGTGGCGGGTGACGTCGGCGCCGACCTCGGTGATCCGGCCGACGATCTCGTGGCCGACGGTGAGCGGGTAGGGAACGCTGCCCCAGTCGCCGCGCACGGTGTGGATGTCGGAGTGGCAGATGCCGGCGTAGCGGATCTCGATGAGAACATCGTGCGGGCCCAGGTCCCGCCGCTCGATCGTGGTACGCACGAGCGGTTCGGTGGCGGAAGGCGCGGCGATGGCGTTGACGGTGAAGATGATGTCCTCCGGTGACGTGATGCTGACCTACCTGCACCTCACCACAGCCGTGGCGGCGCTGCGAGTCGGCGCTGCGAGTCGCGCCAAGGCGCGGCCCCCACTTTCAGTGTGCATCGTGCGCAGCACCGGACGGTCGGTGAGTAAGCCCACTCAGAGCGGGCGTCGTCCGCTCACCGACGGCTCTCCCTTATCTTCGGCACTGGCGTACCGTCTTCGCACCGCGCCCTGATCTCGCTCTTGTTGGCTGCGGACAGCAGCACGACCTGGATCTCCTTGACGGGCCCGGGAGCGTAGTCCCGCAGGCTGTAGCCGGGGGCGGGAGCGACGTTGACGACGTGAGCCTGATCGCCGGTGCAGAGCACGGTCACCACGCCACCGAGTGCCCGAAGGGGTGTACCCGGCTTCGGGGAGGCCGGCAGCGGTGCGGCACTGGGCGGCACCGTCGGCTGCCCGGCACTGGGTGACGTGGTAGGGCCTCCGCTGGCCGAGGAACCGGCTCCGGCGGTCGGTCCAGCCGGCTCAGCCGCAGCGGTCAGCGTGCGGCTTGGCCGGGGCATCGGTGCGGGCTCCGCAGAGGTCTGCCGGGGTGCAGGCGGCTCGGTGGCAGACGTATCGAAGGCGGCACCGGGTGGGGCGGCGCTGTCCCGAGTGGCGGCCCCGCCCGATCTGCCATCGACGGGTGTGAACTGGGAGAGTATGAGCGAAATGGTTGCGGCCGTCGCGATCACAGCGGGGATCAGCACGGCCCGCGGGATGCGGCGACCTCGACTGGCAGGGGTGCCGGCGTCAGTCGGGGTCGGCTCGGGTGCCGGCTGTGCCGCCTGCTCCACCCGCTGTGCCGCCTGTTCCACCCGCCGCTCGGCGTCATCGGTCAGATCGTGCAGGGCCGTCGCCACCTCCGCGGCGTCCGGCCGATCTGCCGGATCCCGGGCCAGGCACCGGTCGAGGAGACGGTGAACCTCGGGCGACACCCCCTCGATATCCGGCAGCGGCGCCGGATCGACGTACACGTGAGCGGTCAACATCTGCGTGGGGGTCTCCGCCGACCAGGGCAGCTCATTGGTCAGCGTCCGGTACAGCAACAGGCCGAGCGCGTAGACGTCGGAGGCGGGCACGACGGTGCCAGCGGCGAGCCGTTCGGGCGCGAGGTAGGCCGCGGTGCCCAACAGTTTTCCGTCCGCCTCCAGCTCCGGCCGACCGACTGTGGTGGCGAGACCGAAATCGACCACCTTCACACCGGCCGGCGTCAGCATCACGTTGGACGGCTTGATGTCCCGGTGCACCAGACTGCGTTCATGCGCGGCGGCGAGCGCCTCGGCGACCTGCGCGCACGTCCGCATCGCGGCGGCCGGCGGCAGCGGACCGGCGGCAAGTCGCTGGGACAGGGTCTGGCCGGGCAGCAGTTCCATCACCACGTACGAGACGTGGCGGCCGGCGGCATCGGTGTGCTCGCCGTAGTCGTACACACTCGTCACGTGCGGATGCCAGAGCCCCGCTGCGGCCCTGGCCTCCGCCTGGATGCGTTGCCGTGCGCCTCCGGCGGCGGCCTGAGCGCCGGCCAGGACCTTGACGGCCACCGCACGTTCGAGGACGCGGTCCCACGCCCGCCAGACGACCGACATGCCGCCAGCGCCGAGGCGGCTCTCGACCTGATACCGGTCGTCCAACAGATCACCGCTCATCACTGGGACAGCTTGCCAGAGTGGACGTGCAGCGGCATGGTGACCCGATCCGGCGCTCCACCGCGGGCGCACCGGGGGTCCGGCGTGGAACGAGCCGGGGACGGCCGTCAGGACGCGGCCGTCCCCGAGGGGCAGTGCGGATGCGCAGGGATCGCCCCGATGCTCAGCGGTTCGACGCCTCGCCGCCACTGTCCGGTTGGACGTGCTCGAACCGCACCCGGCTCAGAAATCCCGGGAGGTCACTGAGCACGTACAGCTCGCCGCGCACGTCTGCGCCGAACGCGGTCGGCTGGGTGGGGAAGTTGCCGATCTCAGCGGACTCGTAGCCACCCGTGGACTTGGGTCGTACGGCGAACGCGCGGGTCGAGCAGTAGTCACTCGCGATGTAGGTCCCCCGCGCCTCCGGGGTGACGGCCCCCCGGTACACCAGACCGCCGATGATGGAGCAGTTCTCCGTCATGTAGTGGTCGTACTCGACGACCGGGTCGGTGAGCCGCACGCCCGGCCGGCACTGCGTCTGGTCGAAGACCGGCGTGCCCTCCCGGCAGGACCAGCCGAGGTTCGCGCCACGCTGCGACGGGCGGATGTGGTTGATCTCCTCGATCAGGCCCTGGCCGACGTCACCAATCCACAGTGAGTTGTCGGCCGGGTCGATGGAGAACTTCCACGGGTTGCGCAGCCCGTAGACCCAGATCTCCGGTCGCGCGCCCGCCGTGCGGACGAACGGGTTGTCGGAGGGCACGCAGTAGGGCTTCCCCCGGCAGGAGCGGTTGACGTCGATCCGCAGGATCTTGCCGAGCAGGGTGCCGAGGTTCTGACCGGCCTTGAACGGGTCGTTCGCGTGACCGCCGTCGCCGAGGGACCAGTAGAGGTAGCCGTCGCGGCCGAACGCCACCTGTCCACCGTTGTGGTTGCCGTACTCGGCGTGCTCCTGGGTGAGCAGCACCTGCACCCGCTCGGGAGCGCCGATGGGCACTCGTGCCAGGGTCAGTGCGCCGGCCGGCAGGCTCGTGTAGGCCACGTAGAGGATCCCGGTCCGCGCGAAGTTCGGCGCGGGCGTGATGCCGAGGAGGCCGCGCTCGTTGTCCGACGTGTCGATCCGGGCGGTCAGGTCGAGCACCGGCTCGGCTGCCAGGCCGGTGTCGGGGTGGTAGGCGCGGACGGTGCCGTTCTTCTCCGCGATCAGCATCCGGCCGTCCGGCAGCCCGGTGATCGCGATCGGGCGCTGGAGACCGAAGGCCACCTGTTCGGACACCACGGTCAGCTCGGTGAGTGGCACCGCGCGGGTGTGGGATGGGCCGGCCGCGGCGGTGCCGGCCACCGGCGCGGGCGGCAACAGGGACGCAAGCAAGGCCAGAATGAGCAGCCCGGCCAGCATGGTGGCCGGGCGACGACGCCGTCGCGACATGTGCAGCTCCTCGAGCAGGTGGGGTGGAAGGCGTGGGTTGGGAGCGTTCCCACCATACATCGAGTCAGATCAATGACAAGCCCCGATTCGCAGCCTGCTGCTACAACGTGCGCTATGGGTGTGGAGCCGGACGTCACGGGGCCCCGGGTCGGGCTGTCTACCCCCGGGCAGCGCGTCCTGGGGCAGCTCGGCGCGGTCTGGTTGCTGGGGTCGGCGTTGCTGACCACTGCCATCCCCGCACTGGCCCCGCTGCTCTTCGTCGGCTGGGGCGCGGTGCTGGTGGGGTTGCTGGTCGTGGTCATCCTCGCCGTCGGGCTCCTACGGCTGGTCGCCCGGTCCACGGCGTCCGTCACGGTCCTCGCTGCACGTCCCGGCCTCTGGGCGCTGCTGGTCCTCGTCGGTGGGCTGGCCCTGGCGTGGCTCGCCTGGCGCTGGAGCGACGAGGTGGGCCTGGGCGTCAGCTCCGGCGCGACGCTCACCCTGCTCCTGGGCGGCGTGCCCTACGTGCTCGTCGCCGGGCTGCTGCTGCGCGGGTGGCGGCCGCGGCTCGCCGCCGGGCTCGCGCTGGTCGGCCTTCTGGGCCTCGGCCTGGTCGCGCTCGCCCGTTCCGGCCCCGACGAGGTCACCGAGCGGCTGCGGTACGCGGGCCAGGACCGCCGGACCGCGTACGTGGTCGAGGTTCCCGGATATCGCCCCGCCGATCCCGCCTACGGCGCCGTGGTGGGTGCTGGGGAGTTCGCACCCGCCGACCCGGCCGTGGTGCCGCCTGCGCGCCACGTCAACGTGATAGCTGGTCCGGTCGTCGGCGACGCGCGGGGGGAGTGCGGCCAGCCGCACCTCGACTCCGTGCCGTCGGCGGAGAGTTGCGCCACCGAACCGGGCGGGGCGGTCTATCTTCGCGGGGTCGTCGAACACGGATACCAGGTGACGCGCGGCGACCGTGGCGTCGTCGTCCTCGGCTCGCTGGCCGTCGACCGCGACCTGTTGCGCCGAGCCACCCGCACGCTACGCCCGGCGACCGCCGTCGATCTGCCCACCGAGGAACGACCGGCCGACCTGTTCGTGGTCGACCTGCCCGGTTACCGGGCCCAACCACTCGGCATCCCCCGGGGCGTGGGCTACGCCCCCGCGGACCACACCGGCGGTGCCGCCAGCGTGCGCGTGGCCCTGCACGTCACGTACGCCGGGCAGGACCAGTGCTTCCAGGCCGCCTGCACGTCCGAGGGCGCCGGGCTCACGTACGTTCGGCGCGAGGACAGCCACGCGTACGTGCTCCGCCGGGGTGAGGTGGACGTCGGTGTCACCGGCGGCGTCTCCGTCGACCGGTCGCTGCTGCGAGACGCGGCGCTGGCGGCCCGTCCCGCGAGCGAGGACGAACTGCTCCGCGCCCTACCTCCGCCGCCGGAGCGGGACCTGCTGGACCGGCTTCGAGCCTGGCTGCAGACCCGCACCTGACACGTCCACCCCCAGCACCGTCGGCGGGCACGCTCTCGCCGATGGTGCCCACCGGAGGACGGGGCCTACGGTTTGCGGGCGAGGAGCCCGACGAAGGTGTGATAGGTGTCGGTCTGCTGTGGACCGGGCGCACCCGGCTCCGGACGCCACTCGGCCAGGGGCACCAGCCCCGGCTCCAGCAGCGTCAGCCCATCGGCGAACGACAGGATCTCCTCGTCGGTACGCCAGCGGCCGGTGCCCAGCGACTCGTTGAAGACCCGCTCGACCTCGCGGGCCTTGCGGGAGCCCTCCGGGTCACGCTCGGCCGGGTCGCGGAAGTGCGAGATCGCGACGTAGCTGCCGGAGGGCAGCGCGTCGATCAGTGCGGCCGCCACCGCTCGCGGATCCTCGTCGTCACCAAGGTGGTGCAGGATCGCGAAGAGCAACAACCCGATCGGCCGGTCGAAATCGAGGAACCGACGTACGTCCGGATGGTTGAGGATCACCTCTGGTGCCCGAACGTCCGCCTGGATCACCGTCGCGGTGCCCTCGGCGGCCAGCAGGGCCCGTCCGTGTGCCAGGACGATCGGGTCATTGTCCACATACACCACCTGAGCCTTCGGGTTCTGCTCGGTGGCGACCTCGTGCACGTTGCCCTGGGTGGGCAGCCCCGAGCCGATGTCGAGGAACTGGTCGATGCCCGCCTCGGCGACGAGGAAGCGAATCACTCGACGCAGAAAGGCCCGGTTCGCCTGACCGGCTGCCGGCCCGTCCGGTGTGATCCGCAGGGCGTGCTCGGCGACCTTCCGGTCGACCTCGAAGTTGTCCTTGCCCCCCAGGAAGAAGTCATAGACTCGGGCCACGCTGGGAATGCTGGGGTCGATGCCGGGGGGTGCCGCCTTGTCGCGGGTCACAGGCGTCTCCATTCGGTTGGGATCAGCGCAGGCCGGGGTCTGCGGGTGATGCCGGAGTTGCGGCGAGTGTAGCGATCGGGAGGGCTGAATTTCCGCCCCGACTGGTATCGCTCCCAGAGCATCGTCCGCAGCCGCTCAGGCCCACACCGCGACCAGCCCGCAGAGCGTGCCCGAGTGCCCGTCCGGCTACGGGGCGGCGTTGAGCAGGTCCACCGCGATGTGCTGGCGGGCCGCGTCGGTGACGTCGACCGGTCCGGCCCAGCGCAGGCCGTAGGTGTCGAGCGCGGTGCGGTTGTTGGCGTACGCCGTGTCGGCCTGCGTCCGGAGATACCCGGTGTACGGATGGTCAGCGAGTGCGGCGTTGAGCTGGCCGAGCCCACGGACGTGCGGGCCCTTGAACGACGCGCCATCGGCCCCGCAGTTGTTGTTCGGCTCGCACGAATCGCGAAGGATGCCGCCCGAGTTGAGCTGGCTGCTGGTGGTGGCGGCGTTCGCGATCTGCCGGGCCCGGGTCAGCAGTGCCGCGTCACCGGTGGCGCGGTGCAGCTCGGTCAACCCCGCCAACAACACACCCTGGTTGTACGACCACACGGCGCTGCCGTTGTTGCGGCAGGTCGACAGGCTGATCCCGTCGTTCACCAGGTTCGAGCTGTTGATCATGCCGGTGCCCTGGAACCAGGCCCACTCCTGCTGCGCCCGCTGAAGATAGGCGGTGTCGCCCGGGATGCGGTTGTGCAGCGCTGCGGTCACCTGTAGGTAGAGGCTGTTGGCGATGGCTGCCTTGTAGCCCCGGGCGGTGCTCCACCAGATGCCGCCGCCGCACCGGCTGTCCCAGTAGGCGCTCATGTGGTCGGCGGCGGCGCGCGCGGTGGCCAGGTAACGCGCCTCGCCGGTCAGGTCGTAGGCGGCGATCCAGGCCATGGCCCACCAGCCGGTGTCGTCGAGGTACTCGTTGCGGAACTGACCGAGCCACTTGTCGACGTTGCGGTCGTAGGTGTTGGCGATCGCGTACCGGTAGCTGCCCATCCCACTCACCCGGATGTTCTCGATCACGGCGGTGAGCGCGTTCGCGGAGTTCCACCAGCCGGTCGTGTCGAACAGGCCGGTGCCGAGGTTGTAGCTCATCATCAGCCCGGTGGCGGCGGCGGTCCGGCGGGTGCTGGCGTTCCAGGTCGAACGGGCCCACGCGGTGCAGGCCGTCTCGGGTCGGTCACCCGCCTTGCCGCAGGCGCGCAGTGCCCCCACCCGGCTGGTGGCCCAGTCGTCCACGTTGTACATGGCGGTACGGCCGGTGCGGACCCCGCTGGGTATCGGGGCCAGGCCCAGTCGACCGTCGGCGACGAAGGTGCGACCGCCGTCGAAGGAGCGCTCAAGCCAGCTCTGGTCGCCGGGGTTGCCGTTGCCGATGACGGCCCAGGACATGGCGTCGATGTCGTTGACGTGCAGCGAGATCTGCCGACCGTAGATGGTCGCGGTGACCGGGGCCCGGTCGGACGGCGCCAGTGCGGCGTCACGACCGTCACAGTGCCGGTTGCAGATCACGGCCAGGGCGGCGGGAGCGGCGGTCGCCGCGGTGGGCGCCACCGTGACGCCGAACCCGGCGAGCATGGCCGCTGCCAGCAGCGCGGCGAGCCGGGAGATGGGGACGGACATCGTGACTCTCCTTGGACGGAGGACGTTGAGCCGGATGGTGGGGGACGGGTCCGCAGCTCGCCGGGTGGCGCACGCCCTTGCGTGAGGCCCGCGCCGCCGGTCCGCAGTCTCGCGGGACGCGCGTAACGAGCGGGCGGGAGGAGGGGCGCCGCCCCGCTCCTCCCGCCCGCGATGGATCAGATGATCGGTTCCACCCAGATGTTGCGGTAGATGATGTTGGCGCCGGGGTCGCCGTGGTCCTGCAGACGGATCGGTCCCGCTGACGGGCCTTCCGCTGCCCCGTTGCCGGTGGACCCGGTGATCTGGGCATTGTTGTGGATGGTGACGCCGTTCCACACGACCGTGACCCGGGCGTTCTCCGTCTTGACTCCGGAGGCGTTGAACCGGGCGGCGCGGAAGGTGACGTCGTAGGTCTGCCAGGTCTGCGGGGCGGTGGCGGCGTTCACCGACGGTGCCAGCTTCTCGTAGATGGCACCGCCCTCGTTGTTCGCGGGGGTCGTGTCTCCGAAGGAGTCCAGGACCTGTAGCTCGTAGCGGTCCTGTAGGTAGATTCCGCTGTTGGACCGGGCCTGGCCGGTGATCTCCGGCGGCAGGTTCGGGAGCCAGAACTCGACGTGCAGTTTGAAGTCGCCGAATGCCTGCTTGCTCTTGATGTCGCCGCCCAGGACCTCCATTCCGCCGCCGGTGAGCGGCCAGGTGGCCGGGCTGCCGTTGGCCTGCTGGAAGTTGTTCAGGTTGGACCCGTCGAACAGGACCAGCCGGCTGGCTGCGCTGTAGACCTCGAACTCGTAGATGCGCGCGGCGGCGTCGGTGGTGCTCGTGGCCGCCGTGACGTTGATCCGGGCGTACCTGGCCTGTGTGGTGGTGATGTCGTGGGTGGTGGTGCTGGCGGTGTTGCCGGTGACGTTCGCGACCGTCGTCCAGGCGGTGCCGTTGGTGCTGACCTGGAGGTTGAAGTCGCGGGTGTTCCAGGCGGCGTCCTCACCGCCGGCACCGGCGTGCTGGACCACCAACCTGTCGACGTTCTGCGTGGAGCCGAGGTCCACCTGCATCCACTTGTTGGTGCCGAGCGAACACCACTTGTCGGTGTTGCCCCCACTGACGGTGCCGTTGACCGCCTTGGCCGGGCCCTCAGCGGTGGCGCAGGAGCTGTCGGCGGTTGCCGGCCTGCCGAGGGCGAGGTTGGTGGCGACGGCCTGACCGGGGATCGCGTTGAGCGTGTACCAGACCTCGGTGTTCCACAGCGACTGACCGTTGCTCGCCGCGAACGGCTTCGGCGAGCGGATGTGCACCACCCGGCCGGGCTTCAGGCCGTTGATCGCGAGTGTGACCTTCTTGCCGTCGGCCGACAGGCTCGCCGAGGACACTGACAGGGTCTCCTCGTCGATCTTCGGCCCGCCGTAGGCCGCCGTCGGGACGTATCGCCACTGCTTCACCCGGTACTTGGTCGCGAGGGCGGTGGCAGTCGCGGCGGACAACGGCTGGGTGTACTCGATCTCGAACCCGTTGGGCAGCGCCCGCATGGCCAGCATGTCGAAGGCGTTGCCGCCGTTCGGGGTCAGCTTCTGCAACCCGTAGCTCAACTTGCCGGTCTGGCCCCAGTTGCCGCCGGCCCCGAGCCCGCCGACGTAGATGGCGCCGTCCGGTCCGAGGTTGACCTCCGAGACACCGGCTTCCAGGCCCTGGGTGAGACGGAACAGCGCGCCCTGGTACTCGCCGTTGATCTTCTCGACGAAAGCCCGCTGCAGGCCGCCGTAGGTGACGTCACCGATCATGAACTGCCCCGCGTAGGTGCCGGTGGGCATCAGCAGCGGCGTGCTCGGCGAGTTGCCGATCTCGTTCTGCGGCATCCAGAGCACCGGCTGGGTCACCGGCGCGTTGTCGAACGGGCCCGCCGGGTTGAGGTAGTGGTTGAAGAAGCGCCCCTGCTTGATGTGCACCAGCTTCGAGGACGGCTGCCAACCACCCTGGTTGTCGGTGACGAAGATGCCGTTCTCCGGGCCCCAACCGATGCCGTGCGGCGTCCGCAGGCCACCTGCCACGTACGACACCGCACCGGTGTCCTTGTTGACCTTGATCGTCGTCCCACGGTTGGCGGCCGTCTGCGGATTCGTGGTGTTGCCGCCGTAGTCGATGCCCACCGACAGGTTCGCGTAGAAGAACCCGTCCTGGTAGAGCAGGCCGAAGGCGAACTCGTGGAAGCCTCCGCCGTAGGGCCAGGTCGCCACCGTCTGGTACTGGTCGGCGACCTCGTCGCCGTTGGTGTCGGCCAGCCTGGTCAGCCGCGCCTTCTCCGTGACGTAGACGACGCCGTCGACGACCTTGAGCCCCATCGGCTCCTTGAGGTTGCTGCCGATGCGCTTGGTCGTCACGTTCCCGGGTGAGGTGCTGCCACCCGTGTTCGAGAGAATGTGGACCTCGCCGGCCTGCGAGGAACCGGACTGGTCGTTGCCACCCCAGGTGGAGACGACCAGTCGGCCGTCGGGCAGCCAGTCCATCCCGGTGACCTTCGGTTGGAAGCCGGTAGGTCGCAGATTGGTCAGCGAGAAATTCGGGTGCACCGAGGTCAACGGCAGCCCGTCGCCCGGCGAGTCGCCGGTGGCTTCGCACTCCTTGCGGCCCGGAGCGGTCACCCGCACGACGCCGGCGTCGGTGCTCAGCACCGAGTTGGGCACGTTCACGAACGACGTCGAGCCGGGTGTCTGCCACTGCAGGGTCAGCTGCTGTCCGCCCGTAGCCTCGAAATGCTCGATCCGCAGCGAGTGATAACCGGTGGTCAGGTTGATGGAGCCGTCTTTCGGCTGCGCGCCGTGCAGGCCGTCGTGGTTGATCACCAGCGTGTCGTCGATCAGCAGACGTGAGCCGTCGTCGCTGGTCAGACGGAACGTGTAACTGCCGGCTTGTGGGATGTTGACGTTGCCGAGGACCTGGGCCAGGAAGTTGTCTTCCAATCCGAACTCGGCAGCCGTGGTCCAGTTGACCGTCGGCATGAGCTTGTCGATGTTCGGTGTCTGCGCCGCCTTCAGCGTGCAGAGGCTGCTGAGTGAGGTCTGCAGGTCGAAGATCCGGAGCGTGACGCCGGGCTCCTGAGGGGGCGGGGCTGCGGATGCCGCCGTGGGCATCGACAGGCCGGCAACAGCGAGCGCGGCGGTGAGGGCAGCTGTGATGGGTAGGCGTGCTCGTCGGGGCGGTGCGAACACATTTCCTCCAGCGGAAGCGGGACAACGACGCACGATCGCCGACACGGCATTCCGCTCAACGACGTGTCCGGTCAACCCATGACATCGATGTCATCCAAGGATGGTTGGCCCGGCACGCCGCTGCCTGGCGAGGTCAATCTAGGATTGTTTCATCTAGATGTCTAGATGTTTCTGTGGCGCTGAGCCAACTTCTGCTCAGCAGAGCAAAAGATGTCCCGCGTGGCTATTTCAATTCGTGGCAGAGGGCGGCGAACCGGCCGGCACTCGGAAATGCGGTGCGCATACCGCTCGCGGCGCGGCCTCCGAGCCCACCTGCGTCGCACCCCGCTGTCCCGGACCCCCGCGCCACCGCGTGGTCAGACCGCGCCTCGGTCGACCAGACTGAACGTGGTGGAGAGCGGAGCGTCGCCCATGAACTCCACGTAGATGTTCTTCTGACTCGGGCTCCACTGCACTACGCCGTACTTCTCGCTCACGATGGCGTAGGAGGTGCGCCCCTTGTCGTCCTTACCCTCCGGAGAGATCCCGAACAGGGTCGCCGCGCTGATCTCGCATTCGGTGTTCACCAGCGACTTGTCGCCATCTGCATCAATCTTGACCCCGAGACACGGTAGGTGCACGACGTCCGGGTTCAATGACTTGATCATGTAGTCGACGCCGACCGGCTCGAGCGCGAAGAGGGCATCCGGGCCGGTCCCGTCGCCGACGCTGACCGCCTCGCCGAGGACCAACGAGAGGTCTCGGTCGATCTCCACCACGTGTACCAGGATTCGCCGCTGTCCGGCCAGGATCGCGCGCGTACTGTCGGCCGCCGGCGGAGGTGTCCCGGTCGTCGTCTTCGACGTGGGCGCCGCCGTGGGCGTCGGCGCATCCGTTGCCGGGCCACCGGCCGTGGTCGGGCTGACCGGGTCCGGCTTGGACAAGTTTCGCAGCAGTTGCGGGCCGAACACGGCGGCGGGCACCACCAGTGCGATCACCGCGGCGATGGCGCCCAACGCGGTGAGCCGGCGGCGCCGGCTCGTGCCCGTGCGGTCGACTGCGCCCAGCGGGGACGGCGTGCTCTGCCCGTCGCCACCGGCAGCGGGGGAGACCTTCAGCGCCGACGTCAGGACCAGGGGTTGGGCAGGCCCGGCATCCCCCCTCGGCGCAGCTGCGGTCAGCAACGCGTCGAGCAGTTCCCGGGCGGTGGGCCGGGCTGCCGGGTCCTTCTCCAGTGCCCGGGAGACCAGCTCCCGCAACGTCCCGCCGAGCCCGCTCAGATCCGGCGGTTGGGTGAGGATCCGCATGGCGATGGCGGTGGCGGAGTCACCGCCGAACGGGTTGCGGCCGGTCGCGGCATGAGCGACCACGGCACCCCAGGCGAAGATGTCCGCAGCCGGACCGACTGGCTGGCCGGACGCCGTGTCGATCCGCTCCGGGGCCATGTAGGAGACGGTCCCGACCATCTGGTTGGTCCGGGTGTGCTGGCTCGTCGCCTCGAACGCGCGGGCGATGCCGAAGTCGATCACCTTGATGCCGCCCGGCGCGACCAGGACGTTCGCCGGCTTCAAGTCGCGGTGGATCACCCCGGCGCCGTGGATCGCGGTGAGCGCGGTGGCCACCCCGACCGCGATGCTGTGCAGCTGCGCCGCGCCCAGCGGCCCTCGCTCCCGGATCACCTGGGCCAGGCTGGGACCCTCGACATACTCCACCACCAGGTACGGCGGGTCGTGGTCCGGGTCGGCGTCGAGGACCTCGGCGGTGCAGAACGGTGGGACCTGGCGGGCGCGGTTCACCTCGCTGCGGAACCGGCCACGGAACTCGTCGTCGCCCGACAGCTCCGAGCGAACAACCTTGACCGCCACCCGTCGCCCCTGCGGTGACCTGGCCAGGAAGACACTTCCCATGCCACCTTCGCCGAGCCGGCCGAGCACGTCGTACCCGCCGATCCGGGACGGGTCACCAGGGAACAGCCCGTTGTTCACGCCGGATGCCCGCAGGCTGCGTTCACCGTGTGAACCGATCCGCCTATCAACCGTTCCCCTTAAGGTCACTCCGACGCCATCCGCAGCGTACCGTCCGCCCACGCAGCCCCGTCGATGCCGTCCACGAGGGGCATCGACGCAGGCCGCAGGTCCGGTGTGGAGGGCGACGAAACTGCCGGGCCCGCCGAAGGACACCACCGCCACCCACACCAAGCCCTTTCGAGTACGGGGGCAGGGCGATCGGTGCCGAATCGTCTACCGATCGGGCGTCGTCTGCCCGACGGTGCTGTCCGAGAGCAGGTCTGCCAGCAGGTTGCGCATCTCGTCGAGGCGACGATCGCCCAGTGTCTCGAGGATGCTGACGGCTTCCTGCATGGCCGCGACGGCGGCCGGGGCGTCTCGTCGCGCCGCCGCGACGTCGGAGCAACCGTGCAGAGCCCAGGCCTCCCGCATCCGGTCACCAGTGCTCCTGGCGAGCTCGACGGCGGTGTCGTAGTGGTAGGCGGCCAGGTCCACGTCGTCGCGCAGAAAATGCAGCCGGCCGAGATTGGTGTGGACGCTCGCGGACAGCCAGTCCCGGTTGCTGGACCGGCCGGCCGCGGCCAGCGCCGACGTGTAGGCATCGAGTGCCGCCCGCTGGCGACCGGCCCGACGATGGAGGAGGCCGAGGTTGTGTTCGACCTTGAAGATGAGATCCGGGTCGTCCAGCAGGGTCGCGGCGTGTTGGGCTCGCAGCAGTGGTGGGAGTGCCTCGTCAAGCTCCCCGCTCTCGACCAGCATCCCGCCGAGGCTCGCCTCGGTGTCAGCCTTGCCGGCCTGGTCACCGCCACGTTCGTACAACGCACTGGCGCGCTGGTAGGCGGCGCGGGCCTCCCCACGGTGCAGCAGGAGGCTGTGTGCCACGCCCAGGCTCCCTTGCAGCGTGGCCTCGCCGGTGATGCTGCCGGCCAGGGCCGCGGCCTGGATCCCCTGCTCGGTGACGGCGATCCAGGTGTCCCGGTTGGCCCGGCGTTGTAACCAGCCCCGCATGTTCGCGGTGAGCGGCCAGACGAGATCAGGGTGCCGCTGAGCGTGGTCGGTGATCATCTTGATGATCGTGTCCGACTCGGTGTCGACCCAGCTGACGGCTGTGGCCGTGTCGGGCAGGTCAGGGAGGAAGAGCTGAAGAGGTTCAGGGACGCCCGTACCGTCGGATCCGCCTGCCGTCGGCCGGATGCGTTGCTGTGCTTCGCCAGTTGCCCGCCCGTACCAGGAGAGCAGTCGCCGTTCCGCGGAGGCGCGATCGGCCGGCGTGTCCTCACGCTGCCCCTGCTCCCGGGCGAACATGCGAGTCAACTGGTGGAGGCTGACCCGACCCGCTTCGAGGGCGACGAGATTGGCTGCGCTGAGCCTGCGGATCAGGCCGGTCAGCACGGTGCCGGAGATGACAGCGGCCAGTGCGGCGACGGCACCCAGCGGGACCGCGCTGGCGGCCGACAGTCCGAGACTGCGCAACAGCCGACGCTCCGGGGCCGTCAGCCGCCGGTACGACACCGCGATGACGGCGTGCACGCTGACATCGCCATCGGTCGTGGTGAGCCGGGCGATGCGGGTGCGCTCATCCTTCAGGGCCGACACGAGGATGCCCGGCCGGGCTCCGAGCCGCAGGTGCGCTCCCACGATCCGGAGGGCCAGGGGCATTCCGTGGCACAGCTCCACCAACGTACGGACGTCGCTGCTCACAGGCCTGGACAACCCAGCGGTCCGCTGGAGGAGGCGGGTGGCCGGCTCGGCGGGCAACGGGGCGAGCACCAGCAGGTGCAGGCCTTCGCGGGCGACGAGGCCGTCGAGACGGTTCCGACTGATGATCACCAAGAGGCTGTCACCGCTACCGGGCAGGAACGGTCGAGCCTGCTCGGCGGTGCCCACGTTGTCCAGCACCACCAGGACCGTTCGGCTGGACAGCAGCGAGCGCAGTTGTGCCGCGCGGGCCTCGGCCTGCGGTGGCACATCGTCCGGGGCGATGCCGAGATCGACGAGGGTTCGGGCCAGAGCCGCCGCCGCCGGAGCGTCGCCGTCCAGGTCGAGATAGAGCTGCCCATCGGGGAAGCTTCGCCGGTGGTGATGGGCCCAGTGGGTGACCAGGGCCGTCTTGCCCATGCCACCGGCACCGGTGACGACCATCGAGCGACTGAGCCGTGGGCCGGAACCGGCCCTCGTGTGCACACTGTCGAGGACGGCCAGCTCGTCGTCACGTGCGACGAAGTCGCTGGGTGGGGCGGGTAGCTGCGCCGGCCGAGCGGCATCGGGAACGGCAGACGGTGTATCCGCTGGTGCGGGGCCGCGCAGGATGGCGGCATACAGCTGTTGCAAGCGTGCGCCCGGGTCCGCACCCAGCTCGTCGGCGAGCAGGCGCCGGGTCCGCTCGTAGGTGGTCAGTGCCTCCGCCCTGCGGTCACTGCGGGCAAGCGCGAGCATTAGCTGCGCCTGAAGGCGCTCGCGCAGCACGTGCTCAGCGGCCAAGGCCGACAGTTCGGCGCACAGCTCGCGGTGCAGTCCGAAGCTGAGCTCGATGTCCACGCAGCTCTCGTAGGCGGTCAGACGCTGTTCGCCCAGGTGGTCGGCGACGGCCCGCACATGCTCGGTGTCGGTGGTG
This sequence comes from Micromonospora cabrerizensis, assembly GCF_022230955.1. Lineage (GTDB taxonomy): Bacteria > Actinomycetota > Actinomycetes > Mycobacteriales > Micromonosporaceae > Micromonospora > Micromonospora cabrerizensis. Next base: position 92,837 of record NZ_JAKKFI010000051.1, read on the forward strand.
CCCTGGTATGCCTCCGGCGCGCGCCAGAGCCGGAGCGCCTTCCGGTAGCCGTCGCGCGCCTCGGCGAGCCGGCCCCGCGCCTCGTCGCGTGCGGCGCCGTCGACAAGCACCACGAACTCGTTCGCGTCCAGCTGGTGGCCGTCCATGATCAAGCGGTAGCCACCGGTCGCACGAACGATCGACTCGGTGCCCAGGTTGCGGCGCAGGTGATGGACGAGCACCCGTAGTGCCACGCGCTTACTGTCGTTCGGGTCGTGCCCCCACAGGGTCTCCATCAACGTGCCATCCGTGACAGTTCGCCCGTTGGCGGCAAGGAGGCACGCCAGCACCACCTGGTGCTGACGCCCGCCCGCCGCCACCCCTGATCCAGAAAGATCGATGGCGCGCAAGGGGCCCAGGACTTCGAACCGCATGATTCTTCCCCGAACGTTTCGGCGCGGGCTCCGATCGTGGCACGCCGATCGTCGCTCAGGGGGCCGTGCGTCCCGAGGTCAGCTAATCCGACAGAAACTGGCCCTGACCTTGAGCCAACATCGAGCCAACATCCTGCTGGAAAACTGTGGGCCATCGGGGGCCGACCGCGTACGCCAGGGGGAATGGGCCAGAGGGGCTACCCCGTTGCTGGTCTGCGCGGTCGGTGACGCCACAGTGGAGCCGTCGGTGGAGGTGGGGGGGTCCCAACCTGATCGCCACCTCCACCGTCGACCCGAACCGCAGGGCGGGCAGCCCCGCCGGCACGCCCGGGTCGGTGTGCTGTCGTCGCATGGCGACGCACACCACGGACCCTGCGCGCACCTTGACTACGAGGTCGGAACGATCCTTCCGAAGACCTCGCCCGCGTCCATCTTCTGGTGCGCCACCACCGCCTGCTCCAGCGGCGGGACCTCGTGCACCACGGTCTGGAGTTCGCCACGAGCCGCAGCGGCGAACTGTCCCATTCGTACGGCATGGCCGGACTACCCGTACCGCCCGACGGCCACGCGCCGCCCGGCAGGGGACCCGGGCGGCGCGTCTGCGACCTGATGGACGGTGCGCGTCGCGGAACTAGTTGCGGGTGCTCCACTGCTGGTTGGCACCGCCGTGGCAGGCCCAGAGGTGCAGTTGCGTCCCATTGGCCGTGCCGGAACCGACGGCGTCGAGGCACAACCCTGACTGGGCGCTGGTGATGGTGCCGTTGGAGTTCAGGTTCCACTGCTGGTTCGGTTGGCCGTTGCAGTCCCAGATGATGACTGCGGTGCCGTTGCTGCTGCCTGCTCCGCTGGCGTCCAGGCACTTGTTGCCGTAGACGGTCAGGGTGCGGTTGGCGGTCTGGGTCCAGCGCTGGTTGGTGCCACCGTGGCAGTCCCACAGTTGCGGACGGGCGCCGTTGCTGGTGCTGGAGTTGGGGATGTCGATGCAACGGCTGGACTGGCCGCCCGCGATCAGCACGTTCTGCTGGCCGGGAGGCGGGGTCGACGGCGGAGGCGTGGTGGGCGGCACGGTCGACCCGAACTGGGTGAAGAACCGCCACACCTCCTGCTTGACCCAGCTCCGCGCGCCGCTCTCGCAGCCGGCGCACCCATCTACTGGACCTTGCTGGTGCCCGCCGTCGAACGCGGCCCAGACCACCGGATATCCGGCCTGGCAGGAGTACGCGGTGGTGATGTGGGTCCGGCTGCCCGCCGCTGGTTCGGGTGGGTTCTGGGCGGCACAACCGTTGTTGCGGACGAACCTGTCGCGCAGCGACCGTCCGCTCGGGATGTTGTCGTTGATACCGTGGATCCCGAGGTACGCCACTGGCTGGGTGCCGCCGCTGCACCCGCTGATCGCCCCTGGCGCCGCGATTGCCGCGACCGCACGAAACACCGTCGGGCGGGAACACGCCAACGAGTAGCTCATCGCGCCGCCGTAGCTGAACCCGACCGAGAACCGTTGTGTGGTGTCGACGCAGAGGGCGTTCTCGATGGTGCGGATCATGTCGTCGGTGAAGGTGACGTCCTCACCATTGGAGTTGCCCCAGCCGTTGTTGATGCCCTGCGGGGCGACGAAGATCGTCGTGTTGTTCGCCTGGGAGAGCATGCCGTAGTAGGCCCAGGCGGCTCCGTCGGTTCCGCCCCCCGCGACCTGACTGGCGGTGCCGCCGAGCCAGTGGAACCCGAAGGCCAGCCGGTGGGCATAGCTGTTGTTGTAGCTGTCGGGCAGCCGAAGGATGAAGCTGCGGCTCTTACCACCGCTCTGGATGGTGTGGGTGCCGCTGTTCAGGCCGGGTGCCTTGCCGCACCCGGCGGTTGCCGCGGCGGCTCCGACGTTCGCGGCCGACGCGGTGGTGCTCAAGCCACCGGCCAGTGCCGTCGCGCCCGCGGTCACGACGACGATCGCCGCCGTCGCAAGAAAACCAAGGATGGGTCTGCGTTTTGTCATGATGGGGCTCCCGCCGCTCGACACGAAATGATTGGACGGGGTCCACGGCGACCCCACACCGCCACGACGCGCCACTGGAGGTCGCGCCCGCTGATCACACTCGTTGCGGACGAAACTCCGGAAGACGCGATGTGTGCCCACGGCCCGGCCGGCTCATGGACACAGGTCCCCGCCACTGGTCTCGCCGCCCACGCAGGACCAGTCGGTCGTCGAATCGATGGTGGCCCACACCGTGCGCCCGAACACCACGTGACCGATCGTGAGCGGTGCCGGAGCACTTGGCTCGACGTCGAATCGATTCGCCTCGACGCTAGATCGAACAGTGAAAGATGTCAATGCCGTGTCCGGCGGGTTGCGGCCCGGCGAACCCGTCCGGTCTGCGGCAGGGCGAGCGGTCACGGCGCGACCGCCGAAGCGCGCACGGCACCTGGCCGGGGTGAGGACGGCCTGGTCGGCGGTGGCCTGGTCAGGCGCTCGTGAGATCAGCCGCGCCGAAGGAGACCGCGAATCGCTTGCACCAGATGGAGACGCTCCGGAAGTCGCGTGGGTCGACGGACGCTGGCAGTTCGTACACCTGATTGCCCTTGTTGCCTTTGAGGCGTGCCAGCTCGACCCATCTGCCATCGTCGAACACCCGCCAGCCGGCCGTGCCCCGGGTGACCGGTTGGTCGGTCAGCCACACCCGCAGGTCCGGACCGTTCGACGTCCTCAGGTCCCTCATGACGAGCTGGTGGCGTCCGTCGGCGAGCCGGACGATCTCGGCGCTGCCGGTCGTCTCGTGCTCATGGGTGACGAACGCGCCTGCGGCCAGGACCTCGTTGGCCCTCGGGGTGGAGGCCGATGCCGTGGGGGACGGGGGCGTGGACACCGGAATGGTGGCGGTCGGCGTCACCACCGGCGGAGGAAGAGCCTCGTCGACGTACGTATCGGTGAACAGCTTCCACGGCTGGAACCAGTAGGCGGTCAGACCCGCCACGACGACAGCGACGGCGAGACCGGCCCGCGCCACCGGCGACCGGAAAATCCACGTCCTCATGCCCGGAGAGTACGACCACCGCAGCCGTCGACGCTGGCCGCAACCCTTTCGGAACTCTTACGGCCTGCGCCAACGGTCCCCTCCGCACCTCTCCCGAGGCTGTCGCTTTCACGGCGTGAGAATCAGCTGTCCGAGTTCCTGGGTGCATCGGGTGAGCGCGACGTAGAGGCCGTTCCATCCGCGCGGTTCGGCGGCGATGCCCTGGGGGTCGACGAGTAGCGTCGCGTCCCACTCCAGTCCCTTGGACTGGGTCGCGGTGAGCACTGGCACATCACCCAGCACGGCCAAAAGCGCGGCGATGTGGGCGGCGGGGGCGATGACGCCGACCATGCCGCCCTGCCACCGTTGCTGTAGCTGTCGCACAGCTTCGACGGCGGCGCCGGCAAGCTCGGCGGGCGTGATCGTGCGCTCCCAGGGTGCGATGCCGGAGGTGCGTACCGCCCGCGGTGGCGCGTTGTGGCTGCCAGCGTTCCGCAGGACCGGTCCGGTGAGGTCCATGACCTCACGGGGGGTCCGGTAGCAGATGGTCAGTTCCGCCGCGGTCCAGCGGTCCCCGAAAGCAGCGCGCACCGCCTGTGCCCAGCTGGTGTGCCGGTGCGCCGCCTCCGCCTGGTCGATGTCGCCCACGGCGGTGATGGAGCGACTGGGGCAGCGCCGCAGGACCATGTGCCACTGCATCTCGGACAGTTCCTGTGCCTCGTCGATGACGACGTGCCCGTACACCCAGCCGCGCTGCCGGAGAGCGTGGTCGGCGACGAACTCGCCCTGTGGTCGCGGGGCTTCGTCCTCGCCGAGCAGGTCGGCGAGGGCGTCGAGCAGAGGGATGTCGCTCGATGCCCACGCGGCGGGTTCGGCCGCGACGGCGGTGATCTCCTCCGGGGACAGGTGCGGGGCGACCCGGGCCAGCAGGGCGCGGTCGGTCAGGAGGTCACTCAGCAGGGTTTCGGCGTCGAGGGTGGGCCACCATGCCTCGACGAACCGGGCGATGGTGGCGTTCCCGGCGATACGGGTACGCAGGTCTTCGATCTCCTCCTCGGAGAGCAGTCCGTTGACATCACTTCCGGTCGACGTCCGGACGGAGTGCCCGTCATGCCCCATGCCCTTGTCGACGCGGGCGAGGATGTCCTCGAAGCCCTCCTCCATCTCGTTCATCAGCGTCTCGCGCTGCTCGGCGACGGCGTCGGCGAGGAGGTGGTGCACCTGCTCGGCGAACACGGCGCGGGCGCGGTGGTAGGGGCGTCCCTGCACCGCCGAGGCGAGCGCCTGCGCCACTGTTGCGGCGTCGATGACGTAGAAATCGCCCTCCCAGCGCAGCTTCAGCTCGCGGGCCCGGGGGAGCAGCGACGCGACGTAGCCTTCGAGCGCGGGCTGCCAGAGGGCGCGGCCCTTGATCTCGGCGAGAAGCCGGCTCTCCTCGCGGCCCACCCGGATGTCGGCCAGCAGGGTGTCGCAGGTCGCCGAGACGACGGCGGTCTCACCGAGCGCGGGCAGCACCTGGCCGATGTACTGGAGGAAACGCGGCGAGGGGCCGAGGACCAGGACCGCCTGCTCGGCCATCTTCCGGTGCGTGAACAGCAGGTAGGCGACGCGGTGCAGCGCGACCACGGTCTTGCCGGTGCCGGGACCACCCTGAACGATCAGTGGGCCGGTGGCCCTCGCCCGGATGATGTCGTCCTGTTCGCGTTGCAGCGTGGAGATCGCCGTCGCCATGACACCGGTGCGCCGCTGGTCGAGGGCGGCCAGGAGGGCGCCTTCACCGACGAGTTCCGCCGTCATCGTCCCGTCCAGCGGCTCGTCGTCCACCCCGACGACGGTCGATCCCGTCGTGCGAATGTGACGTCGGCGTACCTGACCTTGTGGGTCGATCGCGGTCGCGGTGTAGAAGGGCCGGGCTGCGGGAGCGCGCCAATCCACCAGCAGTGGCTCACTGTCCTCGGCATCGTTGCGGAGACCGACCCGGCCCACGTGTCGCACGGTGCCGTCAAGGCCGTCGAGGCGGCCGAAGACCAGCCCTTCCCGAGCCCGCTGCAGCTCTTCGTGCTGCTGGCGGAGTATGCGCTGCCGGGAGTGCTCCACCGCGTCCATGGCCTCCGACGAAAGCTCGACCTGCAGGTGCTCGGTCAGCCTGTCGCGCCGGGCCGTGGCCACGTCGAGAAAGGCCTGCTCCTCGGCGACCGCGGATCGGCGCGCGGCGCCCTCTGGAGTGGAGGTCGACGGTTCGCCGTCCGGTGTCACTCCGCCCCCGTCAGCAGTGCCGTTGTGCAGAGCAGAATTCCGGCGCATTCGCAAATCCTTGTATGGGTGTTCCCCTCGGCCCGGATGGGCCGCAGTGCATTCCGGCGGCAAGCATAGGGAACGTTTCTCTGATCGGCCAGGAACTCCGTCGGCAGAGATCGGAATCTCAATGCCTTGCAGTTCCGGGTCGCTTGTGACCTCACCCAATGGTGATTTGCTATTGACAGTTCTGTCGCTATCTGATCTGCGGCTGCATTCGACAGTGCCCGCGCTACCGGCGACGCCGGGCGTCGGCCTCCTCGTCGAGGAGGTCATTGAGTGTCAGCGCTGAGTTGATCAACGAAAGGTGACTGAAGGCCTGCGGATAGTTGCCGATCTGCTCCCCGGTCGCGGCGATCTCCTCGGCGTAGAGGCCAAGATGATTGCTGAAGGTGAACATCTTCTCGAACGTGAGTCGGGCGTCGTCCAGTCGCCCGGAACGGGCCAGCGCCTCGACGTACCAGAAGGTGCACATGTTGAAGGTGCCCTCGTGACCGGGAAGACCGTCGGGTGAGTGGACCGGGTCGTACCGGTGGACCAGGCTGTCGGAGACCAGTTCACGCTCGATCGCGTGCAAGGTGGACTGCCACAGCGGGTCGCTCGGCGTGACGAAACCGACTGCCGGCATGGCGAGCAGCGCCGCGTCCAGCACGGTCTCGTCGTACGCCTGCACGAAGGTGCCGAGCGTCCGGTTGTACCCGCGGGCCATGACCTGGTCGTAGATGCGGTTGCGCTGCTCGGTCCAGCAGGTCATGTCCCCGGGGCGACCGGTACGGGTGGCCAGCCGGATCGCCCGGTCCAGCGCGACCCACGACATCACCCGGCCGAAGGTGTAGTTGCGCGGGTGGTGGCGGCTCTCCCAGATGCCGGCGTCGGGCTGGTCCCAGTTGTGGCAGAGCCAGTCCACGAGCCGGACCGTGCTCTTCCACACCTGGTGCGAGACGCGGATGCCCTGCTCGTCGGCGAGGTGCATGGCGTAGAGCGCCTCGCCGTGGATGTCGAGCTGGATCTGGTCGGCGGCGCCGTTGCCGATCCGTACCGGCCGGGAGCCGCGGTAGCCCTCCAGATGGTCCAGCACCTCCTCGTGCAGGTCGGAGGAGCCGTCCACGCGGTACATGATCTTCAGTGGGTCCTGGTGGTCGCCGGCCTCGCGGATCCGCTCGTCCAGCCAGTTCATGTACCGGCTGACCTCCTCGGTGAAGCCGAGGCCGAGCAGCGCGTGCACCGAGAACGACGTGTCCCGCACCCAGGTGTAGCGGTAGTCCCAGTTGCGGGTGCCGCCGACCAGTTCGGGCAGCGCGGCGGTCGGCGCGGCGATCATCGCGCCGGTCGGCGCGTACGTCATGAGTTTCAGCGTGATCGCGGAGCGCTCGACCATCTCCCGCCAGCGGCCGGTGTAGCGGGAGCGTTCGAGCCAGCGCCGCCAGTAGTCCCGGGTCCACTCGAACATGCCCTGGACCTCGTCCGGCGAGATGATCCGCGGCTCGGTGCCGGCAGTCTCCAGGACCACGCCGCCGGTGTCACCCTCGTTCAGCGTGCCGTACGCGACCAGGTCGTTGCCCTCGAGGTGGACGTCACCCTGTTCGGAGATCAACCGCCGCACGGGGTCGACCGGGTTGAACGTCAGCGTCGCCGACCGGCTGCGGAAGACGTACCCGTTGCGGTGGCGTTCCAGCTGATGCTCTTCGCGGGCGTAGTCGAACCGCGGCCGGCACTCCACCCGGAAGCGCATGCTGCCCCGGACCATGTTGACGAGGCGGACCAGGCGGTGCGCGTCGGTGACCCGCTCGCCGGTGACCGGCATGAAGTCCATCACCTCGGCCACGCCGTCGGCGCTGATGAACCGGGTGATCAGGATGGGTGTGCCAGGGAGGTAGAGCTGTTTGGTGACGTACCGCGTGTCGTGCGGCGCGATCTGGAAGTAGCCGCCCTTCTCCTTGTCCAGCAGCGCGGCGAAGATGCTCGGCGAGTCGAACCGCGGCGCGCAGAACCAGTCGACCGTCCCGTCACACGTCACCAGCGCTGCGGTCTGCAGGTCGCCGATGAGCCCGTGATCCTCGATCGCCGGATAGCTGTCCACGTCTCTCCCCGGTTCGGCTGCGTCCTGCGCATCGAACCTAGGGAAAGAATTGTGGGGTCAGGCGAGATTCACGTTCGGCCACCCGGTCGCGTGGCCCGAGGTGCCTCGACCGCCCGGCCGGGTGCCTCGCTGACCGACCCCTGGCCGGATCCCACCGCCGGTCGCGCTAGCGGGAGCGGCGCGGCCACCGTCGGGCGACATTCTGCGCTCCGCGCGGGGGTACGCCGAGAAGCAGCCCTGCCCCGGTTGAAGCGGTAGCTCGCGGCCATCGTGCAGCCCTGGGTCGAGGAACCCGTCGACGTCGAATCGGGATCCTGGTTCGTCAGCTCCGCGCAGGTAGCTGCCTGAGCCAGGTCATCGAAGCCAGACAAGGACGGACGGATGGCGGTGCCCGCGCGGCCAGGAGGCCTGGACCGGCCCGCGTACTGTTCCCGCCGTGCCGGACGAACCGAAACCCATTCGCCTTCGCTGGGCGTTTGTGGGGCCGCCCCTCGCGGCGGCCCTCATGCTGGGCCTGATCGCCACGCTCGGCGCGCTGAAGGGCAGTGACACGGCGCTGTGGCTGCGGCCGGCCGTGCTGGCGCCGGGCGGCCCGTTGGTCCTGCTCTGGTGGCAGGTGGTGGTGCGGCCCCGGCATCGCTGGTGGGCATTTGCCGCCGCCCTCGGGGTGACGATCGGTGCCTACCTTGCGCTCCATCGGCTGATTCTGGCCGGGCTCCCGTTTCCGTGGGACGGTGTGGTCAGCTTCGCGGTCGCCGGATGGTTGGGCGCCGTCGCCTACGTGGCCGTCACCCAGCGGCCCACAGTGCCGTTCTCCCACGTCAAGGCCGCCGAACGCAGCAAGGTCGAGCCAGGTGAGGTGTACGAGGCGCGGTTCGGCTTCACCCGCAAGGACCTGCTGCTGGTGCCCGTCAGTGCGGTCCTTGTCGCCGTCGGGGTCCTGATTCTCCGTGACGATCCTGTCCCGGGCTTCGCTGCCGCAGTCTCTGGCGGCGGGTTGCTGCTGATGCGGCTCGCCGCTGTCCTCAGCGGCCGTGTCGCGCTGCGCGTCGACGCGGCCGGGATCACACTCGGCCACGTACCTCCCTGGCCGGCCTCGCAGACCGCGGTGGTGCCGTGGTCCGACATCGAGGCTGTCGTACTGTGGACGCAACACGCCGGCCTGGCCACGGTTCCCTACCTCGGCCTGCAGCGCCGCCCCGGCCTGCCGCCGCTGCCCGGCTCGGCGCGTTCGCGCGGCCTGCGCCGGATGAACCAGATCGCCGTTGCGCACATTCCCCCGGCCGTACTGGCCGACAGCCGGCCGACCACCTTCTGGCGGCTGCACCGTCCGAGCCTCACGGCGACGGTCCACCACTTCGCCCCTGCGGTGGAGATTGTCGAGGTGGACTGAAGGCTCCGGCGTACGCGACGGAGGCCTGGGTTCGATCGGGGCTGGAGCCGCGACGGTCAGGTCGGCTCGGCCGTGGTCGGTAGGAGCGCGATCAGGTCGAGCACCTGACCGGCCTGGGTCGGCCCGCAGGCGTCGGTGAGGATCGCGGTGAACGCCTCGTCGCCGAGCCCGGCCCGCAGTTCGCGCAGGGCGTTCAGGTCGAGCGCCGCGTTCCTCGACCCGATCTGCCGGTCGATGGCCAGTGCCTCGACGATCAGCGGGATGCCCTCGGCGGGGCGGCCCTGTTTGACGCGCAGCTGACCGATCGCGACCTGGTCCAGCGCCACCTCCTCCCAGTTGCCCTGCTCGCGGTCGATCCGCAGGCAGGTCCGGTAGCACCGCTCGGCCAGGGCCTGGTCGCCGCGCAGGCCGGCCACCCGGCCCAGGTGGAAGGTGCTGTTGGAGACGCCCGAGCGGTTCCCCAGCCGTTCCTTGATCGTGATGGAGCGGCGGTAGAACCTGTCCGCTCCGGCGAAGTCCTCCTGCTCCTCGCAGACCCGGCCGAGCTGGTGCAGGACGATGGCCTGGTTCTGCTCGTGGCGCAGCACGCGGTAGACCTCCAGCGCCTGCTCGTAGCGTGACCGGGCCTCGGCCAGCTGGCGGGTCTCCAGCGCCACCATGCCGAGGTCCTCGTGGCACTTGGCGATCCCCGCCCGGTAGCCGGCGGCAGCGCAGATCGGCAACGCCCGCAGGAGACACATCCGGGCGGTGCCGAACTCGCCCGCCTGGGCCGCGGCGATGGCCAGCAGGACGTACCCGCTGCCGAGCGGGGTGGGGTGGTCACCTGGAAACCGGAAACGAAGGTACGCCTCGACCCGCTCGGCCCGGTGCGCCGCCCGCGCCCGGCCGAGGTGCCGGACCAGCAGGTCGGCGAAGGCCGGCGCGCCCAGTTCCAGCCGCTGCACGGCCAGCCACTCCAGGGCCGACTGGTGCGGCGGCCCGTCGTCGCCGCCCATCGACTTCAGGGTGTGTGGCACCGCCTCGGCAGCCCGCCCGAGGACGGTCCGGACGTGGCCGATCAGCTCGTCGCAGCGGCGTAGCAGCGGGTCCTCGCCGAGGGCCGCGACGATCATCCGGGCGCGGGTGAAGCAACTCTCGGCGAATTCGAGGTCACCCAGGTCGCGGGAGAGGTGACCGAGCAGCAGCGTGCACTCCGCGATGCGGCCGTTGCTGCCGACCTCCTCGAAGATCTTCAGGGCGGCCCGGACCCGGGACTCGGCGGTGTCGTACGCGAAGCGGGCGAGGGCGATCCTCCCGAGCATCACCAGCCCGCTGCCCTGCTCGACCCGGACGCCCATCCGCTCGTAGGTGGCGATCGACACCTGGATGCACTGCTCCGCCTTCACGAAGTCCCGGGATTCGAAGGCGAGCATCCCGATCTGGTGGTGGCTCGCCGCGATCCCGTCCAGGTCGTCGAGGTCGCGGGCGATCGCCAGCTCTTCCAGGTAACGCGCCATGGCCAGCTCGGCGTCGCCGTCGCCCCGGGCGATGCCGGCGAGCTGGTGCAGGGTTCTGGAGACAGCCCCGCGGTCGCCGAGCCGGCTCAGGATCGTCAACGCCTCCTGGTACAGCCGGTCCGCGGTCGCCCGGTCGCCCCGGTTGTCGGCGACCAGGCCCAGCTGGTGCAGCAGCTTGCCGACCCCACTGTCGTCGCCGAGGTCCCGGTAGACGGCCAGCGCCGCCTGGTAGCGCTCCGTCGCCTGCGGGTACTCGCCCCGGTTGAGGTGAACGTCGCCGAGTCCCTTGAGGAAACTCGCCGCCCGTGCCGAGCCCGGGGGTGCCATCGGCAGAAGCTCCCGCCAGATCTTCTCCTCCCAGGCCCAGTGCCCGGCCGCGTGCAGCTCCTGGCAGGCCAGCTCCGAGTAGGTGATGACCTCGTCGGTGTCACCCGCCGCCAGGTGGTGGTATCGCGCCTCGACGACCTGCCGGATGAAGTCGTGCTGGTCTGCGGTGGTCCGGGCCCGCCAGCCCCAGTAACGGCCCGCCCGGCGGTGTGACTCGGTGACCGCGTCGCGGCCGGCGATCCGCAGCAGGCTCGTCGCCGTCCACCGGTGCACCAGGTGGCCGCCGGTCACCGGGGCAAGCAGCCCCAGGTGCGACAGCATCTCGACCGCCTCGTCCAGCCCCGCCGACTCCGGCGGCGGGTCGTCGCCGTCCGCCGGGTCGGCGAGTTGCCAGGAGAGCCCGGCCCGGTCCACCGGGGTGCGGTACCCCGCCGCGCCGAGCAGCAGCCGGCGGGCCGCCGGGACGGTGTCCAGGCGGGCGAGCAGCCGGGGCAGCAACACGTCCTCGGCGGCCAGTGCGCCGGCCTCGGCCAGCGGCGTGCCGATCCCGGTCGGCCCGGCGTCGGGGCTGCCGCCGCCCGCCGTCAGCCGGCTGGTCACCTCGTCGGCTCGGGCGCTGCCGTCGCGCAGCAGGCCGTCGAGGTACTCCAGCGCGCGCGGGTGGCCGCCCAGCCGGTGCCACATCCGCTGCTGTTCCGCCGGTGCCAGCCGGCCGACGCCGGGCAGTCGCCAGAGCAGCTTGCGGGTCTCCTGCCAGTAGAGCGGGCCGAGGTGGTGGTGTTCGATGCCGGCGACCGGGAACGGGTGCCGGCTGGTCACGACCAGCTCGTGCCGGCTCGCCCAGTCGGCGAGGAACGCGGCCAGGTCCGCGTCGGCCAGCCGGTGCTCGGCGTCCAGGGCGTCCTCGGCGTTGTCGAGGACGAGCAGCAGCGGCGTGCCGCTGGTGTTACTCGCCGCGAGCCGTCGACGCCAGTCCTGGCCCGGCTCGGCGAGGGCGACGAGGAGTTGCCGCAGCGGGTCGTCCGGGGCGGTCGCCGACTGGGCGCACCGGATCCCCACCTGGCGGCGCAGCTCGTCGAGGATCCCGTCGACAGTGGCGTCGCCGCTGGTCGCCACGACGATGCCGCCCGCGTCGTCAAACCGTTGGGCGAGTTCGGCGGCGAGGCTCGTCTTGCCGATTCCGCCGATGCCGTGCACGAGGACCCGTAGCTTGCCGCGGGACAGCCGGCGCAGGATCTCCCGCCGGCCGACGAAGTCCGTGGGCGCGCGTACGACGCCGTCGGCGACGACCGACTGGCCGGGCGACCCGGCGACGGCCGGGCCGTCCCGCCCGCCGGCCAACCGCAGCGCGGGGTCGGCGAGGAACAGCGTCGGCATCCACCACTCGGCCGAGGCCGGCGCCAGTTCCCGGCGTACGGCGGAGACCTCCGCCAGTAGTTCCGGCTCGCTGCGGGCGGCCAACCGCTCGTAGAGGCGGGCGCAGAACTCGATGGTGTACCCGTCGCTGACCGTCCCGTTCATCGCCAGGACCGCCGGTGCGCCGTGGGCCAGCAACGCGCCGGCCATCCCGGGCAGCTCCCGCTGACCCTGCCGGGCCGTCGAGCAACCGGCGAGCACGATCAACGGTACGGTCCGGCCCGGCGGCAGCACCTCGGTCAGGAACCGCGCGGCGTCCACCCGATCCTCCGCACCGGTGGGGGTCTCCAGCAGCAGCGCGCCGGGGCTCGCGTGGCAGGAGACGTGCAGGACGTGGAACGGCTCCTCGGTGAGAGCGGCCCGGATCGCGGCCGTGCTGCCCCACTCCAGGACGCGTACCCGCACTCCGTGCCGGTGCCCCGGTTCCACCGCGCCGAGGATCCGCCCGAGCTCCCGCTCGTGGTCCAGCAGCGGCTGGGTGGAGTCGTCCGGGCTCGCGATCGTCGCCAGCATCCGCAGTGGGCCCTCCACCCGGACTGCGGGCGCCGCCGTGTCGGGGCCGGTGCGGCACACGTCGACGTCGGGGTGCAGCGCCAGCGGCAGGTCGTCGCCGGGTGCCACCAGGGTTTCCCACGGCAGGTCGGCCAGGGCCGGATCGGTGACCTCGATGCCGAGCCGGTGCCGGCCGGGCCGGGCCAGCTCTGCGCGCAGGGTCGCGCCGGGAGAGTCGAGGAAGCGGTGGCCGAGCGCGGCGCCGACCTCGTACGACAGCTCCACCGAGGGGTCGCCGCGCAGCCGCCAGAGCAGGTCGGCGGTGCGTTGGTCGGCCCGGCCCACCGGGTGCCGCCACTGCTCGCCCCGGACAGCAATGACCACGTCGGTCGCGCTGACGGTCAACCGGATCACAGACGCTCCCTGCGGTCGCCGGCAGACGACCCGATGCCGGGGCGCGTTGCCGGGCTGACCGATACTGTATCCATGGCTGACAATCCCGAGGAGATTGCGCAGGTCAATGCCGTGCGGATCAACGATGTTGGCGAGTTGGAGTTCTTCGACGGCCAGCACTGGGTGCCGTACACCGATCTGCCCGACGACGAGACCGGCCCGCTGGGTGTCGTCTTCCGTCGCGACGACGGCCAGTGACCGGGGAGCCGCCGACGGGCGGGCTGGACGCGCTGCCGTCCCCGTTGGACTCGGTCGCGGACAGCCGGGCGGCGGCACGCTGGATCATCTCCTCGGCCGGCGCGGTAGGCGCGCTGCTGCTCGGCGCTGGCCCGCTGATCGCCGCCGGCAAGGTCGACGACTGGGCGCACGCGACGTGGGCGGGCGGCGGTCTGCTGGTGGCGCTGCTCGGTGTGGCCTGGGCGATCTGGCGGACCAGCGAGGTGCTCGTCCCGCCGATGACCACGCCGGCCTCGTTCGCCGGGCCGGAGCTGCGCGGGCTGCGCGAGCGGCTGCAGGCCGAGCCGTGGTACCACTTCGGCGGGTACGCCGAGGACGTCGACGGCCTGCTGCGGCACCGCCGGATCGCCGCAGCGATCACCGCCCGCCTGCCGACGGCCCCGCCGGAGGAGCGGGCGGCACTGCGGGAGGGGCTCGACGTCGCGCGTCGCAACATCGTCCGGACCGACCCGTACCTGCGGTGGTTGCTCACCACCGCGCACGCCTGGCAGGTTCGGGAGACGTTGCGCCAGGCCCGCCGACAGACCTTCCTGGCCTCCGCGCTGGTGGTGGTCGGGGCGGTGGTGTTCATTGCCGCGACCGCCGGGTAGCACGTCACTTGACGAGCACGTCACCATGACTCTATGGGATCGCGCCGTCACATCGTGTTGTTGATCACCGGGCTGCTGATCGCCGCGCTGGCCTTCGTCGTGCTGCGATGGGACTCGGCCGGCAGGTTCGCGACCGCGGCGTCCGCGTTGGCGGGGATCGCTGGCGTCGGGGTGGCCCTCTGGGCCGCCCTCCCGGCGGTCCGGTCCGGTGTCCGCGCCCGCGGCACGGGGGCGACGCGGGCCCGGGGCAGCGGGTACGCCAACTCGGGCATCGACGCCCCGGCCGGCGACACCACTCCCATGGAGGTTTCCCGCACCGGGGACGCCACGGCCGCCGACGGTGGACAGGCGATCAGCGGAATCGTTCGCCGCCCCCGATGAACCGGGATCACCCCGATGCGCCGAGCCCGGCCGGATACTCCCTCACCAACACCGGCGATGCCTGGGCGGACGCCCCGGGCAGCATCGCCATCTCCGGGTACGTCGATGGCGGCGTCACCCTCGGGCTGCCGCGCTATCGACTGACCGCCCTGACCGGCAGGGCGCCGCGCCCGGCGGAGACCCTGCGCCTCGCCGAGCTGCTCGACGCCCGGCACCGGGTGGTCCCGTTCCTCGGCCGTGACGAGGAACGGCGGTCGCTGGGGGAGTGGCTGACCGCCAGCCGCGACCGGCCGGACCGCGCGGTCCAGCTGGTTCACGCTCCGGGCGGTCAGGGCAAGACGCGCCTCGCCGACCAGGTGGCGGAGACGGCGCGCAAGGCCGGCTGGGAGGTGCTGCGGGCATACCTTGATCCAGGTGAGCCGGATCGGGTCGGCACGAGCGACTGGCCGCGGGCCACCGCCGGGCTCCTGGTGCTCGTCGACTACGGCGACTGGTGGCCCGCCAGCGACCTGCGGGCGCTGTTCACCGATCCTCGACTGCACCGCCACGGCCCGGTCCGGGTGCTGGTGCTGGCCCGATCCGTGGGCTACTGGTGGCAGGCGTTGCGGCACTGGCTGCGGGCCAACCTGGGGATGGCCGTCGGCGAGTTCGAGCTGGCCCCGTTGGCGCCCGACCCGGACACCAGGGAGCGGCTCTTCCACACCGCCGCCGCCCGCTTCGCCGCGCTCGTCTCACATTCCCGCATCGACGCGGTGCGCGTACCGGACCTGACCGACCCGGCGTACGGATCGGCGCTGAGCCTCCAGCTGGCCGCGCTGGTCGCGGTGGCCGTCAGCCACGATCGGACCCTGCGGGTGCCCTCCACGTTGGTGGACATGTACGGGTACCTGCTCGACCGGGAGGTCGGGCACTGGCGGCAGTTGTCGGCCGGCGACGCCGTCACCAGCGGGGTCGAGCAGCTCGACCGCGCGGTCCTC
Source organism: Micromonospora cabrerizensis (assembly GCF_022230955.1). GTDB lineage: Bacteria > Actinomycetota > Actinomycetes > Mycobacteriales > Micromonosporaceae > Micromonospora > Micromonospora cabrerizensis. The sequence continues at coordinate 108,389 of NZ_JAKKFI010000051.1, forward strand.
GTCGCGATGCTGGCCGGTCCCGTCCCGTACTACGTGGGGCAGGCGGTCGTTGGCTGCGCCGGGGTGGGCAGCGAGCCGGGCAGGGTGGCCCAGATCCTGGCCGACCACTCGACCTGCTACCCACCCCGCAACGCCGGCTGGGTGCTGGAGCCGTTGCAGCCCGACCGCCTCGCGGAGGCCTACCTGGCGCTGGCGCTACCCGGTCACGGATGGTCGTCGTACGCCCCGAAGCCGTGGGCGGTCGGGGTCGTCCGCGCGCTGCTGCGTGGTGCGGGTATGTCCAGCGCGCAGGCCGCCCGGGTCCGGGCTGGCGCGCTCACCGTGCTCGTCGAGGTGGCGGCCGACTGGCCGCATGTGGCTGTCGCGGTGGTCGTGCCGGCGCTGCGTGCCGACCCCGCGTTCGCCACCGCCGCCGGCGGGGCGGTGCTCGCGAAGATCATCGACCTGCCGGACGTGGACGCCGGGCTGCTGGCGAGGATCGAGCCCTTCCTGCCGCCACGGCGTCACGTCGACTTCGACAACGTGGCCTGCGAGGTGGTGGCCCGCCTCGCCGCGGACCGCCTGGCCCATGATCCGGACCCGGTCGAGCGGGCACGGTTGCACATCGCCTACGGGCGTCGGTTGGCCAACGCGGGGGACCGTGAGGCGGCGCTGGAGCAGACCGACCTGGCCGTCGCGGCCGGCGAGGCCGCGGTGGCCGCCGCCGCCTCGGCGGAGACGTCCGCGCTGCTCGCCCTGGCCCTGCACCTGCGGGCCCACCGACTCGCGGCCGTGAACCGCTACCCCGCGGCGTTGGCCAGCGCGGAACGCGCCGTGGAGCTGCTCACCCCGCTCGCCCAGGGTCCGGGCGACGAGGCCGGGTCGTTCCGGTGGGCGCTCGCGGAAGCGTTGGACAATCTCGCTCTCCGGCTGTCGAACGTCGAGTCGCACCAGAAGGCCGAGGTGGCGGGTCGACGGGCGGTCGAGTTGTTCACCGGTGGTCGCAGGTCGGCGCGGAGTGAGCGGGGCCTGGCCGGGGCCCTGGCCAACCTGGCGGTGATCGAGGCCCACCAGGGCCGGGGCGCGGAGGCGCTGGAGAACGTCCGTCGCGCGGAGCGGATCTGGCGCCGGCTCAGCGACGACGAGCCCTCGGTGTACCGTCCCGAACTCGCGCTCACCTTGAACACGGTCAGCCTGCGCCACGCCGAGCTGGAGCAGATGAGCGCCGCGGTGACGGCTGCCGACGAATCGGTGGGAATCCTCCGAGACCTTGTCCGGACCAACATGGTGGCCTTCGAACTCGACCTGGCCGCCGTGCTGGCGAACCTCAGCGGATACCTCTGGCAGCAGGACCGTCGCACCGAGGCGTTCCAGTACAACGCCGAGGCCGAGGAGATCTTCGGCCGTTGGGGCGGGGCGAACCCGCAGGCGTTCTCCCTGCACCTGCGTCACCTGCGGGAGAACATCGCGGCGATGCGGGCCCAGCAGTCTCCGGTCGACCTGCGCCGCTGGGAGTTGGGTGCCCAGTCGTTCAACAGCTGACACGAGCTGTCCGCGGCGGGCCTGGAGACCGTCGATCGGAAGGTCCCGGCGTTGCGCTACCGTCAGGGTGCCCACACCGGCGTCGAGTAGCCCGAGTCCGTCGGCTGTCGATGGTCCGCACTGACGAGAACCCAGGGAGATACCGATGCCGGAGCCTGAGCCCGTCGAAGACGCCCAAGCGGCGGATGCCGACACCCCCACCACCGACGAGACCGACGAGGCCGACGAGACCGCCGCTCCCTCGAATCGGGCTGCCCGTCGCGCGAAGGGCAAGGTCGCCTCGCCTCAACCGCATGGGAAGGGCCAGCACTTCGGCGGCCGGGGCTCCGTCCAGAGCCCGCGCCAGTGGGGTAACCGCCGAAGCGGCTGATCGACCGTCCCACGGGTCTGCCGGTATCGGTCGGCGGGCTGTGGGAGGGGCAGCGTCGCGGGGCGGCGGTGGGCGTGTGCCAGGTGGTGCAGCACCACCAGGGGACCTTTTGGCGCAGCGCACGGCGTCCGCGGCTCGCGGCTCGCGGTCACCCCTCGGCGGCGTGAGCAGGCCGTCGCTACCATGCGGGGATGGCCAAGTTCCTTGCACTCTTCAACGGCGCCGCCGATGAGGCCGGCAAGGCCGAGCTCACCGAGCAGCAACAGGCTGAGTTCATCGACGCGTGGGCGTCATGGGCACAGACCAACGAGAAGGCTCTCGTCGACCCCGGCGCTCCCTTGAACGCGAAGAAGCTGGTCACGGCCCGGGGTGTCGAGGACTTCACCGATGCCATGACCGGCTACACCATCGTCGAAGCGGACTCGCACGACGAGGCGGTTCGGATCTTCTCCGGGCACCCGCACCTGGGGCTGTTCCCCGGAAACTCGATCGCGGTCCTGGAGTGTCCCTCTCCGCCCACCTGATGCGGCACCCGGCGAGTTGGTGAACTGTGCGGACTGGCCCCGCCTTCCAGACGGTGCCGTCATCGTCCGGTCTGAGCGGTGAAGAGACGTTGCGGGTCGCGGGCCGTGGTCAGGATGAGATCCCGCCGCAGTCGTTGGCTTTAGGGCAGAGGCCCACCTATGGTGGAGTCATGCCGTCGGTTACTTTCTGCTCGTCTGTCGTCACTGTGCTGGCGGCGCTTCGCGCTGCTCGCGTGGCGACCGAGCGACGCCTGACGGTGGGGATGCGGGTGCCGGTCGTCCGCGCGCTGCACATCGCGCCCTCGCACAAGATGTCGAGCCCGCCGCCAATCGGCCGAGGCCCTCCCGCGGAATCGTTGCATCCCAGAACGACCGCCAGGGCGAAGCTGTTCGAGCTTCGGCCCTTTTTCTTTTCCCCTCGAAGGAGAGGTAGACCATGAGCGTCGATCATCGTGCTGTCGATCAGGGTTGGCTGGCTGATCTGCGAGCGTCCCTGGCGGACGATTTCGCCACACAGACGGCTCGGCTGCGGGAACTGACCGAGCTCAACGCGGACACCGGCGACCCCAGCGAGGCGCACAACCAGGCCGCGCTGCTGCTGGCCACCCGCCGAAACATCGAGCAGATCACCGGTGCGCTGGGCCGGATCAGCGACGGCACCTACGGCGCCTGCCAGAAGTGCCGCCAGAACATCCCGGCCGAGCGGCTCGAGGTCCTCCCGCACGCCCGCTTCTGCGTGCCGTGCCAGGAGAAGCACAACAAGTGACGCCCCGTGTGGCTGCCGTGCCGCGGCGCGGCAGCCACACACCGGCGATCGAAGCCTGCCCGTGGCCCCGCTGACGTCGACGGTTCAGCACTGCCACAGGAATGCTGCCGTGGCGCATCCTCGGCAGTAGAAGGCGTAGCCGCAACCGCCGCCAAAGTTGATCGAGGTGCGGTGATCGTGGCCTTCCTCCAACTGCACGACGAACGCCATCGAAACCGCACAGGTGCCGCACGTGGGAGTCTCGTCGTTCTGGAGCCAGGCAGGCTGACCACCGAGCTGGCCCAGGACCTCCCGCTGAGGCCGGCCGCTGCGTTGGTGCCAGTGCTCGGGAGCGTCGAGGTAATTCTCCGCATCGATATCCTCGAACTCGACCGCGCAGGTGGCGTCCAGCAGCGTGATGCCGTCCCCTGGAGGGGTGTGGGTAGGGGCGATGTCAGTCAGAAAGATGAACGCTCGATTGCCGCCGGCGCCGGGATCCCACTCGTCGCACAATCCGGGATCGTTCTGACACATGAAGACCGAGAGCAGGCCGACGCTGTCCGGCTCGACATCCGCCAGGTCGACCTGCGCCAGGAATTGCATCGGGCCCGCGCACTCCCGGCATCGAGGCCATTCGAACTCCCGCGGTACGTGCGGCAGCCCGCCTGTGCGGGTCCCGAAAGCGTCGTCCGATGCCGGGCCGGCGTAGGTCATCAGCTTCACCACGCGAGCAGGGTACGGGCGGAGGCAGATCAGACGGCACCAGGCTCCGATCGGATGAGTGGCATCATCCTGCGGCATGGATCGTCAGGGGCGGTTTCGTCGTGCGGCGCTCGCGTTGGGCGTCCCGGGCGACGAGGTCAGCTGGCGGCCGGCCGGCTGGACAAGGCGCTCTCGGTGATCGAGTTCAGCGAGGAGACCCACAGCGGTTGGGTCCGCCGACGGCAGTGGACGCCGCGCGGCTCGGGCGGAGCCCCGTGGACGTTGACGATCGGGTGGGACTGACGACGCGCGGTTGCGGATGCAAGACTGCGGGGCGCCGCCTGGTGGCTGCGACATCTGATCCACGGGGGAGCTGCCATGAATCACCGTGTCCGGTTTCGCGTGACCGCTCTGGCCATCGTCGCCACCGTCGTCGCGCTGGCCGTGTCGCGCCCGGCGGCCGCCGACGTCAGCCCGATTGTCGTGAACGGCTCGGTGCCCTTCCAGGACCCGATCACCCGCATGCCCCTGGGCCCGGAGAGCCTGGCGACCAAGGTCGGTTCGGTGCAGACGCCCGCTCCCGGGGTCACCTACCGTAAGTACACCCAGGGCTACGCCTCATCGTCCTGGACGATAGCCCTGCACCTTCCACCCAACCGCACCGACCTCGTGACCCGCAGCTCCGCTCTGGCGGACGGCTACGTGACGGACCTGCGAGAGGCCGGCTACCCGGAGGCCACGAAGGTCACCTACGACCCACCCCTGCCCGCGGATCTGCAGTACCGGCCACCGGCCGACCTGACCACGTTCTACGGCGTGCACCTCGGCGCGTTCACTGACACCGCGTCGGCTGAGACAAGGCTGGCTGAGGTCAAGCGCGCCGGTATCACCGGCGTCGTCGAACACGAGGCTTTCCGGGAGCAGGTCAGCACCGGCCCGTGGGAGGTGCGGGCCCTGGTGGTGGAACCGGATGCGGCGGTGACGATCGGCGCCTCGCACGGGCCGGAGTTGCGCGGTGCCGACACGGCACGGGTCATCGCGCGGCATGCCGGCGCCCTCGCCGCCGTCAATGCGAGCGAGTTCGACATCGACAGCCCGAACAACCCGGACTTCAACGGCTTCGACGGCGACCCGATGGGCATCTACGTCCAGAACAACAACCTGCTGAGCGAAGCGGTGAACGGGCGGACCGCGCTGCTGCTCAACGGTGCGAACGGCCCGTTGCGAATCACCGAGCTGACCACGTCGAGCACGGTGAAGGCCCCGGACGGTGCCCAGTGGCAGCTCGACGGCTTCCACCGCAAGCCGGGAAAGATCGCCCACTGCGGTGGCGTCGGTGGGGACCTGCGGCCGCCGTCGACGCCCGGCGGCGTGCCCGGCGACCTGCCCGACTCCGGCCAGCCGTGGCGGTACGAGACCTGCACCGACCCGGACGAGATCGTGGTCTTCCGCCCGGAGTGGGGATCGGAGACGCCGGCCGGACCGGCCGGCAGTGTCGACGTCGTGGTCGACGGCAACTGGGTGGCGAAGCAGGTGCGCAGCCCGGCCGGCGGCCCCATCCCCGCCGGTGGTCGCGTCCTGCAGGGCATCGGCACCGGCGCGCAGTGGTTGCGTGACCACACCGTCCTCAACCGGGCCTTCCAGCCCGGCACCCAGATCCTGGACCCGCAGGGGCAGCGGGTGACGAGCCCGACGTTCACCGCGGTTTCCGGTGGTCCGGCTCTGGTCCGCGGCGGCGAGGTGTGGATCAACGCGGGTGCGAACGGCTACCGGTCCCGCGACGGCTACCACACCAGCCTCTTCCTGGACCGGCATCCGCGGACCCTGGCCGGCATCACCGCCGCCGGTCAACTACTGCTGGTGGTGATCGACGGACGCCGCCCGGGGGTGAGCGTCGGAGTGACCATGCCCGAGGCCGCAGCGGTGATGAAGTGGCTGGGCGCGGTCGACGCCATGATGCTGGGCATCGGCGGGGACAGCACGCTCCTGATCAACGACATCCTCTACAACCGCCCCACCGACTACTGGGGCCACGAGCCGGTCACCGAGCGCCGCGTCGGCAACGCGATCGTGCTGCGGGCGAAGTGACCGCGGCGTAGCCCGGACCCCGAAAGGGCGCCGTCGGGGCCGCCGTCGGTCGACCATGTCCCGCGTCACATCGACCTCATGTCACGGACACGTCGGCAGCTTGCGTCTGGTGGTCGTCAGCGCGAGGAAAGAGGCGGAACGATGAGCACAGGGCACGAGGTCGGGACGGCGACCGCGCATCGGGTGGTCATTCTGGGAGCGGGGTACGCGGGGATGGCCACGGCGATCCAGCTCGCGGCCCGGGTCAGGCGGCGCGAGGGTGTGCGGGTGACCCTGGTGAACGCGCAGGAGCGGTTCACCGAGCGCCTGCGGCTGCACATGACGGCGACCGGGCAGCGGCTCGCCGAGATGAGCATCCCGGAGTTGCTGGACGGCACGGGCGCACAGTTCGTGCGCGGCTGGGTGACGGCGCTGGACGCGGACGCGAAGACCGTGCGGCTCGACGACGACCGGGTGTTGCACTACGACACCCTGGTGTACGGGTTGGGCGGTGTGGCCGACACGGAGTCGGTGCCGGGTGTCGGGGACCACGCGTACACGCTGAACAGCGTCCAGGACGCCGAGGTGCTCGCTGACTCGCTGGCGCGGCTCGGCAGCGGCACCGTGGTGGTCGGTGGCAGTGGTCTGACCGGCGTCGAGTCGGCCGCGGAGATCGCCGAGCGGCACCCGGAGCTGACCGTCGTGCTGCTGGGTCGGCAGGAGCCCGGCTCGACCATGATCCCGAAGGTCAGGGCACATCTGCGGTCCGCGCTCGATCGCCTGGGCGTTCGGGTGCGCAGCGGGGTCGAGGTGGTGAAGGTGCTGGCCGGTTCGGTCGAGTTGGCTGGCGGGGAGACCGTCGCCGCCGACGTCGTCCTGTGGACGAGTGGCACGCGGGTGTCGCCGCTGGCTGCCGCCGCCGGTCTGACCGTCGATGGTCGCGGTCGCGTCGTCACCGACCCCGCGCTGCGGTCGGTGTCGCACCCCGACGTGTACGCCGTGGGCGACGCGGCCGCGATCCGTCAGCGTTACGGCGTCATGCACGGCACCTGCCAGGGCGGCATGCCGTCCGGGGTGCACGCCGCGGTGACGATCGCCCGCGCACTGGAGGGCAGGAAGGCCGAGCCCTTTCGCTTCGGCTACTACCACACACCGGTGAGTCTGGGACGGCACGACGCGGTCGTCCAGTTCACCCACCCCGACGACAGCCCTCGACGGCTGTATCTGACCGGCCGTCGAGCGGCCTGGTACAAGGAGACGGTGACTGCCTCACCCTGGCCGACGTACGGCCGCATGAAGCGGATGCCGTCCGCGGGCGCGTTCTGGCCCCGCGGTGGCCGCTTCACCCGGGTTCGGGACGCGCGGTGACCCATCCGTTCCGGGAGCTCGACCAGCAGGTCTACAACGAGCATCGCAACCTGCTGTTCTCGGTGGCATACCGCATTCTCGGCACGGCGGCCGACGCCGAGGACGCGGTCCAGGACGCCTGGATCAAGTGGTCGGCCGCCGACCGCGCACAGGTGGCCGACCCCAGGGCCTATCTGACGCGGATCGTGTCGAACCTGGCCATGGACCGGCTGCGTTCCACCCGGCACAAGCGTGAGACGTACGTCGGGCCGTGGCTTCCGGAGCCGATTCTCACCACCGGGGACACCGCCGACGCCGTCACGACCGCCGAGTCCGTCTCGATGGCCATGCTGGTGGTGCTGGAGACACTGAGTCCGCTGGAGCGCGCGGTGTTCGTCCTCAAGGAGGTCTTCGACCTCAGCCATGCCGAGATCGCGGAGGCGGTGGAGCGTTCCGAGGCCGCGGTGCGCCAGGCCGCGCACCGCGCTCGTGAGCACGTGCGGGCCCGGCGGCCCCGCTTCGTCGCGGACCGGTCGCGGCAGCACGAGGTCACCCGGCGGTTCTTCGCCGCCGCGACCGGTGGGGACATCAACGCCCTCATGGAGCTGCTGTCGCCGGACGTCGCACTCTGGACCGACGGTGGCGGCAAGGTTCGCCAGGCCATGCGTCCGGTGGTGGGGGCACAGACGGTGGCCGCCTGGTTCACGGCCATCGGCACCGTCACCTACCAGGGTGTCGAGCCCGCCGACATGAGCGCCGAGCTGGTCGAGATCAATGGCGGGCTGGGCATGATTTTCCGCGGGTCGGGTCGGGTGGTCGCCACCGTCACCGTCGATGTCGACGCCAGCGGGCGCATCATCGGCATCCACAACGTCGCCAACCCCGACAAACTCCAGGCCGTCGCCGACGGCACCGCGCGCGACGTCCGTACCCGATCAGTTCCTCCGCGCTGACGCGGGTGACGGTCGGTGCGGCCGGGACCCGGTCGATGCCCTGACCAGACGGTACGTGGGCGCAGGTTTGCGGGGCGGGCGGCTCGGATACTCGTCGCGCATGTTTGACGGTTTCACCGACGAGAGGGTCGACGTCGGGGAGGTGGAACTTCGTGTCCGGCACGCCGGGCAGGGGCCCCCGGTGCTCCTCGTCCACGGCCATCCGCGCACGGGGTCGACGTGGCACCGGGTGGCACCACAGTTGGTGGACCGCGGCTTCACCGTCGTCTGCCCTGACATGCGGGGCTATGGCCAGTCCGGCAAGGCGAGAATCCTCGCGGACCACTCTCAGCAGTCCAAACGGGCGGTCGCGGCGGACCTGGTCCGACTGATGGACATCCTGGGTCATCCGACATTCGCCACGGTCGGGCACGACCGCGGCTGCTACGTGGCGTTGCGCCTGGCGCTGGACCATCCCGACGTGGTCAGCCGACTCGTGGTCCTCGACGGTGTGCCCATCAGTGAGGCCCTCGCCAGGTGCGACGCGAAGTTCGCCCACGACTGGTACCACTGGTTCTTCTTCGCGCAGCCCGACAAGCCCGAGCGAGCCATCACCGCCGACCCGGACGCCTGGTACGCCAGCAAGGCCCAGCCGCAGAGCATGGGGGCCGACAACTACCAGGAGTTCCGGAAGGCCATCCACGACCCGGCAACGGTCCGGGCGATGCTGGAGGACTACCGCGCCGGCCTGGGCGTCGACCGGGAGCACGAGGAAGCCGACCGGCGTGCCGGTCGCACGGTCCGCTGTCCGACGCTGTTCCTCTGGTCGACCCGCGACGACATGGAGGACCTCTACGGTGATCCGCTCGCCGTCTGGCGGCCCTGGGTCGACGATCTGCGCGGCCACCCGATCGAGTCCGGGCACCACGTCGCCGAGGAGAATCCCGACGACCTCACGACGACGCTGCACACCTTCCTCGCGTGACCATGCCATCGGCCCGTAGGCCCTCGTGCTGGCGTCGTTCGGACCGAGCGGGCGTGAGTGTTTCATCGACGCCGCCGACTGTTCGGCGGACACGCCCGGGGCTACTCAGGCCCGATTCGTCATCGGCCGTACCTCGGTGGCCGCACTGACGCATCCACGACTCTCAGTGGGCGGTCCGCCGATCTAGGGTGCGGGGCATGGGGGTTCCCGTGCGGCTACGCATCGTCGGCGACGAGGTGACGGTCGAGTACGGCGGAGTGCGTACCCGGCACCGCGTGACGGCAGAGCGGCACCGCATCGATGCCGACCTGCGAACGGTGACGACCGCGCGGCGTCGTGCGGCAGGCCAACGGGCGTCCGGCGGCGCCGTCGACCGCTACGTCGACGCGCTCGACCAGCTCGGCCGCCGCCTCGGTGAGCACTTCCTGGCCGGCCCCACGGGTGCGGCGCTGACCGCGGCGATGCGGGCGGCGCAACCCGGGCCCTTGCGGGTCGAGGTCGACGTGCCCGACCACGCACTCACCGACCTGCCGTGGGAGGCCCTGGTGCCGCCGGGCGAGACCGTGCCGCTCGGGCTCGACCGACGGGTGCAGCTCTGCCGCACCGTGGACGGCGGGACCGAGGCCGCGAACACGCCCACCGACGGGCCGTTGCGGATTCTCGCCGTCGTGGCCAGCCCCGAACGCGGTGCCGACACGCTGCTCGACTACGAGGCCGAGGTCGACCGGCTGCTGTCGGCGACCGATCCCGCGGTGCACGGAGGCCGTGGCGCCGAGGTCGACGTGCTCGAGTGGGGCACGCTGACGGCGATCGAGGAGGCGGTGCGGGCCGGCGCGTACCACGTGGTGCACGTGACCGCCCACGCCGACGCGGGGACCCTGCGCCTGGAGGACGACGACGGCTATCCCGACGACGTGACCACCGCCCGGCTCGCGGCGGCGGTGCTGGCCGGCGCCGGGGCCGCACCGGTCGTGGTGCTCGCGGCCTGCTCCACCGGCGTCGGCTCCGGCGCGGGCGATTCGGACGAGTTCAGCGGCCTGGCACGCGGTCTGATGCACCACGGCGTACCGACCGTGCTGGCGATGACCTCGGCGGTGAGCGACGCCTACGCGACCGACCTTGCCGGCGCGTTCTACCGGATGCTCGTCACGGACGACGTCACCGACCCGCTGACCGCACTGACCCGGGCCCGGCACGAGTTGGAGGACGCCCGGCAGGTCTCCACGCCGACCTCGCCGGGGCAGAACCAGGTGGAGTGGTGGGTTCCGGCCCTCTACACCCGCGTGGCGCCGGGCCCGCTGTACCGCACGGGCACCGCACCGCCGACACCACGCCCGGCGCGGGCGACCTTCGTCGGCCGCCGCGGCGACCTGCGCGAGCTGGGTAAACTCCTGCGCTCACCGCGACCGTTCCTGCTCCTGCACGGGCTTGGCGGCAGCGGGGTACGCACACTCGCCGGGACGCTCCTCGCGCGGCTGACCCCCCAGCCGAGAGTCGTCCAGGTCCGCTGCGACCAGGGCGTCGACGGGGTTCTGCGGGATCTCCGCGAGGCGCTGGGCGAGCCCCAACAGGAGATCGTCGGCTCCTGGCTGCACCACCTCCAGGCCCTGCACCCCGCGCTGCGCGACGGCCCGGTCGCGCTCGTCGCCGAGGTGCCCGACGACGCGGTGCTGCCCCCGCAACGACCGGGCGACGCCGACTGGCGGCTCGCCGACCCGCAACTGGCCCGGTTCTTCGCCGCGTGGACCCGGCTCGTGCCGGCCGAGCCCCTGCTGATCGTGGCGGGCCAGCGGTTCACCATCGGCGGCGAGCCGCCTGTGCACCGCCACCAGGTCGGGCCGTTGGCCCCGGCGGAGGCACGGAAACTCGCCCGCCGCCTGTCCACCCTGGACCCGGCCGAACAAACCCGGGTACGCGAGGCCGTCGGCGGGCATCCGGGCACGTACCGGCGCATCGGCGCGCTGGCCGACCGGCGCGGGCCGGATGCTGACGTGCAGCCCCTGATCGACCGTGCCGTCACCGACTCGGTGGACGAGGCCGGGGTGCACCGCCTCGCCGACCACACCGACCAGCAGTTGCTGGCGGACGTCGCGGTGTTCGGAGAACCGGTCGACGCCGACGCCTTCACGGCCCCTTCGTCGGGTGTACCGCTCCAGGCGGCGCTGGACCGGCTCTGCGCCAGCGGCCTCGTCGCCCGTACCGGCGATCACTACCTGGTGGACCGCTGGGTGGCCGGCGCGCTGCTGAGGCGGTGGCCGGACGCGGCCGAGGTGGCGCACCGCCGGGCCGCCACCTACTGGCGGACGGTCCGACGGCCGCACGACCCCGCGGCCGCGCTGCTGCACGCCCGGGACCACCTGGCGGCCGTCGGCGAGCGCGACGAGGCGCTGCGGGTCAACGACCAGGCCTGCCGGCTGCTCGCCGACGTGGGTCGATGGGAGCACGCACACGAGCAGTACCTCACGGTGAGCGACTGGGTCGACCCGGGCTCCGCGTCGTACGCCCGCATCGCGCGTGCCATCGGCGACCTCTGGGCGCTGGCCGGGGACGACGCGGAGGCCGAGGCCCACTTCGACCGGGCGCTGATCACCTTCCGTCGACTCGCGGACGAGGGCGAGATCGTGGAGACCCTGCGCCGTCTCGGGGAGGTGGCGTTGCGGACCGGCGAGGCGACCCGGGGCCGGCGGCTGCTCGACGAGGCGCGCGCCCGGGCGGAGGCGCTCGGTGCGGCGCTCGGTATCGCCACCACCTACCGCTACCTGGGGCGCGCGGACCTGGAGCAGCACCGCTACACCGAGGCGGAGGTGCACCTGCACCGTGCTCTCGCGCTCTACCAGGCAGAGGCCGACCACCGCGGCGTCTGCCTCGTCCAACTCGATCTCGGCGACCTCTACCGGGCGCAGCGGCTGCGCGACGAGGCCAGGATCGCCTACCACCGGGCCAGAAACACCGCCCGGGAGCATTTGCCCACGGCAATGGCGATCAACGCGCTGTACGTCCAGCGACTCGGTGGTCTCGCCGAGGACAGCGACGACCTCACCGGCGCCCAGGACTGCTATCGGGCCGCGCTGGAGGCGTACGAGCTGCTCGGGGACCTGCCGGGGCAGGCGCAGGCCCACCGACTGCTGGCACACCTGGAGGAACGGCACGACCGACCGGACGCGGCGCTGGCCGCGTACCGCGATGCACTGGAACGTGCCGAGGACGCCAGGGACCTCCAGGCGCAGGCACGGGCGTTGACCGGCCTCGCGGGCGTGCACCAGCGACTCGGCCGCACCGAGGAGGCGATGACCGACACCGTGCGCGCGTTCCGGCTCGCCCGCCACAGCGCCACCCCGTCCGCCATCGGCGGTCCTGTCGAGGAGTTCCTCGATCTGCGCGAGGAGATCGGGGCACGGGAGTTCGACCGCCTCCTGGCGTCGGCAGCCGACACGGAGACCGCCGCGCTCATCCGTCGGTGGATGCGCCGCCACGATCCGGTCGCGCGACCACGGGCCGGCAGGGTGACGGGACTGCTCACGTTCTCCGTGGGCCTCGCCGCCATGTCGTGGCGCCGCAAACCCCGGCAACTGCTGACCTCCTTGCGGCGCGACACCACCGGCTACGTGACCGACCGGGCATGGCCCACCTTCCTGTTCGCGGCGGTCACCGCAGGCGTCCTGCTGGCAACCGGTGCGGTGCTGCGCGCCACCGGGCTCCCGCAGACACCGCAGGCGTTGCTGTTCACCGTGCTCGCGGGTGTCGAGGGGGCGGTGGCGGCGCAGCTGGTCACCGCACTGCGCGGTGTGCGCCGGGCGCCGGGCCGCTTCGCCGCGATCGTCGGTCAGCCGGTCGTCTGGATGGCCGGAGCTGGCGCCTGGCTCGGCGGGCTGGCCTGCGAACGGGCCGGTCGTCCGGCGATACCGGCCGCGCTCAGCCCGCTGTTCTACCCGGGGTTTCGCCGCGACAGCCGCTGGGGCACACCCGTCCTCGACGTGGACCTCCCCACCATGGGCCGCCTGGCCGGGTATGCCCTGCTCGCCGTGGCGGTCTTCGTCGTCTGTGCCGCGTCCGCCCACCGGCTGCGGGCGACCGAGCCACTCCGCTGGCCCACGCAGTTGCGGCTGCCCAACCCCCGCCGAGGATTCCACGAAACCCACGTCGACGTGCTGGTGCGGATGGTGAAGGACGACCGCCGACCCGACGAGAGACCAGAGGTCCGCAGGCTCCTCCTCGAAGCGGCGGGCAAGGCGTACGCCAGCGGTGCGGGAGGCAAGGCCGCCGAGGCGCTGGCCTGGGCGTACGACATCGACGAGCGCTCCGGCCGATGGTCGACCATGGGAAGCACCGTGCACGAGTTGGCTGCCCGGACGGCCGAGAGCGTCACCACCGTGTGCGGCCCGGTCGGCCCCGACGTGGCCCTCGCCCTCCTGGAGGCCGCCGCCGAGAGGGACCCGCTGCGCGGCCGGACGGTGCTTGCCGCCTACTGCTCCCACCTCTGGCGCAACCCGCCGGACGGGCAGCCCGCCGAGGACCAGGCGGACCTCGCCGTCCGCGCCCTGCAGATCTACACCGAGTTGCTGGCGACGGACATGGTGCGGTTCCGGCCGTACGTGGTGATGGCGTTCGCCGACCAGGCCGCGTCCCTGCGTGTGCACGGGGACATGATCACGGCGCTGGAGCTGCTGCGTTTCGCGATCACCACACTCAAGGAGCACGACCGCGACGTCGACTGGTGGCGCGTCGACCTCGCGGCCTTCGAGGCGGCCCTGGCCCGGTGGCTGATCGAGTTGGGCCGTACGGCCGAGGCCGCCCAGGCCGTCGGGCAGATGCTGGCCGACGTCGCCGACACCTTCACCGACCCCGGTCAGGAGATGCCGCCCGCTCTGCGTGAGGAGGTCGCCGACCTCACCGGCTGGGCCGAGCGATCCGGCACCACCTCCACCGACGAGGAGCGCCGATGACGCTACCCACCTCCGCGTACGCGGTCGCCGTCTTCCTCGTCCTCGTGCTGCCCGGCATCGTGTTCGGCGTCGTACGGGCGGCTGTCTCGGGCTTCCGCCCGCACGACCGCGACTGGGCGCCGCGTGTTCTGCAGGCCATCCTGGTCAGCGTCATCCTCGACGCCGTCTACCTGCTGGTGCTGGGCGCGCCGGCGGTCAGCAGGGTGGCCGACGGCGGAGCGACCCTGACCGCGCAGCCGCGGCTCGCCGCCACCGCGATCCTCGGGCTCGGCGTGCTCGTGCCGGCGCTGCTCGCGTATCTCGGTCACGGCGAGCCACGCTGGCAGCGGGTGACCGTGCTGCGGTGGCTCCGGATCCCGTTGCCACTGCGCCGCACCACGTACTCCCCGGTGCCGACCGCCTGGGACCAGGCCGCAGGTCGCCTCCAGGGCCGGTGGGTCCGCATCCGCCTCACCGAGGGTCGGTGGGTCGGCGGCTGGTTCGGCGTGAACTCCTTCGTCAGCACCTATCCCGAGCCGAGGGACATCTTCATCGAGGACCAGCACCACATCGAGCCGGACGGCACGATCGGTGCGGCCGTGACCGCCAGCGCCGGCGTCTGGGTGTCGCTGAAGGACGGTGACATCGTGGAGTGGCTGCACCCCGAGGACTCCAACGACCCGGAGACCATCTAGCGAGGGAGGCCCCGCATGGGCATCTGGCCGTTTCGCCGCAAGAGGGCGGTCGAACGCGAGTTCGGCGGTCTTCTCGGCGGCGAGGACGACGCCCGCACCGCGACGGCACGTACCGCACCGCCCAAGCCGGCGAGCCCGCCCTCGGGCCGATCCGGCACCAGTGGTGCCGCCGACGAGGCAGCACCGGCGGACCCGGGCTGAGCGTCGGTCGCGCGGATCTGGTCGGGAGCCTGCCTGAACCCGGTGCGACCCGGGGTGCGTGGAGGTCAGCCGCCGGGGCGCTTGGCCGGTGGCGTTCGACGAGGGGCGCGCGGGGCGATGTTCGATGCCCCGCGCGCCCCTCGACGTCAGCCGGCGACGGAGCGGAAGACCGGGTAGTAGCCGCTGGACTGGCCGGCCGCGGTCGGGTGGTAGGAGATGCCGAGGTTGGCGAAGTTGAGGGCGTGCAACCACTTGTCGCCGTAGCTGCACAGCTGGTGCCCGACGAACTGCGACCGGACGTCGGCGAAGGTGAAGCCGGCGGTCTGGGCGGCACTTCGGGTGAGGTCGTTCACCAGGTTGATGCCTTCGTTGATCTTCGCACGCGAGGTGGCGCTGAGCCCGATGCACGTCGTGCCCAGCTGGTAGAAGACCGGGTAACCGACGACCACCACGCGGGCCGAGGGCGCACGGGTACGAATTCCGCTGTAGACGGTGCGCAGCAGGTTGGCGAGGTCGGCCCGCGCCTTGTCCTCGGCGGTCTGCACGGCGGCCACGCAGTCGTTGGTCCCGTAGAGCACGCAGGTGGTCATGATGTTGGCGAATCCGACATCGTTGCCGCCGACCGTGACGCTGACCAGCGTCGTGGTGGCGCTGAGCGCGCTGAGCTGCGTGTTGGTCACGGTGGCGGTGGTGGCACCGGAACAGGCAACCGACCGGTACGACGCGGGCCGCACGTTGGCGGCGTACAGCGCCGGGTAGGCGTTGGTGCTGCGCTGACAGGATCCGCTCTCGGCGGTGTAGCTGCCGGCACCCACCCCCGAAGAGTAGGAGTCGCCGAGGGCGACGTAATGGTCGCTGGGAGCGGCCTCGGCGGGCGCTGCCAGAGTGAGGGTGGCGCCCAGGGCCGTGGCCAGGCTCAGGGCGAGGGTTGCCAGACGGGATCTCCGCACGTCGCGCTCCGGTGGTGGTAGGAGGTGTGGTGTGACATAGATATCACTGGATATCGACGTGGGAAAGATCCTCGGCCGACTCCTGGGGGTGCGGCCCCGTCGACAGGGGCTGGGGACCGCGCCTCACCGGCCCTCCCCGCGGCGCAGGGCAGGGGTCCGACGGGATCTCGGCGGCGTCACCGGGCTGGCACACTGGTGGACATGGTCGACTGGCACACGCAGGCCGACGTGGGTGACGACGTCATCCGGATCTCGGAGCCGCACGTCAACGAGCTGCTGTCCGCGAACTTCTGGTGGCTGGGCGGCAACGATCGTGACCTGGTGATCGATGCCGGGCTCGGTGTCGTCGCCCTGCGGGAGGCGATTCCGGGCCTGTTCGCACGCGATCCGATGGTCCTGCTGACGCACGCGCACCTGGACCACGTCGGTGGGGCAGCCGAGTTCGCCGACCGGGCCGCACACCCCGCGGAGGCGGGAGTCCTGGCGGCGGGCGTGCCGGCGAGCCTGTACGGCGCGGAGCTATACGACAAACTCGGGATCGACCCAGCGGGAGAACCGGTCCCGGAGCTCATGCTCGACGCCCTGCCCGCTCCCGACTACGACCCGGCCAGCTACCGCATCGCACCGCTGACCCTGAACCGCCTGCTCGACGACGGCGACCGGATCGACCTGGGCGGGCGGGTGCTGACCGTGCTGCACCTCCCCGGCCACACACCGGGCAGCATCGCCCTGCTGGAGGAGCGCACCGGGACCCTGTACTCCGGCGACATCGTCTACGACGGCGCCCTGATCGACGATCTGCCGAACTCGGACGTGGCGGCCTACCGGCAAAGTATGCGGATCCTCGCCGACCTCGACGTGTCCGTCGTCCACCCCGGGCACGGGCACAGCTTCGACAGGGCACGGCTTCGCCAGTTGGCCGACACGTACCTGAGCAGGAAGGGCTGAGGGTACGTCGGTTCGAGGGACGTGGGCATCGTCGCGCACGATGCGTGCGACCACGCTCGCGCCTCGCTCCTCCGGGGGAGTCAGGCCCACCCAGAGAGGGAGGCGTCGGGGTGCTGGCGTGGCCACAGTGGTGGTATGCCCGCTGCCACCGATCGTCGCTGGGCGCACGGCGCCCTCGCATGGTTGATCTTCTTTGTGGTGTCGCACGTGATCCTGGTGCTCTTCCCCGGTGACGATCCGACCGGTGGTGGCCCCTGGGACATGAGGGCCTACGTGATCTTCAACGTTGTGCTCATCTCGATGTCGGCCATCGGGGCAGTCGTCGTCCTGGCCACCGTCCGCCCGACCTCTCGGCATCTGCCTCGCTGGTTACTGCTGGCGCCGCTGGTCTGTGGCAGCGTGCTGCTCGTCATCCGGGGTGTGCCGGGGATGGCCGAGAATCTGCTGATGGTCACAGGTGTCCGTCGCGGCGGCGTGATGGGAGCCGCCGACATCTCGGCGGGCGAGTTCTGGATCGGCATCGCCATCAACACCTACTTCTTCACCGGGGCGGTGTTGCTGGTGGGGACCACCGTCTCCTACAGCCGCCGATCAGCGAGAAGATCAGCTGACCCGTCTCGGTGAGGCAGCCGGTTCTGTCGCTGACCGTGCGCGTACAGACGCGTGGCACGCGAACATGGGGTGTCTCGGCGTCGCATCCTTCGCCGGCGTTCGGGGTACAGGCCGTCGATGCGACTTCATCACGGTGAGACCGAAGCCGTCGGCTGGCGGCGGGCGACCGTGGTCGACGTGGTCCGCCAGCTACGCGATGCCTCACCCGACGTCACCGGACGTCCGCGGGTGATCGCGATCGATGGCCGGGGTGGTGCGGGCAAGACGACCCTGGCTGAGAAGCTGCGCACGGTGCAACCCAGCTCCGCCATCGTGCACACCGACGACGTCGCCTGGAACCACGCCTGTTTCGACTGGGGCGCCGTACTCGCCGAGAACATTCTGCAACCCCTGCACCGAGGGGAGTCGGTGGGCTTTCGCCCCGATGCCTGGGTCCGTCACGATCGGGCGGGATCGATCACCATCCCTGCCGGCGTCGACGTCGTGTGGGTCGAGGGCACCGGCATCATCCGGGAGGAGCTCGACCCGTGGTTGGACGCCTCCGTGTACGTGCAGGGAGATCTTGACGAGCAGGAACGGCTGCTGGTCGCTCGCGACGGCGACTCTCCCGAACAGCGGGAGCACGTGACGAACTGGCTGCGGGAGGAACTGCCGTTCATGCTGCGAGAACGACCCTGGTCCCGAGCCACCCTGATCGTGGCCGGCTCTTCGCGGATCGACCACGACCCGGACACCGAACTGGTCGTGGCCCCACCGGTCAGCCCCTAGCAGGCGTTCTCGCGCACCGTATGGTGGCGCAGTGATCCCCTGCGTCGTGCACTACCGAGCGCAGCCGTTCCTATTCCTGCGCGTCGAGGTCGCGTGTCGCGAAGCGTAGATGCTCCCACTCCTCGTCGAAGATCACGTGGAGGCATTTCAGGACCGGCTGCTCGTGCGAGGGTGACCACGGGATCGGCCGGGGTTCGGCGAGCAGCTCCGGTGTGACGTTCGCGAGGAAGCCGCGCACCATGGCCTGCCGCTCGGCACGCAGGTCGAGCACCTCGGCGAGGCTCGGGTGCCGCGTGGCAAAGGCGGTCTGGTGATGCGCAGCGGTCTGATGATGCTCTGCCGCCAGGTGACGTGCTGCCCGGCCGGGTCGCCGTGCACCACGATGTCGTGGTGAGGTCCCGCGAACCAAATCCCGATCCCGCTGCGATAGGTAGGTATGACCGCCCAGGATGACGCCGACCTCCTGGCCCTGACCGCAGGCGGCGACCGGAACGCGTTCGAGGCGTTCTACCGCCGGCACGCGCCATGGCTGCGCCTGCGCCTGTGCTACCGCTGCGCCGACGACGCCCTCGTCGACGACGTCGTACAGGAGACGTTCCTTGCGGTCTGGAGCGGCGCCGCCGCCGCGTTCCGGCCCCGCGACACCGACGCCGCCGCCTGGCTGTGGCGGATCGGGTCGCGCCGACTCATCGACGCGCTGCGTCGCCGTACGTCCCGCGACCGGCTCGGCCGGCTGCTGGCCCGGCTGCGGGGGCGCGACGAGTCGTCCGCCGAGGAGCAGGTGCTGATCGGTCTCGAGCACGGCGACCTGGGCGGCGCCCTCGACCGGCTCTCCCCGGAGCTGCGCGCGGTCATCCGCGCCACCGTCCTCGACGGCCTCTCCACCGCCGAGGCCGCCGTCCTGCTCGGCATCCCCGCCGGCACCGTCAAGACCCGGGCCATGCGGGCCCGCCGACAGTTGCGAGAGGAGCTGACATGACCTGGCATCTGCTCGACGACGACATCCGCGCCTACGCCGCCCGTACCCTCGCCGCCCCTGCCCTGTGGTCCGCGGAGGCGCACCTGGCCGCGTGCGGCGAGTGCCGCGAACGCCTCGCCGCCACCGCGACCGTCGACATGGGGTGGGCGCTCGACGTGGGCTGGGCCCGCCTCGACGCGGCCCTGGACGCGCCGCGGCCGGGGCCCGTCGAACGGTTGATGGTCCTGGTCGGCGTGCCCGAGCACACCGCGCGGCTGCTCGCGGCGACGCCGGCGCTGCGGCTGTCCTGGCTCCTGGCGATCGCCGTGACGGCAACGTTGACGGCGGCCGTCGCCGTGCTCACCGACCCGGTCGTGTTCCTCGCCGTGGCCCCGCTGCTGCCGCTCGTCGCGGTCGCGATGTCGTTCGCCCCGGGCATCGACCCCACCTACGAGATCGCGGTGGTCGCCCCGGTCCGCTCGTTCCGGTTACTGCTGCTGCGCTGCGTCGCGGTGCTGACCGCGACCACCGCGCTGTCCACCGTGGCCAGCCTCTTCATCCACGGGTACGGGCTGCGCGCCACCAGCTGGTTCCTTCCCTCGCTCGCCCTGACCGTGCTGTCGTTGCTGCTCTCGACCCGGCTCGGCGCGGCGCCGGCCGCGGTCGTCACCGGCGTCGGCTGGGCGGCGGTGGTCACCGCCACCCTCGGCGACCGGCTCGTCTTCACCCTCGCCGGGCAGGTCGGCGTCGCGGTCGTCGGTGGGATCGCCGCCGTCGCACTGTCCCGTCAGCGCGGCACCTACGAGCGCTACCACGTCCCCAACCTCACGAGGAGGGTTCCATGACAGCCGTTCGGGCAACGAGCCTGGCGCTGCGCTACGGGCGCACCACCGCGCTGGAGGACGTGTCGTTCTCGCTGCGCACCGGGGTGACCGGACTACTCGGCCCCAACGGCGCGGGCAAGACGACGCTGCTGCGGATCGTCGCGACGGCCCTGCCCGCCGATGGGGGGACGCTGCGGATCCTCGGCCACGACCCGGGCACGCCACCCGGGCGGCTCGCGGTCCGGCGTCGGCTCGGCTACCTGCCACAGGACCCGGGCTTCCACCCGTCGTTCACCGCGTTCGAGTTCGTCGACTACGTCGCGATCCTCAAGGAGCTCACGCACCGCTCGGCGCGGCACGCTGAGGTCGCCCGGGTGCTCTCCGCCGTCGGGCTCGACGACCGTCGGCGGTCCCGGATCCGGACCCTGTCCGGCGGCATGAGGCAACGGCTCGCGCTGGCGGCCGCCCTGGTCGGCGACCCGGACCTCGTCATCCTCGACGAACCCACGGTCGGCCTGGACCCGGAGCAGCGGCTGCGGTTCCGGGAGCTGATCGCGGATCTCGGCGAGCGCAAGACGGTGCTGCTGTCCACGCATCAGACCGAGGACGTCATGTCGTTGTGCCAGGAGGTCGTCGTGCTCGACCGGGGCCGGGTGCGGTTCGAGGGCACCCCGTCGGAGTTGGCCGGGCTGGCCGCCGGCCGGGTGTGGACGAGCACGCAGCGCCAGGCCGGGGCGTTGGCGTCGTGGCGGACGGGCACGGGGCTGCACCGCCACGTCGGCGATCCGCCGCCCGGGGCCGCGCTGGTCGAGCCGTCGATCGAGGACGGCTACCTGACGCTGGTCGGTGCCGCCACCGGCGCCGAGGCACCGGCGACCGCGGGCGGCGCCCGGTGACCGCGACGTCGACGCTGGCCCCGGCGCCGGCCCGTCCGACGCCGTCGTCCACGGACGGGCGTCGACAGGCGCTCCTCGCGCTCGCCCGCTTCGAGGCGTTCCGGATGCTGCGACATCCGCTCACGATCGCGGCCGCGCTGCTGTTTCTCGGCCCGTGGCTGTGGGGTTGGCTGTCCGGTTCCGCCAACCGCTATCCGGTGCTCTCCGACGAGTTGATCGTCATCCAACTGCTGGCGCTGCCGATCCTCGGCGGGTCGGCCCTGATCGTGGCGAACCTCGTCACGCTACGCGCTCACCGGCACAAGGTCGACGCGTCCTACGACGTGCTGGTGCTACCGCCGGCGTGGCGGCTCGGCGGGTTCCTGCTGGCACTGTTGTCGTTGGCCGGCGTCAGCCTGCTGCTCGTCGGCGTCCGGGTCGGGGTGTCCGCCCTGCTCCCGGGCGCCGTCGGCTCCGTCGACGTCGCCACACTGGTGACCCCGGCGGCTCTGGTGCTGCTCCTCGGCGCGGTCGGGGTGTTCTGCGGGGTCCTGATCCGTTCGGTACTGGTCGCCCCGCTGGCCGTCCTGCTCGTCCTCGTGCTGGAGTTGGTGGCGACCATGCCGTCCATCATCGGGACCGGCTGGCGGTTCCTGCTGCCGGTCTACGCCAGCGAGTTCCCGGTCCCGGTGCCCGCCAGCGTCTCCGACCGGCCCGCGGCCCGGCACCTCGCCTACCTGGTCGGCCTCACCGTCCTGCTCGTCGCCGCAGTCCTGGCCCGGGCCGCCGCGCGGCGGTCGTTCGTCGCGGCCGCTCTCTCCGTCGGGCTGATCCTCGCCGTCGGCGGCGGACTGACCCAGTCGTGGCCCGACCCGGGTATGGCGGCGGCCCGCGCGACGGTCGAGGACCGGCCGGCGAGCATCCAGTCGTGCGTGACCCGCGCAGACGTCACCTACTGCTTCTTCGACGGATTCGGCGGCTTCGTCTCCGGGTGGGATGAGGTGGTGACGTCCGTACGCGCGGTCGTACCGGACAGTGCCGCCTCGTCCGGGCCGCCGCTCGCGGTGCGGCAGCGGGTCCCCCTCGAGGAGATCTCGGCGTACCAGACCGGATCGATCGCCGAGGCCGTGCGGACGGTGGCCGCCTGGAAGACCGCGGACGCGGCGGCGGGCACCCCGGAGGCGGTACGCGTGGGCACCGAATGGGGCGACGCACGGGCGAGCGCCGTCCTCGCCGCCGGGGTCGCGTACCGGCTGATGGCCGGGGAGGCATTCGACGGCGGGTTCTCGCTGTGCGGGGCCCGAGCGGCACTGCTGGTGTGGCTGGTCGGGCAGGCGTCACCGACCACCCTGGCCGGCATGCGCTCGCTGGACGAGACCAGTATGGGCGCGCTCAGCTTCAGCGACGTGTCCACCCTGTTCGGCATCTCGGCACCCGACCGGGCGGCGGCACCGGCGTTGGCGTTGCTAAAGCGGCCGTCTGCCGAGGTGCCACCACTCGTCGAGCGGCACTGGGCCGAGCTGACCGCGCGTGACACTCCGCTGGAACGCTTCGGTGCCATCTTCGGGGTGCCGGTCCAGCCGCTGTCACCGGAAGAGGGCGAGGGGCTGTGCACCACGTGAGCCGAGTGCCCGCACCGGAGGCCGTCGACACCTCGGGGCGGGCCACCCGCGTGCCCGTCCTGAGGCGAGGTGGGCGAGCGCGGACGGCGGTGGCGCTGGTCTGGCCGACGCTGCGGGCGATGCGCATCGTCCCACTGCTCACGGCCGGGCTCGTCGGTGTGGCCATCGTGATCCCGCCGGCCGTGACCGGGTCGGTGCTGCCGCCCGACACGCACATCACGGTGTTGCGGCTGGTGATGGCCTGCGTCGGCATCGGCGTCACGTTCGCGCTCGACGACCCCGCAAAGCCGACGGCGGAGACCCTGCCGGTCCCGGCCTGGCTCGGCGCGCTCATCCGAGCGGTCGCCGCGGCGGCCGTCGGCGGTACGTGCTGGGTGGCGGCGCTGGTGGTGACCCGGTCGGGACTGGAAACCATGTCGTTGCCGTATGCGGACCTGACCTGCGAGGCAGCGGCGGTCGTGGCGGTCGCGTTCCTCGCCTCGGCGATCGGCTGGCGACGTTCGCCGCGCGGCATCGGCAGTCCGATCGCCGTCTCGGCGCTGCTGCTGGCGATGACGGTGACAGCTCTGCTGCCGGCCCCGGTGAGGCTGCTCGTCGCCACCGGCGACGGCTGGGACGCGGCCCACGACCGCTGGGCGTACGTGTTGGCGGGGGCCCTGGTCGCGACCGTCGGGGTGCTCACCGTCCGTCGGCGGCGCCGCCGGTGATCGGCCACCGACGCGAGTGCGCTCCGTCGCTGGCTACGCTCGGGCTTGTCCACCCTCGGCGATGTCGGGCGTGGGCAGCGGCTTGCGGCGAAGCTCGCGCAACACGCCGTGCCGGTGCGCGGCCCACGCGAGGCGTCGGACGCTCGGGTGCCGGACGAACAGCACCGCCGCCCGACGGATCAGACCGAACCGGTTGTCGCTCACCTGGTTGTCGATCGCCTGCCAGATCAGCTCGCGTGCCTTGGCGCTGTCCAGCACCGCCCGCACCTCGCGTCGCACCGCGGGATCCTCGGCCGCCGAGGCGATGGCAGCGGCCTGACCCGGCCGGTCCGCGAGCGGCTCCACCACCGCCGCGACGAGCGGCCGGCGCACCTCGTCGCGCTCCAGCAGCAGCAACACCGCCTCCCGGATCTCGACCGTGTCGAGGCTGGAGCGCAGCAGGCTCAACAGGCTGCTCTCCACCTCGCGGTCGTGATCGGCGACGGACAGCGTGGCCAGCAGCACCGACACCTCGTCGAGATCGATGAGGTGTCGCAGCCCGCTGCGAAACTCCGGCAGCCCCCACGCGACCTGAAGAGCCTTGACCAGATTGCGGTTCATGGACCACCGCTACCCGGAAGCGACGGCCGGCGAAACCCCGGGACCGGCCTCGCGGTGATCAGCCGAGGCCTCGACCGCCCGGACGACGCCAGCCAGACCTCGTCAGCTCACCGCGTCTCCGGCGCGGTACACGGCGAGCGGGCGGCGCAGTGCGGTGATGTCGCTCGTCGGGTCGCCGTCGACGACGAGCAGGTCGGCCTCGAACCCAACACGGACGCGGCCCTTGCGCCGCCCCAGGCCACACACCTCGGCACTCACCGAGGTGGCCGCGGCGAGGGCGGCGGTGGCGGGGATGCCGCACGCGACGTATTCGACCAGCGTCTCCGGCAGGATCCCGTGCGGCTTCGCGGGGCCGAGGCCCGCGTCCGAACCGGCCACCAGACGGACCCCGGCCCGGTGCAGGGTGGCGGCGCCGTCGCGCAGCGCCGCCTCGCTGAGCCCGGCCCGCGCCGCCATCGCCACCACCTCCGGCGGTGTGACCACCGCCGGGTCGGTGCCGAGCGTGGCGCAGACCGCGATCCCCGACGTGGCCAGGCGGTCGGCCACCTCGTCGGGGACGTGGGCGCCGGTCGCGGTCACGCACGTGCAGTGCTCGATGCCGTCGACACCGACGCGCAGCGCCTGTTCGACGGCGTTGAGCGCGTGCGCGTGCACGGTCACCGGTAGGCCCAGATCGTGTGCCCGGGTCAGCGCGGCGGTCAGCTCCTGGTCGGTGAACTGCGGCCGGGTGGTGTCGGTGCCGGGGGTGAACACGCCACCGCTGGCCATGACCTTCACCAGGTCGGCGCCGGCCGTCGCCTTCAGGCGCACGGCCTCGCGGATCCCGTCGACGCCACTCACCTCGCCCCCCATCGACCAGCAGTGCCCCCCGACGGTCGTGACCGGGGCGCCCGAGGCCACCACCGTGGGCAGGTCGTCGCGCACCTCTCGACTCCGCCACCGGAGCACGGCGTCGCGCCGGTCGCCCAGGTCCCGGACGGTCGTGACGCCGGCTGTCAGATGGGTGCGCAGTGATGCCTCGACAACCGCGTCGAGGTCCGTCTCGGGACACTCGGCGAGACGGCCGAGCGCGTCGGGCCCGGCATCGGCGCACAGGTGCACGTGGGCGTCCACCAGCCCGGGCAGCACGGTGCCGTGCGGCTCCTCGCGTACCGGCCAGCCCTCCGGCGCCTCCGTCCGACCCCGCTGCACGTCGACGATGCGCCCGCCGTCGATCAGGACGAGCACCCCGCCGTTCACGAGCCGCTCGCCGTCGAACATCCGCGCCACCCGGATCGCGTGCTTCATCATCGACCCTCCCCGTTGAAGTGAACCGCTCCGGTCAGGCTCCCAGGTGACGGCGAACCGCTTCCAGCCGCCACGGGGGTCGGGCTTGACAGGCCGAGACAGGCGCTGTCTTATGTAAACATAGCCGAGCATGGATGAACGGAATCAAACATGTTCGGGGCTCGGCATTCTTCGGTGCGCGCCCGCCTTCCGTCCGACCCGCCGGCTCTGCGCGTCCCTGCCTCCCTCGTCTGGAAAGGCACCGCCATGCCTGAAGGAAAGCGCCGACACAGGGTGCTGGGCTCCGCCCTGACGCTCGTGCTGCTTGCGACAATCGTCCCCGGCGTCCCCACCCCCGCCTCCGCCGCCACCACCTGGACGGTCAACGGCCCCTCGACGTCGCCGATCGCGGCCCAGGTCGTCCTGAACGACAACGGCACACTGTCATTCTCCGTCTCCCACCAGGACCGCACGGTGCTGTCCCCGTCGGCTATCGGCATCGAGACCAGCGCCGCCGACCTGACCCGCAACCTCACGTTCACGGGCCGCGCCGACCGCACGGTCACCGAGGCCTACACGATGACGACCGGCAAGCAGCGCAGCCGGTCCACTGTCTACGCCGAGACGACCCTGTCGTTCACCGGTGCCACCGGTGCCAGGTTGGACGTCGTGGTTCGCGCGTCGCAGTCGGGTGCGGCCTACCGGTACGTGCTGCCGGGCAGCGGATCGGTCACCGTGCGCCGGGAGGCGTCGTCCTGGACCGTGCCGACGTCGTCGAACGCCTGGCTGTTGCCCGCCGACCGCGAGGACCAGGGATACCCGGCACAGACGACCGCAGGCGCAGCCGCCGCCGGCACCTTCCGGGTGCCCGCGTTGTTCGAGGCCGGCGGGGCGTTCGCGCTGGTCGCCGAGGCCAACCTCGACGGACGGTACGCGGCGGCGAGCCTGACCCACTCGTCCGGGTCGGGGACCTACGGCACCGTGCTGGACAGCTCGACGGTGACCACGAGCCTGCCGCTGTCGACGCCATGGCGTACCGCGGCTGTCGGTGCCCTCGCCACGGTCACCCAGTCGACGATCGTCGACGACCTCTCGGCACCGTCGCGGATGGGCAACCCCTCCTGGGTGCGGCCCGACACCGTCGCCTGGTCCTGGCTCACCGAACACTCCAGCCCGTCCAGCGAGAGCCGCCAGCGTCAGTACGTGGACTTCGCCGCGCGCAACGGCTGGGGTTACGTGCTCATCGACGAAGGCTGGCAGGAGAGCTGGGTGCCCGCGACGGTGGCCTATGCCCAGTCCAGAGGGGTGCAGGTGATCCTGTGGTTCAACTCGTCCAGCCTCTGGACCGCGGCGCAGCGTGAGACCTGGCTGCCGCGGATCAGGAGCTGGGGAGTGACCGGCATCAAGGTCGACTTCAGCTACGAGTTCACCCAGCCGACCCTCCAGTGGTACGACGCCATCCTGGCCCGTACCGCCGAGCTCCAGCTCATGGTCAACTTCCACGGCTCTGCCACCCCGCGCGGCATGCAGCGCACCTGGCCGCACGTCCTGACGGCCGAAGCGGTGCACGGCGCGGAGCAGTACCTCCGCGCGTCGAAGAACACGATGCTGCCGTTCCACCGCAACGTCATCTCGAGCATGGACTACACCCCGGTCGTGTTCAGCCCGTTCAACCGCGACACCACCCCGGCACACGAACTCGCCACGTCGATCGTCTTCGAGTCCGGGTGGCAGCACCTCGGCGACAATCCCGAGAGCTACGAGGCCCGACCCGAGGCACTGCGCATCCTCAACCAGATCCCCACCGCCTGGGACGAAACCCGGTTGCTCGGCGGACGGCCCGGTCAGGACGCCTACCTCGCGCGCCGCAACGGCGCAAGGTGGTACGTCGGCGGGATCTCCGCCCAGTCCGCCAGGACGTACACGACGCCGCTGAGCTTCCTCGGGGGCGGTCAGTGGCTGCTGGAAACCGTCCGGGACGGGGCCAACTCCACGCTCGTCCGGGACACCAGAGTCGTCACCAACACCGCCAGCCTCTCGGTGGCGATGCTGGAGCGCGGCGGCTTCGCCTCCGTCGTCTGCCCGTACACCACGGGCCTGACCACCTGCGGATCCGACACACTCGCGGTCCTGCGGGGGCAGGCGTCCGGGCGGTGCGTCGACGTGCCCTTCGCCAGCCAGACCAACCGGACCCGGGTCGAGCTCTTCGACTGCCACGGCGGGGCCAACCAGGCGTGGTTGGCCACCGCATCAAGGGAACTGCGGGTGTACGGCACCAAGTGCCTGGAGGTCGACAGCGCGAGTACCGCCGACGGTGCGGGAGTCACCATCTTCGACTGCAACGGCGGCGCCCACCAGCAGTGGAACGTCAATGCGGACGGCACGGTCGTCGGCGTCGCCTCCGGCAAGTGCCTGGACGCCACCGGCGCGGCGACGGCCAACGGGACCCTGCTGCAACTCTGGCCCTGCAACGGCGGCGGCAACCAGAGGTGGTCCCGGTCCTGACCCCGTCGACTCGTCGACCGAGGCCGGTGAGGGCCCGGACGCAGCGGAATAGGCTTCAGCCATGAGTGGTGTGCTCAGTGGTGCCCGAAACCCCGTGAACCCCCTTCGCCAGCTCACGATCGACCAGCTCCGGCAACGGACGAGCCTCAAGTGGCGGGAGTACCCCGACGACGTGCTGCCGCTCTGGGTGGCGGAGATGGACGTGCCGCTGGCCGAGCCGGTCGCGCGCGCGATCACCGACGCCGTCGCCCGCGGCGACACCGGCTACACCGCCGGCACGGCGTACCCGCGGGCGCTGGCGGAGTTCGCCCGGCATCGGTGGGGGTGGGACGGGCTGGCCGTGGAGCGCACCGCGCTGGTGCCCGACGTGATGCACGGCATCGTCGAGGTGCTGCGGCTGGTCACCGAGCCGGGGGACGCGGTGGTGGTCAACTGCCCGGTCTACCCACCGTTCTACGAGTTCGTGGCGCACGCCGACCGCCGGATCGTGGAGGCGCCGCTCGGCAAGGACCTGCGGATCGACCTCGGCGCGCTGGAGGACGCGTTCCGGCAGGCTCGGGCCGGTGGGCGTCCGGCGGCGTACCTGCTGTGCAGCCCGCACAACCCGACCGGCGTCCTGCACACCGCGGACGAGTTGGCCGCCGTCGCCCGTCTGGCCGAGCGGCACGGGGTGCGGGTGGTCGCCGACGAGATCCACGCGCCGGTGGTGGGTGGGGGAGCGCGCTTCGTGCCGTACCTCTCGGTGCCCGGCGCGGAGAACGGCCTGTCGCTGATGTCCGCCTCCAAGGGGTGGAACCTGGCCGGCCTGCGCGGTGGTCTCCTGGTCGCCGGCGCGGCCGCGGCCGGTGACCTCGCCCGCGTGCCGTTCGAGGCCAGCGTCAGCACCAGCCACCTCGGCGTGATCGCCCACACCGCCGCCTTCACCGACGGCGGCGAGTGGCTAGACGCGCTGCTGGCCGGCCTGGACGACAACCGTCGGCTCCTGTCCGCGCTGCTGGCCGAGCACCTGCCGGCCATCCGCTACCAGCCCGGTCAGGCCACCTATCTCGCCTGGCTGGACTGCCGTGCCCTGGGCCTCGGCGACGACCCCGCCGCCGTGTTCCTCGACCGGGGCCGGGTGGCGCTCAACTCCGGCCTGGCCTTCGGCACCGGCGGCGCCGGGCACGTCCGGTTGAATCTGGCCACCGCACCGGAGCTGATCACCGAGGCGGTCCGCCGGATGGCCGCCGCCGTCGCTCGCCCGTAGGGAGACTCCGCGCGGTGCGGCCGGGCCGGGCTCAGCGACCCTCGACGGCGGAGGCGACAGTGGCCGGGGCGTTCAGGGGCGCGAGCTGGTCCGCACCGAGCCCGTAGCGCTGGGCGAGGTACGCGGGGTCCTGCCAGGTGATCAGCGAGCCGGGCTGCCCGTCGTCGCGCACCATGAGCCGCATCGGCAGGTCGATGGCGATCTCGGGGCGGGCCAGCATGAGCGGCGTGCCCGCCTGCGGGTTCCCAAAGATGATCACCTGGGTGTCGGGCATGCTCAACCCGGCCTTCCGGGCGGCCGCCGCATGGTCGACCACCGCCACCACCGCTGCGCCCAGCCGTTGCGCCTCGGCCCGCAGCGCGGAGATCGTCTCTCCGACGTCATGGGCGCTTCGCCTGGTCATCAGTCCGTCGTTCACGGCCGACCCCCGCTCACCGTGTCGCTGGGCGAACCCATCTCATCCTGCTCGCAACTCAGGCCGGTTCGGGGAGGTTTGCCGCAACCCGGGCCGTTGGTCGCCGCGTCGGCTCCGGTAACACCCGCGCCTCGCGTAACGAATAAGGGGTGTAACGGCTACGAGAGGACGACCTGTGAATGACCCCAGCCCAGCGGAGGATGACATCCGCGGCATCGGAGTCGACCCGGTGGCCTTCGCGGTCTTCTACCGACGGCACGTGGAGGCGGTGGGCCGGTTCGTGGCACGGCGGGTCGACGATCCGCACCTCGCCGCCGACCTGACCGCCGACGTGTTCCTGGCGGTGATCGAGTCGGCCGCGGGTTACCGACCGGACCGGGGCAGCCAGATCGGCTGGTTGTACGGGGTGGCCCGCAACGTCATCGGCGACGAACGACGTCGGGCGGCCCAACGGCTGCGGGTGACCGGCCGGCTGGCCGGACGACGGGACCTGGGCCCCGACGACATCGCCCGCATCGAGGAGCGCATCGATGCCGAGTCGGCGGCCCGCCGTACCCACCGCGCGCTGCGCGAGCTGCCCGAGGACACCCGGACGCTGGTCGAGCTGGTCGCCGTGGACGGCCTCACCGTCGCGGACGCGGCGACCGCGCTGGGGATCTCCCCGGTCGCCGCCCGGGTCCGTCTGCATCGTGCCCGTCGCCTCGTCCGCGCCGTGCTCGCCCGCCCGGCCACCACCCTCGCCTGATGGAACGGAGATGACGTCATGAGCAAGACCGATCAGTCGCCGCACGGTTTCGAGGAGCAGCTCCTCACGGATCTGACCGCACACGTCGCCCGGCGGGCCGAGCTGGTCTCGGCGGCCCGTCCCGCCGGACGTCGTGCCCGGTTCCAGCGCGGTTGGCGCCTCGCCGGGGCGTTCGGGCTGGCAGTGACACTGACCGCCGGTGCGCTGGCGGTGCAGACGATGAGGGTGGGCGACAAGCCGCCGCCCACGGCCAGCGCCGCGGAGATCTTCCGGATGGCGGCCGACGCCGCCCGGCAGCAACCCGAGCTCACCGCCCGACCCGATCAGTACGTCTTCACGGAGCACCTGACAACGATGCGGGAGCCGCCGGACAGCGGCCCGTACGTCACCGGGCGGGTGCAGAGGTGGGAGTCGGCTGGGGGAGTGGCCCACGCGCAGACACGTTTTCGACCGGAGGCCGACCCGAACGGGTGGAGCGAGCTGAGGGTGGACCGCATCGACGATGCCGCCAATCCCGGAAAGGAGCTCGACGTGCTCCCGCCGCCCGCGTACCACGGTGACCTGCCCACCGATCCGGACGAGCTGCTTCGACACCTTCGGGAGCACCCGGTCGACCTGCATCTTCCCGAGGGTGCCGACGAGGAGGCCGTCTACGGGGACGAGAGCATGGCCTACACCACCGCGCGGATGATGCTCAGCGGTTACGTGCCGCCCCGAGCGCTGGCGGCGCTGTACGAGCTGCTGGCTCGGGAGCCCGGAGCGGTCGTCGTCTCGGGCGACGTGGTGGACGCCGCCGGCCGGCACGGGGTGGCGATCCGGGTGCCGGGCATGATCGATGGCAACACGGAGATCCTCTTCGACCGGGACAGCCACGTCTACCTCGGCAGACGTATGTCGGTGGTGCGCAACGGCAAGGAGTCGCTGTACGCGTCCGGCGCGCTCATCCGGGTCGCCATCGTGGACCGGCCGGGCCAACTGCCCTGACCGGTGCCGGGCGCCGACCCGTCGGCGTCACCTCCTGGGTTGTCGGCGTTCACCGGGCGAGCCGAGGTCGTTCAGCAGGCCTTCCAGATGTGCGATCGCGGCTGTCGCGACGGTGTCGACCCCCACCCCGGTGTGGGCGACGATGCGCCGAGCCACCCTGATCGCCTCCTGCGGGCTGGTCGCCTCGAACAGCAGCGGCACCAGCGCGCGTACCGCGGCGCACCTGCCGTCGATGTCCTCCAGCAGCCGGGGATGCCGCTCGACGAGCCGGTTGAGTCGATGGTCGACGACCGTGTCCAGCATGGGTTGCGTCCGCCGCTGGAGGGCCGCCCGCAGCCGAGCCCTGCCGTGCGGTGCGCGCAGCAGGTCCGCCGGGTCGGCGCCGGCGCTGAACTCGGCCGCCAGCAGCGGGCCGGGACAGCGCGGGTGTCGGAGCAGGTGCCAC
The DNA here is from genome assembly GCF_022230955.1 of Micromonospora cabrerizensis. Classification (GTDB taxonomy): domain Bacteria; phylum Actinomycetota; class Actinomycetes; order Mycobacteriales; family Micromonosporaceae; genus Micromonospora; species Micromonospora cabrerizensis. The sequence continues at coordinate 139,870 of NZ_JAKKFI010000051.1, forward strand.
GCGCGGTCCACCGCCGCGTGGCCCGCCGGGTCCGCGTCGAACGCCGTGACCAGGCCCCGCGCGGCGCCGGGCAGCGACCGCAGGATGTGCGCCTGGGCGTCACTGAGGGTGGTGCCGCAGGGCGCGAGGGCCACGGCGCCGGTCCGGCCGGAGCGCGAGTACGACAACCACACCGCGAGGACGTCGGCGGGCCCTTCGACGAGGACCGGGGTCCACCCGGCGGTGATGCGATCCTGCTGCTCGGCGAGACCGAACAGCAGGTGCCTCTTGTTGTAGATCGCCGTCCGGGGGTTGTTGAGGTACTTCGGTACGTCTCCGGCACACGGTCCGGAGCGGCCGAGGAATGCCACTGGGTGCCCGGCCGGGTCGCGTACCGGGAACATGACCCGGTCGCGGAACACGTCGATGAGTCGGTCGGGGCCGGTCCGGGTGCGGGCCGACAGGCCGGCGCCGATCAACTCCTCCGGTGTGAAGCCGGCGGCACGCAGGTGGCCGGTCAGCGCACTCCAGCCCGGTGGGGCGTACCCGACCCGCCACGGCCACTCCCGCCGCACGAGGACACCGAGGCCACGTTCGGCGAGGTAGGCGCGCGGCGCGTCGGCGTGCGCGAGCTGGGCGCGGTAGTACGACACCGCGGCGTCGACGGCCGCCAGCAGGCGCCCGGGCTCAAGCCCGGTGCCGCGTACCGCTGGCGTCGGCTGACTGAGTCGGGGTGCGCCCATGGGCCTACCTCCGGGATCCACGCTAGCCGCCGCCGGCCCGTCCCCGCCATGAACAGGCTTTCAGTACGGATAGCCGGGAATGTTGAGTCGCACGCTGTACAGGCCCGAGTCGTTCCTCGGGCCCGAGGTGACGTAGAGGGTCTGTCGGTCCGGGCCGCCGAACGCCACGTTGGTCGTACCGGAGGTGCCGGCCCGGATCGTGCCGAGCTGGGTGCCCGCGGGGGAGTACACGTGCACCAGAGCGTCGGAGCCCGACGCCCAGTACACGTTGCCGGCACAGTCGATCGTCACGCCGTCCGGACCGCCGATGTAGTTCACGAAGACGCTGCGAGCGCCGGTGCTGCCGTCGGGCTGCACGGCGTACTTGTAGATCTTGTTCTCGGAGTAGGCGCCCACGTAGAGTGCGGTTCCGTCCGGCGACAGCGCGATGCCGTTGGGTTGGCGCAGCCGGTCGTCCACCAGCGACACCTGACCACCCGAGACGCGGAAGACGCTGGTGCGCCCGCTCATCTGGTCGGCGCGGTTGCCGCGCTGGAAGTTCGGGTCGGTGAAGTACACGACGCCGTCCGAGCGGACCGCGACGTCGTTGGGCGAGTTGAACGCCCGGCCCTGGTAGTTCGCCGCGACGGTGCTGCGGGCCCGGTCGCTCAGCCGGTACGCGGACATGCTCCGCTGGTCGTGGGTGGCCGCGACGACCTGCTGGGCGTCGGCGCTGAGCGCCAGGCCGTTGCTGCCCGCGTTGGCGACGAACGTGTCGAAGGTCGCCGGTGGGGTGAACCGGCGGATCGTGGACGGCTGGACGTTGTACGGACCGGTGCCCGCCGCCATGTCGGACATCAGCAGGTAGCCGCCGTCGGCGACCCAGACCGGCCCTTCGAGGAACGAGAATCCACCCTGGATCCTGGGCGCCGTCACGGAGCCGGCGGGCAGTGGTGGGCCGTACGCGGTCCCCGTCGGGCAGACACCGGGAGGCGTCCCGGGCGGATTGGCCAGCACGCCACCGGCTGCGGAGTGAGCGCTAACATGGGCGGCGCGCAGAAGGTCCGGGGGTGCGGCGGCGGCTCCGCTGGTGATCGGTGCGGTGCTGAGCGCGAGGCACAGGCCGCCCAGCGCGGCGATGGTGGGACGCCAGTTCATCGAAGACTCCTGTCGACGTCGGCGGGCGCGAAGCCCGGCGGTCGACGGCGCGCGTGGTCGCGGGGCCGGCGCGGTGCGGCGCGGGCCGTCTGTGAGGTACCAGGGCAGCATAAGTGACAAGACAGTGACGTGTGTCGATTTTGTTTCGGTTAATTCACCGTGCTGCGGTCACCCCGCGTCCGCCCGACGTCAGACGGTCGTGGACGGTCGCGGTGCCCTGATCGCCACGGCGCCGGCGACCAGCAGCACCGCCACCGGCAGGAACGCGCCACCGATACCCAGCCCGAGCAGCAACCCCCAGGCGGCGATGACCAGCGCGGCCACCACGTCGGCGACCCCGGTCAGCCGACCGATCCGCTGTGCGAGAACCGGCAGCGTCGCGGCCAGAACGGGCACGCCGAGCAGGTAGCTGGCCGCCGCCCCGGAATCGTCAACGGTCCAGGGGGTCAACGCGGCAGCCACCAGCACGGTGATCACCAGGGCCGACCAGCGGACCACCCGTCGCGCGTCGGCCGGCCGGCGAACCAGGACCACGACACCGACGAGCAGGACGGCGACGATCGCGCCGACGGTCACGATATCGATCATCACGCTCTCCTCGACCGCAGATGCCTCTCGGTGGAGACGACCCGTCGTCTCCACCGAATTCGTTGAGCTGCGCTCCGATTTCCACGATACGGCTGACCGCGCCCGTGCACGAGATCCGGTGTCCGATTCGATGACCAGGGAGAACCCGAGCGGAACGCCCCGTCGTGCCGTACGAAAGTGGCGGTCCGGGCAGCGCCGCCGTCGTATGGTGCCGCCATGGCATCCCCAGTCTGGGTCGACGGCACGGCGTACGAGGCCTACGTGGGTCGCTGGAGCCGGCTCGTCGCGGTGGAGTTCGTGCGCTGGCTCGATCTGCCCGCTGGGCTGCGCTGGCTGGATGTGGGCAGCGGCACCGGCGTGCTGACCTCGACGGTGCTGACGACCGCTCAGCCGCGCCAGATCACGGGCGTGGACCCCTCCGAGGGCTTCGTGACGCAGGCCCGCTCCCAGGTCACCGACCCGAGGGCCGCCTTCGCCGTCGGCGACGCCCGCGTGCTGCCCCTGCCGGATCGCGCGGTCGACGTGGTCGTGAGTGGTCTGGTGCTGAACTTCGTCCCCGAACCCGTGCGGGCGGTGGCGGATTTCGCCCGAGTGGTCAGCCCCGGTGGAGTGGTGGCCGCCTACGTCTGGGACTACGCCGAGGGAATGCAGATGATGCGGCACTTCTGGGATGCGGCCAGCGCCCTCGATCCCGCGGCGGCCGGACGAGACGACGGGCGCGGCTTCTCGCTGTGTCGCCCGGACGCGCTCCAGAAGCTGTGGCGCGACGGTGGGCTGACGGGCATCTCGGTGCAGGCGATCGACGTACCAACCGTCTTCGCCGGCTTCGCCGACTACTGGACACCTTTTCTCGGCGGGCAGGGCTCCGCCCCGGCGTACCTGGCCTCGTTGGCGGAGCCCGAGCAGGCTGCCCTGCGGGATCTGCTCGCCACCCGGCTGTCGCCCGAACCCGACGGCTCGATCCGGCTCACGGCCCGCGCCTGGGCGGTCCGTGGCACCCGGGCGACGAGGGTCTGATCCGCGCACTCCGGTGGACGGATGCGATGACCCGGGGCCGTTTGCGATGACCCGTACGATCGGGACATGCGTCCTGCGGGGCCGGATCACGTCGGTGGGCCAACCTGGGACATCGCGGTCCCGACGCGGCCGAGTCGGCTGGCCGGCACCACCATGGCGGGCTTCAGTGACCGTGCCAACAGCCTGGTCGACGTCGAGGTGGTCCCGCATCCGGGCGTCATGATGGTCTTCGACCTCGGCGACCGGCCCCTGGTCATCGATGACGGCAACGGGCAGCAACAACGGGGCCGTGCCGTCGCCGGGCTTGCGCCCAACCGGGTCCGTGGGCAGGGCCAACCGGGCAGCTTCACGTGCCTTCAGGTGCGGTTGTCGCCCACGCTCGCGCGCCCGGTCCTGGGTGCTGCCGCCGAGCTGACCGGCACGGTGCTCGACCTTGACGACCTGTGGGGCAGCGACGCGACGCGGCTCCAGGAGAGGCTGCGCGCCGCCACGTCGTGGGAGGACCGGTTCACGATCGTGGAGGTCGCGTTGGCCCGGCGTCACGACGCGGGCCGCGCCGTCGATCCCGAGGTCGCCTTCTGCTGGGCGCGGTTGGTGGACACGCGCGGGCAGGTGCGGGTCGAACGGCTGGCCGCCGAGATCGGATGGAGCCGCAAACGGTTGTGGTCCCGGTTCCGGTCGCAGATCGGCGTCAACCCCAAGCGTGCCGCCCAACTCATCCGTTTCGATCATGCGGCCCACCGTCTTGCCGCTGGTCACGCCGCCGCCGTGGTGGCGGTGGACAGCGGCTATGCGGACCAGTCCCACCTGCACCGCGACGTCCGGACCTTCACCGGGCTGACGCCTGCGACGGTGGCGAGGGCCCCGTTCCTCGCCGTCGACGGGGTTGCGTGGTCTGCCCGCCCCTGACGGGACGATCGAGGGCGATCCGTGGCTGGCGACCCGGGAACAATCGTCCAATCCACCGACGAGCACCAACTGCGACAGTGGGCGCACACCGTCGTCGCAGGTCGGAGGACAGATGAGAAGCAAGGCTCCGCTCGGCACCCGCATCCTCAGGGACAGTCAGGACTGGGAGGCACTGAGCGACGACCAGGTGATCCTCGCGCGCGAGAAGACCAATCGGGCGGCAACGTCGCGTGCCGCCTGGATCGTCACCGGCCGGCCCGACCGCCGCGCACAGATCACGGAGACCACGATCGACCTTCCGGGTCGCCGCCTGATGCTGCGCGTACACCGGCCGAAGGCCGCCGGCCCGACACTGCCGTTGATCGTGTCCTTTCATGGCGGAGGCTTCATCGCGGGGACGGCAGCCCAGAACGACTGGCTCAACAGCCACCTCGCCGCCCGCTGCCCGGCGGTGGTCGTGTCGGTGGAGTATCGACTCGCCCCGGAGCACCCGCTGCCCCAGCCGATCGAGGACGGCTACGACACCCTCGTGCGGCTCGTCGCCGACGCCGCCGGTTGGCGTGTCGATCCCGACGCCGTCGCGGTCATGGGCGAGAGTGCCGGCGGTACGATCGCCGCGCTCATCGCCCTACGCGCCGGCAAGGACGGCCCACCGCTGCGTGCCCAGGTGCTGAACTATCCCGTCACGGACTGGACCGAGACCATGAGCGGGTACGCGTCGGTCGACCAGAATGCCGACAACCCCACACTGCCGATGTCCCGGATGCGGGCGGCCCGGAGGCTGAGCGTCCCACCGCGCCTCGACGCTCGCGGCGTGTCGCCCCTGACGTACGACAGTCTCGCCGGCCTGCCGCCGGCCCTCGTCGTCACGGCCGCGCTGGATCCGCTGGCCGACCACGGACGGCGCTACGCCGAACGGCTCCGCGAGGACGGCAGCGATGCTCAACTGACCTGCTACCCGAGGGCCACGCACAGCTTTCTGAGTATTCCCGGTCTGGTGCCGGCGGCCCGGCCGGCGCGACGTGAAATCCTCACCTTTCTGCGTGGTCATCTGCACCGGGGCCCGCGATGACAACCAGGCCTTCGGCATCCGCTCGGCGTCGTGCGGCTCGCCGGCGAGCCGCACGCAGCCTCACCGCGACACGTACGCGGACAACCGGTCGGCGAGCTGCTCCGGGTGGCTGAACGACACCGCGTGGCAACCGTCGATCTCATCGGGGGTGACGCCGAGCCGGTCGGCGGCCACCCGGCGCTGGAAGGCCACCGGAAAGAAATGGTCCTCCCGAGCGATGAGCACCCTCGTCGGCACGTCCGGCCAGGCATCCAGGGGCCACGGCTCGTCGCCTTCCGCGCTGACCTGGTCCCGGTTGTGCGCCGCAGCCTGTGCGACCAGCTCGGCCGGCACCCCGTTGTAGAACTGCTCCTCCTCGCTGAGCCCTTCCGCGCCGCGGTAACCGGTGTTGCCCCACCAGTCCCCGGGCTTCTCACCGGGCTCGGGGATCATCGGTGTGAGCAGGACGATCAGCCGTACCGGCAGCCGGTCGGTGATCAGCGGCGCGGTGAACGCACCATAGGAGTGGCCGACCACCACCAGATCGCGCCGGTCGCCGATCGCGCTGACGACCGTGTCGCAGAACTCGGCGAACCCGGCCGACCTGTCCTCGATCGGCAGCTCCGGCACCACCACGTCGTGGCCGCGGCTGGTCAGCTCGGGGGCCACCAGATGCCAGTCCCAGGAGCTGCCCCCGCCGCCGTGGATCAGAACGAACGTCGCCATGACCCCAAGCCTCGCACCCGGGTACGACATACGCGTTGGCAAGCGATGGAGCCGCCCAGCGGCGACAATGGCAAGAGTGGCGCCCGCCTTCGTCCTGCACGATCACCGCAAACCGCGGCCGCACTTCGACCTGCGGCTCGAGGAGGACGGTGTGCTGCGCTCCTGGGCAGTGCCTCGCGGCCTGCCGGACACTCCCCGCGACAACCGGCTCGCCATCGCCGTGCCCGACCACGACCTCGACCACCTCACCTATGAGGACGCCGACAAGTCGATCGCCGACATCGGCACCTGGGAGGAGCACGACCGCACCGACCGTCGGATGCTGTTCACCTTGCACGGCCGCACCGGCCGCCGCCGGTACGCGTTGATTCGCACCGGCGAGGCCTGGTTGCTCCACCTGACGAAGGAGCAACCCTCGGACGATCTCGGATAGAGGCCTCCGACGGCCCTGCGGCCACGTGGGTCAGCGGGCCGGTGCCCCTTGTCGGGTCACCGCATCGCCCCGGCGAGGTCGGCGGCCGTGTCGAAAGCGGACGCTGCCCGTTCGGTCTGGTCCGCGGTGAGCACGACACGATCGACGCGGGCCAGCATCTCCGTGGCGGTGTCCTGGTCGTTCAGCACCATCGCCAGCTCGGCGCGGTAGACCAGAACCTCCACCTGTGCGACCGGGTCGTCGTCGGCCTGGGGTCGGGCCAGTGCGCTGTCGAGGATTCGGACGGCCTGCGGGACGTCGCCCTTGGAGTCGCCCTGCACGACGGCGTTCGCCAGGGCTTTGGCGAGCCGCCCGACGGGCATCGTCGCCGGGGCGGGTGTCGTGGTGGCGTTCTGGACGACGCGGATCCAGTTGCCACCCGGGTCGATGACGCTGAACCCGCCCAGACCGTCGTAGTTCTTCCGCGCCCGGGGCCGGGTCATCCGTGGCATCCCGGACACCAGCACCCTGCCGTACGTGGCCCGCATACCCGCGGCGAACGCCCCGTGCAGTTCGCCGACGTCCGAGGTGAGGACGAGGCAGGAGCCGTAGGACTGTTCCGGGTCGAACCCGGCCATCTCGAAGAAGTGCAGGTGCAGGTCCTCGCGTCGCAACGCCACGTACGGGTTGGGCTTCCGTTGGTGGTGCGTGGTCTGGAACCCGAGAGCCGTGTAGAAGGTGACGATGTCGTCGATGGACGCGCAGGGCAGCAGGGGAACGGTCACCTCGTTGGTCATGGCTCATTCCTAGGCGTAGCGGGTGCCCTGTCGCACATGGAAATGGCCGATCGTCGCCCTCGGCAGCCCGATCGGCCGATGCGGCCAGCATGTGCTGCGTTCTGGCGCCTTCGGCGATCGACACTCCGACAGAAGCCCCGTCAACGCATAATCAGGGCGTGCGGTCCAGGAGCGACAAGCCTCGTCTGGTGCGTCAACCGGGTCGGTTGATCTCCTTCAGCGACGGTGTCTTCGCCATCGCCGTGACGCTTCTCGTCCTGGAGATCCAACCGCCACATGACTTCGGCCATCTCCTGCGGGGTCTCGGCGCGCTGTGGCCGTCGTACCTGGCATACGCGCTGAGTTTCCTGCTCATCGGGCAGGTGTGGGTCAACCACCACGTCATGTTCGACCGTGTCCTGCACGTCGACCGGGAGGTCCTGTTCCTCAACACCGTGCTGTTGATGGTCATCGCCTTCCTGCCGTTCTCGACGTCGCTGCTCGCCGACGCGTTGCGTGCCGAGCAGGGGCTGCGCGTCGCGGTGGTCGTCTACGGCGCGACACTCTGGACGGCGGCGGCCCTGTTCAACATCATCTGGGCCCACCTCCGCCGCGCCAGACTGCTGGACCCCGACCTCGGCCCCTTCGGCATCCGGGCCATCGGCCGTCGATTCGCACTCGCGTTGGTCTGGATCGGCTCCGGCATCCTCGTCGGCGCGTTCGTGCCGATCGCGGGCGTCGTCATCATCGCCAGCTTCCTGCCCGCCTACTACCTCCCCATCCGCGGCGAGTACGGCGAGGACGCGGCTGGATAGCCCCAGGTTCCCGACGCCAGGCCGTACGCGGACCGAAGGGCCCGCCGCGGGCCGCGCGGGTCGGCGGCGGGCTAGCCTGCTCTCGTGGTGGGAGCCGAGCTGGATGAGTTGATCGTCGCGGACGGTGACGCGTTGCGTGCGTGGTTGTCGACCAACCACGCCACGTCGGTGGGGGTCTGGCTCGCACTGACCAGGAAGGGCGGTACGGTCACCACGCTGACCTGGCAGCAGGCGGTTGACGAGGCGCTGTGCTTCGGCTGGATCGACGGGCAGGCCCGTAAGCGGGACCAGGAGAGCTCCTGGATCCGGTTCACCCCGCGCCGGCCCCGCAGTTCGTGGTCACAGCGCAACGTCGCCAACGTGGCCCGGCTGGAGGCGCTGGGACGGATGCTGCCCTCGGGCCGTGTCGCGGTGGAGGCCGCCAAGGCGGACGGGCGGTGGGCGGCCGCCTACGCCCCACCCTCGGAGGCCGAGGTACCGGCCGACCTCCTCGCCGCGATCGCCGCCGACCCCGCTGCCCAGGCCATGCTGGACGTTCTCACCAAGGCCAACCGGTTCGCTCTCATCCATCGGGTCAACGGCGTCAAGCGGGCTGAGACGCGCGAGCGGAAGATCCGTGAGTCTGTCGCGATGCTGGCCCGCCAGGAGACGATCTACCCGCAGAGGGCCAGGCCCGCGGACCCGTCGCCATCGGCATAGCGCCGCGGCGGTGGTGCTCAGTGTGTCCAGCCGGCAGCGTGCAGAGCGTTGTGGAAGTAGCTTCCTCGGCTGAACGGCCGGATGGTCCTGTCATCGATGCGGTGCGGAAACAGGGCCAGGACGTCGGCGAGGTCCTGCTCGGCCGGTCGGGGCAGCTGGGCGATCGCCTCGTCGAGGGTCAGTCCGGTCGCCTCCACGTCGTCGGGGTGCTCCCGGAGGTACGCCGCGACGTGGTCCACCACGGCGGTGAGACGCCGGCGCAGCCGGTCGGGGTCGCGTTCGACGCCGCCGGCCCGAAGGTCGACCAGTTGCCAGGTCGGCCCGAACACCGGCGCCAAGCGGTCGCCGGCCGCGCTGAAGAATTCCAGCGCCCCGCGCCGTGAGTCGGCATCACCGAACCCGTCCTTGATCATCTGCTCGACGTCCGGATAGACGTGGGCGAAGGTGTCGTCCACCGCGATCGCCACGATTCCGGCGATCGGGTCGGGGGCGGGGGTAATTGTCGAGGGTTCGTCCACGGTGCTTTCCTCCCGTATCCGCATGGCGTGGATGCCCGTCTATGTGGAACACAGTAGGAAGTCGGGTCAACCGCCGACTCGTTCACGGCGGCCAACGCCTACTGCGACCGACTGGTGAGGCCGACGGTTGCGCCGCAGGGCACACCGGCGACGGGACGGCGCGGTTAGGGGTGGGCCGACGCCGGGCGGGTCCGTAGATTCAGCTTCGGTTGCGTTCGTGCGGCCGCGAGGGGGCTGGCCATGCTGTTGCCGTCGTTGTCCGGAGATCTGCCCGACCGTGGTGACGCTGTGCGCGTCGACGGCGACGTCATCTCGCGGGAGGCGTTGCGAGCCGCTGCGGGTGCGGTGGCCGCCGACATCGCCGGAGCCGGAGCGGTGGCGGTGCTCGCCACCCCGAGCGTGGGGACGGTCGCCGCCATCGTCGGTGGGCTGCTGTCCGGGGTGCCGGTGGTTCCGGTGCCGCCGGACACCGGCGCGGCCGAACTCGCCCACGTGCTCAGCGACTCGGGGGCCGAGCTGCTGTTGGCCGGTGAACCGGACGCGCCGGTGCTGGCGGACTGTCCGATACCGGTGGTGCCGGTCGACCCCGGTCGGCGCGGCGAGGTGCCGACGAACGGCCCTGCCCCGTCCACGACCGGCCTGATCCTCTATACCAGTGGCACCACCGGCCCGCCGAAGGGCGTGCTGTTGAGTCACGCCGCGATCCGGGCCGGTATCGACGCGGTCGCGCACGCCTGGGACTGGACCGACGAGGACGTCCTCGTGCAGGGGCTGCCGCTCTACCACGTACACGGTCTCATCCTTGGTCTGTTGGGGCCGCTGCGCGTCGGCTCACCGTTGGTGCACACGCGACGGCCCACACCGGCCCGCTACGCGGCCGCGCGCGGGTCGATTTACTTCGGGGTGCCGACGGTGTGGAGCCGGATCTGTGCCGAGCCGACGGCCGCCCGCGCGCTGTCCGCGGCCCGGCTGCTGGTCTCCGGCAGCGCGCCGCTGCCCGCGCCGGTCTTCGCCGAGCTGGAGGGGCTGACCGGGCACCGGCCCGTCGAGCGGTACGGCATGACCGAAACCCTGATAACGCTCAGTACGCGTGCCGACGGGCCCCGGCGAGTCGGGTCGGTTGGTCGTCCGGTGCGCGGGGTGCAGGCCCGGCTCGTGGACGACACGGGTGCGCCGGTGCCGGCCGACGGGCAGACCTTCGGGGCGCTGCAGATCCGTGGGAAGACGCTGTTCGACGGCTACCTCCACCTGCCCGAGAAGACCGCCGAGACGTTCACCGCCGACGGCTGGTTCCGCACGGGTGACGTGGCGACGGTCAGCGAGGCGGGAGAGTTCCGCATCGTCGGACGGGCCAGCGCCGACATCATCAAGAGCGGCGGGTATCGGATCGGTGCCGGTGAGATCGAGGACTGCCTGCTCACCCATCCCGAGGTACGCGAGGTGGCAGTGGTCGGCGCCCCGCACGACGACCTGGGCCAGGAGGTGGTGGCGTTCATCGTCGGCGAGCAGTCGCTGGCCGCCCGTACGCTGGTGACCTATGTGGAGAAGCGGCTGGCCCGGCACAAACGACCGCGTCGTGTCCACCTGGTGGAATCGTTGCCGCGTAACGCCCTCGGCAAGGTGCAAAAGACAACTTTACTGTCGCTGATGGAATCGGGGACGTTGCCGGGCGGTAACTGACACGTGGCATTTCGATGACCTGCCTGGCCGAAAGGTCGAGTTTGGCTGGGACCTTCGGTCAGCTAACCGGCTCTCATATTTTCGACCCGTGGTGACTGCTCGTAGTCTCTAGTCGAACACGGGGGGTGAGTCGTGTATTTCGATGTCCCTATCTTCAGACCGGTCTGGCTACGGTGGGACGGCTGGATCGCCAGCCGACCGAAAGTAAGGCGCCGAGCGACACCGACGTCGCGTCACCGCGGGGGAGGTGCTCGTGGAGGTACGGGTTCTGGGGCCGCTTGAGGTTCTGATCGACGACAGTCGATTGGACCTGGGCGGGCACCGTCAGCAGATCGTGTTCGCCAGCCTCGCACTGGAGGCCAACCGGGTCGTCCCGGTCGGGCGTCTGATGGAGGCCATCTACGGCGACGACCTACCCAGCACCTCCCGGGCCCAGGTGCAGATCTGCGTCTCGGCACTACGGCGCCTGTTCAACACCCACGACCACCCGGACACCATCGTCACCCGGTCCCAGGGCTATCTGCTCCGGGTCGCCGACGGGGACCTGGATCTCCACCGGTTCGTCGCTCTCGTCGAGGGCGGTCGCCGGGCCCGTGCCGGGCAGAACCTCGACGAGGCGGTGCGGCACAGTCGCGCCGCCCTCGCCCTGTGGCGTGGCCGCGCCCTCTACGGCCTGGAAAGCCGGCTGGTCCAGTCCGCAGCCAACCGCCTGGACGAACGACGGATCAACCTCCACGAGGACTGCGTCGAACTCGAACTCGAACTCGGCCGGCACCGTGATCTCATCCCCGAACTCTCCGACCTGGTCGAACAGCACCCGCTGCGCGAACGGCTGCGCGGCCAGCTGATGCTCGCCCTGTACCGGTCCGGCCGTCAGGCCGAGGCTCTCGATGTCTACCGGCAGGCCCGCCGCACCATGATCGACGAGCTGGGCCTCGAACCGAACCAGTGGCTCCAGCAACTGGAACACGCCATCCTCACCTCGGACGAGGAACTCGCCGCACCGGTCTCACCCGCGCCGGCCCCGCCATCGGCGGTCCTGCCAGCGCCGGTCTCGCCAGCGCCGCTGCTGCCCGTGCCGGTCCCGCCGGCGCTGGTCGTCGCACCGGTGGACGATCTACCTCTCGGCGCGATCACTCCGCCGGTGATCGTCGCCCACACCGAACCGGTCGTCCCGGTCACCGTGCCCTGCCTGCTCCCCACGGACATCGCCGACTTCACCGGCCGGTCCAAGCAGATCGACGTGATCGAGCAGCAGCTGTTGATGGCGGCCGAGAGCCCGACGCAGTTCGCGGTGCCGATCGTGGTGGCAGCCGGTAAACCGGGCATCGGCAAGACCACCCTCGCCGTGCACGTGGCACACCGGGCCGCAGCACGGTATCCGGATGGGCAGTTGTTCGCCGACATGCACGGCCGCAGCCCGCAGCGGGTCGGCCCGATGCAGGTGCTGGAACGCTTCCTGCGGACCCTCGGCGTCCCCGGGACCGCCATGCCGGAGGTGCTGGAGGAGCGCGCCGAACTCTACCGTGACCTGCTCTCCGACCGCCGGATGCTGATCGTGCTGGACAACGTGGCCGGTGAGAGCCAGGTGCTGCCGTTGCTGCCCGGCACCCCCCATTCGGCCGTGCTGGTCACCAGCCGCAGCCGTCTGGCCGGGCTGCCGGGCGCGATCCACCTCGACGTCGACGTCTTCGACGAGGAACACTCGCTGGAGCTCCTGGCGCACGTCGCCGGGCGGGAACGAATCGAGCAGGAGCCCGAGGCGGCCGCGCAACTGGCCTACCTGTGCGGGAACCTGCCGCTGGCGCTGCGGATCGCGGGCGCCCGGCTGTCCGCCCGGCAGCACTGGACCGTGGAGCACCTGGTCGAGCGGCTCGACAACGAGGCGCGGCGGCTGGACGAGCTGAAACACAGCGGGATGGGAATCCGGGCCAGCATCTCGCTCACCTACGACAGCCTCACCGAGGAGGCCCGTCGGCTCTTCCGTCGACTCGCTGTCCTCGACGTCCCGTCGTTCTCCGGGTGGGTCAGCGCCGCACTGCTGGACGAGCCGGTGATGGACGCCCAGGACCTGCTGGACGACCTCGCCGAGGCGCAACTGGTGGAGAGCACCAGCATGGGGCCGGGGCAGGTCCCGCAGTACCGGTTCCACGACCTGATCCGGGTCTTCGCCCGCGAACGCCTCGCCGCCGAGGAGACCGTCGCCGACCGCAACGCCGCCCTGGGCCGGGTGCTCGGCGCGCTGCTGTTCCTCGCCGAGGCCGCCCACTGCGGTCTGCACGGCGGCGCCTACTTCATCCTCAGCAGCGACGCCCCGCGCTGGCCGCTGCCGGACCGACTGACCGAGCAGCTGGTCACCCGCCCCCTGAGCTGGTTCGAACGGGAGCGGCACTCGCTGGTCGCCGGTGTGCGTCAGGCCGCGCAGGCCGGTTTCACCGATCTGTGCTGGACGCTCGCCCACACCGCGGTGACCCTCTTCGAGCCGCGCATCTACCTCAACGACTGGCGGGAGACCCACCGCATCGCGCTCGCCGCCAGCCTGGCAGTGGGTGACAGCCGTGGACAGGCCGCGATGCTCTACTCCAACGGCTCACTGTGCCTCGCCGAGCAGCGGTTCGACGAGGCGCGCCGCGACCTGGAAGCCGCCGGGACCATCTTCCGCGGCCTCGGCGACGAGCAGGGGCTGGCGCTGGTCACCCGCAACATCGCGTTCGCCGACCGGATCCGGGGCGACCTGCCGGCCGCCACCACCCGCTACGAGCACGCGCTGGCGAGCTTCCGGCGCAGCGGTGACCTGGGCGCGGCCGCCTACGTCCTGCACAGTCTGGCGCAGGTGCACACGGAGAGCGGCAATCCGCACGAGGCGCTGAGCATCCTGCCGGAGGCGCTGGCGTTGAGCCGCAGCGCCCGCAGCCGCCGGGTGGAGGCGCAGGTGCTGCACCGGATGGGTGACACCTACCTGAACACCGGGGATCCGCTGGCGGCGGCGAGCGCCTTCGCCGAGGCGCTGGCAGTGGTGCAGGACATCGGTGACCCGGTCGGTGAGGCGTACGCGCTGCACGGGATGGGCGTGGCGCACATGACGGCCGGTGATCTGGTCGCCGCGGAAACCGCGCTGCACAGCGCGCTGAGCCTGGCGAGTACGGCCGGCGAACGACTCATCGAGGCGCGGGTGTCGCTGGCTCTCGGTGAGCTCGCGCTCGAACGCGGCTACGCGACGCAGGCGGTGGTGCACCTGCACCGGGCACTGGGACTGTTCCGGGGCATCCGCGCGCCGAAGTTCGAGCAGCGGGTGCTGACCAAGCTGACCGAAGCGTACGTGGCGGCCGGCGGCCGGGACCACCCGGCGTCTGTGGCGGCCGAACCGGTGCGAGACAACGTGGTTCCGCTGGTGCGTCAACCTCGGCTGCAACGGCCGGATCGCACGGGCAGCGGTTCCTCGGTGGTGCAGAGTCTTCGTCAGGGCTGAAACTCGGGGTGCTACCGGCCGGCTCGTCAGCCGTACCGGGCTCCCGGGACGTGCGCCCGGTGGCCGTTGATCAGATGGCCCGCCGGAACCCCACGCGGTGACCATCAGCCCCAGGGCTGGCTGGGGGAAGCGGTCGTGCTCGGGGTGGGGGTGGCCGCCGGGGCCGGGGCGCCGGCGCCGTCGGCGTGTGCGGCGGTCGCTCCGAACAATCCGACCGCGATGGCGGCGGCGGCGACGGCGATGGCGACACGGGCCTTGACGGTGATCGAGACGTTGTTGCGCATGGGATGTTCCTCCAGGTGAAGGGGCTTTTCGCTCCGCCGTGTTCGGCGATGTCACCAACGTAGGAACACGCCCCATCACCGCGTTATCTGTTCACCTGCCAACCCCTATCACCGCTATCGGATAGCGGCGGATAGCCGGCGATAGAACGGCGAAGGCCATCCGATAGCCGGCCGGCGCACAGTTCTGCCCAAGGCCGGGAATCCGGCAACCAACCGTCGCCCGCTCGCACTGCGGGCCCGAGCGACGGGACTGACTGGCAGGTGACAACGACATGAGTGTTTCGGCGCAAGCTTTGGACGGTGTGTTCGGCCGCCCCGCGGCGGGCATCCGGGCGCGACTGGAACGCGCCTATGACGGCGGCTGGAAGCCGGTCGCCGACGCGGAGTCCGACCCCGACGGTCACATCGACGACTGGGCGGCAGAGCTTCTGGAGAGGGGCCCCTACCGGATCGTCTTCGACAGCGACCACTACTTCTCCGGCCTCGGCGTCAGCGCCGCCTACCCGGAGATCGCGGTCACCTTCCGCGTCCAGGACGAGTCCGACACCTGCCAGGTCCAGGTGCTCCTCACTCCCTACTCGTACTCGATGTACTTCGGCACCCGCGGATGAGTCAGGTGGCGCCCGGGCCGCAAGTCCCGGCTCCTCACAGCGAGGAAAGGAACCCATCGTGAACCCGAGTCGACGATCTGCCGGCCGCTACCTGCCCGCCGCTCCGGTGAACCTGCCGGATCGAAGGTGGCCGAGCCGTACGGTCACCACCGCGCCCCGGTGGCTCTCGACCGACCTGCGCGACGGCAACCAGTCGCTGGCCAACCCCATGAGCCCGGCCAGGAAACTGGCCATGTTCCGGTTGCTCGTGGAGATGGGCTACAAGGAGATCGAGGTCGGGTTCCCGGTAGCGAGCCAGGACGACCACGACTTCGTCCGGCTGCTCATCGAGGACGACCTGATCCCCGACGACGTCTGCATCACGGTGCTGACGCAGGCCCGCGACGAGCTGATCCGCCGCACGGTGGAGAGCCTGGCCGGGGCTGCCCGCGCCCGCATCCACATCTACAACGCCACCTCGCCGCTGTTCCGCCGGGTCGTCTTCGGCATGACCCGGGCCGAGTGCCTGGACCTCGCGGTCCAGGGCACACGGCTGATGATGAAGTACGCGGAACGCACCCTCGCCGGCACCGACCTGCGCTACCAGTACTCGCCCGAGCTGTTCAACGACACCGAGCTGGAGTTCTCGCTCGAGGTCTGCGAGGCGGTCATGGACGTGTGGCAACCGGAGCCGGACCGACCGATCATCCTGAACTTCCCGACCACGGTCGAGCGGACCATGCCGAACATCTTCGCCGACCAGATCGAGTGGCTGGACCGCAACCTGTCCCGCCGCGAGCACGTGTGCCTCTCGGTGCACCCGCACAACGACCGGGGCACCGGCGTCGCCTCCGCGGAGCTGGCGACCCTCGCCGGCGCGCAGCGGATCGAGGGCTGCCTGTTCGGCAACGGTGAGCGGGCCGGCAACGTCTGCCTGGTCACGCTCGGGCTCAACCTCTACACCCAGGGCATCGACCCGGGCATCGACTTCTCCGACATCAACCGGGTCCGGCGCACCGTCGAGTACTGCAACGAGCTGCCGGTGCACCCGCGCCACCCGTACGGCGGGGACCTGGCCTACACCGCGTTCTCCGGCTCGCACCAGGACGCCATCAAGAAGGGCTTCGACGAGCGTGCCCGGGCCGCGATGGCGATCGGCGCGTCCGTCGACGACCTGCCCTGGGAGGTGCCGTACCTGCCGCTGGACCCGGAGGACGTCGGCCGCACCTACGAGACCGTGGTGCGGATCAACAGCCAGTCCGGCAAGGGCGGCATCGCCTACGTCCTGGCCAGCCAGCACGGCCTGCGCCTGCCGCGCGACCTCCAGCTGGAGTTCGCCGGTGTGGTCCAGGCGCAGGCCGACGCCACCGGCGTGGAGATCTCACCGGCCCGCATCGGGGAGCTGTTCCTCCAGGAGTACGTCGTGCAACGCCCGCTGTCGGTGCCGTTGCGCTTCCGCGACATGGTCGCCACCGAACTGCACGTCGGCGGCGGCGGGTTCACCATCGGCGCCGCGCGGGCCGACGCGGTCGAGCAGATCCGCACCACGATGCTGTCCTGGGGGATCGACGTGCGCGCCGTGCACCGTACCGGGGTCGGCGCGGTGTGCGAGCGCGACGACGTGGTCGTCTACGCCGAGTGTCGCCTCGGCACCCGTACCGTCTGGGGGGTCGGCATCGACGCCGAGCCGGACACCGCGGCCTTCGCCGCCGTCCGCGCCGCGCTCAGCCGCGCCCTCCGCTCCGGCAACGCCCTGGAAACGGTCGGGGATCTCGACGCCCCGGCGATGCATCCCGCGCCGCCCCGGCTGCGCCCGGTCCTGGCCGGCACCGTCGGCCTCAACCTGGCCGGCTGAACACCGCTCAAGGCCGTTCACCACACCTGACCTGGGGGAGATCCACATGGGACTCGTTGAAAGAGACAAGGCGGTGGCCGGCCTCGAGGGTCTGCTCACCGAGGCGGTCGCGGGCCGTGGACGGGTGGCGATGATCACCGGCACCGTCGGCACCGGCAAGAGCGAACTACTGCACACCCTGGCCGACCGGGCGGTCGACTTCGGCGCCCTGGCGGTCACCGCGAGCGGCGCCCACGCCGAGCGCAACCTGCCCCTGGCACTGCTCAGTCAGCTCTTCCACGACGCGCCCCTGCAGGACCGTGAGCGCGAGCGGGCGATGAGCCTGCTGCACGAGGGCACCGTCGCGGCCCTGGCCGCCGACAACCGGGACGACAACGAGCACATCGACGTGCAGATCGTGCACGGGCTCTGCACCATCCTGTTGGAACTGGCCGAGCGTTACCCGTTGGCACTGCTCGTCGACGACGTGCACCAGGCCGACCGCGCCTCGGTGGTCTGCCTGGCCTACCTGGCCCGGCGCGCCCGGTTCGCGCCGGTCCTGGTCGCCTTCACCCAGACCGAGTTCGGGCGCAGCGCGGAGCCGTCCTGGCAGGCGGAACTGCTGCGCCCGGGGCACGGCAGCCGGGTCAAGTTGACCCCGCTCACCGGCCTCGGTGTCCAGCAGTTCGCCGCCGAGACGGTCGGCACGGAGGTCGCCGAACGGCTGGCCGGCCAGTGGTACCAGCTCACCGGCGGCAACCCGTTGCTGGTCAGCGGCCTGCTGGAGGATTACCAGACCGCCACCGAGGAGACCGGCGCCGCGCCGGACGAGGTGGTGGTGGGGGAGCGGTACGCCCAGGCCGTCGTGTCCTGCCTGCGCCGCGGCGAGCCGCAGCTTCTCGAGGTCGCCCGCGGCGTCGCCGTGCTCGCCGACACCGAGGCGCTCGACCGGCTCCTGCGCACCGACGCCGGCGTGGTCGCCCAGGCCATGCGGGCGCTGACCACGGCCGGCATCTTCACCCTCGGCGGGTTCCGGCACCCGGTGGCCGCCGCCGCCGTGCTCGCCGGCTTCGACCAGGACGAGCGGGCGGAGCTGCACCGGCGCGCGGCGGTGCTCGCCTACGACGGCGGCGCGTCGGCGCGGGTCGTGGCCGAACACCTGCTGTGCGCCAAGGAGGCCAGCGAGGCGTGGGGAGTGGCGGCGCTGGAGGACGCCGCCCGGCAGGCCCTGCGCGAGGGGCAGGTGGAGTCGGCCGTCAGCTACCTCAAGCTGGCCTGGCGGGCCTGCACCGACGAGCGGCAGAAAATCAAGATCATGACCACTCTGGTACGGGCGGAGTGGCGCGTCAACCCCAGCTCCTCCAGCAGCTACCTGCCCGAACTCGCCGGGGCCCTGGACAAGGGCTTCCTCCAGGGCAGTGACGCGGTGATCCTGGCCAAGGCGCTGCTGTGGCACGGGCAGCTCGCCGAGGCGGAGGTGATCCTGGAACACCTCGCCGCCATCGGAGTGGACCTCGACCCGGCCGCCGCCGGTGAACTGGCCATGACCCGGCCCTGGCTGCGCTGCTCGTACGCGCCGCTGGCCCAGCACTTCCGGCCGGCACCGGTGACCGTCTCCACGGTCTCGGCGAGCCGTCGCCTGGAAGCCGCCAACGCGCTGTCCACCGTGCTCAGCGACACCCCGTCGGAGGGCGTTGCCGGGGTCGTCGAGCGCATCCTGCGCAGCTCCCGGCTCGACGAGATGAGCCTGGACACCGTGGAGAGCGCCCTGCTCACCCTCACCTACGGCGGGCACGCCGAGCAGGCGGCGCCGTGGTGCGACCTGTTCATCGAGGAGGCGCACACCCGGCGCGCACCCAGCCGGCAGGCCCGACTCTCCGCGATCCGGGCCGAGGTCGCACTGCGCCTCGGTGACCTGCCCGGCGCGGCCCGGCACGCCCGCCTGGCCCTGGAGATCATGCCGCCGAGCAGCTGGGGGGTGGCCGTCGGTGCGCCGCTGGCCAGCCTGGTGACGGCCTGCACCGCGATGGGTCGCTTCGAGGAGGTCGCCGAGTGGCTGGACCAGCCGGTTCCGGAGACCATGTTCCAGACCCGGTACGGGCTGCACTACCTGCACGCCCGCGGTCGTTACAGCATGGCCACCGGCCACCTGCCGCTGGCGCTTCGCGACTTCCAGAAGTGCGGTGAGCTGATGACGACCTGGGAGCTGGACGCTCCCGGTCTGGTGGCGTGGCGCACCGACGCCGCCGAGGCGCTGCTGCGGATGGGACGCCCGGACCAGGCCCGCCGGCTCATCGAGGATCAGCTGGGCCGGTGCGGCAAGGACATGCCGCGTGTGCACGGCTCCGCGCTGCGCCTGCTGGCCGCGACCAGCCAGCTGCGGCACCGGCCGATGCTGCTGCGGCAGGCGGCCGACCTGTTGCAGTCCGGCGCCGACCGGTACGAGCACTCCCGCGTTCTGGTCGACCTGACCGAGGCGTACCACGCGCTCGGTGAGTCGCGGCGGGCGGGAATGATCGGTCGGCGGGCGCGGGCACTGGCGGAGGAGTGCGACGCGCAGCCCCTGCTCCGTCGGCTCTCGCGCGACATCGGTTGGGACGACAAGGAGACCGCGGCGGCACAGCCGAGCGTGACCGGCAGCGCCGCGATGCTCAGCGACGCCGAGCGCCGGGTCGCGGCCCTGGCCGCCATCGGCTACACCAACCGGGAGATCTCCGACAAGCTCTACATCACGGTGAGCACGGTGGAGCAGCACCTGACGCGCATCTACCGCAAGCTCGGCGTGGTGGGGCGTACCGACCTGCCGGCCCACCTCGAACTCGACCTGTCCGCGACCGTCTGACCCCGCGCACCAGGCCCCGCCCGCGTCAGCGCGTGGCGGGGCCGCGGTGTACGCGGGGGCGTCTCAGGGGGTGCGCACGGCTACCGGGCCCGGGCTGCGCCGCACGGCGGGCTTCGGAGGCGGCCACGCGACGGGCGGGCCGCTGCGGGCGGGGCGGGCTTCGACCCGGCGGCCACGCGACGGGGCGGACCGCTGCGGTCAGGTCGGCTCGCCGGCGGGAAGGATGACGCGCAGCGGGTCACCGTGCCGGCCGTACAGGTCCTGCTCGCGGGGGTAGCCGAGCGAGACCTCCTCGAAGCGGACCCCGTCCTCCAGGGTCGTCCTCGGGATGTGCAGGTGACCGTAGACCACCACGGCCGCCCGGTGCTCCAGGTGCCACCTCGCGGTGCCGGTCGTGCCGCACCACTGGGCGAACTGCGGATAGCGCAGCACCCAGGTCGGCTCCCGGGTCAGCGGGAAGTGGTTGACCAGCACGGTCGGCAGTGCCGGATCGCACGCGGCGAGGCGCCGCTCGGACTCCCGCAGCCGGGCCCGACACCAGTCGTCGGCCCCCTGGTACGGGTCCGCGTGCAGCAGGAACTCGTCGGTGCAGACGATCCCGGCCGACTCGGCCCAGTGACGCGCCTGCTCCTTCGTGGTCCCCGGCGGGCGGAACGTGTAGTCGTAGAGCACGAACAACGGCACCACGACAACCGGGCCGCCGGCCCCGCGCCACACCGGGAAGTCGTCCTCGGGCGTCACGACACCCAGCTCACGACACATCCGTACGAGTTCGCGGTAGCGCTCCTCGCCGCGCAGCTGGACCGGGTCGTCGGCGGGCGTCCACAGCTCGTGGTTGCCCGGCACCCAGATCACCGTGGCGAAGCGCTCGGCCAGCAGGGTCAGCGCCCACCGGACGTCGGCCATCTTCTCACCGACGTCGCCGGCGACGATCAGCCAGTCGTCGGCGTGCCCGGGGCGCAGCCCGAGCACCGTCTCCCGGTTGCGGGCATAGCCGACGTGCAGATCGCTGATCGCCAACAACCTGCCGTGCGGGACCGTACCGGGAACGCTCACGACGACGATCGTAGGCCCGGACCGGTGCCGGCCGGAACGCTCGCGGACCGGATCACGGGCCCTCTGAGCTGCTCTACGGGAGCTAGGGGGCCCGCTAAGGGTTGTCCGCGCACGGGCCTCTCCCGATGCTGGTTGCGATAGACGAATGCCGGTACCAGCGCCGTTTTCGAGGATTTCCGCCGACGGTGGGATCCCTGTCGAGAGGAGACCACCGATGATCAAGGCGCGCGGTCTGACCAAGACGTTCCAGATCAACAAGTTCACCGTCGAGGCCGTACGCGGCATCGACCTCGACGTCTCGTCCGGCGAGATGGTCGGCTTCCTCGGCCCCAACGGCGCCGGCAAGTCCACCACGCTGCGGATGCTGACCACGTTGCTGCGGCCCACCTCCGGCGAGGCCAACATCGGCGGCTGCGACCTGCTCAGCGACCCCGCCGGGGTCCGCAAGCTGATCGGCTACGTCGGCCAGAACTCCTCGGCCGGGGTCGAGTACAAGGTCCGCGAGGAGCTGGTCACCCACGCCCGACTGCAGGGCCTGTCCGCGTCGGTCGCCCGCGCCCGGGTCGCCGAGATGCTGGATCAGTACGACCTGACCGGCCTCGAGGACCGGATGATCGGTGCCCTGTCCGGCGGCCAGAAGCGGCGCATCGACATCGTGATGGGTGTGCTGCACCGACCGCCGGTGGTCTTCTTCGACGAGCCGTCCACCGGCCTGGACCCGCAGAGCCGCAGCAACCTGTGGGACCACATCCGCAACCTGCGCCGCGACTACGAGACGACGGTCTTCCTCACCACGCACTACCTGGACGAGGCCGACAGCCTCTGCGACCGGATCCTGGTCATCGACGGCGGTCGGATCGTCGCCGAGGGCACCGCCGACGAACTCAAGGCCCAGGTCAACGGCGACCTGGTGACCCTGGAAACCTCCGCGGCCCCGGAAACCGCCGCCGCCGCCGAGCGACTCGACGGCGCGACGGAGGTGACCGTCGACGGCACGACCGTCCGGTTCCGCATCGCCCGTGGCGACCGGGTGCTGCCCGGCCTGCTGCGCGAACTCGACCGCATCAACGTCGACGTGTTCTCGGTGCGAACCAGCCGGCCGACACTCGACGACGTGTTCCTGACCGTCACCGGGCGCAGCCTTCGCGACAGCGAGACCGCCCCGGCGATCCCGGGCCTGTGAAGTGAGGATCCCCATGTCGTTCCTGCGAGACACCTGGCTGACGTTCGACCGGGCGGTCCGGCCCGCCCTGCGCAGCCCCGCCGTGCTGATCGTCGGTGTGGCGGTGCCCCTGGTCTACCTGGTCCTGTTCGGCCCATTGCTGGGCGGCACCACCGACGAGAACGGCCTCAGCTCCTGGCAGTGGTTCGTCCCCGGCATGCTCATCCAGCTCACCCTGTTCATCACCGCCAACGCCGGGTTCGCGCTGATCCCGGACACCCGCTCCGGGGTGCTGGAACGGATGCAGGTCACCCCGGTCAGCCGGGTCGCCCTGCTCACCGGCCGGGTTCTCAAGGACGTGGTGCTCCTGCTCATCCAGGCGCTCCTGATGATCGGGCTGGCGCTGATCCTCGGTTTCCGGGCCGGTGTGCTGCCGATCCTCGCGGGGTTGGTCCTGCTCGCCATCATCGGGGTCGCGGTCGGCTTCGGCTCCTACGGCCTGGCGTTCAAGCTCAAGCACGAGTTCGCCCTGGCCCCGGTGGTCAGCGGCATCGTCGTACCGCTGATGCTGCTGTCCGGTGTGCTGCTGCCGATGGACCGCGCCCCGGACTGGCTGTACTACCTGTCCCGGGCCAACCCGCTCAGCTATGTCGTCGAGGCCGAGCGTGAGCTGATCAGCGGCAACTACGACCAGCAGATCGTGCTGGTGGGCACGCTGGTCGCGATCGGCCTGCTGGCCCTCACCACCACCTGGTCCCTGCGGCTGCTGCGCCGCCAGCTCGCCTGACCCGCGCCACCCCCAACGCCGCCGGCCTCGGCGCCATGGCCCCCGCAGGGGCCGTGGCACCGAGGCCGGCGGCGCTGGTCAGAAAGCCATCGAGGTACGCATCGACCAGACGAACACATTGCCCAGCTCCGCGTCACGCTCGAAGTGCTCGTACCCGTCCAGGTGGCAGATCTTCAGCTTCTCGTTGGCCGCCAGCGTCTTGCTGACCACCAGGCTGCGCGGGATGACGCTGGGTCCACCGACGAGGTTGACCTGCACCACGGAGGTGAGCTGCTCGGCGGTCACCACCGTCCGGGAGTGGAAGGCCGCCTTCTCGAAGTCGAGTGGCGGGTTCGTCGCCGGGTTGGCGGCGTCGTGGCTGAAGTAGTGCTGACCCAGGAACCTGCTCAGCTCGGCCGGCGGGCCGAAAGTGTCAATCGGAGCATCGATCGGCGTCAACAGTGTCGTGGTCATTGTGCTGCCCTCCCGAAGAGTCACCCGGTCCTTCCGGCGGAGCCCGGACCGGCGCTTCCTCGCTGCCGTCCCGTTCTGCTCCGTGCTTTGTGTATTGAGAATGACTCCCGGGGCACCCCCGTAGATATCCCCTACCTACCCCTATCGGCTGAGGAGTATCGGGGTCCCGTCGGGGCGCGCGAGGGTCCGTCGCGACCCCGCAGGGGTTGTTGGCCCACCAGGGCGACCATAGCGTCCTGATTGCGGATCGCCGTATTCCGGCCCAGCTCATTCCGGGTCGCTCTGCCTTGAAGAGGTGGCATCGTATGGCAAGCGAAGAAACGCTCCGGGACTATCTGAAATGGGTGACGACCGACCTGCACAAGGCGCGTCAACGCATTCGGGAGTTGGAGTCGGCCGGCTCCGAGCCGATCGCCCTGATCGGTATGGCCTGCCGCTATCCCGGCGGGGTGCACAGCCCCGAGGACCTCTGGCAGCTGGTCGCCGAGGGGCGCGACGGTATCGGCGGGTTCCCCACCGACCGGGGCTGGGACCTCGACGGGCTCTACCACCCCGACCCCGACAACCCGGGCACCTGCTACACCCGCGACGGCGGCTTCCTGCCCGACCTGGCCGCCTTCGACGCCGAGTTCTTCGGGGTCAGCCCGCGCGAGGCGATGGCGATGGACCCGCAGCAGCGGCTGCTGCTGGAGACCGCCTGGGAAGCCACCGAACGGGCCGGCATCGACCCGCACCACCTGCGCGGCACCCGGACCGGCATCTTCGCCGGCACCCCGAGCACCCAGGACTACGTCTCGCTGCTCCAGCAGAACCCACCCGAGGGCAGCGAGGGCTACTTCCTCACCGGCACCGCGCCCAGCGTGATCTCCGGCCGCGTCGCGTACCTGCTCGGGCTGGAGGGCCCGGCCGTCACGCTGGACACCGCCTGCTCGTCGTCGCTGGTCGCGCTGCACCTCGCCGGTCAGGCGCTGCGCCTGGGCGAGTGCGACCTCGCCCTGGCCGGCGGTGCCACGATCCTCGCCTCGCCGACCGCGTTCATCGGCTTCAGCCGCCAGCGCGGTCTCGCCCCGGACGGGCGCTGCAAGTCGTTCGCCGGCGCCGCGGACGGCACCGGATGGTCCGAGGGCGTGGGCCTGCTCATGCTGGAGCGGCTCGGTGACGCGCAACGCAACGGCCACCCGATCCTCGCGGTGCTGCGCGGCTCCGCCGTCAACCAGGACGGCGCCTCCAACGGGCTGACCGCCCCCAACGGCCCCGCCCAGCAGCGCGTCGTGTTGCAGGCACTCGCCAACGCCGGCCTGACCACCGCCGACGTGGACGCCGTCGAGGCGCACGGCACCGGCACCGTCCTCGGTGACCCGATCGAGGCCCAGGCGCTGATCGCCACGTACGGCCAGGACCGGCCCGAGGACCGTCCCCTGTGGCTCGGCTCCCTCAAGTCCAACCTGGGGCACTCCCAGGGCGCCGCGGGCGTCGGCGGTGTCATCAAGATGGTCGAGGCGCTGCGACACGAGACGCTGCCCCGGACCCTGCACGTCGACGAGCCGACCCCGCACGTCGACTGGACCGCCGGCAATGTACGCCTGCTCACCGAGGAACGTCCGTGGCCGACCGGCGAGCGTCCGCGTCGCGCCGGGGTGTCGTCGTTCGGGATGTCCGGCACCAACGCCCACGTCATCCTGGAGGAGGCACCGGCCGCCGAGCCGGCCGAGCCGATCGCCCCGAGCGTCGGGGAGCTTCCCTGGCTGATCTCCGCCGGCACCGCCGACGCCCTGCGCGACCAGGCGTCGCGGCTGGCCGCCCACCTCGACGGCCCGGGCGCGGCCACCGAACCGGCGGACGTCGCGCACACGCTGCGTACCGCCCGCTCGATGCTCACCCACCGCGCGGTCGTCCTCGGCCCGCAGCACCGCGCCGGCCTTGCCGCCCTCGCCACATCCGCCGCACCCGGCGGCACCACCGACACCGACGTCGTCACCGGCACCGCCGTCGCGGACGCCGAGGTGGTCTTCGTCTTCCCCGGCCAGGGCTCCCAGTGGAGCGGCATGGCCGCCGACCTGCTCGACACCGCGCCGGTCTTCGCCGACCGGATCGCCGCCTGCGCCGACGCGCTCCGCCCGCACGTCGGGTGGAACCTGCTCGACGTGCTCCGCTCCGACGACCCCGGCCTGCTCGACCGGGTCGACGTGGTGCAGCCGGCGCTCTGGGCCGTGATGGTGTCGCTGGCCGAACTCTGGCGCGACCACGGCGTCACCCCCTCGGCGGTGATCGGCCACTCCCAGGGTGAGATCGCCGCCGCGGTCGTGGCCGGCGCGCTGTCCCTCGAGGACGGCGCGAGGGTCGTCGCCCTGCGCAGCCGGGCCCTGCTCCGGCTCGCCGGCACCGGCGGCATGGTCTCGGTCAGCGCCCCGCTCGGCACGGTCGAGGACCTGCTGGCCGACGGCCTCACGATCGCCGCCGTCAACGGGCCCTGCGCCGTCGTGGTCGCCGGCCCGGCCGAGGCCGTGGACGCCTTCCTGACCCGCTGCGAGACAGCGGGCGTACGGGCCCGGCGGGTCGCGGTCGACTACGCCTCGCACTGCGACGCCGTGGAACCCGTCGCGGCCGAACTCACCACCGCGCTGGCCGGCATCACCCCCGGCCCGGCCTCGGTGCCGTTCCTGTCCACCGTCACCGGCGCCCTCGCCGACGGCGGCACCCTCGACGCCGACTACTGGTACGCCAACCTGCGCAACCCGGTCCGCCTCGACCAGGCCGTCACCGCGGCGGCCACCGCCGGCAACCGGCTCTTCCTGGAGATCAGCCCGCACCCGGTGCTGATCGCCGGGATCAGCGACACGGTCACCACCCCGGTCCTGCACACGCTGCGCCGCGGCGAGGGCGACCAGCGCCGGATCGTCCGCGCGCTCGCCGAGGCGCACGTCGCCGGGGCCCCCGTCGACTGGTCCACCGTGCTGCCCGAGGGCCGGCGCACCGACCTGCCCACGTACGCCTTCCAGCGGCGCCGGTTCTGGCCGGACCCGGCACCTGAGCTGGTCGCCGCCGACCCGGTCGACGCCGAGTTCTGGGCGGCCGTCGAGGACGGCGACCTGACCGGACTCGGCATGGGCCACCTCAACGACGCGGTCGCCCAGCTCGGCGACTGGCGTCGGGGACGCCGCGAGCACCGGGCGCTGGACACCTGGCGCTACCGGGTGACCTGGCGGCCGCGTACCGACCTGCCGGAGCCGCGACTCGACGGAAGCTGGCTGCTGCTCGTACCGGCGGAAACCGACCAGGACCTGGTCTCCACGATCACCGACCAGGACCTGGTCTCCACGATCACTGACCGGATGACCCGGGCCGGCGCGACGGTCACCGTCACCTCCGCCGCGGGACTCGCCCGGGCGCTCGACGGTGCCGCCCCGGCCGGCATCCTGTCCCTGCTCGCCCTCGACGACCACCCCACCGATGAGCACCGGGTCCTCACCCGGGGCGCCGCCGCCACCACCGACCTGCTGGTCGCCCTGCGCGAGACCCACCCGCAGACCCCGGTCTGGGCGGCCACCCGCGGCGCGGTCTCGACCGGCCCGGCCGACCCGGTACGCCGCGTCCCGCAGTCGTTCGTCTGGGGCCTCGGCCGGGTCGCCGCCCTGGAACAGTCCGCCTCCTGGGGCGGCCTCGTCGACCTTCCGGAGACCCTCGACGGGCGGGCCGCCGACCGGCTCTGCGCGGTCCTGACCGGCATCACCGAAGGCGACGGCGTCGAGGACCAGGTCGCGGTGCGCTCGTCCGGTGTCCTCGCCCGCCGGCTGACCCGCGCCGCCGCTGGCACCGCGCCCACCTGGCAGCCGACCGGCACCGTCCTGATCACCGGTGGCACCGGCGGCATCGGCACCGAACTCGCCCGGTGGCTCGCCCGCAACGGCGCCGACCACCTCATCCTCACCAGCCGGCGGGGCCCGGCCGCGCCCGGCGCCGCCGAGCTGACCGACGAACTCACCGCGACCGGTGTACGCGTCACCGTCGCCGCGTGCGACGTCGCCGACCGCGACGCGATCACCGCACTGGTCCGCGAAAGCGCCGACGCCGGTGACCCGATCCGCGCCGTCATCCACACTGCCGGTGTCGCCCAGCACACGCCGATCGCCGACGTCACCCTCGCCGAGTTCGCCCACGTGCTGGACGCCAAGGTCACCGGGGCGGAGAACCTCGACCGGCTCTTCGGCGAGCCCGACGACCTGGACGCGTTCGTGCTGTTCTCCTCGGTCGCCGGCACCTGGGGCAGCGGCGGGCAGATCGCGTACGCCGCCGGCAACGCCTACCTCGACGCGCTCGCCGAGGCCCGACGGGCCCGCGGCTGCGCGGCGACCGCGGTGTCCTGGGGTGCCTGGGGTGGCGGCGGTATGGCCACCAAGCAGGAGACCGCCGACCACCTGCTGCGCCGCGGCCTGCCGCCGATGCCGCCCGAGCAGACCACTGTCGCGTTGGCCCAGGCGGTCGGGCTCGGCGAGGCCACCGTCACGGTCGCCGACGTGCGCTGGGACCGGTTCGCGCCGTCCTTCACCGTCGGACGGCCCAGCGCCCTGCTGGCCGACCTCGACGACGCCCGCACCGCGCTGTCCGCCGCGACTCCCGACGACGACAGCCAGGCCGCCGGGCTGCGCGAGCAACTCGCCGGGATGACGCCCGGAGAACGCGACACCTTCCTGGTCGACCTGGTGCGCACCGAGGCCGCCGCGGTGCTCGGGCACGCCGACGCCTCCGCCGTCACCCCGGACCGGGCACTGCGCGACCTCGGCTTCGACTCCCTGTCCGCCGTCGAGTTCCGCAACCGGCTCTGCACGGCGACCGGCCTGCGGCTGCCCACCACGCTCGCCTTCGACCACCCGAACGTCCAGGCCATCGCCAGGCTGCTGCGCGACGAGGTCGCCGGCACCGTCCCGACCCCCTCGGCGAACCCCGCCACGGCTCCCGCCACGACCGACGAGCCCGTCGCCATCGTGGCGATGAGCTGCCGCCTGCCCGGCGGCGTCCGCACCCCGGACGACCTGTGGCAACTGGTGCTGGACGGCCGCGACGCGATCGGCGACTTCCCGGCCGACCGTGGCTGGGACGTCGACGCCCTCTACCACCCCGACCCGGACCACCCGGGCACCAGCTACACCCGCTCCGGCGGATTCCTGCACGAGGCCGCCGAGTTCGACGCCGACTTCTTCGGCATCTCCCCCCGCGAGGCGCTTGCCACCGACCCCCAGCAGCGGCTCCTGCTGGAGACCGCCTGGGAGGGCTTCGAGCGGGCCGGCATCGACCCGCACTCGCTGCGCGGCAGCCGGACCGGCGTGTTCGTCGGCGCGTCGAGCCAGGGCTACGGCGCCGGCGTCCGCAACGCCCCCGAGGGCACCGAGGGCTACCTGCTCACCGGCACCGCCACCGCGGTCATCTCCGGCCGCATCTCGTACGCGCTCGGCCTCGAAGGCCCGGCGCTGACCGTCGACACCGCCTGCTCGTCGTCGCTGGTCGCCCTGCACCTGGCCGCCCAGTCGCTGCGTCGCGGTGAGTGTGACCTGGCCCTGGCCGGCGGCGTCGCGGTGATCGGCAACCCGATGGTCTTCGTCGAGTTCAGCCGGCAACGCGGCCTGGCCGCCGACGGCCGCTGCAAGGCCTTCGGCGCGGACGCGGACGGCACCGGCTGGGCCGAGGGCGTCAGCGTCCTGGTCGTCGAACGGCTCCGCGACGCCGAGGCGAACGGTCACCAGGTTCTGGCCGTCATCCGGGGCAGCGCGGTCAACCAGGACGGCGCGTCCAACGGCCTTTCCGCCCCGAGCGGCCCGGCCCAGCAACGCGTCATCCGGGCCGCCCTCGCCGACGCCGGGCTCACCCCCGCCGACGTCGACGTGGTCGAGGCGCACGGCACCGGCACCGTCCTCGGCGACCCGATCGAGGCGCAGGCGGTCATCAACGCCTACGGTCCGGGCCGCGGCGAGGCCGGCCCGCTGTGGCTGGGCTCGCTGAAGTCCAACATCGGCCACACCCAGGCCGCCTCCGGTGTCAGCGGAGTCATCAAGACCGTCCTCGCGCTGCGGGCCGGGGTGCTGCCGCGCACGCTGCACGCCGACGAGCCGTCGCCGCACGTCGACTGGTCCGCCGGCACCGTCCAACTGCTCACCGGGCGCCGCGACTGGCCGGACACCGGTCGCCCCCGGCGAGGCGCTGTCTCCTCCTTCGGGGTGAGCGGCACGAACGCCCACGTCATCCTGGAACACCCGACGACCTCGGCGCCGGTGGCACCGGCCCCCGGCGGGTCGCTCCCCGCCGTACCGGTCACGCTCTCCGCCGCGACCGCCCCCGCCCTGCGGGCGCAGGCGGCGGCGCTGCTCGACCACCTCGCCGAGGAGCCCGCCGGGCACCTCGCCGACCTCGGCTGGTCACTCGCCACGACCCGGGCGGCCCTCGACCACCGCGCGACCATCGTCGCGACCGACCTCGACGAGGTACGCCGAAGCCTCACCGCCCTGCGCGACGACACCACGGCGCCCGCGCTCAGCGCCGACGTCACCGTCGACGGGCGCATTGCGGTGCTCTTCACCGGGCAGGGCAGCCAGCGGGCCGGGATGGGCCGGGAGCTGTACGACGCGTACCCGGTCTACGCCGACGCGTTCGACGCGGTCTGCGCCCACCTGGACGCCCACCTCGACCGGTCGATCCGCGACCTCGTCCTCGACCCGGCACACGCCGACCTGCTGGACCGCACCGAGTACACCCAGCCGGCGCTGTTCGCCGTCGAGGTCGCCCTGTTCCGGCTCTTCGCCCACTGGGGCATCGTCCCGGACTACCTGGCCGGGCACTCGATCGGCGAGCTGAGCGCGGCCCACGTGGCCGGCGTCCTCGACCTGGCCGACGCGGCCGCCCTGGTCGCAGCCCGTGGCCGACTCATGCAGGCGCTGCCCGACGGCGGTGCGATGGCCGCCCTCCAGGCCGACGAGGCGGAGGTGCTCGCCACCCTCGACGCGGTGAGCGGCCGGATCACCGTCGCCGCCGTCAACGGACCAACCTCCACGGTGGTCTCCGGGGACGAGGCCTCGGTCGAGCAGCTCGTGACGCACTGGCGCGACACCGGGCGGCGGGCCAAGCGGCTCCAGGTCAGCCACGCCTTCCACTCGCCGCACCTGGACCCGATGCTCGGCGAGTTCCGACGGGCCGCGACCGCGGTGACCTACCACCCGCCGCAGATCCCGATCGTCTCCACCCTGACCGGGGAACTCGCCACCACTGCCGACCTCACCTCGCCCGACTACTGGGTGCGGCACGCCCGGGAGACGGTCCGCTTCGCGGACGCGGTCCTCGCGCTGCACCAGCGCCAGGTCCGTACGCTGCTCGAACTCGGCCCGGACCCGGTGTTGGCCGCGATGGCCGAGGAAACCCTCGCCGACCAGCCCGGCCGGGCGGCGGTCGCCGTCGCCGCGCTGCGCGCCGGACACCCGGAACCGGTCACCGTCCTCACCGCGCTCGCCCGGCTGCAGACCCGCGGCACCGACCCCGACTGGAGCGCGGTCTACGCCGGCTCCGGCGCACGCCGCGTCCCGCTACCCACGTACGCGTTCCAGCACCTGCCCTACTGGCTGCGTCCGGACCCGGCCGATTTCGCCGACAGCGGCACCGGCCACCCGCTGCTGCACACCGTCACCACGCTCGCCGACACCGGCGAGGTGCTGTTCACCGGTCGACTGGCCACCGCCCTGCAACCCTGGCTCACCGACCACACCGTTCTCGGCACCGCGATCCTGCCCGGCACCGCCTTCGTGGAGATGGCCGCGCACGCCGCCGACCACGCCGGCTGCGGCCAGGTCGAGGAACTCACCCTGGAAGCGCCGCTGGTCATCCCGGACGACTCCGGAACGCGGCTACAGGTCCGCGTCGGCCCGGCCGACGCCCACGGCCGCCGCACCCTCAGCGTGCACTCCCGCCCGGACCGGGACGACCACGGCCCGTGGACCCGGCACGCCGCCGGCACCGCCTCCTCGGTGCCGGTCGGAGAACCCGACGCGGACGAGACCTGGCCGCCCGCCGACGCCACCCCGATCGAGGTCGACTTCCTCTACGACTTCCTGCCCCAGCTCGGATACGGGTACGGCCCGGCCTTCCAGGGCCTGCGGGCGGCCTGGCAACGCGGCGAGGAGATCTACGCCGAGGTCGCCCTGGCCGAGCCGACCGCCACCGAAGCCACCCGCTACGGCCTGCACCCGGCGCTGCTCGACGCCGCCACCCACGCCATGGGCCTCGCCGTGGCGGCCGAAGCGCGACAGGGCCTCAGCCCCACCCAGAGCCGGATGCCGTTCTCCTGGACCGGCATCGGCCTGCACGCCACCGGCGCCGCCGTGGCCCGGGTGCGGATCGTCCCCAACGGCGACGACGGGGTCCGCATCGACCTCGCCGACCAGACCGGACAACCGGTCGCCACGATCGGCAAGCTGGTGCTGCGCCCGGTCTCGGTCACCCAGCTGCGCCAACCGACCGACGAGGCCCCGCTGTTCACCGTGGACTGGACGCCCGTCGAACCGCAGGCCGCCCCCACCGGCGGCCGGTACGCCGTCATCGGCGCACCCGACCCGTTCGTGGCCGACGCGGCGGCCGCCGTCGGATCCCTGGTCGACGACTACCCGGACCTGGACGCGCTGGCCGCCTCGGGCGCCGTACCGGACCTGGTCTTCGTCCCGGCGCAGGCCGGCGCGGCCGCACCCGGCCCGGCGGTCGACGCCTGGCTGGCGCTCGCCCAACGCTGGCTCGCCGACCCCGCCTTCGCCGGGGCACGCCTGATCCTGCTCAGCCGCGGCGCGGTCGAACCGGACCCCGCCGCCGACGCCCCCGACCTGGCGCACGCCGCCGCCTGGGGCCTGATCCGCTCCGCGCAGTCGGAGGACCCGGACCGGATCGTGCTCGCCGACGTCGACGAATCGCCGCTCTCCGCGGCCAGCCTGCCCGGTGTCCTCGCCGGTGGCGAGCCGCAACTGGCCGTCCGCGACGGCCGCGCCTACGCGCCGCGGCTCACCCGGGCCACCGCCGCGCCCGCCGACCTGGGCATCGACCCCGACGGCACGGTCCTGGTCACCGGCGGCACCGGCGCCCTCGGCGGCCTGCTGGCTGGGCACCTGGTCACCACCCACGGGGTACGGCACCTGCTGCTGACCAGCCGCCGCGGACCGGACGCGCCCGGCGTCGCCGAGTTGACCGAGCAGCTGACCGGCCTCGGCGCGACCGTCACCGTGGCGGCCTGCGACACCGCCGACGCCGAACAGCTCGCCCACACCCTCGCCGCCGTCGCGGCCGAGCACCCGCTCACCGCTGTCGTGCACGCCGCCGGCATCGTCGACGACGGTGTCCTCGCCTCCCTGACCCCGCAGCGGATCGCCGCCGTCCTGGCCGCCAAGGCCGACGCCGCCCGCAACCTGCACCAGCTCACCCAGGACCGGGACCTGACCGCGTTCGTCCTGTTCTCCTCCTCGGCCGGCAGCTTCGGCGGCCCGGGACAGGGCAACTACGCCGCGGCCAACGCCTACCTCGACGCGCTCGCCCGGCACCGCCGCCACCACGGCCTCGCCGCCATCTCCCTCGCCTGGGGGCCGTGGGCGGTCGGCGGTGGAATGGCCGGGCAGCTCAGTGACGCCGACATCAGCCGGATGACCAGCTTCGGCATCACCCCGTTCACCGCCGAGACCGGTCTCGCCGCGTTCGACGCGGCGGTGGGCGCCGGCACTCCCGTCGTCCTGCCGATCGGGTTGCAGCCGGCCGTCGCGGCCGGCAACGGCCCGGTGCCGCCGCTGTTGCGCAACCTGGTCCGTCGAGCCACCCGGCGGGTCGCGGAGAACTCCGCCGACGGTGCCGAGCCCGGCGAGGCGCTCAAGCGGCGACTCGTCGGGGCGGCACCGGCCGACCGGCCGCGGATCCTGCTCGAGATGGTGCAGACCCAGGTCGCCGCGGTCCTCGGTCACGCCTCCGCCGACGCCATCCAGCCCGACCGCGGGCTGGTCGAGTGCGGCCTCGACTCCCTCGCCGCCGTCGACCTGCGCAACCGGCTCGCCGCGGCCGCCGGTCTGCGACTGCCCGCCACGATCGTCTTCGACCAGCCGACGCCCGCGGCGTTGGCCCGCTATCTGCAGGACGAACTGCTCGACGAACGCGCCGCCTCCGCCCTGTCGGTGCTCGGCGAACTGGACCGCCTCGAAGCGGGCCTGGCCGCCGTCAGCGCCGACGACCCGGACCGGTCCAAGGTCGCCGCCCGGCTGCACAGCCTGCTCGACGCCTGGGCCGGCGCCAACCCGGCACACGACAGCGGCGCCCTGCACGGCGCCACCGCCGAGGAACTGTTCGACCTCCTCGACGACGAACTCGGCATTGCCTGACCGCATGAAACACCGACGGGGAGTGACGTTCTGATGGCCGACGAAGCCAAGCTCCTGGACTACCTCAAGCGCGCCACCAGCGATCTGCGCGACACCCGTCAGCGGTTGCGTGAGATGGAGGAGCGCGACCGCGAGCCGATCGCCATCATCGGCATGGCCTGCCGCTACCCCGGCGGCGTGGAGACGCCCGAGGACCTGTGGCGCCTGGTCGCCGACGAGCGGGACGGCATCACCGAGTTCCCCGTCGACCGGGGCTGGGACCTGGAGTCGCTCTACCACCCGGACCCCGACCACCCCGGGACGTCGTACACCCACGAGGGTGGCTTCCTGCACGAGGCCGGCCAGTTCGACCCGGCCTTCTTCGGCATCTCACCACGCGAGGCCATCGCCATGGACCCGCAGCAGCGCCTGCTGCTGGAGACGTCCTGGGAGACCTTCGAGCGGGCCGGCATCGACCCGACCGGGATGCGTGGCAGCCGTACCGGGGTGTTCGCCGGCGTCATGTACCACGACTACGCGGTCAACCTGAGCAGCATCCCGGACGACGTCGCCGGCTACCTCGGCACCGGCAACTCCGGCAGCGTCGCCTCCGGGCGGGTCGCGTACACCCTGGGGCTGGAGGGGCCGGCGGTCACCGTGGACACCGCCTGCTCGTCGTCGCTGGTCGCCCTGCACCTGGCGGTCCAGTCGCTGCGTCAGGGGGAATGCTCACTCGCCCTGGCCGGCGGCGTCGCCGTGATGGCCACCCCGGTCGTCTTCGTCGACTTCAGCAAGCAGCGTGGCCTCTCCACCAACGGCCGGTGCAAGTCGTTCGCCGCCGCCGCGGACGGCACCGGCTGGGCCGAGGGCGCCGGCATGTTGCTCCTGGAACGGCTCTCCGACGCGGTCCGCAACGGCCACCGCGTCCTCGGCGTCGTCCGGGGCACCGCCGTCAACCAGGACGGCGCCAGCAGCGCCCTGACCGCCCCGAACGGCCCCGCGCAGCAGCGCGTCATCCGTAGCGCCCTGGCCAACGCCCGGGTCCCCGCCGAGCACGTCGACCTCGTCGAGGCGCACGGCACCGGCACCACCCTGGGCGACCCGATCGAGGCGCAGGCGCTGCTCGCCACGTACGGCCAGGACCGGTCCGCCGACGAGCCGCTGTGGCTGGGGTCGATCAAGTCGAACATCGGGCACACCCAGGCCGCCGCCGGGGTCGCGGGCATCATCAAGATGCTGATGGCGATGCGGCACCGGACCATGCCGCGAACGCTGCACGTGGACGAGCCGACGCCACAGGTGGACTGGTCGGCGGGCGCGGTGGAACTGCTGACCACGGCCCGGCCGTGGACCGGCGCCGAGGACCGGCCGCGCCGGGCCGGCGTGTCGTCGTTCGGGGTGTCCGGCACCAACGCTCACGTCATCATCGAGGAGCCGCCGGCTGCCGACATCCCGCAGCGGGGTGCGGCTGCTCCGCCGGCACGGGTGCCGTGGGTGTTGTCGGCCCGGTCACCGGAGGCTCTGCGGGGTCAGGCGTCGCGGTTGGCGGCGGTGACGGGTGTGGACCCGGTGGACGTCGGGTTCTCGTTGGTGTCGTCGCGGTCGTTGCACGCGCACCGGGCGGTCGTGTTCGGCCCGGAGGAGCTGGCGGCGGTTGCCGCTGGTGCGCCGGGTCCGGCCGTCGGGTCGGTGGTGCGGGGCAAGACGGCGTTCGTGTTCTCCGGGCAGGGGTCGCAGCGGCCGGGTATGGGTCTGGGGTTGGCCTCGTCGTTCCCGGTGTTCGCGGAGGCGTTCGACGCGGCCTGCGTCGAGCTGGACCGTCATCTCGATCGGCCGATCCGCGAGGTGATCGCCGAGGGCGACGACCTCGACCAGACGGTCTACACGCAGACCGCGTTGTTCGCGGTCGAGGTCGCCCTGTTCCGCCTCGTCGAGTCGTTCGGTGTCACCCCGGACTTCCTGGTGGGGCATTCGATCGGTGAGATAGCGGCGGCGCACGTTTCCGGGGTGCTGTCGCTGCCCGACGCGGCGAAGCTGGTCGCCGCCCGGGGTCGACTCATGCAGGCCCTGCCGGCCGGTGGCGTGATGGTCGCGTTGCGGGCGACCGAGGCCGAGGTGCTGCCGCTGTTGACCGGCGGGGTGTCGGTCGCGGCGGTGAACGGTCCGCGTTCGGTGGTGCTGTCCGGGGTGGAAGACGAGGTCGCCGCGGTTGCCGCCCAGTTCGAGAAGTCGAAGCGGCTGCGGGTGAGTCACGCGTTCCACTCGGTGTTGATGGAGCCGATGCTGGCCGAGTTCGCGCAGGTCGCGGAAACGTTGACCTACGGGCAGCCCCGGATTCCGATCGTGTCCAACGTGAGCGGGCAGGTCGCGGAGACGCAGGACGCCGGCTACTGGGTGCGGCACGTGCGGGAGGCCGTGCGCTTCGCCGACGGCATCGCCACCCTGGAGAACCTGGGCGTCAGCACGTTCCTGGAGATCGGCCCGGACGGGGTCCTGTCGGCCATGGGTGCCGACTGTGTCGCGGACGCGGTGTTCGTACCCGTGCAACGCTCTGACCGCGACCAGCCGACCGCCCTGCTCACCGCCCTCGCGCAGGTCTTCGTGCGCGGCGTCGCGGTGGACTGGACGCCGTGCCTGACCGGCGGACGTCTCATCGACCTGCCCACCTACGCCTTCCAGCGCCAGCAGTACTGGCTCACCTCGCCGCCCGCCGAGCGGACGGAAACGGCCGGCGATCCGGCCGACGGGCACTTCTGGTCGGCGATCGAGCGCCAGGACACCGCCTTCCTCGCGGAAACCCTGGGCCTCGGGTCGGACGAGGACCGCGAAACCCTCGAAGCGCTGCTACCGGCATTCTCCGCGTGGCGGCGGCGCCGGCACACCCACGCGGTGCTCGACACGCTGCGCTACCGGATCGGCTGGGAACCACTGACCGGTTCGCCCCGCACTCCGGCGACCGGCAGCTGGCTCGTGCTGACCAGCGCCGACGCCGACGTCGACACGACGCTCCTGACCGCGCTCGGCGACACCACGGTGCTCACCGTGACACCGGAGCGCGGCGCTCTGGCCGAGCAGCTGCGCACCGCCGGGCCCGCCGACGGCATCCTGTCGCTGCTCGCCCTCGATCCCGCGCTCGACCCGGCGGCGACCCTCCTGACCGCCGCGCAGGCCTGCGCCGACGCGGGCCTGGAGGCGCCACTCTGGGCCGCCACCCGGGGCGCCGTCTGCACCGGCCGCGCCGACCACCTCGACGCGCCCCGCCAGGCCCTGGCCTGGGGTCTCGGCCGTGTCCTCGGCCTGGAACGCCCCCACCTCTGGGGCGGCCTCATCGACCTGCCCGAGAAGCTGGACCAGCGCGCCGCCGAGCGGGTGGTCGCCGCGCTGCACGGCAGCGGCGAGGACGAGATCGCCGTACGCGGCTCCGGCACCTACGTACGCCGTCTGCTGCGTCACCCGCACACCGCCGCCGCGCCCCGCGACGCGTGGCTGCCGCGCGGCACCGTGCTGGTCACCGGCGGAACCGGCGGCCTCGGTGCCCGCGTGGCGAGCTGGGTCGCGGTCCGCGGCGCCGAACACGTGGTCCTGGTCAGCCGCCGGGGCATCCACGCCCCCGACGCCGACGTGGTGGCCGCCGAGGTCCGCCGCCACGGCGCCCGGGTGACCGTCACCGCCTGCGACGTCGCCGACCCGGCAGAGGTGAACCAGCTCATCGAGCGACTGCGGGCGGACGGCGAGCAGATCGGAACCGTCGTGCACGCCGCCGGCGTCGACCACCACACCGACCTTGCCACCGCCACCGACGCCGACCTCGACGCGGTCCTGGCCGCCAAGGTCGCCGGTGCGATCAACCTGGACGCCGCGCTCGGCGACGAACCCAGCACCTTCGTCCTGTTCTCCTCGATCTCCGGCGTCTGGGGCAGTGGCGGGCAGGCCGCGTACTCGGCGGGCAACGCCTTCCTCGACGCGTTCGCCGAGTGGCGTCGTGCCCGTGGGGCCGCAGCCACCTCGGTCGCCTGGGGCGTCTGGGCCGGCGGTGGCATGGCCGACGACCCGGACATCACCGAGCAGCTGCGCCGACG
This sequence comes from Micromonospora cabrerizensis, assembly GCF_022230955.1. Classification (GTDB taxonomy): domain Bacteria; phylum Actinomycetota; class Actinomycetes; order Mycobacteriales; family Micromonosporaceae; genus Micromonospora; species Micromonospora cabrerizensis. The sequence goes on from NZ_JAKKFI010000051.1 coordinate 177,834, forward strand.
TGGCCTGCTCACCCTCGACCCGGAGCTGGCTCTCTCCGGCCTCCAGTCGGCTCTCGACCACGACGAGACCTGCGTGACCATCGCCGACGTCGACTGGGACCGCTTCCTGCCGATGTACGCGTCGGCCCGCGTCCGCCCCCTGGTCAGTGCACTGCCCGACCACCTTCGCCTCCAGGCAGCGGCCTCGGAGCCGGCCGCGCCGGCCGCCGGCCGGTACGCCGCGATGAGCGCCGAGGAGCGGGCCCGCGAGCTGCTCGACCTGGTGGTCACCAGCGCCGCCGCCGTCCTCGGGCACACCGGCGCCGGGCTGATCGACGCGGACCAGCCGTTCAAGGAACTCGGCTTCGACTCGCTGACGGCTGTGGAGTTGCGTAATCGGTTGAATGTGGCGACGGGTTTGCAGTTGCCGTCGAGTGTTGTTTTTGATTATCCGTCGGCGGGTGTGTTGGCGGTGTTTTTGGGGTCGTTGTTGGGTGGGGTTGAGGGTTCTGTTCCGGTGGTTGTGGCGTCGTCGGTGGTGGATGAGCCGGTGGCGATTGTGGGTATGGCGTGTCGTTTTCCGGGTGGTGTGGGGTCGCCGGATGAGTTGTGGGATTTTGTGGTTTCTGGTGGTGATGGGGTGGTGGAGTTTCCGTCGGATCGGGGTTGGGATCTGTCGGGGTTGGCTGGTGATGGGGAGTCGTTCGGGACGTCGTATGTGTCGTCGGGTGGGTTTTTGGAGGGTGTGGCGGGGTTCGACGCTTCGTTTTTCGGGGTGTCTCCGCGTGAGGCGTTGGCGATGGATCCGCAGCAGCGTTTGTTGTTGGAGGTGTCGTGGGAGGCGTTGGAGTCGGCGGGTGTGGATCCGTTGGGTTTGCGGGGTTCTCCGGTTGGTGTGTTCACGGGGACTAATGGTCAGGATTATTCGACGTTGTTGTTGGCGGTGCCGCGGGAGGCTGATGGTTTCCTGGGGACGGGTAACGCGGCGAGTGTGTTGTCGGGTCGGGTTTCTTATGTTCTTGGTGTGGAGGGTCCGGCGGTCACTGTTGATACGGCGTGTTCGTCGTCGTTGGTGGCGTTGCATTTGGCGGTTGGGGCGTTGCGGTCGGGGGAGTGTGGTTTGGCTCTGGCCGGTGGTGTGACGGTGATGTCGACGCCGGGGACGTTTATTGAGTTTTCGCGTCAGCGGGGGTTGGCCGGTGATGGGCGGTGTAAGGCGTTCGCGGCGGCGGCGGATGGGACGGCGTGGGGTGAGGGTGTTGGTGTTCTGGTGGTGGAGCGTTTGTCGGATGCGGTGCGTAATGGGCATCCGGTGTTGGCGGTGGTGGCGGGTAGTGCGGTCAATCAGGATGGTGCGTCGAATGGTTTGACGGCGCCGAATGGTCCGTCGCAGCAGCGGGTGATCCGTTCGGCGTTGGGTAGCGCTGGTTTGGGTGTGGCGGATGTTGATGTGGTGGAGGCGCATGGCACGGGCACCCGGTTGGGTGACCCGATCGAGGCGCAGGCGTTGTTGGCCACGTATGGGCAGGACCGTTCCGGTGGTGAGCCGTTGTGGTTGGGGTCGGTGAAGTCGAACATCGTGC
>NZ_JAKKFI010000052.1 GCF_022230955.1 Micromonospora cabrerizensis
GGCGGAGTGCACCTCGGCCAGGCCGCGTCCGTTGCTGGACGAGGTGTTCACCCCGGTCGAGGAGGTGACCGGGCAGAGCACCTTCCTCGACGGGCTCAACGCCACCGAACGCGCCAAGCGGCTCCTGGACGTCGTGCGCACCGAGGCGGTCGCCGTGCTCGGGTTGGGCGGCGTCGCGGACATCGGCACCGACCGGCCCTTCCGCGAACTCGGCTTCGACTCGCTGACCGCTGTGGAACTCCGCAACCGACTGGTCACCACGACCGGTCTGCACCTGCCGTCCAGCGTCGTCTTCGACTACCCGAACGCCGCCACGCTCGCCGGTCACCTGGCCGCGCTGCTCGGCACCGACGACAGTGCCACCGCGGAGACGCGCGAGACGATCACCGCCAACGAGCCGATCGCCATCGTCGGCATGGCCTGCCGATACCCCGGCGGGGTCGGTTCGCCGGAGGACCTGTGGCGACTGGTCGACACCGGCACCGACGCCGTCTCCAGTCTCCCCGCCGACCGAGGCTGGGACCTCGACGCTCTCTACGACGCCGACCCGGACGCCCGCGGCACCTCGTACGCGGCGGCCGGCGGCTTCCTCGACGGCGTGGCCGACTTCGACGCCCGGTTCTTCGGCATCTCGCCCCGCGAGGCGCTCGCCATGGACCCGCAGCAGCGCCTGCTGCTGGAGACGTCCTGGGAGGCGGTGGAACGGGCCGGCATCGACCCGACCGCCCTGCGCGGCACCCACACCGGCGTCTTCACCGGCACCAACAGCCACGACTACCCGACCCTGCTGATGGCGGCGCCGGACGCCGTGGAGGGCTACCTGGCCACCGGCAACGCCGCCAGCGTCATCTCCGGCCGGGTGTCGTACGCGCTGGGCCTGGAAGGGCCGTCCGTCTCCGTGGACACCGCCTGCTCGTCGTCACTGGTCGCGTTGCACCTGGCCGCCCAGGCACTGCGGTCCGGTGAGTGCGACCTCGCCCTCGCCGGCGGTGCGATCGTGATGGCCACACCGGGCACGTTCACCGAGTTCTCCCGCCAACGTGGCCTCGCCGCCGACGGCCGGTGCAAGTCGTTCGCCGCCGCCGCCGACGGCACCGGCTGGGCCGAGGGCGTGGGTGTCCTGCTGGTGGAACGCCTCTCCGACGCCCGACGCAACGGCCACCAGGTCCTCGCCCTGGTCCGCGGCAGCGCGATCAACCAGGACGGCGCCTCCAACGGCCTGACCGCCCCGAACGGCCCGGCGCAACAACGGGTGATCCGGGCGGCTCTCGCCGCCGCCGACCTCACGACCGCCGACGTCGACGCGGTCGAGGCGCACGGCACCGGCACCGTCCTCGGCGACCCGATCGAGGCGCAGGCGCTGCTGGCCACCTACGGTCAGGACCGCCCGAAGGACCAACCGCTGTGGCTCGGCTCGATCAAGTCGAACATCGGGCACTCGCAGGCCGCCGCGGGCGTCGCCGGGATCATCAAGATGGTCGAGGCGATGCGACACGAGATCCTTCCGCGAACCCTGCACGTCGACGAGCCGACCCCGCACGTGGACTGGTCCGTCGGCGCGGTGGAACTCCTCACCGAAGCGCGACCGTGGCCGGCCGGCGACCGCCCGCGCCGGGCCGCCATCTCCTCGTTCGGCATGTCCGGCACGAACGCTCACGTGATCATCGAGGAGCCACCGGCCACCGCCGACGACAACGCGTCGGCCCCGCACCGGCCGCAGGCGGGCATCGTGCCGTGGACGCTCTCCGCGCGCAGCCCCGGCGCGCTGCGCGACCAGGCCGCGCGCCTGCTGACCGGGGTGACCGGCGAGGACCAGCCGGACGCGATCGACGTCGGGCACTCACTGGCCACCACCCGCGCGGCGCTGACCGAGCGCCTGGTGGTTCTCGGCCCGCAGCACGCCGACGTCCTGGCGGCGGCCGCGGCCGGCAAGCCGGCCGCGGGCCTGGTGACCGGCGAGACCACCGACGGCAAGCTGGCCTTCGTCTTCTCCGGTCAGGGTTCACAACGGCCCGGCATGGGCCTGGACCTGGTCGAGGCCTTCCCGGTGTACGCGGACGCGTTCGACGCGGTCTGCGCCGAGCTGGACCTCCACCTCGACCGGCCGATCCGGGACGTGACCGCGCACGACGCGGAGGCCCTGGACCAGACGGTCCACACCCAGGCGGCGCTGTTCGCGGTCGAGACCGCGCTCTACCGGCTGGTCGAGTCGTTCGGGGTGACCCCGGACTACCTGGTGGGGCACTCGATCGGGGAGATCGCCGCCGCGCACGTGGCCGGGGTGCTGTCCCTCGCCGACGCGGCGAAGCTGGTCGCGGCCCGGGGCCGGCTGATGCAGGCACTCCCGGCCGATGGCGTGATGGTCGCCGTACGCGCCACCGAGGCGGAGGTGCTGCCGCTGCTGACCGACGGGGTGTCCGTCGCGGCGGTCAACGGTCCGCGCTCGGTGGTGCTGTCCGGCGTGGAAGGTGAGGTCGCCGCCGTCGCCGCCCAGTTCGAGAAGTCGAAGCGGCTGCGGGTCAGTCACGCGTTCCACTCGGTGCTGATGGAGCCGATGCTGACGGAGTTCGCGCAGGTCGCGTCGACGTTGACCTACGGGCAGCCCCGGATTCCCGTGGTGTCGAACCTGACCGGGCAGATCGCCGGGACGCAGGACGCCGGTTACTGGGTGCGGCACGTGCGGGAGGCGGTCCGCTTCGCTGACGGGATCGCCACCCTGGAAGCCGCGGGCGTGACCACGTTCGTGGAGATCGGCCCGGACGGGGTCCTGTCCGCGATGGGCGCGGACTGCGTTGCGGACGCGGTGTTCGTACCCGTGCAACGCTCCGACCGCGACCAGGCCACCTCGCTGCTCACCGCCCTCGCTCAGGTCTTCGTGCGCGGCGTCGCGGTCGACTGGACGCCGTGCTACCCCGGCGCGCGGCGCGTCGACCTGCCCACCTACGCCTTCCAGCACGAGCGCTACTGGCCGGACACCGCGCGGCCCGCCGCCCCCGGCCAGCACCTGACCGACGCCCGCTTCTGGGACGCCGTCGAACGCGCCGACCTCGACCTGATCGCCGGTGACCTCGACAGCGCCGCCCGCGAGGCACTCGACGCCGCCCTGCCGGTCCTCTCCACCTGGCGGCACCGCAGCAGGCAGCACGACACCGTCCGCACCTGGCGGTACCGGGTCACCTGGAAGCCGTTCACGTCGAACGCCACACCCGCCCTCACCGGCACCTGGCTCCTGGTGTCGCCCACCGACGACACCCGATGGGTGCGTACCGCCCTGGAGGAGCACGGCGCGCACGTCATCACCACGACCGTCGATGACACCCTCACCGACCGGGGCGTCCTCACCGACCAGCTCTGGCAGATCGTCTCGGAGACCCCGGACCTGGCCGGTGTCGTCTCCCTCCAGGCCCTCGCCGACGACGGCACCGACCCCGCACTGTCGACGCTGCGCCTGTTGCAGGCACTCGGCGACAGCGGCGGCGCGGGCGCACCACTCTGGTGCCTGACCCGGGGTGCGGTCACCGTCGACCGCACCGACCCGCTGCGCCGACCGTCCCAGGCGACCGTCTGGGGCTTCGGCCGGGCCGTCGCCCTCGACCACCCACGGCGCTGGGGCGGGCTCGTGGACCTGCCCGAGCAGATCGACGAGCGTACCGCCGGGGACCTGGTCGCGGTCCTCGCCGCCGGCGGCGAGGACCAGGTGGCCATCCGCCGCACCGGTACGCACGGACGCCGCCTCGTCCGGGTCACCGCCGACGCCGACGGCACCTCCTGGCAACCGACCGGCACCGTCCTGATCACCGGCGGCACCGGCGGTCTCGGGGCGCACGTCGCCCGCTGGGCGGCCCGGTCCGGCGCGGAACACCTGGTCCTGACCAGCCGGCGCGGAACGGCGGCGCCCGGCGCCGCGGAACTCTCCGCCGAACTCCAGAGCCTCGGCGCCCGGGTGACCATCGCGGCGGTCGACGTCACCGACCGGTCCGCGGTCGCCGACCTGCTCCTCGACGTACACGCCGACCCCACCCCCCTGCGAGCCGTCGTGCACGCGGCCGGCGTCGACCACCCCACCCCGCTGGACGACTGCACCGCCGAGGAGTTCGAGGCGGTCACCCGGGTGAAGGTGGACGGCGCGAGCCACCTCGACGAGCTGCTGGCCGGCCACGACCTCGACGCGTTCGTGCTGTTCTCCTCGATCGCCGGGATCTGGGGCAGCGGCGGTCAGAGCGGCTACGCGGCGGCCAACTCCTACCTGGACGCGCTCGCCGAGCACCGACACGCGACCGGGCTTCCGGCCACGGCGGTCTCCTGGGGCCCCTGGTCCGGGGCGGGCATGGCCGACGACCCCGCGGTCGAGGACCGCCTGCGCCGACGCGGTCTGCTGCCACTCGACCCGGAGGCGGCCATCGCGGCCCTGGCCCGGGCGGTCGGTGGCACCGACGCCACCACCACGGTCGCCGACGTCGACTGGGCGAAGTTCACCCCGGCGTACACCATGGCCCGGCACAGCAGCCTGCTCGCCGACCTGCCGGAGGCCCGCGACGCCCTGGCCGGCGCGGTGGGCGACGGCCCGGAGGTGGGCACCGACGCGGTGACGGCACTGCGCGAGCACCTCACGGCCCTGAGCGAGCAGGACCGGGAGAAGCACCTGCTCGACCTGGTACGCACCGCGGCGGCGACCGTGCTGGGCCACTCCTCGGCGGACAGCATCCCGCCGACCCGGGCGTTCCGGGAACTCGGCTTCGACTCGCTCGCCGCCGTCGAGGTCCGCAACCACCTGAGCCGGGAAACCGGCCTGAAACTGCCCGCCACGCTGGTCTTCGACCGGCCCACCGCGACCGTGCTCGCGCGGTACCTCAAGAACGAGCTCCTGCCCGACACCGCGACGGTCCTGCCCACCGCGGCCGAACTCGACCGGCTCGAACTGGCGCTCACCAGCCGCGACGGCGACGACAGCGGCCGAGCCCGCATCGTCCTGCGCCTGCAGAGCCTGCTGGCGAAGCTGAACACCGGCGGGGCCGAGACCGACGGCGTCGCGGACGCCCTCGCCGACGCCTCCGACGACGAGTTGTTTGACCTGGTCGACAACGACCTCGGTCTGTAACGCCGGACATCCTGCCCCGCCGGCCCGATCAAGGAGCGTTCTGATGGCGGACGAACTACGCCTGCGCGAATCCCTCAAAAAGGTGATCAACGAACTGCAGCGGACCCGCGACCAGGTGCGCGACCTGGAAGCCGCCGACCGTGAGCCGATCGCGATCGTCGGGATGGCCTGCCGCTACCCGGGTGGGATCAACACCCCGGCGGACCTGTGGCGGATCGTCGCCGACGGCGCCGACGTGGTCTCCGGGCTGCCCGACGATCGTGGCTGGGACCTGGCCGCCCTGGCCGGCGACCCGGACGACCGTGGCTCGTCGCACACCGCGCAGGGCGGGTTCGTCGACGCCGTCGCCGACTTCGACGCCGCGTTCTTCGGGATCAGCCCCCGCGAGGCCCTGGCGATGGACCCGCAGCAGCGGCTCCTGCTGGAGGTGTCCTGGGAGGCCATCGAGCGGGCCGGCATCGACCCGACGTCGCTGTCCGGGTCGCGCACCGGTGTGTTCGCGGGCACCAACTCACACGACTACTCGACGCTGCTGATGGGCGCCGCCGACGACGGCCTCGACGGTTACCTGGCCACCGGCAACGCGGCCAGCGTCGCGTCCGGGCGGATCGCCTACACGCTGGGCCTGGAGGGACCGGCGGTGACCGTCGACACGGCCTGCTCGTCGTCGCTGGTGGCGCTGCACCTGGCCGCACAGGCACTGCGACGCGGTGAGTGCTCCCTCGCGCTGGCCGGCGGCGCGGTCGTGATGGCCACCCCCGGCACGTTCGTCGAGTTCTCCCGCCAGGGCGGCCTCGCCGGTGACGGCCGGTGCAAGGCGTTCGCCGCGGCTGCCGACGGCACCGGCTGGGCCGAGGGCGCCGGGATGCTGCTGGTGGAGCGGCTCTCCGACGCGGTGCGCAACGGTCACCGGGTGCTGGCCGTGGTCCGGGGCACCGCGGTCAACCAGGACGGCGCCTCGAACGGCCTGACCGCGCCCAACGGGCCCGCCCAGGAACGGGTGATCCTCCAGGCGCTCGCCGCCGCCGGGCTCTCCGCGGCCGACGTCGACATGGTGGAGGCGCACGGCACCGGCACCACCCTCGGTGACCCGATCGAGGCGCAGGCGCTGCTGGCCACCTACGGTCAGGAGCGGCCCGCCGACCAGCCGCTGTGGCTCGGCTCGATCAAGTCGAACATGGGCCACGCGCAGGCCGCCGCCGGTGTCGGCGGGATCATCAAGGTCGTCCACGCCCTGCGGCACGAGACCATGCCGCGCACGCTGCACGTCGACGAGCCGACGCCCGACGTGGACTGGTCGGCGGGCGCGGTGGAACTCCTCACCGAAGCGCGGCCGTGGCCGGCGGGGGAGCGCGCGCGCCGGGCCGGGGTGTCGTCGTTCGGCATGTCCGGCACGAACGCCCACGTGATCATCGAGGAGCCGCCCGCCGCGCCGGTTGTCGCTCCGGTGGAGGTGACGGGGTCGGGTGCGCCGTGGCTGTTGTCGGGGCGTACCGCGGCGGCGGTCACTGACCAGGCCGCGCGGTTGTCGACCGTGGCGGCGGACGCGTCGTCGGTGGCGTACTCGTTGCTGTCGTCCCGGTCGGTGTTCGACCACCGGGCGGTGGTGCTGGCTCCCGACGTTGCCGGCGGCGTGCAGGCGCTGGCGGACGGTGTCCCGTCGGGCCAGGTGGTCTCCGGTGCGGCGGTTCCTGATGCCGGTGTGGTGTACGTGTTCCCGGGTCAGGGTTCGCAGTGGGTCGGCATGGCGGTGGCTCTGCTGGATGCCGAGCCGGTGTTCGCGGCGCGGATCGCGGAGTGTGCGGCGGCCCTGGATCCGTTCGTGGACTGGAACCTGTTGGAGGTGTTGCGCTCGGACGATCCGTTGGAGCGGGTGGACGTGGTGCAGCCGGTCCTGTGGGCGGTGCACGTCTCCCTGGCGGAGGTGTGGCGGGCCAGGGGTGTGGTGCCGGACGCGGTGATCGGCCATTCGCAGGGGGAGATCGCGGCGGCGTGTGTGGCGGGTGTGCTGTCGCTGGGTGACGCGGCGAAGGTGGTCGCGTTGCGCAGTCAGGCACTGCTGTCGATCGCGGGCACCGGTGGGATGGTGTCGGTCAACGCCGGCCTGGACGTGGTCACCCCGTTGTTGACCGAGGGGGTCAGTGTCGCGGTGGTCAACGGGCCGACCAGTGTCGCCGTGGCCGGTGCTGACCTGGACGCGTTCCTGGCCGCCGCCGAGGCGGCTGGGGTGCGGGCCAGGCGGGTGAAGGTCGATTACGCCTCGCACTGCGCTCTGGTCGAGCCGGTGGAAGCGGAGTTGGCCCGTCTGCTCGACGGGGTGCGCCCGCAGCCGGGTGTGGTGCCGGTGTTCTCCACGGTGGAGGACGGCGGCGTCATGGACGCCGGCTACTGGTATCGCAACCTGCGTCAGCCGGTGCGGTTGGATCTGGCCGTCGAGGCGGCGTACGCGGCCGGGCACCGGATCTTCGTCGAGGTCAGCGCGCACCCCGTGTTGACCGGTGCGATCGCCGACACCGCCGAGGTGGCGACGGTGGGGACGTTGCGTCGTGGTGAGGGTGGCCCCGATCAGCTGGTCCGGTCGTTGGCCGAGGCGTGGGTACGCGGCGCACCCGTCGACTGGACCACCGTCATCCCGGCAGCCCCGCTGGTGGAACTGCCCACGTACGCCTTCCAGCGCCAGCGGTACTGGCCGCGCCCCAGCACCCGCGCGCACGGCGACGCGTCGGCGTTCGGCCTGGCCCCGGTCAGCCACCCGGTCCTCGGTGCGGCCCTCGGACTCGCCGGTGCCGACGGCACGATCGTCGCCGGGCGGCTCTCCCTCAGCACGCACCCGTGGCTCGCCGACCACCGCGTCTCCGGGCGCCTGGTCGTCCCCGGCACCGCGCTGCTCGACCTGGCCATCCGGATCGGTGACCAGCTCGGCTGCGCGATCGTCGCCGACCTCACCCTGGAACGGCCGCTGATCGTGCCCGACCAGGCCGGTCTGGCACTACAGGCGGTGGTCGACGCCGCCGGGGACGGGCCGGACCGGGCGTTCACCCTCTACGCCCGGCCGGACACCGCCGACGCCGAACAGCCCTGGACCCGGCACGCGACCGGTCTGCTCAGCACCACCCGACCGCAAGCACCGGAACCCCTCCCGGTCTGGCCGCCGGCCGGCGCGCAGACCGTGCCGGTGGACGGCTTCTACCCGGACCTGGAAGCCCGTGGCTACGGCTACGGACCGGCGTTCCAGGGACTGCGGGCGATCTGGCGCTCCGGCGACGACGTGTACGCCGAGGTCGCCCTGCCCCGGGGGACCGAGGCCGACGCGTACGGGCTGCACCCGGCGCTGCTCGACGCGGCACTGCACCCGATCGGCCTGGCCCTCGGACCGGCCGGCCCGGAACAGGGCGGGCTGCTGCCGTTCTCGTGGACCGACGTGGACCTGCTCGCGACCGGTGCGGAGGTGCTGCGCGTCCGGCTGCGCCCGCAGGGGGTCGACACCGTCTCGGTGCTCGCCGCCGACCAGACCGGAAGCCCGGTCCTGTCGATCGCCTCGCTCGTGCTGCGCCCGATCGCCGCGGGTGCCCTGAAGGCGGCCGACGACCCGGCCCGGGACTCGCTGTTCCGTCTCGACTGGACCCCGCTGACCCTTCCCGCCGGGGGTGCACCGGCCCTCGTCGCGATCCTCGGCACCGACGAGATCGGCCTGTCCGCGGCCATCGCCGAGGCCGGGCACGACGTCGTGGCGTACGCCGATCTCGGCGGCGACGCGAGCCGACGCCCGGACCTGGTCGTCGCGCCCCTCGGCCCGGGCGGCACCGCCGGTGCCGTCGCCACGGCCGCGACCAGCGCGACCCAATCCTTCCTCGCCCTCTTGCAGGACTGGCTAGCCGGGCCGGACGCCCGGCTCGTGGTGGTGACCCGCCACGCGGTCTCGACCGGCCCGGAGGACCCGATCGAGGACCTGGTGCACGCCCCGCTGTGGGGCCTGGTCCGCGCCGCGCAGGCGGAGAACCCGGACCGGCTCCAACTCGCCGACCTGGACGGCGACGCCGCCTCGGCGGCCGCTCTGGTCGCCGCCACCGGCACCGGGGAGCCGCAGGTCGCGCTGCGAGGAGGCACCGCGCACGCGCTGCGCCTGGCCCGCGCCGCGACCACCTCGGCCCTGGTCCTGCCCGACGGCGACGAGCCGTGGCGCCTCGACGTGCGCGAGCGGGGCACCTTCGACAACCTGGAGCTGCTGCCCTGCCCGGAGATCGGCTGGGACCTGCCGGACGGTCACGTGCGCGTCCGCATCCACGCCAGCGGCCTGAACTTCCGCGACGTGGTGCTGACCCTCGGCATGGTTCCCGACCAGCAGGTGCTCGGCAACGAGGCGGCCGGTGAGATCGTCGAGGTCGGGCCGGGGGTGAGCGGCTACGCCGTCGGCGACCGGGTGATGGGCCTCTTCTCCGGCTCGATGGCACCGATCGGCGTCACCGACCACCGGATGATCGCCAAGGTCCCGGACGACTGGTCGTACCCGGTCGCCGCCACCGTGCCGGTCGCGTTCCTCACCGCCTACTTCGGCCTGGTCGACGCCGGCCACCTGCGCGCCGGGCAGTCGGTGCTGGTGCACGCCGCGACCGGCGGCGTCGGCATGGCCGCCGTCCAACTGGCCCGGCACTTCGGCGCCGACGTGTTCGGCACCGCCAGCCCCGGCAAGTGGGACGTGCTGCGCGCCAACGGCTTCGCCGACGACCGGATCGCCTCGTCGCGCAGCCTCGACTTCGAGCAGCGCATCCTCGCGGCGAGCGACGGCCGCGGCGTCGACGTGGTCCTCGACTCCCTGGCCGGTGAGTTCATCGACGCGTCGCTGCGGCTGCTGCCGCGCGGCGGGCGGTTCGTCGAGATGGGCAAGACCGACATCCGCAACGCCGACACGGTGGCCGCCGAGCACCCGGGCGTCGGCTACCAGGCGTTCGACCTCATCGAGGCCGGCGGGGACCGGATCCGCGAGATCTGGACCGACCTGATCGCCCTCTTCGCGGCCGGGCACCTGCGCCCGATGCCGCTGCGCACCTGGGACCTGCGCCGCGCGCCGGAGGCGTTCCGCTTCCTCAGCCAGGCCCGGCACATCGGCAAGATCGCCCTCACCCTGCCGCCCCGGCCGAACCCCGAGGGCACCGTGCTGATCACCGGCGGCACCGGCACGCTCGGCGCGCTGATGGCCCGGCACTTCGCCCGACAGGGCCGCCGGCACCTGCTGCTCACCAGCCGGCGCGGCCCGCAGGCTCCCGGCGCCGCCGAGCTGTGCGCGGAACTCGCCGAGCTGGGCGCGCAGGCCCACGTCGTCGCCTGCGACACCGCCGACCGGGACGCCCTGGCCGGACTGCTCGCCGGCATCCCGGCCGCGCACCCGCTCAGCACGGTGGTGCACGCCGCCGGCGTCCTCGCCGACGGGGTGGTCGGCTCGCTGACACCGGAGCGCCTGGACGAGGTGATGCGGCCCAAGGTCGACGCCGCCTGGCATCTGCACGAGCTGACCCGTTCGGCGCCGGTCGCCGAGTTCGTCCTCTTCTCCGCCGGCGCCGGCACCTTCGGCGGCGCCGGGCAGGCCAACTACGCGGCGGCGAACACCTTCCTCGACGCCCTCGCCCAGCACCGGCGCGACCAGGGGCTGCCCGCGGTGGCGCTGGCCTGGGGCCTGTGGGCCGACGCCAGTGGGATGACCGGTCACCTGGACGCGACCGACCACGCCCGGATGGCCCGCGGTGGGATGGCCCCGCTCACCGCCGGGCAGGGACTCGCCCTGCTGGACGCGGCACTGCGCCACGACGAGGCGATCCTCGTCCCGGCGAACATCGACACCGGGATCCTGCGCGGGCAGGGCGGGGCGGTGGCACCACTGCTGCGCGGCCTCGTGCGGGCCCCGGCCCGCCGGGCGGCGGCCGCCGCCGCCGACACCGGCGACGACCTGGGCCGGCGGTTGGCCGGGCTGGGTGCGGCGGACCAGCAGCGGATCCTTCTCGATCTGGTACGCGGGCACGCCACAGTGGTGCTCGGCCGACCCGCCTCGGAGCCGATCGAGGCCACCCGCGCCTTCAAGGAACTCGGCTTCGACTCGCTGACCGCCGTCGAGCTGCGCAACCGGCTCAACGGCGCGACCGGACTGCGACTGCCCGCCACGCTCGTCTTCGACTACCCGAACGCCCAGGCGCTCGCCGAGCACCTCGGCAAGGAACTCACCACCGGCGCCGAGCCGGACGGCAACGCCGTGCACGTCGCGTTCGACCGGCTGAGCGGAGCGATCTCCGCGCTGGACGCCGAGGCGCTGGCCGGCACCGGCATCACGGCCCGGCTGCGGGAACTTCTCGCCGCCGTGGAACCGGCCTCGGCGGTGCCCGCCACGGCGACGTCCGACGACGCCGACCTCGACAGCGCCTCCGCCGAGGACATCTTCGACCTGATCGACAACGAACTCGAATTCCCGTGATCCACCACTTCCGTCCTAGGGGAGGGCCGAACGATGGCCGATGAGCAGCAGCTTCTCGACTACCTCAAGAAGGTCACCGCTGATCTGCGGCGCACCAAGCGTCAGCTGCAGGCCGTCGAGTCACGCGACCAGGAGCCCATCGCGATCGTCGCGATGAGCTGCCGCTTCCCGGGCGGTGTGAACAGCCCGGAACAGCTGTGGCGGATGCTCGCCGACGGCCGCGACGGCATCACCGAGTTCCCCGCCGACCGGGGATGGAACGTCGAGGAGCTCTACGACCCCGACCCGGAGCACCGCGGCACCACGTACACCAAGCACGGCGGGTTCATCGACGAGGTCGGCGAGTTCGACGCCGCGTTCTTCGGGATCTCACCGCGTGAGGCGCTCACCATGGACCCGCAGCAGCGACTGCTGCTCGAGTCGGCGTGGGAGACGTTCGAACGCGCCGGGATCGACCCGCTGTCGCTGCGCGGCACCAGCACCGGTGTCTACGCGGGCGTCACCATGCAGGACTACAGCGCCCGGGTGCTGATGAGCGCGCCGGACGCCATCGAGGGACAGTTGCTCACCGGCAGCTCGACCAGCGTGGTGTCCGGGCGGATCGCGTACTCCCTCGGCCTGGAGGGGCCGGCCGTCACGATCGACACCGCCTGCTCCTCGTCGCTGGTCGCCGTACACCTGGCGGCCCAGGCGCTGCGCCGCGACGAGTGTTCCCTGGCCCTCGCCGGTGGCGTCGCCATCATGTCGACGCCGACCCCGTTCGTGGAGTTCAGCCGGCAACGTGGCCTGGCCCGCGACGGCCGCTGCAAGCCGTTCGCCGCAGCCGCCGACGGCACCGGCTGGGCCGAGGGCGTCGGCCTGGTGCTGCTGGAGAAGCTCTCCGACGCGCAGCGCCGGGGTCACCCGGTCATCGCGGTGGTCCGCGGCAGCGCCCTCAACCAGGACGGCGCGTCGAACGGTCTCACCGCCCCGAACGGCCCCGCCCAGCAGCGCATGATCCGTCAGGCGCTCGCCGACGCGAAGCTGACCGCCGCCCAGGTCGACGTGGTCGAGACCCACGGCACCGGCACCACCCTCGGCGACCCGATCGAGGCGCAGGCCCTGATCGCCACCTACGGCAGGCAACGCGCCGCCGAACGGCCCCTGCTGATCGGGTCGGTCAAGTCGAACATCGGCCACACCCAGGCCGCCGCCGGCATCGCCGGCATGATGAAGATGGCACTGGCCATCCAGCACGGCGTGGTCCCGCCCACCCTGCACGTCGACGAGCCCACCCCGCAGGTCGACTGGTCCGCCGGCACGGTCGCGCTGGCCACCGAACGCCTGCCCTGGCCGGACACCGGGCTGCCCCGCCGCGGTGGTGTGTCGGCCTTCGGGGTCAGCGGCACCAACGCGCACGTGATCCTGGAGGAGGCGCCCGCCCCGGCGTCCGACGCGGTGCCGCCGACGCCGGCCCGCTGGGCCCTGCCCTGGGTGCTGTCCGGGCGTACCGAGGCGGCCCTGCGCGACCAGGCCCACCGCCTCGCCACCCATCTGGACACCGTCGGACCCGTCGACCCGGCGGACGTCGGTTTCTCCCTGGCCACCACCCGGGCCGCCCTGGAACACCGGGCCGTGCTGGTCGGCCGCGACCTGACGAGCCTGCGCGAGCGCCTGGACGCGTTCGCCGCCCAGGGGCCGGACACCGCGGACGCGTACGCCTGCCGTGGTGAGGCGACCGGCGCGGTGCTGGTCTTCCCCGGCCAGGGCTCCCAGTGGGTGGGGATGGCCGCCGAGCTGATGGACAGCGCGCCGGTGTTCGCCGCCCGGATCGAGCAGTGCGCGGCGGCCCTGCGGCCGTACACCGACTGGTCGCTGCTCGACGTGCTGCGCTCCACCGACCCGACCGTGCTGAAGCGGGTCGACGTGGTGCAGCCCGCGCTCTGGGCCGTCATGGTCTCGCTCGCCGAGCTGTGGCGCTCCTACGGTGTCACCCCGGCCGCGGTCGTCGGCCACTCCCAGGGCGAGATCGCCGCGGCGGTCGTCGCCGGCGCGCTGTCCCTGGAGGACGGCGCGAAGGTCGTCGCGCTGCGCAGCCAGGCCCTGTCGGCGCTGTCCGGCCTCGGCGGCATGGTCTCGGTCGCGGCCACCGCCGACGCGGTGCGGCAACGACTGGAGACGTACCCGGGTCGGATCAGCGTCGCCGCGGTCAACGGGCCGGCCTCGGTGGTCGTGGCCGGCGACGCGGACGCCCTGGACGAGTTGCTGGCCGAGTGCGAGCGCGACGGTGTACGAGCCCGGCGGATCAACGTGGACTACGCCTCGCACTCCGCGCACGTGGAGCGGATCCGCGACGCCGTGCTGGCCGCCCTGGAGGGGCTCGCGCCCGGCCCGGCGGCCATCCCGTTCTACTCCACGGTCACCGGCGAGCCGCTGGACACCACGACGCTGGACGGCGACTACTGGTTCCGCAACCTGCGCCAACAGGTCCTCTTCGCGCAGACCGTGCACCGTCTGCGCGCCGACGGGCACACCGTCTTCGTCGAGTGCAGCCCGCACCCCGTCCTGACCGGCGGGCTCACCGAACTGCTCGGCGGCACGGACGACGACGCCGCCGCGGTCATCGGAAGCCTGCGCCGCGACGAGGGCGGCCTCGACCGGTTCACCCGGTCACTGGCCGAGGCGCACGTGCACGGCGTCCGACTGGACTGGCCGGCGGTGTTCCCCGGAGCGCGTACCGTCGCCCTGCCCACGTACCCGTTCCAGCACCAGCGCTTCTGGCTGGAGGTGGAGTTCGGCGCCGCCGACCCGGGCACCGGCACCGGCAGCGGCAGCCCGGCCGAGGCCGGCTTCTGGGCGGCCGTGGACCGCGCCGACGTCGGCGCGCTCACCGCCACCCTCGGCGTGCCCGGTGAGGTGGTCGAGCCGATCCTGCCCAGCCTCACGTCGTGGCACCGGGGCAGTCGCGACCAGGCGACCGTCGACTCCTGGCGGTACCACATCGCGTGGCGCCCGCACCCGGGAGGCGCCGACGGCACCCCCGCCGGCACCTGGCTGGTCCTGGTGCCCGCCGGGCGGCGCGACGACGACCGGGTCACCGCGACCCTCGACGCCCTCGGCCAGCACGCCGCCGGTGTCATCGCCGTCGAGGTCGACACCCGCACCGCCGACCGGGACTCGCTGGCCGACACCCTGCGCGGCGCGCAGCCCGGGGGCGTCCTCTCGCTGCTCGCCCTGGACGAACAGCCGCTGCCGGACCACCCGGACGTGCCGGCCGGCTTCGCCGCCACGGTCGCCCTCACCCAGGCACTCGGGATGGCCGACCTCGGTGCGCCCCTGTGGTGCGCCACCTCGGGGGCGGTGTCGGTCGGTCGTACCGACCCGGTCACCAACCCGGCCCAGGCCCTGGTCTGGGGCTTCGGGCGGGTTGCCGCGCTGGAGCACCCGGACCGGTGGGGCGGGCTCGTCGATCTCCCGGCCGAACTGGACGACCGCACCCGACGACTGCTCGCCACCGTTGTCTCCGGCGCCACCGGCGAGGACCAGGTGGCACTGCGCAGCAGCGGCGTCTTCGGCCGCCGGCTGGTCCGCGCGCCGCTCGCCGAGACGGCCCCGACCCGCCGCTGGAACCCCGAGGGCACCGTCCTGATCACCGGCGGCACGGGCGCCCTGGGTGGTCACATCGCCCGTTGGCTGGCCCGCTCCGGCGCCGGGCACCTGCTGCTGCTCAGCCGTCGCGGACCGGACGCGCCGGGCGCCGCCGACCTCACCGCCGAACTCACCGGACTGGGCACCACGGTCTCCGTGGTGGCCTGCGACGCCGGCGACCGGGACGCGCTGGCCCGGGTCCTCGCGGACGTTCCGGCCGAGCACCCGTTGACCGCCGTGGTGCACACCGCCGCCGCCATCGACGACACCGTCGTCGACGGCCTCGACGCCGACCGGATGTCGCGTGCCCTGCACGCCAAGATGACCGCCGCGGCCAACCTGGACGAGCTGACCCGCGACCTGGACCTCGCCGTCTTCATGCTCTGCTCGTCGGTGGCCGGCACCCTGGCCAGCTCCGGCGTGGGCAACTACGCCCCGGCCAACGCCTACCTCGACGCGCTCGCCCAGCAGCGCCGCGCCGCCGGCCGGCACGCCCTCTCGGTGGCCTGGGGCGCCTGGGACGGCGGCGGCCTCGCCGACGGCCGGTTCGGCGACCTGCTCGACCGGCACGGTATGCCCGGGATGCGACCGGCCCTCGCCATCGAGGCGCTGCGCGGCGCGGTCGACCACGACGAGACGTACCTCGCCATCGCCGACATCGCCTGGGACCGCTACTTCGTCGCGTTCACCGCCACCCGTGCGGCCCCCCTGCTCGACGCGGTGCCCGAGGTGCGGGCACTGCGGTCACGCTCCGCGACGAGCGCGGCCGGCGACCCGGCCGCAACACCCACCAACGGGTACGCCCGGCAGCTCGCCGGCCAGTCCGAGGCCGACCAGCGGCGAACCCTGCTCGACCTGGTCCGCGCCCAGGTGGCCGCGGTGCTCAGCTACCCGTCGCCGGAGGCGGTCGAACCACGCCGCACCTTCCAGGAACTCGGCTTCGACTCGGTGACCGGCGTCGAGCTGCGCAACCGGCTGGCCCGCGCCACCGGCCTGCGCCTGCCGGCCACCATGGTCTTCGACCACCCGTCGCCGCACGCCCTCAGCGCCCGTCTGCGGGAGCAGCTCGTGGACACCGACCCGGGACCGGCCACCCCGGCCCCGACGACCCCGGTGGCGGTCGACGAGCCGATCGCCATCGTCGGCATGAGCTGCCGCTACCCGGGCGGCGTCGGCTCCCCGGAGGACCTGTGGCGGCTGGTCAGCGCGGACGGCGACGGCATGGGCGCCTTTCCCGCGGATCGGGGCTGGGATTTAGGGGTGTTGTTCGATCCCGATCCCGACAACGCTGGGACCACATACACCCGGAATGGCGGGTTCCTCTACGACGTAGGTGAGTTCGATGCCGAATTCTTTGGTGTCAATCCGCGTGAGGCATTAGCGATGGATCCTCAGCAGCGGCTGTTGTTGGAAGCCTCGTGGGAGGCCGTCGAGCGCGCCGGAATCGACCCGGCGGGTCTCGCCGGTTCGCGTACGGGCGTCTTCGCCGGCACCAACGGCTCCGACTACTCGGCCGTGCTGTTCGGCGCCTCCGAAGGCCTGGAGGGCTACCTGGCGACCGGCAACGCCGGCGCGGTCCTGTCCGGCCGGGTGTCCTACGTGCTGGGCCTGGAGGGCCCGGCGGTCACCGTCGACACGGCCTGCTCGTCGTCCCTGGTCGCGCTGCACCTCGCGGCGCAGGCCCTGCGCAGCGGCGAGTGCGATCTCGCCCTGGCCGGTGGGGTGACCGTGATGGCCACCCCGTCGCTGTTCGTCGGTTTCTCCCGTCAACGGGGCCTGGCCGCCGACGGGCGCTGCAAGGCCTTCGCGGGTGCCGCCGACGGCACCGGGTTCTCCGAGGGCGTCGGAATGCTCCTCGTGGAAAGGCTTTCCGACGCGCGCCGCAACGGCCACCGCGTACTCGCCGTGGTGCGCGGTTCCGCCGTCAATCAGGACGGTGCCTCGAATGGTCTGACCGCGCCGAACGGGCCTTCCCAACAACGCGTCATCCGGGCCGCTCTCGCCAATTCCGGATTGTCCGCCGCGGATGTCGACGTGGTCGAGGCGCACGGCACCGGCACCCGGCTCGGCGACCCGATCGAGGCCCAGGCGTTGCTGGCCACCTACGGTCAGGAACGTCCCGCCGACCAGCCACTGTGGCTCGGCTCGGTCAAGTCGAACATCGGCCACACCCAGGCCGCCGCCGGGGTCGCCGGCATCATCAAGATGGTCGAGGCGCTGCGCCACGGCACCCTGCCGCGGACCCTGCACGTGGACGAGCCGACGCCGCAGGTGGACTGGTCCGACGGCGCGGTGGAACTGCTCACCGAGGCGCGGCCGTGGAGTGCGGGCGAGCGCCCGCGTCGGGCCGGTGTCTCCTCGTTCGGCGTCTCCGGCACCAACGCCCACGTGATCATCGAGGAAGCCCCGGCCGTCGACGCCGACGAGGTCACCGCGACGACCTCGGACGTGCCGTGGCTGCTCACCGGGCGCACCGCGAAGGCGATCGCCGACCAGGCGCAGCGGCTTTCCGCGCTGGACGCCGCACCCGGCGAGGTGGCCTACTCGCTGGCCGCGACCCGCTCGGCGTTCAGCCAGCGGGCCGTCGTGCTCGGCCCGGACCACGCGCCCGGTCTGGACGCGCTGGTCGACGGCCTGCCGTCCAGCTCGGTGATCTCCGGGTCGACGTACCCGGACGCGGAGGTCGTCTTCGTCTTTCCCGGCCAGGGTTCACAGTGGATCGGCATGGCGGTGGGCCTGCTCGACGCCGAGCCGGTCTTCGCGGCCCGGATCGCCGAGTGCGCCGCGGCCCTGGACGCGTTCGTCGACTGGAACCTGCTCGACGTCCTGCGCTCCGACGACCCGCGGTGGCTGGAGCGGGTGGACGTCGTGCAACCCGCCCTCTGGGCGGTCAACGTCGCCCTCGCCGACGTCTGGCGGGCCAGGGGTGTCGTACCGGACGCGGTGATCGGTCACTCGCAGGGCGAGATCGCGGCGGCCTGTGTCGCGGGCGTCCTGTCCCTCGGCGACGCGGCCAAGGTGGTCGCGCTGCGCAGCCGGGCGCTGCTGACGATTGCCGGCACCGGCGGCATGGTCTCGGTCAACGCCGGCCTGGACGTGGTCACCCCGCTGCTTCCCGACGGGGTGAGCGTCGCGGCCGTCAACGGCCCGACCAGCGTGGTCGTCGCCGGTGTTCCCGCCAGTCTCGACGTCTTCCTGGCCGTCGCGGAGGCGGCCGGCGTACGGGCCCGGCGGGTGAGGGTCGACTACGCCTCGCACTGCGCCCTGGTCGAGCCGGTCGAGGCCGAGCTGGCCCGGCTGCTCGACGGTGTCACTCCGCTGGCCGGCGAGGTGCCGGTGTTCTCCACCGTCGCCGACGGCGGCGCGATGGATGCCGGCTACTGGTACCGCAACCTGCGCCAGCCGGTGCGCCTGGACCAGGCCGTCGACGCCGCGTACGCCGCCGGTCACCGCATCTTCATCGAGGTTAGCGCCCACCCGGTGCTCACCGGCGCGATCGCCGACACGGTGGACGCGGCCACGATCGGCACACTGCGCCGCGACGCCGGTGGCACCGACCAGGTCGTACGGTCGCTGGCCGAGGCCTGGGTGCAGGGCGCCCCGGTCGACTGGAGCACGGTCATCCCGGCCACCCGGGTGGTGGACCTGCCGACGTACCCGTTCCAACACCAGCGTTTCTGGCCCACCGGTGGCGGCGCGATGAGCGCGGCCGACCCGGTGGACAGCGAGTTCTGGCAGGCCGTCGAGGACGGCGACCTCAGCCCGCTGGGCATCACCGGCGACGGCGGCGACCTGCTGCCCGTGCTCGCCGCCTGGCGGCGCACCCGCAGGGAGAGGGACACCACCGACACCTGGCGCTACACCGTCGGCTGGACCCCGATCCCGGACGCCGGCACACCGCCCCGGCTCGACGGCACCTGGCTGCTCGTCGTACCGGACACCACCGACCAGCACCGGATCGCCACCGACTGCGCCGCCGCCCTGCGTGAGCACGGCGCCGAGGTCCTGGAGATCGCACCCGCCACCACCGAGCGCTCCGAGCTGGCCAGTCTGCTGAACCGGCTCTCCGACATCGACATCCCGCTGGCCGGCGTCCTGTCGCTGCTCGCGCTCGACCAACGTCCGGATCGAGAGAACCCGCAGATCACCACCGGGACGACCGCCACGCTGACGCTGCTGCAGACGCTCGGCGACATCGGTTCCCCGGCGAAACTGTGGTGCGTCACCCGTGGGGCGGTTGCCGTCGCCCCCGGCGAGGACGTGCCGCATCCGGCCCAGGCGATGCTCTGGGGCCTTGGACCCGTACTCGAGGCCGAGGACCCGCAGCGCTTCGGCGGGCTGATCGATCTGCCCGACACTCTCGACCCGGTGGCCGGAACCCGGCTCGTCGTCACCCTTCGCGGCGAGCCGGGTTCGACCGGCGAGAACCAGGTGGCCATCCGGTCCGCGGGGGCGGTCGCCCGCCGCCTGCGACCGGCACCGCTCACGTCCTCGGCACCGACGACCGGATGGGCGCCGACCGGCACCACCCTGGTCACCGGTGGCACCGGGGCGATCGGCGCACACGTGGCCCGATGGCTGGCCGGACGCGGCGCCGAGCACCTGGTGCTCACCAGCCGCCGCGGCCCGGACGCCCCCGGTGCCGACGACCTGCGTACCGAGTTGGAGCAACTCGGCGCCCGGGTCACCATCGCCGCCTGCGACGTCGCCGACCGTGACGCGCTCCGCGGCGTGCTCGACGGCATCGACGACCTGACCGCCGTCTTCCACCTCGCCGGCACCCGCGACTCCGGCCTGCTGACCGGGCTGACCGGTGCGCGTCTGGCCGCCGTGGCCGCCGGCCGGGCGACCGGTGCCCGTCACCTGCACGAGTTGACCCGCGATCACGACCTGACCGCGTTCGTGCTGTTCTCGGCGCTCGCCGGGACCCTCGGCAGCACCGGGCAGGGCGCGTACGCCGCCACGAACGCGTACCTCGACGCCCTAGCCGACCGGCGCACCGCCGCCGGCCTGCCCGCCACCTCGATCACCTGGAGCGGGTGGGCGCAGAGCGAGGCCACCGACGGCCCCGCGACCACCCCGCTGCCCACCCCGTCCGCCCTGACCGCGCTCGGTCAGGTCCTCGACCACGCGGACACCCGGATCGTGCTGGCCGACATCGCCTGGGACCGCTTCACCGAGCAGCACCCGGCCGGCCCGCCGCTCCTGGTCAGCGACCTGCCCGCGGTCCGTGCCGCGGTGGCCGCCGGCACCGGCGACCCGGCGAGCGCGCCGTGGCTGCGCCGGATCGACGGTCTGGACCCGGCCGAGCGGGACGCCGTCCTGCTCGATCTGGTCCGCGCCCAGGCGGCCTCGGTGCTCGGCCACCCCGACAGCACCGCTGTCGAGCCGGACCGGGCGTTCAAGGAACTGGGATTCGACTCCCTGACGGCGGTGCAGCTGCGCAACCAGATCAGCGTGGCGACCGGCGTCAAGCTCCCGGCGACCCTGGCCTTCGACCACCCCAACGCCCGGACCCTCACCGCACACCTGGTGGGCCGGATCGTCGGTGACTCGGCTGCCGAGCTGCCGCTGCTGGCCGAGGTGGACCGGCTCGCCGGGCTGATCGCCGGGCGAACCCTCGACAAGGGCGCGCGGTCGCAGCTCACCGCGCGGCTCCAGACACTCCTGGCCGACCTGCACGGCACCACCGAACACAGCGGCGACACCGTCACCGAGAAGCTCCAGTCGGCCAGCGCCGACGAGATCTTCGACTTCATCGACACGCAACTTTCGGTGTCCTGACCGAACGATGCGCGCATCCTCGGAGGGGTTGGCAAGCGATGCTGACTGAAGACAAGCTCCTCGACTACCTGAAGCGGGTCACCGCCGACCTGCACCAGACGCGGCAACGGCTGCGCGAGGTCGAGGCGGGCGAGCAGGAGCCCATCGCCATCATCGGCATGGGCTGCCGGTTCCCCGGCGACGTGCGTTCCCCCGAGGACCTGTGGCAACTGCTGCTCGACGGGCGCGACGCCATGGCCGAGTTCCCGGACGACCGGGGCTGGGACCTGGACGCCCTGTTCGGCGACGGCGCGGCGGGCACCTCCGACGCCCACCAGGCCGGCTTCGTCTACGACGCGGCCGACTTCGACGCGGCCTTCTTCGGCATCTCGCCCCGCGAGGCCACCGCGATGGACCCGCAGCAGCGGATGCTGCTGGAGGTCACCTGGGAGGCACTGGAGCAGGCCGGAATCGACCCGTCGACGCTGAAGGGCAGCCAGACCGGCGTCTTCGCCGGCACCGCCGGCCAGGACTACGGCACGTTGCTGCTGGGCGCCTCCGAGGGCCTGGAGGGGCACCTGCTCACCGGCAACGCCGCCGCGGTCGTCTCCGGCCGGGTCTCGTACTGCCTCGGGCTGGAGGGCCCGGCGGTCACCGTCGACACCGCGTGCTCGTCGTCGCTGGTGGCGCTGCACCTCGCCGCGCAGGCCCTGCGCCAGCAGGAGTGCGGGCTCGCGCTGGCCGGCGGCGCCACCGTGATGGCCACCCCCGGCGCGTTCCTGGAGTTCTCCCGCCAGGGCGGGCTGTCCGGCGACGGGCGGTGCAAGGCGTTCGCCGCCGCGGCCGACGGCACCGGCTGGGCGGAGGGCGCCGGTGTGCTGGTCCTGGAGCGGCTCAGCGACGCGCAACGCAACGGCCACCAGATCCTCGCCGTGATCCGCGGCTCGGCGGTCAACCAGGACGGCGCCTCCAACGGGCTCAGCGCGCCGAACGGCCCGGCGCAGCAGCGCGTCATCCAACGGGCGCTGGCCAACGCCGGCCTCACCCCGGCACAGATCGACACGGTCGAGGCGCACGGCACCGGCACCAGCCTCGGCGACCCGATCGAGGCCCAGGCCCTCCTCGCCACCTACGGGCAGGACCGCGACCCGGAGCACCCGCTGTGGCTCGGCTCGATCAAGTCCAACCTCGGGCACACCCAGGCCGCCGCGGGTGTCGCCGGCATCATCAAGATGGTCCTGGCGATGCGTGCCGGTGTCCTGCCGCAGACGCTGCACGTCGACGAGCCGACCCCGCAGGTCGACTGGTCCGAGGGCGCCGTCGAGCTGCTCACCAGCCGGCGGCCGTGGCCGCGGACCGGGGAGCCACGCCGCTCGGCGGTCTCCTCCTTCGGGGTCAGCGGCACGAACGTGCACGTGGTCCTCGAACAGGCCCCGGAGGTCACCGACGACAACGCACCGGCACCGGCGCTCACCCCGACGCCGGACGGACCGTGGTTGCTGTCCGGACGTACCGAACGGGCACTGCGGGCGCAGGCGGCGAAACTGCTCGCCCGGGTGGCCGGCGACGACCGGGTCGACCTGCGCGACCTGGCGTACGCCCTGACGGCCGCCCGCGGCACGTTCGACCACCGGGCGGTGATCCTCCCCGGTGACCGCGCCGACCTGGTGCACCGGCTCGCGGCGCTGGCGGAGGGGCGCCTCGACACCGCAGTGCTCGTCGGCCAGCGGGAGACCGCGCGTACCGCGTTCCTCTTCTCCGGCCAGGGCTCCCAGCGCACCGGCATGGGCACCGAGCTGGCCGCCGCGTACCCCGCCTTCGCGGCGGCGTTCGACGAGGTCTGCGACGCCCTCCAGCCGCACCTGGAGCAGCCGCTGCGCCGGGTGATCGCGGAGAACCCGGACGGCCTGCTGGACCAGACCGCCTACACCCAGGCCGGCCTCTTCGCCGTCGAGGTGGCGTTGTACCGGCTGATCGAGTCCTGGGGCGTCGTCCCCGGCCACCTGATCGGCCACTCGGTCGGTGAGCTGGCCGCCGCGCATGTCGCCGGCGTGCTGTCCCTCGCCGACGCCGCGACCCTGGTCGCCGCCCGCGGCACCCTGATGCAGGCGCTGCCCTCGGGCGGGGCGATGATCGCGGTTCGGGCCACCGAGGCCGAGGTGCTGCCCCTGCTGACCGAGGGCGTGTCGATCGCGGCGGTGAACGGCCCGCGCTCGATCGTGCTCTCCGGCCGGCAGGACGCGGTCGAGGCCGTCGCCGCGCACTTCGGTAAGGCCAAGCGACTGACCGTGAGCCACGCCTTCCACTCGGCGCTGATGGAGCCGATGCTCGACGACTTCCGCCGGGTCGCCGAGAGCATCACCTACCACGAACCGCGGATCCCGATCGTCTCCAACGTCACCGGCCGGCTCGACGAACGGCAGGACGCCGCCTACTGGGTGCGGCACGTCCGGGACGCCGTCCGGTTCGCCGACGGCCTCAGCGCCCTGGCCGACGCCGGCGTCACCACCCTGCTGGAGATCGGCCCCGGCGGTGTCCTCACCGCGCTGGCCGAGGACTGCCGGACCGACGGTCAGGTGGTCGTCGCCGCGCTGCGCAAGGACCGCCCCGAACCGGTGGCTCTTCTCGCCGCGGTCGGCCGCCTGCACGTGCACGGCGTGTCGCCGGACTGGCGCGCCGTGCTCCCCGCCGGCCGCCCGGTGCACCTGCCCACGTACGCCTTCCAACACGAGCGCTACTGGCCGGACACCTCCCGCCGGTGGACCGGCGATTTGACCAACGTGGGCGTACGCCCGGCCGGGCACCCGCTGCTCGGCGCGGCCGTCGCGCTCGCCGACGGCGGCGGCTTCCTCTACACCGGCCGTCTCAGCCTGGACCAGCACTCCTGGCTCGCCGACCACGCCGTGCAGGGCACCGTGCTGGTGCCCGGCACCGGTTTCGTGGAACTCGCGCTGCGCGCCGGTGAGCAGGTCGGCTGCGGCCACCTGCGGGAACTCACCCTCCAGGCGCCGCTGGTGCTGGCCGAGCGCGGCGACACCGAACTCCAGGTGTGGGTCGGCCCGGCCGAGGACGACGGCTCCCGCGCGGTGACCATCCACTCCCGAGCGGTCGACGTCACCGACCCGGACAAGCCGTGGACCTGCCACGCCGCCGGGGTGGTCCAGGCCGCCGAGGCGTCCACCGCGGACTGGCGGGACTTCACCAGCTGGCCGCCCGCCGGGGCCCAGCCCGCCGACCTGACCGGCTTCTACGACCGGCTGGCCGCGCAGGGGTTCACCTACGGGCCCGCGTTCCAGGCGCTCCAGCGAGCCTGGGTGGCCGGCGAGTACGCGTACGCCGAGGTGCGTATCCCGGACGGCAGCGGCACCGACGCGGCCGATTTCGGCCTGCACCCGGCGTTGCTCGACGCGGCCATGCACGCCACCGGCCTGCTGCCGGCCCGCACCACCGAGCAGGGCAACCGGCTCCCGTTCGCCTGGAACGACGTGGCGCTGCACTCGGCCGGAGCCACCGACCTGCGGGTCCGGGTGCGGATCGCGGAGAACGCCGACGTGAGCGTCGCCGTCGCGGACGCCACCGGCGCGCCGGTGGCCGAGGTGCGGGTGCTCACGTTGCGGCCCATCTCCGCCGACCAACTCGCCACCACCGACGACACGCTCTTCCACGTCGACTGGCCGGCCGTCACGACCACCGCCGTCGACCCGGGCCGGATCGTGGTCCTCGGCGACGACCTGCCCGCACTCGACGCTCGCGGCGTGGACCGTTACCCGGACCTCGCGGCCCTCGGTGTCGCCCTGGCCGGTGGGGCGGACCGTCCGGACCTGGTGCTGGTCGACTGCTCCGCAACGGACCCGGACCCCCGGTCCACCCACGCCACCACCATCGCCGCGCTGGTCACCGCGCAGCACTGGTTGGACGACGCGGCCTTCGACGGGGCCCGGCTGGTCCTGGTCACCCACGGGGCGATCGCCGCCGGCCCGGACGAGGACGTCACCGACCTGTCCGCCGCCCCGGTCTGGGGCCTGATCCGCTCGGCCCAGTCGGAGAACCCGGAGCGCTTCGTCCTGGCCGACCTGGACGCGCACCCGGAGAGCCCCGGCCGGCTGATCGAGGCGGTCACCTCCGGTGAACCGCAGATTGCCGTACGCCGCGGTGCGGTACGGGTGCCCCGGCTGGCCCGGCTCGCCCCGACCCGTGAGACGCACCGCCCGCTCGACCCGGACGGCACCGTTCTGATCACCGGTGCCACCGGCACCCTGGGCGGCCTGCTCGCCCGGCACCTGGTCACCCGGCACGGCGCGCGGCACCTGCTGCTCACCAGCCGCCGGGGCGGCGCCGCCGACGGCACCGCCGAGCTGTGCGCCGAACTGACCAGGCTGGGCGCCGCGGTGACCCTGGAGGCCTGCGACACCGCCGACCGGGACGCGGTCGCCGCGCTGCTCGCCTCGGTGCCCGCCGAGCATCCCCTGACCGCCGTGGTGCACGTCGCCGGGGTCTCCGACGACGGCGTGGTCAGCGCACTCACCCCGGACCGGGTCGCCGCGGTGCTGCGGCCCAAGGTCGATGCCGCCCACCACCTGCACGAGCTGACCCGGGACGCGGACCTCAGCGCGTTCGTCCTGTTCTCCTCGCTCGCCGCGACCCTCGGCGGTGGCGGTCAGGGCAACTACGCGGCGGCGAACGCCTACCTGGACGCGCTCGCCCAGCACCGGCGGGCCGCCGGGCTGCCCGCGGTGTCGCTCGTCTGGGGCCTGTGGGACGCCCGCAGTGGCATGTCCGAGCACCTGGATGACACCCACTTCTCCCGGATCGCCCGCGGCGGCATCGTCTCCATGCCCTCCGAGGACGCGCTCGCGCTCTTCGACCGGGCGATCGCCGCGTCCGTACCGGTGGTCGCGCCGGCCCGGCTGGACTTCGCCGCGCTGCGGGCGCAGGGCGCCCAGGGCGGCGTCCCGGTGCTGCTGCGCGGTCTGGTCCGGGTGACGGGTGGCCGGCCGGGCACCAAGAACCGCGCCGGCAACGCGTTCCTCACCCACCTCGCCGCCCTCGCCGAGGCGGACCGGGAGAAGGCACTGCTCGATCTCGTACGCGGACAGGCAGCCGCCGTCCTGGGCCACTCCGGTCCGGCGGCCGTCCCGCCGCAGCAGCCCCTCTCCGAACTCGGCGTCGACTCGCTGACCGCCGTGGAGATCCGCAACCAGTTGGGCGGGGCGACCGGGCTGCGCCTGCCGGCCACCCTCATCTTCGACTACCCGACCCCGCAGGCCCTCGCCGGATACCTGCACGAGCAGCTGATCGGCATCGAGGCGCCGACACCGGCGGTTCCCGAGGCCGCGCCGATCGCCGCCGACGAGCCGATCGCCATCGTCGGCATGGCCTGCCGCTACCCCGGCGGGGTGCGCACGCCCGAGGACCTGTGGCACCTGGTCGACGTGGGCGCAGACGGGATCACCGGGGTGCCGGAGGATCGGGGCTGGGACATCGCCGGTCTCTACGACCCGGAGGCGGACCGACCGGGTGGCTTCTACGTCCGGGAGGGCGGCTTCGTCGACGGGGCCACCGACTTCGACGCCGCGTTCTTCGGGATCAGCCCCCGCGAGGCCGTCGCGATGGACCCGCAGCAGCGGGTGCTCCTCGAGGTGTCCTGGGAGGCGATCGAGCGGGCCGGCATCGACCCGGTGTCGCTGCGCGGCAGCCGGACCGGCGTGTTCGCAGGCACCAGCGGCCAGGACTACGGCGGTGTCCTCGGCCGTGACCCGTCCAGCGTCGGCGGTTTCGGCCTGACCAGCACCACCGCCAGCGTCATCTCCGGCCGCGTCTCGTACGCGCTCGGGTTGGAGGGGCCGTCGTTGTCGGTGGACACCGCCTGCTCGTCCTCGCTGGTGGCCCTGCACCTCGCGGCCCAGGCGCTGCGGCAGGGGGAGTGTTCCCTCGCGCTGGTCGGTGGCGTGATGGTGATGGCGACCCCGGCCGCGTTCGTCGCGTTCAGCCAGCAGCGCGGGCTTGCCCCGGACGGTCGGTGCAAGTCGTTCGCCGGGTCCGCCGACGGGATCGGCTGGGCCGAGGGCGCCGGCGTCCTGGTGGTCGAACGGCTCTCCGACGCGCGCCGCAACGGCCACCAGGTCCTCGCGGTGGTCCGGGGCAGCGCGATCAACCAGGACGGCGCCTCCAACGGGCTGACCGCCCCGAACGGCCCGTCGCAGCAGCGCGTCATCCGGGCCGCCCTCGCCAACGCGGGCCTGGGCACCGCCGACGTCGACGTGGTCGAGGCGCACGGCACCGGCACGGTGCTGGGCGACCCGATCGAGGCACAGGCGCTGCTGGCCACGTACGGCCAGGGCCGGCCCGCGGACCGGCCGCTGCGACTCGGGTCGATCAAGTCGAACATCGGGCACGCGCAGGCCGCCGCCGGTGTCGCCGGGATCATCAAGATGGTCGCGGCGATCCGCAACGAGACGATGCCGCGCACCCTGCACGTGGACGAGCCCACTCCCGAGGTGGACTGGTCGGCCGGCGCGGTCGAGCTGCTCACCGACGCCCGACCGTGGGAGGCGTACGGGCGTCCGCGCCGGGCCGGCGTCTCGTCCTTCGGTGTCTCCGGCACCAACGCGCACGTGATCATCGAGGAGGCGCCGGCTGCGCCGCTCGACGAGCCGGCCGTGGTGTCGCAGGACGTGCCGTGGGTGCTGTCCGGGCGTACCGCCCGGGCTGTCGCCGACCAGGCTCGCCGGCTCACCGACCTGGGTTCGGCGCCGGCCGAGGTCGCCCACTCGCTGGTGGCCCGATCCGAGTTCGTCCAGCGCGCGGTCGTGCTCGGCCCCGACCACCGCAGCGGGCTGGCGGCGCTGGCTGACGGTTTGCCGTCCAGCACGGTGGTCTCCGGTGTGGCGCGTTCGGCCGGTGTGGTGTTCGTGTTCCCGGGTCAGGGTTCGCAGTGGGTCGGCATGGCGGTGGCTCTGCTGGATGCCGAGCCGGTGTTCGCGGCGCGGATCGCGGAGTGCGCGGCGGCGCTGGATCCGTTCGTGGACTGGAACCTGTTGGAGGTGTTGCGCTCGGACGATCCGTTGGAGCGGGTGGACGTGGTGCAGCCGGTGTTGTGGGCGGTGCACGTGTCCCTCGCCGAGGTGTGGCGGGCCAGGGGCGTCACCCCGGACGCGGTGATCGGCCACTCGCAGGGGGAGATCGCGGCGGCCTGCGTGGCGGGTGTGCTGTCGCTCAGCGACGCGGCGAAGGTCGTCGCGTTGCGCAGTCAGGCACTGCTGTCGATCGCGGGCACCGGTGGGATGGTGTCGGTCAACGCCGGCCTGGACGTGGTCACCCCCCTGCTGACCGAGGGGGTCAGTGTCGCGGTGGTCAACGGGCCGACCAGTGTCGCCGTGGCCGGTGCTGACCTGGACGCGTTCCTGGCCGCCGCCGAAGCGGCTGGGGTGCGGGCCAGGCGGGTGAAGGTGGACTACGCCTCGCACTGCGCTCTGGTCGAGCCGGTGGAGGCGGAGTTGGCCCGTCTGCTGGAGGGTGTGCGTCCGCAGCCGGGTGTGGTGCCGGTGTTCTCCACGGTGGAGGACGGCGGCCAGATGGACGCCGGTTACTGGTATCGCAATCTGCGTCAACCGGTCCGGCTCGACCAGGCCGTGCAGGCCGCGTACACCGCTGGGCACCGGATCTTCGTCGAGGTCAGCGCGCACCCCGTGCTCACCGGTGCGATCGCCGACACCGCCGACGTTCCCGCCGTCGGCACGCTACGCCGAGGCGAAGGCGGCCCCCAGCAGATCGTGCGGGCCCTCGCCGAGGCCTGGGTGCAGGGCGCCCCGGTCGACTGGAGCACCGTCGTCCCGCCGGCCCGGACCGTCGACCTGCCCACCTACCCGTTCCAGCACCAGCGGTTCTGGGTCGACGAGGTCAACCTGCCGGTCACCGCCGACATCGCCACCGCCGGTCTCAGCGCCGCCAGCCACCCCATGCTCGGCGCCGCCATCCCGCTGCTCGACTCCGACGCGGTCCTCTTCACCGGCCTGCTCTCCGTCGAGGCCCACCCGTGGCTCGGCGAGCACAAGGTGATGGGTGCCAACGTCATGCCCGGCACCGCCTTCGTCGAACTCGCCCTGCACGTCGCCACCCAGACCGGATGCCGGCGACTGGAGGAACTCACCCTGCTCACCCCGCTGATCGTGCCCGAACGCGGCGCCCGCCAACTACAGCTCTGGGTGGGCCCACCGGACGGCAACGGCCGGCGCGCCTTCAACGTCCGCTCCCGCTCCGACGACGGAGAGCCCGCCGACGCGCTCAGCCCCACCGGCTGGATCCACCACGCCACCGGCGCGATCAGCACCGCCGCCGATCCCGCCGCACCGGCCGACCTCACCACCTGGCCACCGCCGGGCGCCCGGCCCGTCGACCTCACCGAGTTCTACGAGGCCGTCAGCCGGACCGCCTTCGACTACGGACCGATGTTCCAGGGCCTGCGCGCCGCCTGGGTCACCGAGGACGACGTCTACGCCGAGCTGTCCCTGCCCGAGTCGGGCCGGGCCGCCGCGGGCGCCTACGGAATGCACCCGGCCCTGCTCGACGCCGGCCTCCAGGCCATGTCGCTGAACAACTTCCTGACCCGGATGGGCGACGGCGAACCCGCCGAACGGAGTCGCCTGCCGTTCGTCTGGAGTGGCATCTCGCTGCACGCCACCGGCTCCTCCAGCTTCCGGATCCGGCTCAAGCCGGCCGGCGCCGTCGGCGTCTCGTTCACCGTCGCCGACAGCACCGGCGCGCCCGTCGCCGAGATCGACTCGCTGATCATGCGGCCGGTCTCGGCGGACCGGCTGGCCAGTGCCCGCGGCGGCGACCACGAGTCGCTGTACCGGCTGGACTGGACCCCGGTGCTGCCCGCGACGGCGCCGGCCACCGCCGTCGTCGGCGTCGACCCGTACCAGCTCACCGGTGTCGCCGGGGCCGGGTACCCGGACCTGGCCGCGCTGGCGAACGCCCCGGCCGTACCAGAACTGGTCTTCGCGACGCTCGAAGCGGATCCACTGGGGACGGCCGAACCCGGCGTCGGCGCTCGGCGCACCACCACCCTCGCCCTCGACCTGGCGCAGCGATGGCTCGCGGAGCCGGCGTTCGGCGCGTCGCGCCTGGTCGTCGTCACCCGCGGCGCGGTCGCGGCGACCACCGACGACGCGGCCGGTGACCTGGCCGCAGCCGCCGCATGGGGCCTGATCCGCACCGCGCAGGCCGAGAACCCGGACCGGTTCGTCCTGCTCGACCTCGACGACGATCCCACCTCGCTCGCGGTGGCCGTCCCGGCGGTCGCCTCCGGCGAGCCGCAGGTGGTCGTCCGTGCCGGCCGCCCGCTGGCTCCCCGCCTCGCGCCGGTCCCGGTCGCGCCGGAACCGCGTGCGGACATCACCACCGGCGACCCGGACGGCACGGTGCTGATCACCGGCGGCACCGGCACCCTCGGCGGGCTGCTCGCCCGGCACCTGGTCACCGAGCACGGCGCTCGGCGGCTGGTGCTGACCGGACGGCGCGGACGCTCCGCCGACGGGGTGGACGAGCTGGTCACCGACCTGACCGACCTCGGTGCCGAGGTCACCGTGGAGGCCTGCGACGCCACCGACCGCGACGCCCTCGCGGCGGTCCTCGACCGGATACCGGCCGACCGGCCGCTGACCGTCGTGCACGCGGCCGGGGCGCTGGACGACGGCGTGGTCACCGCGCTGACCCCGGACCGCATCGACGCCGTACTGGCGCCGAAGACCGACGCCGCGTGGAACCTGCACGTGCTGACCCGGGATCGCAAGATCGCCCGGTTCGTGCTCTTCTCCTCGGCGGCCGGCGTGCTCGGCGGCGCGGGGCAGGGCAACTACGCGGCGGCCAATGCCTTCCTCGACGAGCTGGCCCGGCACCGCAGGGCACTCGGCCTGCCCGCCGAATCCCTGGCCTGGGGCCTGTGGGAGCAGGCCAGCGGCATGACCGGGCACCTGGACGGCGCCGACCTGCGCCGGGTGGCGCGCGGCGGGGTCCGGCGACTGCCGACCGCCCGGGCGCTCGCCCTGTTCGACACGGCGGGTGTGCTGGACGAGCCGCTGCTGGTTCCGGCCGACCTGGACCTGGCCGGACTGCGTAACCAGCCGGTGGAGACCGTGCCGGCGCTGCTGCGCGGGCTGGTGCGCGGCGCCACCCGGCCAATCGCCGAACCGGCCGGCGGCCCGTCGGTCGTGGGCCTGGCCCAGCGGCTCGCCGGCCTCTCCGACGAGGACGCCGACGCCCTGGTCCTCCAGGTGGTACGCGCCAACGTCGCCGCCGTCCTCGGCTACCCGAGCCCGGACGAGGTGGACCCGACCCTGCCGTTCAAGGAACTGGGATTCGACTCGCTGACCGCCGTCGAGCTGCGCAACCGGCTCAACGTCGCGACCGGCCTGCGGCTGCGCGCCACCCTCGTCTTCGACTACCCGAACGCCCACTCGCTCGCCGCGTACCTGCGGGCGCAGGTGGTGCCCGACGAGGTCGGAGCGGCCGAGCCGCTGCTGGCCGAGCTGAGTCGGATCGAAGCCGCCGTGGCCACGCTGCCCGGCGACGGGCCGGTCCGCGAGCAGGTGACCAGTCGCCTGCGGGACCTGCTGGCCGGGCTGGAGCCCACCGGTGCCGCAGACGTGGCGCAGGACCTCGAGTCGGCCACCGACGACGAAATGTTCGAGTTCATCACCCGAGAGTTCGGAGTGTCGTGATGGCAGACGACGAGAAGCTTCGCCATTTCCTCAAGAAGGTCACCACCAGCCTGCAGGAGACCCGCCAGCAGCTGCACGAGGCCGAGAACCGCGACCGTGAGCCGATCGCGATCGTCTCGATGAGCTGCCGGTTCCCCGGAGGCGTACGCGGGCCGGAGGACCTCTGGCAGATGCTGGTCGGCGGGCGCGACGCGCTCGGCCCGCTCCCCGCCGACCGCGGCTGGGACCTGGAGTCGCTCTACAGCCCGGACGCGGACGCACCCGGCCAGAGCTACGTCCGGGAGGGCTCGTTCCTGACCGACGCCGCCGACTTCGACGCCGCGTTCTTCGGGATCAGCCCGCACGAGGCGCTCGCCATGGACCCACAGCAGCGGCTGCTGCTGGAGGCGTCCTGGGAGGCGATCGAGCGGGCCGGCGTCAACCCGCAGAGCCTGCGCGGCAGCCAGACCGGCGTGTTCGTCGGCATCACCCAGCAGAACTACGGCACCGCGCTGCACGAGGCGCCCGAGGGCGTCGACATGTACCTCGGCACCGGCACCACCACCAGCGTCGCGTCCGGCCGGATCGCGTACAGCCTGGGCTTCGGCGGACCGGCCGTCACGGTGGACACAGCCTGCTCGTCGTCGCTGGTCGCGATGCACTGGGCGGTCCAGTCGCTGCGGTCGCGCGAGTGCGACCTCGCCCTGGTCGGCGGCGTCACGATCATGGCGGCGCCGGGCGCGTTCATCCTGTTCAGCAGGCAGAAGGGGCTGGCCGCGGACGGGCGGTGCAAGCCCTTCGCCGAGGCCGCCGACGGCACCGCCTGGGGGGAGGGCGTCGGCATCATCATGGCCGAGCGGCTCTCCGACGCGCAGCGCAACGGCCACCCGATCCTGGCGATCGTGCGGGGCAGCGCGACCAACCAGGACGGTGCCTCCAACGGCCTCACCGCCCCGAACGGGCCGGCCCAGGAGCGGGTCATCCGGGCCGCGCTCGCCAACGCGCGACTCACCCCGGACCAGGTCGACACCGTCGAGTCGCACGGCACCGGCACCACCCTCGGCGACCCGATCGAGGCGCAGGCGCTGCTGGAGACGTACGGCCGGGGCCGTCCGGCGGAGCACCCGCTCTGGATCACCTCGGTCAAGTCGAACATCGGGCACACCCAGTCGGCGGCCGGCATCGCCGGGCTGATCAAGGCGGTGCTCTCCATCCAGCACGGGATCCTGCCGAAGACCCTCAACGTCGACGCACCCACCTCGCACGTGGACTGGTCGGCGGGCGCCGCGCAGGTGCTCACCGAGACGATCCCGTGGCCGCAGACCGGGCACCCGCGCAGGGCCGGGGTCTCGTCGTTCGGCGTGTCCGGCACGAACGGGCACATCATCCTGGAGCAGCCACCGGCCGAGACCCCCGTCGACGCCACCGACGGCAGCGACGGTCAGCTCGCCGCGTGGCCGATCTCGGCACGTACCGAGGCCGGTCTCGTCGAGCAGGCCCGACGCCTGCACGAGCACCTGACCCGGCACCCCTCGCTCACGCCGACGGACGTCGGTCACTCGCTGTGGAAGACCCGGGCCACCTTCGACCACCGCGCCGTCGTCGTCGGCGCCAACCGCACGGAGATGCTGCAGACCCTCGCCGAGTTCCCCGACGGCAGCGCCCCCCGGGCCGACCACCTGCTCGGCGGCCGGCCGCTCTTCGTCTTCCCCGGCCAGGGCTCCCAGTGGCTCGGCATGGCGACCGAACTGCTCGACCAGGAGCCGGTCTTCGCCGCCCGGATCGCCGAGTGCGCCGCCGCCCTCGACCCGTACGTCGACTGGTCGCTGCTCGACGTGCTGCGCTCCACCGACCCGGCCGCGCTGAACCGTGTCGACGTGGTGCAGCCCGCGCTGTGGGCGGTGATGGTCTCGCTCGCCGAGACCTGGATCTCCCGTGGCGTACGGCCCGGCGCGGTCATCGGCCACTCCCAGGGCGAGATCGCCGCCGCGTGTGTGGCCGGCGCCCTGTCGCTGACCGACGCCGCCAAGGTGGTCGCCCTGCGCAGCCGCGCGCTGCTGGCCTTGTCCGGCACCGGCGGCATGGTGTCGGTCAACGCCCCGCTCTCGGCGGTCGAACCGCTGCTCACCGACGGCATCGCCGTCGCCGCCGTGAACGGCCCGTCCAGTGTGGTCGTGGCCGGCGCCGACGTCGCGGCCTTCCTGTCGGCGGCCCAGGCGGCCGGCGTCCGCGCCCGGCAGGTCCAGGTGGACTACGCCTCGCACTGCGCCCAGGTCGAGCCGATCGAGGACGAGCTGGCCCGGCTGCTGGACGGGATCACTCCGACCGCCGGCACCGTGCCGATCATCTCCACGGTCACCGGCGAGCCGATCGACGGCACCGCGATGAACGCCGGCTACTGGTACGACAACCTGCGCAACCCCGTCCGCCTCGACCGGGCGGTCCGCACCGCCCTGGGCGCCGGTCACGCCCTGATCGTCGAGATCAGCCCGCACCCGGTGCTGATCGCCGGGCTCACCGGCCTCGCCGAGGAGACCGGCGGCGACGCCGTGGTCCTGGGCACGCTGCGCCGCGGCGACGGTGGGCTCCGCCGGTTCACCCAGTCGTTGGCCGCCGCGTACGTGCACGGTGCCACCGTCGACTTCGCGACGGTCCAGCCGCAGGGACGCATCGTGCCGTTGCCGACCTTCGCCTTCCAGCGCCGGCCGTACTGGCTGGGCGGCCAGCGGCCCCCGGCGCCCACCGCCGCGACGCCCGGCACGGACGACGCCGTCTTCTGGAACGCCGTCGAGCGGCAGGACGCGGACGTGCTCGCCGAGACCATCGGCGCCGACCCGGCGGCGGTGGGGGACCTGCTCCCGGCGTTGTCGTCGTGGCGGCGGCAGCGGCAGACCGGCTCGATGCTGGACAGTTGGCGCTACCGCGACGAGTGGGCACGCGTCCCCGACCAGCCCGCCCGCCTCACCGGCACCTGGCTGGTCGCCGTACCGGCCGGTTTCGACTCCTCGCTGCCCGCCCAGGTCGGCGACGCCCTGCGAGCTGGCGGCGCGCAGGTGGTGCCGCTGGAGATCGACCCAGTCGACGTCCAGCGCACCGCCCTGGCCGCCCAACTCACCCTGGCGCTCGACGCGGCCGGCTGCGACCGCCCCGACGGGGTGCTGTCCCTGCTCGCCCTGGACGAGCGGGTCCTGGACGGGCACCGCTCCACCCCGCGCGGCTTTGCCGCCACCGTCGTCCTGGTGCAGGCCCTCGGTGACCTCGGCGTCGGCGCCCCGCTCTGGTGCGCGTCACGCGGCGCGGTCGGCACCGGACCGGGTGACCCCCTGGCCAACCCGGCCCAGGCGCTGCTCTGGGGCTTCGGCCGGGTGGCCGCGCTCGAACACCCGGAACGCTGGGGCGGCCTGGTGGACCTGCCCGCAACCCTCGACGAGCGAGGCTCGGGCCTGCTCTGTGCCCTGCTCTCCGGCGCGACCGGCGAGGACCAGGCCGCGATCCGCCCGCCCGGCCTCCTCGGCCGGCGCCTGATGCGCGCCCCGGTCGGTGACCGCGGCCCGGCGCGGAGCTGGGAGCCGCGCGGCACCACCCTCATCCTGGGTGGCACCGGCGGCCTCGGTTCCCAACTGGCCCGCTGGCTGGCCGAACGCGGTGCCGAGCACCTGCTGCTGGTCAGCCGCCGCGGCCCGGACGCGCCCGGTGCGGACCGGCTGCGTGACGACCTCACCGCGCTGGGTACGACCGTCACCCTGGCCGCCTGCGACGCCGCCGACCGGGACGCCCTGGCCGCGCTGATCGACGCGATCCCCGCGAAGACCCCGCTGACCACTGTGGTGCACAGCGCCGCCGTCCTCGACGACTGCGTGATCGACGCGCTGGAGACACACCGCGTCGACGGTGTCCTGCGCGCCAAGGTGGACTCGGCCCGCCACCTGCACGAGCTGACCCGGGGCCTGGACCTGGACGCGTTCGTCACGTTCTCCTCCTTCGCCGGCACGGTGGCCAGCTCCGGCGTCGGCAACTACGCCCCCGCCAACGCCTACCTGGACGCCCTGGTGCAGCACCGCCGGTCGCTCGGCCTGCCGGGCACCGCGATCGCCTGGGGGGCCTGGGGCGGCGGTGGCATGGCCGACGGCGAGTTCGGTGAGCTGCTGACCCGGCACGGCGTCGCCGAGATGGCACCCGAGCTGGCGATCACCACGCTGCGCCAGGCGGTGGAGCACGACGAGCCGTTCCTCACCGTCGCCGACATCCGGTGGGAGCGGTTCTTCGTCGCGGTCACCGCGACCCGGCCCAGCCCGCTGGTCAGCGCGATCCCGGAGGCACAGCAGGTGCTCGCGGCCATCGCCCGCGACGGGGACGGCGCCGGCGAGAGTGCCACGGCGCGCCTGGCGGGCCTGCCGCCGGCCGAGCGGGCCAAGGTCCTGCTGGAGACGGTACGGGCGCAGGTGGCCACGGTGCTCGGTTACGCCTCGGCCGACGAGGTGCCGCCGAAGAAGGCGTTCCAGGAGCTCGGCTTCGACTCGGTGACCGCCGTGGAGCTGCGCAACCGCCTGGGTGCCGCCACCGGGCTGCGGCTGCCCGTCACCCTCGTCTTCGACTACCCGAACCCGGTCACGCTCGCCGCCTTCCTGGACAGCCTGTGCGGCGGCACCGATGACAGTTCCGCGCTGGACGACCTGGACCGGCTGGAAGCGGCCCTGGACAGCCTCGAACCGGACGACGTCACGTACGTCCGGTTGATGACCCGCATGCAGGCGCTCGTCGCCGACTGGAAGCACGGCCGCGCCGAGCCGGTGGAGACCGCGGGCGAAGCCCTGGCCGACGCCACCGACGAGGAGATGTTCGAACTCCTCGGCAAGAAGTTCGGCATCGCCTGACCCGCACGCTCACAAGGGGAGACCTACCGATGGCCAACGAAGAGCGGTTGCGCTACTTCCTCAAGCGGGTCACCGCCGACCTGGAAACCGCCCAGGAGCGTATCCGGCACCTGGAGGTACGCGCCGACGAACCGATCGCGATCATCGGTGTGGGCTGCCGTTTCCCCGGTGGCGTGGACTCCCCGGAGTCGCTGTGGAACCTGGTCGCGGCGGACGGGGACGGCATCACGCCGTTCCCGGCCGACCGGGGCTGGGACACCGAGGCGCTGTTCGACCCCGACCCGGACAACCCCGGAACGTCGTACGCCGCCGAGGGCGGGTTCCTCAGCGGTGCGGGTGACTTCGACGCCGGCTTCTTCGGCATCAGCCCCCGCGAGGCTCTGGCGATGGACCCGGCGCAACGGCTCCTGCTGGAGGTGTCGTGGGAGGCCATCGAGCGGGCCGGCATCGACCCGGCGTCGCTGTCCGGGTCGCCGACCGGCGTGTTCGCGGGCACCAACGGCTCGGACTACGCGGCCATGCTGATGGGCGCGTCCGAGGGGCTGGAGGGCTACCTGGCCACCGGCAACGCGGGTGCGGTGATCTCCGGCCGGGTGTCGTACTCGCTGGGCCTGGAGGGGCCGGCGGTCACCGTCGACACGGCCTGCTCGTCGTCGTTGGTCGCGCTGCACCTGGCGGCGCAGGCGCTGCGGGCCGGTGAGTGCTCGCTCGCGCTGGCCGGCGGCGTGACCGTGATGGCCACCCCGTCGCTGTTCGTCGGTTTCTCCCGTCAACGTGGCCTGGCCGCCGACGGCCGTTGCAAGGCCTTCGCCGGTGCCGCCGACGGCACCGGCTTCGCCGAGGGTGCCGGTGTGCTGCTGTTGGAGCGGCTGTCCGAGGCCCAGCGCAACGGGCATCAGGTTCTCGCCGTGGTACGCGGCAGCGCGGTCAACCAGGACGGCGCGTCGAACGGGCTGACCGCCCCGAACGGGCCGTCGCAGCAGCGGGTGATCCAGGCGGCGCTGGTCGACGCCCGGCTCTCGGCGGCGGACGTCGACGTGGTGGAGGCGCACGGCACCGGCACCCGGCTGGGCGACCCGATCGAGGCGCAGGCGCTGCTGGCCACCTACGGCCGGGAGCGCCCGGCGGACCAGCCGTTGTGGTTGGGGTCGGTGAAGTCGAACATCGGGCACACGCAGGCCGCGGCGGGGGTCGCCGGGATCATCAAGATGGTCGAGGCGTTGCGTCACGAGACGTTGCCGCGGACCCTGCACGTGGACGAGCCGACGCCACAGGTGGACTGGTCCGACGGTGCGGTGGAGCTGCTGACGTCGCCGCGTCCGTGGGCGGCGGGGGAGCGTCCCCGCCGGGCCGGGGTGTCGTCGTTCGGGGTGTCCGGCACGAACGCCCACGTGATCATCGAGGAGGCGCCGGCCGCGCCGGTGGACGAGCCGGTCGTGACGGCGCCGGATGTGCCGTGGCTGTTGTCGGCGGCCGCGCCGGAGGCGCTGCGTGGGCAGGCGGAGCGGTTGTCGCGGGTGACGGCGGATCCGGGCTCGGTGGCGTACTCGCTGCTGTCCACCCGGTCGGTGCTGGGCCACCGGGCGGTCGTGCTCGGCCCGGACCACTCCGTGGGTCTGTCCGCCCTGCGGGACGGTCTGCCGTCGGCTTCGGTCGTCACCGGTGCGGCCCACCCGGACTCGGGTGTGGTGTTCGTGTTCCCGGGTCAGGGTTCGCAGTGGGTTGGTATGGCCGTGAGTCTGCTGGATGCCGAGCCGGTGTTCGCTGCCCGGATCGCGGAGTGTGCGGCGGCCCTGGACCCGTTCGTGGACTGGAACCTGCTGGAGGTGTTGCGCTCGGACGATCCGTTGGAGCGCGTCGACGTGGTGCAGCCGGTGTTGTGGGCGGTGCACGTCTCCCTGGCGGAGGTGTGGCGGTCCAGGGGTGTGGTGCCGGATGCGGTGATCGGTCACTCGCAGGGTGAGATCGCGGCGGCCTGTGTGGCGGGTGTGCTGTCACTGAGCGATGCGGCGAAGGTGGTCGCGTTGCGCAGTCAGGCTCTGCTGTCGATCGCGGGCAGTGGTGGGATGGTGTCGGTCAATGCCGGCCTGGACGTGGTCACCCCCCTGCTGACCGAGGGCGTCAGCGTCGCGGTGGTCAACGGCCCGACCAGCGTTGCCGTCGCGGGCGCTGACCTGGACCCGTTCCTGGCGGCTGCGGAGGCGGCCGGAGTGCGAGCGAAGCGCGTCAAGGTCGACTACGCCTCGCACTGCGCTCTGGTCGAGCCCGTGGAGGCGGAGCTGGCCCGTCTGCTCGACGGGGTGCGTCCGCAAACCGGTGCGGTGCCGGTGTTCTCCACGGTGGAGGACGGCGGCGTCATGGACGCCGGCTACTGGTACCGCAACCTGCGTCAACCGGTCCGGCTGGACCTGGCCGTCGAGGCGGCGCAGGCGGCCGGACACCGGATCTTCATTGAGGTCAGCGCGCACCCGGTGCTCGCCGGCGCGATCGAGGCCACCACCGTCGGCACGCTGCGCCGTGACGCGGGCGGCCCCGAGCAGGTCGTACGGTCGTTGGCGGAGGCATGGGTACGGGGCGCGCCGGTCGACTGGACCACGGTCATCCCGGCCACCCGGGTCGTGGACCTGCCGACGTACCCCTTCCAGCACCAGCGTTACTGGCCCACCCACGGCGGCGCGATCAGCGCGGCCGACCCGGTGGACAGCGAGTTCTGGCAGGCCGTCGAGAACGGCGACCTCACCCCGTTGGGCATCACCGGCGACGGTGGCGAGCTGCTGCCCGCCCTCACCGCCTGGCGCCGCCGCAAGCGCGAGCACCACACCCTCGACGACTGGCGGTACCGGGTCACCTGGCAGAGCAGGACCACCCTGGCCGAGAGCACCCTCACCGGCACCTGGCTACTCCTGCGCCCCGCCGGCGAAACCTGGTCGGACGCCGCCGAGGACGCCCTTCGGCAGGCCGGCGCCCACGTCGCACCGGTGGCCGTCGCCTCCGGCCCGATCGACCGGGCCGCCCTCACCGACGCGATCACCACCGCCATCGACGCGACACCGGTCGACGGGGTGCTGTCCCTGCTCTCCCTGCCCGCAGCCGAGGCCGCCGACGCGGTGCACGACGCGTCCACAGTGCTGCACGCGCTCGCCGACGCCGACGTCACCGCCCCGCTCTGGCTCGCCACCCGCTCCGCCGTCCGGGTCGGGCGGTCCGACTCCGCTCCGACGCCCACGCAGGCCGCGCTCTGGGGCTTCGGCCGGGTCGTCGCACTGGAAGAGCCGCACCGCTGGGGTGGCCTGATCGACCTGCCGGCGCAGCCCGACCCCCGGTCGGCCACCCGGCTCGTCGCTGCGCTCACCACGGGCGACGACGAGGACCAGTTCGCCGTCCGCCCCTCGGGCCTCTACACCCGCCGGCTGACCCGCGCCCCGCAGGGCGCCACCCCCGGGTGGACGCCGTCGGGCACCGCACTGGTCACCGGCGGCACCGGCGCGATCGGCGCGCACACGGCCCGCTGGCTGGCCCGCAACGGCGTCGAGCACCTCGTGCTCACCAGCCGTCGCGGCCCGGACGCCCCCGGCGCCGACAACCTGCGCGCCGAGCTGGAGCAGGCCGGCGCCCGGGTCACCATCACCGCCTGCGACATCGCCGACTCCGACGCCCTGCGCGCCCTGATCGACGGCCTGCCGGACCTGACCTCCGTCTTCCACACCGCCGCCGTCCTGGACGACGGCACGCTCGGCAGCCTCGACCGGGACCGGATCGAGCGGGTGCTCGCCCCGAAGGCCGCCGCCGCCCAACACCTGCACGACCTCACCCGGGACCGGGACCTGACCGCGTTCGTGCTCTTCTCGTCGCTGGCCGGCACCCTCGGCAACGCCGGGCAGGGCGCGTACGCCGCCGCGAACGCGTACCTCGACGCCCTGGCCGAGCAGCGGGCCGCCGCCGGCCTGCCGGCCACCTCGATCGCCTGGGGCCGCTGGGGCGACGGTGGCCTCGCCGAGGAGGCCGTACGCCGGGAGCGGCTCAGCCGGGGTGGTCTGGGCGCGATGGACCCGGCGCTGGCCCTCACCGGTCTCGCCGCCGCGATCGGTGCCGGTGAGCCGGCCCTGGCCCTGACCGACGTGGACTGGGAGCGGTTCGCACCCACCTTCACCGCGGTACGCCCCAACCCCACCCTCGCCGCCCTCTGGGAGGCCACCGGCAGCACCGGCGGCGACCCGTCCGGCGACCTGACCCGGCGGCTGCGGTCGATGACCGCCCGGGACCGCGCCAACGCCCTGGTCGAGCTGGTCCGCGGGCACGCCGCGGCGGTCCTCGGTCACTCCGGTGCCGACGGCGTGGAGCCGGAGCGCGCCTTCCGCGACCTCGGCTTCGACTCGCTCACCGCCGTCGAACTGCGAAACGCGCTCGGCGCCGCCGTCGGTCTGCGGCTGCCCGCCACCCTGATCTTCGACCATCCGACCGCCCTCGCCCTCGGCGCCCACCTCGGCGGCCTGCTCGCCGACGGCGTCGCCGAGCCCGATACCGGCCCGGACGTATTCACCGCCGCCGACCGGGACGACCCGATCGTCGTGGTGGGCATGTCGTGCCGCTTCCCCGGCGGTGCGGACAACCCCGACCAGCTGTGGCAGCTCGTGCACGGCGAGGTGGACGCGATCTCGACGTTCCCCGCCGACCGTGGCTGGGACGTCGACAGCGTCTACGACGCCGACCCGGACAGCGCCGGCACCAGCTACGTGCGCGAGGGCGGCTTCCTCTACGGCGCCGCCGCGTTCGACAGTGAGTTCTTCGGCATCTCCCCGCGTGAGGCCTTGGCCATGGACCCGCAGCAGCGGCTCCTGCTGGAGACCGCGTGGGAGGCCTTCGAGCACGCCGGCATCGACCCGTCGACCGCCCGCGGCCGGCAGGTCGGCGTCTTCGTCGGCTCCAACGGCCAGGACTACGGCGCGCTGCTCTACGGCTCCACCGAGGGCGTCGAGGGGCACACCATGACCGGCAACGCCGGCAGTGTCGCGTCCGGCCGGATCTCCTACGCGCTCGGCCTGGAGGGACCGGCCGTCACCATCGACACCGCCTGCTCGTCGTCGCTGGTCGCGCTGCACCTCGCCGCCCAGTCACTGCGCCAGGGCGAGTGCCGCCAGGCGTTGGCCGGTGGCGTCACGGTGATGGCCACCCCGGGCCGGTTCGTCGAGTTCAGCCGCCAGCGCGGGCTGGCCGCCGACGGGCGCTGCAAGGCGTTCGCCGACGGCGCCGACGGCACCGGCTGGGGCGAGGGCGCGGGGATGCTGCTGCTGGAGCGCCGATCCGCGGCGCTGGCCGCGGGCCACCAGATCCTCGCCACGGTACGCGGCAGCGCGATCAACCAGGACGGCGCGTCGAACGGGCTGACCGCCCCCAACGGGCCCGCCCAGCAGCGGGTGATCCGGGCCGCTCTCGCCGACGCGGGGCTGCGACCCTCCGAGGTGGACCTGGTGGAGGCGCACGGCACCGGCACCCGGCTCGGCGACCCGATCGAGGCCCAGGCGCTGCTTGCCACGTACGGGCAGCACCGACCGGCGGACCGCCCGCTGCGGCTCGGCTCGATCAAGTCGAACATCGGCCACACCCAGGCCGCCGCCGGCGTCGCCGGAGTGATCAAGGTGATCCAGGCGATGCGGTACGGGGTGCTGCCCCGCACGCTGCACGTGGACCAGCCGAGCGCCGAGGTGGACTGGGAGTCGGGTGCGGTCGCGTTGCTCGACCGTTCCCTGCCGTGGGAGGGTGCCGGGCCGCGCCGGGCCGCCGTGTCGTCGTTCGGCATCAGCGGCACCAACGCCCACGTCGTGCTGGAGGGCGACGCGGCCCCGGCGTCCGCCACCCCCGCCACGAACCCGCAGCGCCCTGCGACGTGGTTGCTCAGCTCGCGTACCGAGGAGGGGCTTCGTGACCAGGCCGGGCGGTTGCTTGGCCACCTGGACGAGCACCCGGGGCTGGACCCCTACGACGTCGGCTTCTCCCTAGCCACCACCCGTACCCAGCACCGGCACCGGGCCGCGATGTTCGGTCGTGCCGAGCTGGCGGCGGTGGCCGCCGGATCGCCGGCTCCGGTCACCGGGTCGGTGGTGCGGGGCAGGACGGCGTTCGTGTTCTCCGGGCAGGGGTCGCAGCGCCCGGGTATGGGTCTGGAGCTGGCGGCCGCGTACCCCGTCTTCGCCGAGGCGTTCGACGCCGCCTGCGCCGAGCTGGATCTGTATCTGGACCGTCCGCTGCGGGCGGTGATCGCCGACGGCGGTGAGCTGGACCAGACCGTCTACACACAGGCCGCGTTGTTCGCGGTCGAGGTCGCGCTCTACCGCCTGCTGGGCGTCACCCCGGACTTCCTGGTCGGGCACTCGATCGGTGAGATCGCCGCCGCCCACGTCGCGGGGGTGCTGTCCCTGCCCGACGCGGCGAAGCTGGTGGCGGCCCGGGGCCGCCTGATGCAGGCGCTGCCCACCGGTGGGGTCATGGTGGCGGTGCGGGCCACCGAGGCCGAGGTGCTGCCGCTGCTGGTCGACGGGGTGTCGGTCGCGGCGGTCAACGGTCCGCGCTCGGTGGTGCTGTCCGGTGTGGCGGACGAGGTGGCGGCCGTCGCCGCGCGGTTCGAGAAGTCCAAGCGGCTCACGGTGAGCCACGCGTTCCACTCGGTGCTGATGGAGCCGATGCTGGCGGAGTTCGCGCAGGTCGCGCAGACGTTGACCTACGCGTCGCCGCGGATTCCGGTCGTCTCCAACGTGACCGGACAGATCGCCGAGACGCAGGACGCCGCGTACTGGGTGCGGCACGTCCGGGAGGCGGTGCGGTTCGCCGACGGCATCGCCACCCTGGAGAACGCGGGCGTCACGACGTTCGTGGAGATCGGCCCGGACGGTGTGCTGTCCGCGATGGGCGCGGACT
This sequence comes from Micromonospora cabrerizensis, assembly GCF_022230955.1. Taxonomy (GTDB): domain Bacteria; phylum Actinomycetota; class Actinomycetes; order Mycobacteriales; family Micromonosporaceae; genus Micromonospora; species Micromonospora cabrerizensis. Next base: position 43,435 of record NZ_JAKKFI010000052.1, read on the forward strand.
GCGTGACGGACGCGGTGTTCGTGCCGGTGCAACGTTCCGACCGGGACCAGCCCACGGCCCTGCGCACCGCGCTCGCCCAGCTCCACGTCCGGGGCGTCGCGGTGGACTGGGCCGCTCTGCACCCCGGGGCGCGACGGGTCGACCTGCCCACCTACGCCTTCCAACGCCAGCACTACTGGCCCGGCTCGGTCTCCTGGGCACGACCCGCCGCCGACGGACCCACCGCCGCCGACGACGAGCACCTGTGGGACCGCATCGAGCGCGCGGACCTCGACGGCATCGGCGCGGAACTCGCCCTGCCGCCGGACGCCACCCTCCCGGCGGTCGTCCGGGCACTCTCCGACTGGCGGCGGCAGGCCCGGCGCAGCTCGACGATCGACGGGTGGCGTTACGGCGTACGCTGGCGGCCGCTGTCCTCGACCGGGACACCCACCCTGACCGGCACCTGGCTGCTGGTCAGCACCCCGGAGCACCCCACGGCGGACCTCGCCGCCGTGCTGCGCCGGCACGGCGCGGCGACCGGAACCGTCACGCTGACGCCGGCCGACCTGACCCGGGCCGGCACCGCCGCGCGGCTCGGCGCGGCCCTGGACGAACACGGCCCGGTGCACGGCATCCTGTCCCTGCTCGCCCTCGACCAGGACCCGCACCCCACGCACCCGATCCTCACCCGGGGCGTCGCCGGGACGGTGACGCTGGTCCAGGCTCTCGACCAGCTCGGCGCCACCGCCCCGGTGTGGAGCGTGACCCGCGGCGCCGTCGCGATCGGCGGCTCGGAGCGGGTCGCCGCGCCCGCCCAGGCGCAGGTCTGGGGCCTCGGCCGGGTGGCCGCGCTGGAACAGCCGAGGCTGTGGGCCGGTCTGGTCGACCTGCCACCCCTGCTGGACGACCGCGCCGGCTCGCGGCTCTGCGCCGTGCTGGCCGGTGCCGGCGCGGGAGGCGGTGAGGACCAGGTGGCGGTCCGGCCCTCGGCGATCTTCGGTCGTCGCCTGGTCCGCCACCCGCGCAGCACGACACCGGGCCCGCAGTGGCGCCCGCGCGGCACGGTCCTGATCACCGGTGGCACCGGAGCGCTGGGCGGGCGGGTCGCGCGCCTGCTGGCCGAACGAGGAGCCGAGCACCTGCTCCTGCTCAGCCGCCGGGGGGCCGACGCACCCGGGGTGGCCGACCTGACCGGCGAGCTGACCGCTCTGGGCGCTCGGGTCACCGTCGAGGCCTGCGACGTCGCCGACCGGGACGCGCTGGCCGGTGTGCTCGACCGCGTCCCCGCCGACCTGCCGCTGACCGGGGTGGTGCACGCCGCCGGCATCGGCACCCCCGGATCGCTGCGGGACACCGACCTGGACGAGTTCGCCTCCGTGGTCCGGGCCAAGATCGCCGGTGCGGTGCACCTGGACGCGCTGCTCGGTGAGCGGCCGCTCGACGCGTTCGTGCTCTTCTCCTCCATCGCCGGCATCTGGGGCAGCGGCGGCCAGGGCGCGTACGCGGCCGCGAACGCGTACCTCGACGCCCTCGCCGAGGCCCGGCGCGGTCGCGGCCTCGCCGGTACCGCGGTGGCCTGGGGTCCGTGGGGCGACGGTGGCATGGCCGAAGGGCCGGCTCAGGAGCAGTTGCGCCGCCGTGGCCTGCCGGTGATGAACCCGGAGTCGGCGATCGAGGCGCTCGCCGCCGCCGTCGACGACCGTGAGGTGGCGCTCGCCGTCGCCGACGTCGACTGGGCCCGGTTCGCGCTGCCGTTCCAGGCGGTGCGCTCCGGCCGGCTGCTGGACGAGATCGACGAGGCGCGGGTGGCGCTCACCGCCGCCGCGCCGGGCGCCGAGAGCGCGGCCGACGCCGACGCGCTGCGCCGCAGTCTGACCGGCCTGCCGGCAGCCGAGCGGGAACGGGTCGTGCTCGACCTGATCCGCAAGAACGCCGCCACCGTGCTGGGGCACACCGCCCCCGGCGGCGTCGACGTCGACCGCGGGTTCCTGGAACTCGGCTTCGACTCGCTGACCGGGGTGGAGCTGCGCAACGCGCTCTCCGCCGAACTCGGCCTGCCGTTGCCCGCGACCCTGATCTTCGACTACCCGTCACCGCTGGTCCTGGCCGAGCACGTCCTCGACCAGTTGGCCGGCCCGGAGGCGGGCGGGGACCCGGAGGAGCAGCAGGTCCGGCAGGTCCTGTCCCGGATCCCGGTGGAGCGGCTGCGCGCGGCCGGCCTGCTGGACACCCTGCTCGGCCTGGCACAGACCGGGCCGGAGGCGCCGGATGCGCCGACGGCCACCGATGACGACGGTGAGGACCTGGCCGAGCTCGATGTCAGCGAGCTGGTCCGCCTCGCCCTCGACGGCACCGAGAGCTGACGGGGAGTAAACGATGGCCACGAGTTACGACGAGGTGGTGGCGGCGCTGCGTGCGGCGCTCGCCGACAACAAGCGGCTGAAGCAGCGCACCGCCGTCCCGGCGGCCCCGCCCGCGCCCGAGCCGATCGCGATCGTCTCGATGGGCTGCCGGCTGCCCGGCGGGATCCGCGGCCCCGAACAACTCTGGGACCTGGTGACCGACGGCCGGGACGCGATCGGCGAGTTCCCGCCCGACCGGGGCTGGGACCTGGGTGCCCTGTCCGAGCTGAGCACCGCCGGCGCCGGCGCGTTCCTCTACGACGCCGGTGACTTCGATCCCGGCTTCTTCGGTATCTCGCCGCGCGAGGCGATCGCCATGGACCCGCAGCAGCGGCTGCTCCTGGAGACCGCGTGGGAGACCTTCGAACGGGCCGGGATCGACCGGGCCACCGCCCGGGGCAGCCGCACCGGCGTCTTCGCCGGCACCAACAACCAGGACTACACCGGAGTGCTCGTCGCCGCCCTGGCGCAGGGCTTCGACGGGCACCTCGGCACCGGCAACTCGGCGAGCGTGGTCTCCGGGCGGATCTCGTACACGTTCGGCCTGGAGGGGCCGGCGCTCACCGTGGACACCGCCTGCTCGTCGTCGCTGGTCGCGGTGCACCTCGCCGCCCAGTCCCTGCGCGACGGTGAGTGCAGTCTGGCGCTGGCCGGCGGCGTCGCGGTGATGGCCACCCCGTCGGTCTTCGTCGAGTTCTCCCGCCAGGGTGGGCTCGCCACCAACGGTCGCTGCAAGTCGTTCGCCGCCGCCGCCGACGGCACCGGTTGGGGCGAGGGCGCCGCGATGGTGCTGCTGGAACGGCTGTCCGACGCCCGCCGCAACGGCCATCCGGTGCTCGCCGTGCTGCGCGGCAGCGCGGTCAACCAGGACGGCGCGTCCAGCGGCCTGACCGCCCCGAATGGCCCCGCCCAGCAGCGGGTGATCCGGACCGCGCTGGCCAACGCCCGGCTCACCGCGGCCGACGTCGACGTGGTGGAGGCGCACGGCACCGGCACCCGGCTGGGTGACCCGATCGAGGCGCAGGCGCTGCTGGCCACGTACGGCCAGGACCGGCCGGCCGACCAGCCGGTGTGGCTCGGCTCGATCAAGTCCAACATCGGCCACACCCAGGCCGCCGCCGGGGTCACCGGCATCATCAAGATGGTCCAGGCGATGCGGCACGGCGTGCTCCCGGCCACCCTGCACGTCGACCGGCCCACCCCGCAGGTGGACTGGTCCGCCGGAGCCGTCGAACTGCTCACCTCGGCGCGCCCGTGGCCCACCACGGGTCGGCCGCGTCGCGCCGCCGTCTCCTCGTTCGGGGTCAGCGGCACCAACGCCCACGTGATCCTCGAACAGCCCGCCGAGGAGGGCGACCGCCTCGCCACCCCGGGGACCCGTGCGACGCACGACGTCCTGGCCTGGCCGGTGTCGGCCCGCGAACCCGCCGGGCTCCGCGCCCAGGCGGCGCAGCTGCTCGACCACCTGAGGGAGCACCCCGGCCTGGACCCGGCCGACGTGGCCGGTTCGCTCGCGGTCACCCGGTCGCACTTCGAGTACCGGGCGGCGGCGGTCGGCACCGCGACGGAGAGCCTGACCGAGGCGCTGACCCGGATCGCCGACGGGACCGACCCGGGCGACCTCGCGGCGTCCCGTCCGCAGGTGGCCTTCGTCTTCTCCGGCCAGGGCGCGCAGCGCGCCGGTGCGGGCCGGGACCTGTACGCCACCTTCCCGGCGTACGCCGAGGCGTTCGACGCGGTGTGCGCCGAACTCGACGTGCACCTGGACCGGTCGATCCGGGAGGTGATCTTCGACGACGAGGCGGCACTGGAGCGGACCGGGTACGCCCAGGCGGCCCTGTTCGCCGTCGAGGTCGCGCTCTACCGCCTGGTCACGTCGTTCGGAGTGGTCCCGGATCAGCTCATCGGCCACTCCACCGGGGAGATCGCGGCGGCGCACGTGGCCGGGGTGCTGTCGCTGCCCGACGCGGCGGCGCTCGTCGCGGCGCGGGGGCGGCTCATCCAGGCACTCCCGGCCGGTGGCGTGATGGTCGCGGTCCGGGCGACGGAGGCGGAGGTCCGCGAGGCGCTCGCCGGCCACGAGGCGGTGGTGTCCGTCGCCGCGGTGAACGGGCCGAAGTCGGTGGTGGTGGCCGGCGCGGCGGAGGCGGTCGAGCAGGTGGTCGCCCGGTTCGGCAAGACCCGGACGCTGGACGTGGGTCACGCTCTGCACTCGCCGCTGATGGCACCGATGATCGCGGACTTCGCCCGGATCACCGGCGGGCTGACCCATGCTCCCGCTCGCATCCCGGTCATCTCCACAGTCACCGGAGACGTCGCCGAGTTCGGCAGCGACTACTGGGTGGACCAGATCCGCGCCACCGTGCGCTTCGCGGCCGGCATCCGGGCTCTGCACGAGCGCGGCGTCAGCGCCTACCTGGAGATCGGCCCGGACGCGGTGCTCACCCCGTTGGGCGGGGACTGCGTCGAGGGCGCCGACCAGGACAGCGCCCCGCTGTTCGTCGCCGCGCAGCGACGCGCCGGGGACGGCGTCGAGGCCCTGGTCACCGCGCTAGCCCGACTGCACTGCCGGGGCGTACGACTGGACTGGGCGGCGCTGCTGCCCGGCACCGCACGGGTCGACCTGCCCACCTACCCGTTCCAGCGGCAGCACTACTGGCCGGCGCTGGAACCGGTGGCGATGCCGACCGCCGCGGCAGCCGCCGAGCAGCCGCCGGCCGTCTCGTCGGCGCCGGTCCTGTCGCGGGACTCCGCGTTCGAGGAGGTGCGTGACCTCATCCGGCAGGAGACCGCCGAGATGCTCGGCTACTCCGGCATCGAGTCCATCCGGCCCGGCCGAGACTTCCTCGAACTCGGCGTCGACTCGGTGATCGCCCAGGAGATCCGCCACCGTCTCAGCGCCGCCACCGGTCTCACCCTGGCCCCCGGTCTGCTCTTCGCCCACCAGGACCCGGACCGGCTGGCCCGGCACCTGATGGCGGAGATGGCCGGGACGAGCGCGGCCCCGCCGGCCACCACCCTGGACGTGATGTTCCGGCAGGCGCGCCACCGCGACGACCTGCACGAGTACACGACACTGCTGATGCGGCTGGCCGAGTACCGGCCGAGCTTCACGGCAGCCGACGTGGACGAGGGGCGGGTGGCCGTACCCGCTCTGGCGCGCCTGGCCGAGGACGGCGGCGGCCCACGGATCATCGCCTGCTGCACCACCTCGCTGATGGCGGGCCCGCAGGAGTACGCCCGGCTGGCCGGCGCCCTGCGTGACCGGTACCGGATCTCCGCCCTGGTCAACCCCGGTTACCAGGAGGACGAGCCGGCCCCCGCCGACCTGGCCGCCGCGCTGCGACTCCAGGTCCGGGCGATCCGCGCGGACGTCGGCGCCGAGCCGTTCATCCTGCTCGGACACTCGGCCGGCGGCCTGGTCGCCAACGCCCTCGCCGCCGAGCTGGAGGCCGACGGCGTCGGTCCGGCCGCCGTGGTGCTGCTCGACTCCTACCCGCCGGCCGACGCGGTGCTCGGCCGGTGGATACCCGAACTGCTCGACGGCCTGGACCTGGACGCCGCCAGTGTGGCCGACCAGCGGTATCTCGCCTGGGCGTCCTACGTGCGCCACTACGGCGACTTCGAGCCGCTGCCCACCAGCGCACCGACCCTGCTGGTCCGCGCCGGGGAGCCCCTCGGCACGGTGCCGGACGACCGCGACTGGCGGCCGTCCTGGCAGCACCCGCACACCGTGGCCGACGCCACCGGAAACCACTTCACCATGGTCGGCGACCAGGTCGACCGCACCGCGCAGACAGTGCACGACTGGCTGGCCGCGACCCTCTGACCTGACTTTCCCGAAACGGAGAACCGACATGACCATCACGACGACCAGCACTGTCGACACCAGCCTGTGGCTGCGCCGGTTCCACCCGGCGCCGGACGCGCCGGTGCGTCTGGTCTGCCTACCGCACGCCGGTGGCTCGGCCAGTTACTATCACCCGGTCTCCCGCGCCCTGACCGGCGTCGAGGTCTTCGCGGTGCAGTACCCCGGCCGGCAGGACCGCCGCGCCGAGCCGTGCATCGACACCGTCCACGGCCTGGCCGCCAGGGTCGCCGAGCAGGTCGCCACGCTCGCCGACCGCCCGATCGCCCTGTTCGGCCACAGCATGGGCGCCTCGGTCGCCTTCGAGGTGGCCCGGCTCCTCGAGGAGGACGGCATCGTCCTGAAGCACCTGTTCGCGTCCGGGCGGCGCGCACCGTCGCGGCACCGCGACGAGCACATCCATCAGCTGGGCGACAACGGTCTGATCGCGGAGATGCGCCGGCTCAACGGCACCGAGGGCAAACTGCTCGACGACGACGAGCTGATCCGGATGATCATCGGCGCGATCCGCAACGACTACAAGGCCGCGGAGACCTACGTGTACCGGCCCGGCCCGCCGCTGTCCTGCCCGATCACGGTGATGACCGGGGATTCGGACCCGAAGGTCACGGTGGACGAGGCCGACTCCTGGCGGACGCACACCACCGGCCCCTACGCCATGAAAGTTTATAGGGGTGGTCACTTCTACCTGAACAACCACCAGACGGACATACTGGAGACCATTGTGGATCGCCTGACGGCAGGCTGACGGCAACGGCGGCCCGACCAGTCCGAGACTTCCGGAGGTACCAGTGACAACCCCGACACCCACGCCGGCTCTGCGGCTCATCGGGCTGTCCAAGGCATTCGGTGACAAGCGTGCCGTCGATCACGTCGATCTGGAGGTTCCGGGCGGCTCGTTCTTCGGGCTGGTCGGTCCCAACGGGGCCGGCAAGACCACATCGCTGTCCATGGCCGTCGGGCTGCTGCGCCCCGACAGCGGTCGCGCCGAGATCTTCGGCGTCGACGTCTGGGCCGACCCGGTCCGCGCCAAGGAGCTGATCGGCGTCCTGCCCGACGGCCTCGGGATGCCAGAACGGCTCACTGGCCGGGAGGTGCTCAGCTACCTGGGTCTGCTGCGGGGCATGGAGCCCGAGGCGGTCGCCAAGCGCAGCCAGGAGCTGCTGGAGGTCCTCGAACTCGACCGGGCCGACAGCACCCTGGTCCTCGAATACTCGACCGGCATGCGCAAGAAGATCGGTCTGGCCACGGCGTTGCTGCACGCACCGAAGCTGCTGGTGCTCGATGAGCCCCTGGAGGCCGTCGACCCCGTCTCGGCGGCGACGATCAAGGTGATCCTCCAGCGCTTCGTCGCCGCCGGCGGCTCGGTGGTCTTCTCCAGTCACGTCATGCCGGTCGTCGAGCAGCTCTGCGACCACGTCGCGGTCGTCACCGGCGGCCGGGTGGTCGCCTCCGGCCCGCTCGACGAGGTCCGTGGCGGCAGCTCCCTGGAGAACCGGTTCGTCGACCTGGTCGGCGGCCAGCCGGTGAGCGCGGGGGAGCTGTCATGGTTGGCATCCTGATCCGGATGAAGCTGGCCGTCCTGCGGCACTCGATGACCGGGCAGCGCGCCGCCGACATGATCGGTGGCGGCGTGCTGGGCCTGGTCCTCGCCGGCGGCACGATCTGGCTGGCCCTGCACGACTGGCCGGTCGACGGCCTGCCGCTGGACCTGGTCGGCGCGGCGTTCGCCATCTGGACGATCGGCTGGCTGTTCGGCCCGGTGCTGTTCGGGGGCGGCGACGAGACGCTGCGCCCGGAGCACCTGGCCCTGCTGCCGATCCCTCCGCGACGGCTCGCCACCGGTCTGCTCGCCGTCGCGTTCGTCGGCGTCGCCCCGGTGGTCAGCCTGGTGGCCTTCACCGCGCTGATCGTCGTCGCCCTCCCGGTCGGCGGTGCCGCCGCCCTGGTCGCGGTGCCGGTGGTCTTCCTCCAACTGCTGTTCGTGGTGCTCGCCTCCCGGTTCGTCACCGCCGCGCTCAGCACGCTGATGCGCGCCAAGATCGGCGCGATCCTGGCCGCCGTGATCAGCGGCGGCATCCTGGCGCTCACGCACACCGGCTGGGTGCTCAAACCCACCATCCAGTACGCCCTCACCGCCGGCTTCCCGGAGAACCTGGCGGACTGGGTGCGCCGCCTGCCCTCCGGTTGGGGCATCGTCGCCGTGGAGGCCGCCGGGCGAGGTGACTGGCTGCTCGCCCTCGCCGCGCCGGCCGGTCTCGCCGTACTCAGTGTGCTGGCCATGCTCGGTTGGTCCGCGCTGCTGGTCCGCCGGCTCAGCCACCGGGGTGCCAGCGGTCGCCCGGCCCGTGGCCGCACCGCCGCGCAGCAGATCCGCGGTGGCGGCGTGCGAGCCGTCATCGGCCGTGAGCTGCGCACCGCGTCCCGCGACCTGATGCGCTTCCACTACCTGGTCTTCTCCCTGGTCTACGCGTTGGCGTTCTGCCTGCTGCCGCTCCTGGTCGACCTGCCGATCTTCGTGCCGTTCATCGGTGTCGCGTTCGGCATCTGGGCCGCCGCCATCTCCGCCAACCTGTACGGCGAGGACGGCACGGTGATCTGGCAGACCGTGCTCACCCCCGGGGCCGCCCGCAAGGACGTCCGCGGACGTCAGCTCGCCTGGCTGCTGCTGACCGCCCCGGCGGTCGTGGTCCTCAGCGTCGTGCCCACCCTGCTCAGTGGGCAGACGTGGGCCTGGCCGTGGCTGGCCGCCCTGGTGCCGGCCCTGATCGGCGGCGGCGCCGGTGTCATCGTGCTGATCTCGGTGCTGCGACCGGTGCCGATGACCGACCCGCACAAGCGCAGCGGCAACCTCCTGGAGAACGGCACCGACTTCACCCAGGTGCTGCTCATGCTGGTGCTGGTCGCCGCCACCGCGGCCCCCGCCTATCTCACCGTCCGCTACGGCCCGGACTGGGCGGGCGCCGGCGTCGGCCTGGTCACCGGCATCCTGCTGGCCTGGCTGCTCGGCGACCTGGCCGCCAAGCACCTGGAAGCGACCGGTCCCGACCTGCTCGCCACGATGCGGGCCTCGACCTCCCGCAAGAGCAATCTCAGCGGCGACGTCGACTGGGACCAGATCACCGCCTCCCTCGGCGGGGTGGATCTCGGCGAGAGCCGCCTCGGCATCGACCGGGCCTCGCCGGCCCGTCGCGCCGTCATCTACGTGTGCTTCACCGTCTGCTGGGTGCCGCTGGTCGCACAGGGCGTCGTTCCGGCCTTCCTGAAATACGGCGACCCCGACCGCGACTCCTGGTTCGTGGCCCGCCTCGTCCCCGAGGCGCTGCACTGGCCGGTCGTCGGCGTCATGGTCGCGCTCGGCCTGGGTCTCATCGCCGTCGGCTTCTACCAGCTGCGGGTGGCCCGTGCGGAGAGCCGCCAAGCCGCCGTGGACCAGGTCGGCCGCGCGCCGGTGCTGACCCGCCAGCCCGAGAAGGTGGACGAGCTGAACCACTGACCGCACACGAAGAGGCCCGGCCACCGCGGTGGCCGGGCCTCTTCGTGCCCCGGAGCGTCACCAGGTGACGGGCAGCTCGCGGACGCCGTAGATCAGGGACTCGGAGCGCAGCGGAACGTCCTCGGTCGACCCATGCAGGCGCAGGTCGGGGAAGCGGGTGAGCAGGGCCCGCATTGCGATCCTGAGTTCCGCGCGGGCGAGTTGCTGGCCGATGCAGAGGTGCACGCCGTGGCCGAAGGCGAGGTGCTGGTTGCCGGTCCGGGTCACGTCGAGGACCCCGGGATCGGCATAGCGGGACGGGTCGCGGTTGGCGGCGGAGAGCGAGAGGCTCACGCTCTCGCCGGCGCGGATGAGCTGCCCGCCCACCGGCACGTCCTCGGTGGCGAGACGGGTCACGCCGAACTGGAAGGTCGGCAGGTAGCGGAGCAGCTCCTCGACGGCGTCCGGCACCCGGTCCAGGTCGGCGCGCAGGACGGCCAGCTGCTCGGGGTTGCTGAGCAGCGCGAACACGCCGAGGCTGAGCTGGTTGGCGGTGGTCTCGTGGCCGCCGACGAGCAGCAGCATGGCGATGCTGGTCAGCTCCTCGTCGGTGAGCGGGTCGTCGTCCGAGTCGTGGATCAGGCCGGAGATGAGGGCGCCGTCCGGCTCGTCGTGTTTGGTGGCGACCAGGGCGGCCAGATACTGGCGCAGGTTCCAGGCGGACATCCCGATCTCCATCGGGGTGGCGTCGGTGCGCAGCATCGCCGCGGTCAGCGTCTGGAACTGGGCGCGCTCGGCGTACGGGACGCCGAGCAACTCGCAGATGACCAGCGAGGGGATCGGCAGGGCGAAGTCCCGGACCAGGTCGGCGGGCGCGCCGGCGGCCTCGATCGCGTCGAGGCGCTCGGTGACGATCTCGGCGATCCGCGGCTCCAGGGCGCGGACCCGGCGCATGGTGAACTGGCCCATCAGCATCTTGCGGTAGCGGGTGTGGTGCGGCGGGTCGACGTGGATGAAGAACGCCGGATCCGGCGGAAGCAGCTTGGCCTCCTCCGGTATCACCTGGATCGGGTTGGACGCCTTGAGGATGTCCGCGCTGAACCGGTTGTCGGCGAGCACCGCGCGGACGTCCTCGGCCCGGGTGACCAGCCAGCCGACCGACCCGTCGGCCATGATCAGCGGACTGACCGGGTGCTCCTCGGCGCGCTGGAGGAGTTCGTCCGGTGGGGAGAACGGACACTTGCCGCGCTGTCGGGGCAGCGGAGCCGGCTCCCCGGTGCCCGATCCGGCCGGGGCGGGATGTTGCGTCGCACTGGTCATCGTCACCACTCATTTCCGCATGGACATTGTCTCCACGATAGGAAGAACGTGGCGCCAGGAAATGCGCCGCGATCCGGATCGGGGGTCGAACCAGGGGAGTAGGGGTCCCGCCCGAACGGCCTTCCCCCGGGGTGCGCTCGATCGCTTAGGGGTGTCCGGCCTCCTCTGACGCTCATTACCGTCCGAACCGAACGCGCCATCGGGTCGTGTGGACGAGTGGGGGCCGCGGATCGTCATGAAGAGCGAATCAGCATTCACCGATGGAAATGCGGAATTTGACGGCGTCGCCATTGTGGGTATCGCGTGCCGGTTGCCCGGAGCGGACGATCCGGCCGCGTTCTGGCGCCTGCTGGCGGACGGCCGCGACGCCGTCACCGAGGCACCGGCGCACCGTTGGGGGAGCGCCGCGGATCGTCCGCGCGGCGGTTTCCTGGACCGTGTCGACGGCTTCGACCCCGGCTTCTTCGGCATCGCCCCGCGCGAGGCGGCCACGATGGACCCGCAGCAGCGCCTCATGCTGGAGCTGGGCTGGGAGGCCCTGGAGGATGCGGGCATCGTCCCGGACGCCCTCGCCGGCACGCGGGCCGGTGTCTTCGTCGGCGCGATCGGGGACGACTACGCCACCCTGCTGCGCGGCCTCGGTGCCGACGGCATCACCCCGTGGACCCTCACCGGCACCAACCGGGGCATCATCGCCAACCGACTGTCCTACGTGCTCGGGCTGCGCGGCCCCAGCCTCACCGTGGACGCGGCCCAGGCCTCCTCGCTGGTCGCCGTCCACCTGGCCGCGGAGAGCCTGCGCGACGGGCGCTGCAAGGTCGCCCTGGCCGGCGGCGTCAGCCTCAACCTGGTCCCGGAGAGCACCCTCACCGCCGCCGCGTTCGGTGGCCTGTCGCCCGACGGCCGCTGCTACACCTTCGACGCCCGGGCCAACGGCTACGTCCGCGGCGAGGGCGGTGTGGTGCTCACCCTCAAGCTGCTCACCGACGCGCTCACCGACGGCGACCAGATCTACGGCGTGGTACGCGGCAGCGCGGTCAACAACGACGGTGGCGGCGACAGCCTCACCACGCCCACCAGCGACGGTCAGACCGACGTGCTGCGTGAGGCGTACCAGCAGGCCGGGGTGGACCCGTCCGTGGTCCAGTACGTGGAGCTGCACGGCACCGGCACCCGGGTCGGTGACCCGGTGGAGGCCGATGCGCTCGGTGCGGTCCTCGGCGTGGCGTCCGGCCGGCGGCACCCGTTGCTGGTCGGGTCGGCGAAGACGAACGTCGGGCACCTGGAGGGCGCGGCGGGTGTGGTCGGCCTGCTCAAGACCGTCCTGGCGCTGCATCACCGGGAGCTGCCACCGAGCCTGAACTTCGCCACACCGAACCCGCTGATCCCGTTCGACGAGCTGCGGTTACGGGTGCGTACGACGCACGGCGCGTGGCCGGAGACGGACCGGCCGCTGGTCGCCGGGGTGAGTTCGTTCGGCATGGGCGGCACGAACTGTCACGTGGTGCTGTCCTCGGCGCCGGCCTGGCCGCCCGTTACCGGCCCGGTGGCCGGCCCGGCGGCCCGTGGGCCGGTGGCGTGGCTGCTGTCGGGGCGTACCCCGGCCGCGGTGCGGGCGCAGGCCGCCCAGTTGCGCGACGCGGTCGCCCAGGACGCGCGGCCGGTGGACGTGGCGTACTCCCTGGCCCGGCACCGGAGCGACTTCGACCACCGGGCGGCCGTGGTCGGCGCGGACCTGAGCGCCCTGAAGGAGCGGCTGGCCGCGCTGGCCGACGGCGGGTCGCCGGTGCAGAGGGTCGGTGACGGCCGGGTGGCTTTCCTGTTCGCCGGTCAGGGCTCCCAGCGGGTCGGGATGGGCCTCGACCTCGCGGACACCTACCCGGTGTTCGCGGCGGCCCTCGACGCCACCTGCGCCGCGCTCGACGTGCACCTGGACCGCCCGCTGCGCGAGGTCGTCGCGGAGGGGACGGAGCTGGACCGGACCGTCTACACCCAGGCCGCCCTGTTCGCCGTCGAGGTGGCGTTGTTCCGTCTCGTCGAGTCGTTCGGGGTCACCCCGGACTACCTGGTCGGGCACTCGATCGGGGAGATCGCCGCCGCTCAGGTGGCCGGGGTGCTGTCCCTGCCGGACGCGGCGAAGCTGGTCACCGCCCGCGGCCGGCTGATGCAGGAGCTGCCGGCCGGTGGCGTGATGGTCGCGGTGCAGGCGTCCGAGGACGACGTGACGCCGTACCTCACCGACGGCGTGGACATCGCGGCCGTCAACGGCCCCCGGTCCGTGGTGCTGTCCGGCGCCGCCGACCCGGTCGCGGCGGTCGCGGCGAGGTTCGAGAAGACCCGGCAGCTGCGGGTCAGCCACGCCTTCCACTCGGCGCTGATGGAGCCGATGCTCGCCGCCTTCGGCGCGGTCGCCGACACGCTGACGTACGCGGCGCCGCGTATCCCGATCGTCTCCAACGTGACGGGGCGGATCGCCGACACGCAGGACGCGGCCTACTGGGTGCGGCACGTGCGGGAGGCGGTCCGGTTCGCCGACGGCCTCGCGACCCTGGAGGGCGAAGGCGTCACCACGTTCGTCGAGATCGGCCCGGACGGTGTGCTCAGCGCCATGGGCGCCCACTGCGTCCCGGCCGGTGTGTTCGTCCCGGCCCAGCGCCCGGACCGCCCGCAGGCGGAGACCTTCGTCGCCGCCCTGGCCCAGCTGCACGGCCGCGGTGTCCCCGTCGACTGGACGCCGGCGCTGACCGGGGGGACCCGCGTCCCGCTGCCCACGTACGCCTTCCAGCGGGAGTCCTACTGGCTGTCCGCCGACGCCGCCGTGCTACCGGCGGCGCCCAGCGCCGCGCGCTCCGAGGACGACCTCCTCGATCTGGTACGGGCGCACGCCGCCGCCGTCCTCGGCCACCCGGACCCCTTCGCCCTCGACCCCACCCACTCCTTCAAGCAGCTCGGGTTCGACTCGCTGACCGCCGTCGAACTGCGCGACCGGCTCGGCGCCGCCCTCGACCTGACGCTGCCGGCCACGCTGCTCTACGACAGCCCCGACCCGGTGACGCTCGCCCGGTGGCTGCACACCGTGTCGGACGACGCCCGGCCCCCGGCCGCCGCGCAGCCGGGACGGGCGAGCGCCGACGAGCCGATCGCCGTCGTCGCCATGGCCTGCCGTTATCCCGGCGGCATCACCGAGCCCGACGAGCTGTGGCACCTGGTGTCCGGCGGCGGTGACGCCATCACCGGTTTCCCCACCGACCGGGGTTGGGACCTGACCGCCCTCTACCACCCGAACCCCGGCCACCCGGGCACCAGCTACACCCGCTCCGGTGGATTCCTGCACGACGCCGCCGAGTTCGACCCGGGCTTCTTCGGCATCTCGCCGCGTGAGGCGCTGGCCATGGACCCGCAGCAGCGACTGCTGTTGCAGGCGTCCTGGGAGGCGGTGGAGCGGGCCGGCATCGTGCCGGGCGCGCTGCGCGGCAGCCGCACCGGTGTCTTCGTGGGGGCCACCTCCCACGAGTACGGCGCACGCCTCGCCGAACCCGCCGACGGTCTCGACGGCTACGTGCTGACCGGTAGCACGATGAGCGTCGCCTCCGGCCGCATCTCGTACGTGCTCGGCCTCGAAGGCCCGGCGCTGACCGTCGACACCGCCTGCTCGTCGTCGCTGGTCGCCCTGCACCTGGCCGCCCAGTCGCTGCGCCGGGGTGAGTGCGAACTGGCCCTGGCCGGCGGTGCCACGGTGATGGCGGGCCCCGGCATGTTCGTCGAGTTCAGCCGCCAGCGGGGCCTCGCCGGCGACGGCCGGTGCAAGGCCTTCGGCGCGGGCGCCGACGGCACCGGTTGGGGCGAGGGCGTCGGCGTGCTGGTGCTGGAACGGCTCAGCGACGCGCAGGCGAACGGCCACCGGGTCCTCGCCGTCATCCGGGGCAGCGCGGTCAACCAGGACGGCGCGTCCAACGGACTCTCCGCCCCGAGCGGCCCGGCCCAGCAACGCGTCATCCGGGCCGCCCTCGCCGACGCCGGGCTCACCCCCGCCGACGTCGACGTGGTCGAGGCGCACGGCACCGGCACCACCCTCGGCGACCCGATCGAGGCGCAGGCGCTGATCGCGACCTACGGCGCCGACCGGGACGGGGACGCCCCGCTGTGGCTGGGCTCGCTGAAGTCCAACATCGGCCACACCCAGGCCGCCGCCGGTGTCGGTGGCGTGATCAAGATGATCCTCGCGCTGCGGGCCGAGGTGCTGCCCCGCACCCTGCACGCCGACGAGCCGTCACCGCACGTCGACTGGTCCGCCGGCAGCGTCCAACTGCTCACCGAACCCCGCGACTGGCGACGCTGCGCGCAACCCCGGCGGGCCGGCGTCTCCTCCTTCGGCATCAGCGGCACCAACGCCCACCTGGTGCTCGAAGAGGCACCCGTTGCCGCCCTGGTGCTCGAAGAGGCACCCGTTGCTGACGTCCCGGCCCGTCCCGAGGTGCGGCGCACGGTGCCGGTGCTGGTGTCCGCGCGTACCCCGCAGGCTCTGCGACGCCAGGCCGCCCGCCTGCGCGACCGGATCGGGGAGGGCGACACCCGCCTCGCCGACATCGCGTACACCCTGAACGTCACCCGGAGCCGGTTCGCGCACCGCGCGGTCGTCCTCGCCGACGGTCCGGACGACCTGCGCGACGCCCTGGCCGCCCTGGCCGACGACCGGGCGGCGGGAAACGTCGTCACCGCGCACCCGGCCGAGCCGGGCCGGGTCGCGTTCGTCTTTCCGGGACAGGGCTCCCAGTGGCTGGGCATGGCGGTCGAGCTGGCCGACGCCGAGCCGGTGTTCCGTGACCACCTGACGGCCTGCGGGGAGGCGCTGCGCCCGTACACCGGTTGGGATTTGCTGGCCGCGCTGCGCGGCGGCGACGACGCGCCGTCGCTGGACCGGGTCGACGTGGTCCAGCCCGCGTTGTGGGCGGTGATGGTCTCGCTGGCCCGGCTCTGGCAGGCCGCGGGCGTCCGACCGGCCGCGGTGATCGGGCACAGCCAGGGCGAGGTCGCCGCCGCGCACATCGCCGGGGCCCTCACCCTGGACGACGCCGCCCGGATCGCGGCCCGCCGCAGCCAGGCCATCGTCGCGCTGGCCGGGCGGGGCGGAATGGTCGCGGTGCAGGCGTCCGCCGCCACCGTGGAGCCGATCCTGGCCCGCTGGGGTGGTCGGATCAGCATGGCCGCCGTCAACGGACCGACCGCCGTGGTGGTGGCCGGGGAGCCCGCCGAGCTGGACGACCTCGAACCGGTGCTGGCCGCCGCCGGCATCGAGGCGAAGCGCATCAAGGTCGACTACGCCTCGCACTCGGCCCACGTCGAGGCGATCCGCGAGGACCTGCTGGACGCGCTCGCCGGGGTCGAACCGCGGGTCGCCGAGATCCCGTTCTACTCCACGGTCTACGGCTCCCGGTTGGACACCACGGAGCTGGGCGCCGACTACTGGTACACGAACCTGCGCCGGCCGGTGCGCTTCGCCGAGACGGTCGACGTGCTGCTGTCCGACGGGTACCGGGCCTTCGTCGAGGCCAGCCCGCACCCGGTGCTCGTCGCCGCCGTGCAGGACTCGGCCGAGCAGGCCGGAGTGGACGCCGCCGTGCTGCGGACGTTGCGACGCCACGACGGCGGTCCGGCCCGCTTCCGGGTCGCGCTGGCCGAGGCGTACGCCCGGGGGCTCGCGGTCGACTGGACGGACCTGACCCCGGACGGCTCGTTGGTGGCCCTGCCGACCTACTCCTTCGAGCGGGAGCACTTCTGGCACCACCCGGCCGTGCCGGGCAGCGCCGACGACCCGGCCAACGACCCGTTCTGGGCCACCGTGGAGCGCGGGGACGCCGCCGCGCTCGCCGCCGACCTGGCCCTGGCGCCGGGCACCCTGGACGAGATCGTGCCGGTGCTGGCCGCCTGGCGGCGCGAGCAGCGGATCCGCGCCGGTGCCGCCGGTTGGCGCTACGTTGTCGAGTGGAAGCCGCAGCCGGACTCCACCGTTGCCGCCGACGGGCACTGGATCGTCGCCGTCGCCGGCTACGACCCCACGACCACCGCCGTCCTGCAGGCCCTCGGCGACGCCGGGCTCACCCTCGACGTGGTCGTCGTGGCAGCCGACGCCGACCGGGCCACCCTCGCCGAGCGGCTCGCGGTCCGCGCCGACGGCGTCCTCTCCCTGCTTGCCTTCGCGGAAGGGCCCCTCGGCGAGGGCCTGCGCCGCACCCTGACCCTCACCCAGGCGCTCGGTGACGCCGGCGCCGACGCCCCGCTCTGGCTGGTCACCCGAGGTGGCGTCGACACCGGGCCCGCGGACCGGGTCGACAACCCGGAGCAGGCCCTGATCTGGGGCCTCGGCCGGATCGTCGCCCTAGAGCACGCCGAGCGCTGGGGCGGCCTGGTCGACCTGCCCACCGACCTTGACGAGCGGGCCGCCGAGCGGTTGCTCACCGCGGTCACCGGCGAGGACGGCGAGGACCAGGTGGCCATCCGGGTCGACGGTCGCTACCTGCGCCGGCTCGGGCACGCCCCCCGCCCGGCCCGGGTGGCCGGCGGCCTGCGCCCGGACGGTCCGGTGCTCGTCACCGGTGGCACGGGCGCCCTCGGCGCCACGGTCGCCCGCTGGCTCGCCGAACGCGGCGCGCCGCACCTGATCCTGCTCAGCCGGCGCGGCCCGGACGCGCCCGGCGCCGCCGACCTGGTCACCGAACTGGCCGAACTCGGTGCCACCGCCTCGGTGGTGGCCTGCGACGCCGGCGACCGCGACGCCCTCGCGGCGGTGCTCGCCGCGCACCCGGTGCGCGCTGTCGTACACGCCGCCGGGCTGCTCGACGACGGCACCATTGACACCCTCACCACCGACCAGGTCGACCGGGTGCTGGCCGCGAAGGTGGCCGCCGCCCGAAACCTCGACGAGCTGACCCGGGACCGGGACCTCAGCGCGTTCGTCCTCTTCTCCTCGATCGCGGCGAGCATCGGCATCCCGGGGCAGGGCAACTACGCGCCCGGCAACGCGTACCTCGACGCCCTGGCGGAGCAGCGCCGCGCCGACGGCCTGGCCGCCACCTCCATCGCCTGGGGTCCGTGGGCCGGCGGTGGCATGGCCGCCGACGCCGCTGTCGGCGACCTCATGCAGCGCCACGGCATCACCCCGATGGACCCGCAGATCGCGCTCGCCGCCCTGCAACAGGCCCTGGACGACGACGCCACCACCCTCACCGTCGCCGACCTCGACTGGGACCGCCTCGCCCTCGCGCTCACCGCCGGGCGTCGCCGCCCACTGATCGAGGACCTGCCGGAGGTGCAGCGCGCCATCGGTGCCGGCGCGGTCGCCGCGTCCGGCCCCCTCGCCGCCGCCGGCCCCGCCGAGAGCCTGGCCACCGCACTCGCCGCGCTGCCCGAGGCGGCCCGCGAGCGGGCCCTGATCGGCCTGGTGCGCGAGCAGGCGGCGCTCGTGCTCGGCCACACCGGCCCGGACGCGGTCGACCCGAACCGCCCGTTCCGCGAGCTGGGTTTCGACTCGCTCGCCGGTGTCGAGCTGCGCAACCGCCTGCGTACCGTCACCGGCCTGCGCCTGTCGACCACCCTGGTCTTCGACCACCCCACCCCGGCCGTGCTCGCGGCGCACCTGCACGACGAGCTGACCGGCACGCTGCCGGCCCGGCCCGCCGACGACCCCGCCACGGTACGGGGACCCGACGAGCCCATCGCGATCGTGGCGATGGCGTGCCGCTACCCCGGGAACGTCAACTCGCCGGCCGACCTGTGGCGTCTGCTGGGCGACGGCGGTGACGCGATCGGCGGCTTCCCCGCCGACCGTGGATGGGACCTCGCCCGCCTCTACCACCCGGACCCGGACCACCCGGGCACCTCGACCACCCGGCACGGCGGGTTCCTCTACGACGTCGCCGACTTCGACCCGACCCCGTTCGGCATCTCGCCGCGCGAGGCCCTGGCCATGGACCCGCAGCAGCGGCTCCTGCTGGAGACCTCGTGGGAGGCGTTCGAGCGGGCCGGCATCGACCCCGGGTCGCTGCGCGGCCAGCACGCGGGCGTCTACGTCGGCCTCACCTACCAGGACTACGCGTCCCGGGTCCGGCAGGCGCCCGCCGACCTGGAGGGCTACCTGCTCACCGGCAGCACCGCGAGCGTCGCGTCCGGCCGGATCGCGTACGCCTTCGGCCTCGACGGACCGGCCGTCACCGTGGACACCGCCTGCTCGTCGTCGCTGGTCGCGCTGCACCTGGCCGTGCGGGCCCTGCGGGCCGGCGAGTGCGACCTGGCACTGGCCGGTGGCGTCGCCATCATGTCCACCCCGCACATGTTCGTGGAGTTCAGCCGCCAGCGTGGTCTCGCCCCGGACGGCCGCTGCAAGCCCTTCTCCGCCGACGCCGATGGCTTCGGCTCCGCGGAGGGCGTCGGAATGCTGCTGGTCGAGCGTCTCTCCGACGCGCAACGGCACGGCCACCCGGTCCTCGCGGTGGTCCGTGGCACCGCGGTCAACCAGGACGGCGCGTCGAACGGCCTGACCGCCCCGAACGGCCCGGCCCAGCAGCGGGTGATCCGGGCCGCGCTGGCCGACGCCGCCCTGACGCCCGGTGACATCGACGTGGTGGAGGCACACGGCACCGGCACCCCGCTGGGCGACCCGATCGAGGCGCACGCGTTGGGGGCGACCTACGGCCCGGACCGCCCGGCGCAGCGGCCCTTGTGGCTGGGCTCGGTCAAGTCGAACCTGGGGCACACCCAGGCGGCGGCCGGTGTCGCCGGGATCATCAAGATGGTCGAGGCGATGCGGCACGAGGTGCTGCCGCGCACCCTGCACGCCGGGACCCCGAGCCCGCACGTCGACTGGGCGGACAGCCCGCTGCGACTGCTGGACGCGCCCCAACCGTGGCCGGCGGAGCTGCCGCGCCGGGCCGCCGTGTCGTCGTTCGGCATCAGCGGCACGAACGCCCACGTGATCCTGGAGGCGCCGGTCGCCGCCGCGGCGCCGTCCGACACGTCTCCGATCGCCGACGGTGAGCCGTCCGGGGTCGTGCCGCTGGTGCTCAGTGGGCAGTCGGTCGAGGCGCTGCGCGCCCAGGCGGGACGCCTCGCGGACCGGCTGACCGAGCCGGGCGCACCCTCGCTGCGCGACACCGGCTGGACGCTGGCCACCGCCCGGGCCGCGTTCGCCCACCGCGCGGTGCTGCTCACCAGCGGAGGCGACGTGGTGGGCGCGCTGCGCGAGCTGGCGGCGGGCCGCGACCACACCGGCGTGCACACCGATGGCGTACGAGCGGGAGGTCTGGCCTTCGTCTTCTCCGGCCAGGGGTCACAGCGACCCGGCATGGGTCTGGGCTTGGCGTCGTCGTTCCCGGTGTTCGCCGACGCGTTCGACGCGGCCTGCGCCGAGCTGGACGTTCACCTGGACCGCCCGTTGCGCGAGGTGATCGCCGAGGGCGCCGAGCTGGACCAGACGGTCTACACGCAGACCGCGTTGTTCGCGGTCGAGGTCGCGTTGTTCCGGCTGGTCGAGTCGTTCGGGGTCACCCCGGACTACCTGGTGGGGCACTCGATCGGTGAGATCGTCGCC
>NZ_JAKKFI010000053.1 GCF_022230955.1 Micromonospora cabrerizensis
CGCGGTCGGGCCGGGCGGCGCCGCGGTCGGGCCGGGCGGCGGCGTGGTCGGGCCGGGCGGCGGGGTGGTCGGGCCCAGCTCGTGCAGGAACCGGCTCGGCTGTTCCTCGTGGTCGTCACCGCCGACGGCGGCCGATGCCACGGCGCTGACCAGCAGTCGGTGCCGGGCCCGGCTGATGGCCACGTGGAAGAGCCGGCGTTCCTCGTCCAGTAACGCCGAGGTCTGACCCACCACGTTCGCCACGGTCCCGCTGCCGGCCGACCGACCCGCCAACACGTCGACGAGGCGCTCCGAGCCGAGCAGGCTGCCGCGCAGTCGCAGGTCCGGCCAGATGCCCTCCTGCACGCCGGCCACCGCGACCAGGTCCCACTCCAGGCCCTTCGCGGCGTGTGCGGTGAGCAGACGAACCGCCGCGCCCCGGTCGGCGGTGGGCGCGATGGTGTCGGCCGGCAGGTCCTGGGCGAGCACGTGATCGAGGAAGACCTCGGTGCGGGCACCGGGCAGTCGGTCGGTGAACCGGGCCGCCGCGTCGAAGAGCACCAGCACGGCGTCCAGGTCGCGGTCGGCCGCCTCGGCCCGCCGCCGCCGGGCCAGGTCCCCCTCGCCGGCCGCCGGCCGCCCCTGGATGATCGCGCCCGCCCAACGCTCGGCGAGACCACTGGCGTCCCAGACCGCCCAGAGCACGTCCTCGGCGGTCGCCCCTGGTTGGGCGGCGGCGTCCCGTGCGGTGGCCAGCAGGCCGGCCACCGCCTGCGCCGGCTCCGCCCAGCGCCGGTCGATGTCGGCCAGCTCCGTCGGATCGCGCAACGCCTCGACGATCAACTCACCGGAGGGGCGACGGTCACCGCCGGCCAGCGCGAGCGCGCGCAGGCCCTGCCGCAGCCGCCGCTCGGCCAGCGGGTCGGCGCCGCCCAGCGGCGAGTGCAGCAGCGCGACCGCCGCCTCCTCGTCCAGGCGCTCGGGTTCGAGCGCGCAGCGCAGCAGGAGCAGCAGCGGCGCGACCGCCGGTTGCAGGTGCAGGGGCAGGTCCTCGCCGTGCACCACGGTGGGTACGCCGGCAGCGTGCAGCGCCCGCCGCAGGGCGGGCAGTTGCAGAGCGGTGGACCGCACCAGCACCGCCATCCGCGACCAGGGCACGCCGTCGAGCAGGTGGGCCGAGCGCAGCGCGTGCGCCAGCCAGGCGGCCTCGCTGGTTGCCGAGCGGAACGTGTGCACCTCGACCACCCCGGGCGGCGCGTCGGGCAGCGGGTGCAGCCGGCGGTGCGCCGCCGGGCCTCGCAGCCGTCGACCCAGCCGGGCGGTCGCCGCGAGCAGACCCGGCCCGGCCCGGTACGACGTGGTCAGCAGCACCTGTGCGGCCGGCGCCCCGGAGGCGGTCCGGAAGCGGTGCGGGAAGGCGGCCACCACGGCCGGGTCGGCGCCCCGGAAGGCGTACGTGGAGGAATCCGGATCGGCGAACGCGACCAGCGACTTGCCTCCGCCCGCGATGACCGAGAGCAGCTCCACCTGGGCGGGGTCGGTGTCCGCCAGCTCGTCCAGGTACACGTGGGTGAGCCGGCGACGCTCGGCGGCCAGCAGCTCCTCGTCGTCGCGCAGCAGCCCGGTGGCCGCCCGCACCAGCTCGGCCGGGTCGTACGCGATGGAGCCCCGGTTGCTGACGTCGCGCAGCGCGAGCACGGCCACGTACTCCCGGAGGAAGCGGGCGGCGGCCGGCCAGTCCTCGCGGCCGAGCTTCTCGCCCAGCCGGGCCAGGTCGACCGGGCCCACGCCCCGCTCGGCCGCGCGCATGAGCAGGTCGCGCAACTGACCGGCGAAGGCCCGGGTACGCAGGGCCGGGCGCAGGTCGGTCGGCCAACCGACCGGGTCGTCCTCGGGTTCCTCACCCACCACGTTCAGCAGCTCGCGGATGATCAGATCCTGCTCCGGACCGGTGAGCAGCCGGGGTGAGGGCTCGCCTCGTTCGGCGGCGGCCCGGCGGAGCAACCCGAAGGCGTACGCCGGGAAGGTGCGCACCAGGGGCTCGCGCAGCACCCGGTGGCCGTGCTGCGCGATCCGCGCCTCGATGCGCTGGCGTAGTGCGGTCGCACCTCGACGGCCGAAGGTCAGCACCAGGATGCGTTCGGGGTCGACCCCCTCGGCCACCCGGGCGGCGACCGCCTCGACGAGGGTGCTGGTCTTGCCGGTGCCCGGGCCGCCGAGCACCAGCATCGGCCCGTCGGTGTGCCCGACCACCTCGGCCTGCACCGGATCGACCCGCCAACCGCTGCCGGCCACCAGCTCACGCCCGACCGCCAGCTCAGAACCGGCCACACCTGGGGCACCACCCACGCCTGCGGCCCCGACCCTGCCTCCGGCTCCGGCGACCAGCTCAGGCCGCGCCCCGCGCTCGGGCCCACCGGTGCGCTCCGGCCCACCGGACTCGCCGGCACCACCCATGGGCGCGCTGCCGGCGGGCACGGAAGCACCGGAAGGCGCTGCCCCGTCCCCCCGCGCCGGCCCCCCGGACCGCCGCACCAACCGGTACGCCTGCATCAGCTCATCCCATCAGACCCATACGACATCCACCCCAACCCACCCAACCAAGCCCAACCCCAACCCCAACCCCAACCCCAACCGCCCAACCCCACCCCATCCACCTCCGTCGATCATGAAGTTAGCGGCGCGACACGCCGACGGCGGTGACGCTAACTTCATGATCACCGAGGTGAGGGCGGGGAGCGCCGGGGGGGGCGGGGACCGGGGTGGGGGTGGGGGTGGGGGTCAGGTTAGGCGGGACTCTAGGGCTTTCAGGGCTTCGGGGACCGTTGTGGTCACGGTCAGGAGGTTGCGGCCGGCGGTCTTGAGGAAGTGCTGGTCGGCCAGGCTGTCGAGCCAGTCCAGCAGGGGGCGGTAGAACCCGTCCGTGTCGATCAGCACCATCGGCTTGGTGTGCAGGGCAAGGGTCGCGGTGGTCCAGACCTCGAACAGCTCGTCCAGGGTGCCCAGCCCGCCGGGCAGGGTGAGGAAGGCGTCCGACTTCTCGATCATCAGCGTCTTGCGGCTGGCCATCGAGTCGGTGACCAGCAGCTCGTCCGAGGCCAGGTCGGCGACCTCCAGGTCGACCAGCGACTGGGGGATGACGCCGACGGTGCGCCCACCGGCAGACCGGGCGCCGTCCGCCAGCGCGCCCATCATGCCGACGCAGCCGCCACCGCTGACCAGCGTGTGCCCGCGCCGGGCCAGCTCCGCGCCGGTCTCGGCGGCCAGGTCCAACCAGCGCTGGTCCAGGGTGCGGGACGAGGCGCAGAAGACGCAGATCGCTGCCATCACTTGTCCCGTGGCTGATCGGCGGCCTGCTCGGCAGCGGCCTGCTGGTCGGCCCCGGTACGGGCGACGGCCTCGTCGCGGACCGCCTCCTGCTCGGCGGAGAGCGCGGCCTCCGCCTCGACGATGTGCCGGACGGCGGCGTTGACGTCGTCGGTGAGACAGATCAGTTCCAGGTCGACCGGGCCGATCTTGCCGTCGGCGGCCATCGTGTCGCGCATCCAGTCGAGCAGCCCCTGCCAGTACGCGACGCCCATCAGCACGACCGGGAACCGGGTCACCTTGCCGGTCTGCACCAGCGTGAGCGACTCGAACAGCTCGTCCATGGTGCCGAAACCACCGGGCAGCACGACGAACGCCTGCGCGTACTTGACGAACATGGTCTTGCGGGCGAAGAAGTAGCGGAAGTCGATGGCCAGGTCGACCCACTCGTTGATGCCCTGCTCGAACGGGAGCTCGATGCCGAGCCCGACGGAGAGCCCGCCGGCCTCGCTGGCACCGCGGTTGGCGGCCTCCATCACCCCCGGCCCACCCCCGGTGATCACCGCGTAGCCGGCCCGGGCGAGCGCGCCACCCAACTGCTCGGCCAGTTGGCACTCCGCGCTGTCCGGTCCGCTGCGGGCGGAGCCGAACACGCTGACCGCCGGCGGCAGGTCGGCGAGGGTGTCGAAACCTTCGACGAACTCGGAGAGGATGCGCAGCGCGCGCCAGGCGTCCTTGGTCTTCCAGTCGCCCCGCCCACGTGAATCCAGCAGCCGCTGGTCGGCGGTGCTGCTCGGAATCGCCCCTCTGCGCAGCGTGACAGCGCCCCGGTGCCGCTCCTGTCCCGGACCGCGACCGGCCTCCCGCCCGTTGTTCTGGCTCATCAGGCAACCGTAGTGGAGCGGCACCGGCCGGGTGTGCGGGGCGGGGACGCCGAGAAATAGTTCGGGATCATGGGCAACTATTCGGCTTCCCCGTACGTCTTACTATTCACATACCGGGTATGCCCGGGCGCGCGCCTTCGGGGGAGGAGACAGCGTGATCAGCAACAACGAGATGATCCGGATCCGTCGCCAGATGCAGCGACGGATCCGAGACGTGGTGGCCGAGCGCCGCCGCACCCGCGATCAGGACCCAACCGCCGTCTCCCCCGCACCACCCGGAGCTGATCAAGAGGTTTGCGTCGCCGACAACGGGCCAGGCTGACGCAAACCTCTTGATCACCGGGGCCCCAGCCCGGGGGCCCGGCCGGGTCAGGCTGGGGCCAGCCAGCGGTGCAGGGTTGCCGCGCCGTCGCGGATCTTGCTGATCTCGACGTGCTCGTCGGGGTGGTGGGCGAGGTTCGGGTCGCCGGGGCCGAAGTTCAGCGCGGGGATGCCCATGGCCGCGAACCGGGCCACGTCCGTCCAGCCCAGCTTGCCGATCGGCGCGGCACCGACCGCCGCCAGGAACTCCTTCGCCGGGGCCGCCTCCAGCCCGGGGGCGGCGCCCGGCGCGGTGTCGGTCACCACCACCTCGAAGCCGGCGAACACCTCCCGCAGGTGCGCCTCCGCCTCGGCCGGGCTGCGGTCCGGCGCGAACCGGTAGTTGACCTCGACCTCACAGTGGTCGGGGACCACGTTGCCGGCGACCCCACCGTTGATCCGTACCGCGTTCATGCCCTCGCGGTAGTCGCAGCCGTCGATGGTGACCCGGCGCGCCTCGTACGTCTGGAGACGCCGCAGCACCTCACCGGCGGCGTGGATGGCGTTCACCCCGTGCCAGGAGCGCGCCGAGTGGGCGCGTACCCCGGTCGTGGTGACCACCGAGCGCATGGTGCCCTGGCAGCCCGCCTCGACGATGCCGTACGTCGGTTCCAGCAGCACCGCGAAGTCCGCCTCCAGCCACTCCGGGAACGCCTGGGCGACGAGGTTGAGCCCGTTGTACCGCGACTCGATCTCCTCGGCCTCGTAGAAGAAGTACGTCACGTCGTAGCGCGGGTTGGGCAGCGTCACCGCCAGGTGCAGCGCGTACGCGGTGCCGGACTTCATGTCGGAGGTGCCGCAGCCGTACATCAGGTCGCCGCGCATGGTCGACGGGAAGTTGTTGTTCAGGGGCACCGTGTCGAGATGCCCGGCCAACACGACACGCTGTGACCGACCCAGGTCGGTGCGCGCCATCACCGTGTTGCCGTGTCGGTGGGTGGTCAGGTGCGGTACGCCCCGCAGCACCTCTTCGACACAGTCGGCGATCGCCTTCTCGTTGAGGGACACGGACTCTATGTCGACCAGAGCGCGGGTCAGCTGCACCGGATCGGCGAGGACCTCGGGGGTCAGCGGGTTCTCCATGGATCGCACGGTACCTTCAGGTCTGTCAGCGCGAGGAGCGAGCCGAGGTCAGCTCGGCCGCGACCGAGAGGTGTAACAGTGACGTCCGCAGATTCGGCCTGGGGCATCGGCCTGGCCACGGTCACCGCCGACGAGCAGGTGCTCGACACCTGGTACCCGACCGGCAAGCTGGGCCTGGGTGAGCTGCCGCTGGTCGCCGGCGAGGACAAGGCGGACGTGCTCGACCTGCCGCCGGCCGCGCTCGGTGACCGGTCGCTGCCCGGTCTGCGTACCGTCCAGGTGGTCACCGTGATCGGCTCGCTGGACGACCCGATCAAGGACGCCTCGGACGCGTACCTCCGGTTGCACCTGCTCTCGCACCGCCTGGTGCGGCCCAACCAGCTCAACCTCGACGGCATCTTCGGCAAGCTGGCCAACGTGGCCTGGACGTCCGCCGGGCCGTGCCCGCCGGAGCGGGTGGACGAGCTGCGGGTGATCGAGCGTGCGGCCGGCCGGCACCTCGCGGTGTACGGGGTGGACAAGTTCCCCCGGATGACCGACTACGTGGTGCCCTCCGGCGTGCGGATCGCCGACGCCGACCGGGTCCGCCTCGGCGCTCACCTGGCCGCCGGCACCACCGTGATGCACGAGGGCTTCGTCAACTTCAACGCCGGCACCGTGGGCACCTCGATGGTGGAGGGGCGCATCGTGCAGGGCGTGCTGGTCGGCGACGGCTCCGACGTCGGCGGCGGCGCCTCGATCATGGGCACGCTCTCCGGTGGCGGCACCGAGAAGGTGAGCATCGGCGAGCGCAGCCTGATCGGCGCGAACGCGGGTGTCGGCATCTCCCTGGGCGACGACTGCGTGGTCGAGGCGGGCTGCTACATCACCGCCGCCTCGAAGATCACCCTGCCGGACGGCCGGGTGGTCAAGGCCCGGGAGTTGTCCGGCGTCGACGGCCTGCTGTTCTGGCGCAACTCGGTGAACGGCGCGTTGGAGGCCCGGCCGCGGACCGGCCGGGGCATCGAGCTGAACGCCGCCCTGCACGCCAACGACTGACGGACCCGCCGGGTCCGCGGCGCTCGGCCGCGGACCCGGACGGGGTACGCCTCAGCGCAACCGGTACGCCTGGATGATCCGTTCGGTCACCGTGTTGCCGGCGGCGTCCCGGGCACTCGCCCGCAGGGACGCGTAGCCGGGCCCGGCGGGATGCCGGACGGTGGCCGTCCAACCGTGCCCGCCGTTGCGCACCTTGGCGGCCTGCCAGGTCTTGCCGCCGTCGTAGGAGACGTCGACGGTCAGCTTGGTCACCCGTGACCCGGCCGCGCCGGGCTGGCGCTGCACCTGCACCGGGATGACCAGGCTCCGACCGGCGGGAGCCGCGTTGTCCACACTCAGCGGCGGTGTGAACCGGATGGCCGACACCGGCAGCTGACGGAAGTCGTCACCGGGGACGTGCCGGGACCGGAACGTCCACGCGGTGCTGACCTCGGTGCTGAGGTCGGTGAAGCTCCGGGTGGCTGACACCTCCAGCCGGTAGCCGGCGTTGCCGGGCGGCACTGTGAACTGCCCGAATCCCGGCTCTGGCGACTCCCCGACCAGCTTGCCGTCGCGGTAGAGGGCGGTCCGGGCGGTGTCGACGACCGATCCGCCGGCGTGCCCGTCGGCGTCGCCGTAGAGGCCGACGTCGACCTGGATGTCGTCACCAAACCGGGTGACGCCCTGACCGGGCCAGCGCGGCGTCGGGAAGGACGGCCCGTACGGCGCACTGTTCCAGCTCTCCCGGGTGTGCCGCCCGGGACGGTACGCCTTCGGTTCGGCGATCAGCACCGCCTTTCCGTCGAGCCATCCGTCGTCGGTGACGACCCCGAACATCAGTTCGGAGGACCACCGCACGTCGTTGGTGTTGTAGTGCTCGACCCGCTGCCCCGGCACGGTGGTGGGCAGGTTGACCGCCCAGCCGCCCAGGTCTGGGTCGAGGTGCGGGAAGACCACCCGGTCCGCCACGAGCCCCGGGTAGCCGCCCCGGAACTGGTGCGTGACGCTCGCCAGGTCCCGGTTGCGGTAGGTCCTGTCGAAGCCCGTCGGCATCCGGCCGGGGATGCTCTCGGCAAGCGCGTACAGGTAGGGGCTCTCCTCCACCTCTGGCTTGATCCACTGACTGCCGATCGTCGCGACGAACCGCTTCCCGGACACCGGCCGGCCGAGTTGGCCGGTGGTCAGCCCGGTGAAGTCGAACGCGAGAAGGCCGAAACCGTAGTAGCCGTCGCCGCTGAGGAAGGCCACCCCGATGTCCACCAGCGCCGGTGCGGCCGAGGGCTCGGGAACGGCCATGCGCACCGGCTTCGCCGTCCGGGCGTCGACGGTCACTGCCGTGTCGCCGTCGACGGCGAGCTCCGGTTGGGCCAGTTGGGCGGCCCGGTCCTCGGCGAAGATGAGGCTGACGAGCCCGTACCGGCCCTTCGGTACCCGGACGTCGACGGTGCCGTCCGGGTCGAACAGGTCGTAGGACGCGAAGGTCTCCAGGTTGACCAGCGCGGTGATGTGGTCGGCGGAGGGGGCGCCGGTGGCGTCGAGATGCCGGACGGTGAGCTGGTAGCTCTCCACTTCCCGGTTGACCGCCACCGGGGTGACGGCGACGGTCGTCCCGGACCGCGCCACGATCCGTCCGGTCCAGTAGCCGTCCGTTCCGAGCCGGGTGTCCGCGGTGACCGTGGTGCCTGCGGCACCACCTGCGGGCACGGTGACCTGGCTGGCCGCCAGGGTGAACAGGCCGGCCGGTGCCGGCTGACCGTCGGGTCCGGTCACCTCGAGGGTCAGGTCCAGGGTGATCGGGTCCGGACCGTCGTTGCGCCAGTCGACCTTGCGGGCGATCGGGGTGTCGTCCTCGTGCGGCCAGGCCGGCTGCCCGAAGGAGACGCTGACCGGGCTGCTGACGACCCGCTGGGTGATCGCCCGGGCCACGTCGACGCGGCCGGCGCCCTGCTGGAAGGCGGTCTGCTCCGGGTGCGGCTTCGCCGAGGCCATCAGGGTGGCCTTGAGCTGGGCTGCCGCCCAGCCGGTGTGCTGCTGGGCGAGCAGCGCCACCGCGCCGGTGACGTGCGGCGCGGCCATCGAGGTGCCGGAGAGCGTGACGTACCCCTCGCCCACCGGCATGCCGAGTTCCGTGCCCTCACCGCGGGCGGCGACGATCTCCACGCCGGGAGCGGTGATGTCCGGCTTCAGTCCGCCGTCGCCGACCCGGGGCCCGCGACTGGAGAAGTCGGCGAGGGCGTCCTCGCGGTCTACCGCGCCCACCGACAGCGCGGACTCGGCCGTGCTCGGCGAGCTGACCGAGCCGTCGGTTCCGTCGTTGCCGGAGGAGATCACGAAGAGCGCGCCGGTCTGCGCGGTCAGCGACTCGACGGCCGCCTCCAGCGGGTCGACATCGGGTGTGTCGTAACCGCCCAGACTCATGTTGATCACGTCGGCCTGCTGGTCGACCGCAGCCCACTGCATACCGGCCAGGATCGCCGAGTCCGAGCAGCCCAGATCCTCACAGACCTTGCCGTTGAGCAGCGTGGCGTCCGGGGCGACGCCCCGGTACTTGCCAGCCGAGGCAGCGCCGCTGCCGGCGATGATCGAGGCGACGTGGGTGCCGTGGCCGACGGTGTCACCGGCATCGGTGGCCTCGCTGAAGTTCTGCGATACCGCGACTCTCCCCGTGAAGTCCGGGTGCTCGGCGTCGATGCCGGTGTCCAGCACGGCGACGCGTACGCCCTTGCCGGTGAAGCCGGCCTGGTGCGCGGCTGGCGCGCCGATCTGCGGCACGCTGTGGTCCAGGGTGACGCGTCGACGTCCGTCGAGCCAGATCCGGTCGGCACCCCCCGCCGTGCCGACCCGGGCGTTCGCGCCGGTGAGCGCTGCCCAGACCGATGCGGCCTGCTTCTTGTCGGCGGTTGCGGCCACCCCACCGATCGCGGGCAGCTGCGCGGTGACGGTCAACCCGGTGGGCGCTGCGGCGCGCCGTTGACTGCCCGCGTCGCCGGCGACCAGCACGGGCAGGCTGTCCCGCCGGGCGTCGTCGTAACCGGCGGCGATCAGCTCGGTCACGTTGAACAGCCGTCGGTCGATCCGGCCGGACCGGACCAGTGGCGCCGCGTCCTGCGGCAGCACGGTGAGCTGACCACGGTCGCGGGTGGTGACGAAGTGCAGATGGCCACGCCCGGGCCCGGGACGGACGGCAGCGGAGCCGGACGCGGTGACGGTGACCCGGTCCCCGGTGAGCAGGGTGACCGTCTTCGTGGTGGCGACGCCGGTCGCGGTACGCGGGGCGGCGTCGGGGGCTGTGGTGGGTGGACTGGCCACGGCGAGCGATGGAGTGCCCAGGACGAGGGCTGCTACCGCGGTGATCGCGGTGGTCATTCTGCTGCGTCGATGCAACGGATCCTCCTCGGTGGAGCGTTGATACCGATGACGAGTACATTGACCGCCGCCAGTATTACATACCGGGTATGCAGGAAAGGGGTCGAAAATATGACGGACCTGCCAACCCCCGGCGGGCTTGGCGGGCATCATCGATCGGATGACCTCCATGAAGGACCGGATGCTCGCCGGCGAGCCGTACATCGCTGACGATCCCGAGATCATCGCCGACCTGGACCGCGCCGCCCGACTGATGGAACGCTTCAACACCAGCGCCGCGGCCGACCCCCAGGCCCGCCTCGCGGCACTACGCGACCTGCTGGGCGAGCTGGGCGAGGGCACCTGGATCCGCCCACCGTTCTACTGCGACTACGGCTGGCAGATCCGCATCGGGCCGCGCAGCTTCGTCAACTACCAGTCCGTCTTCCTCGACGTCGCCCCGATCACCATCGGTGCCGACGTCCAGATCGGACCGAACGTCCAACTGCTGACCCCGACGCATCCGGTGGAACCCGGTCCACGCCGCGACAAGTGGGAGGCCGCCAAACCGATCACCATCGGCGACAACGTCTGGCTCGGCGGCGGCGCGATCGTGCTGGCAGGCGTGACGATCGGCGCGAACACCGTGGTCGGCGCGGGCGCGGTGGTCACCCGGGACCTGCCCGCCAACGTGGTGGCCGTCGGCAACCCCGCCCGGCCGGTCCGCGAACTGGACTGACTACCGTCGACCCCGGCCGGCTCAGGCCGTGCAGGCCGCTCAGACCGCCGACGGCTCGGGGAGGCGGACCACGAGATCGGCCCGGTCAGCCGTGGGTGTGATCAGGGCCGCGTTCGACTCGTCGCTGCCCAACGCCCAGGCCCGCGCCTGCTCCGGCGACCGACCGTACGCCTCGTGCCGGGCGGTCAACCGACGCTGGCGCAGCTCGGCGTCCAGATCCAGGAACCACGCCTCGTGCAGCAGGGGCCGGATCTCCTGCCACGGGTCATCCGGCAGCAGCAGGTAGTTGCCCTCGGTCACCACCAGCCGCACCGACGGCGGCACCTCGATCGCCCCGGCCACCGGCTCCTCCAGGTCCCGCCGGAACTCCGGGGCGTAGACCGAGGTCGGCTCCAGGCGACGTAACCGGCGCAACATCGAGACAAAGCCGTTGGCGTCGAACGTGTCCACCGCGCCCTTGCGTTCGGCGCGGCCCAGCCGGACCAGCTGCGACTGGGCCAGGTGGAAGCCGTCCATCGGCACCAGGCGGGCGGTCGGCCCCACCTCCGCCACGATCAGCTCGGCCAGCGTGGACTTTCCGGCACCCGGCGCGCCGGCGATGCCGAGCAGTTGTCGCGGCCCGGCCTCGGCCAGCACCAACGCCCGTCCCACCAACTCGTCGACGGACCGCACCTGGGCCGGTGGCATCAGTCGAGGACCGGATCGCTGATGGTGAACCGCGCCTGCACCGCCGCCCGCACCGTCTGCGGCTGCGGGTCCAGCTCAAGCTCCGGCGGGCCGCCACCCGCCCCGCCGCCCCGGGCGAGTGCCGCCCGGGCGAACATCGGCCCGTCGGCCGGGCCGGTGTCGGCCAGCTCGATCAGCGCGGTGACCCGGGCGCCGAGCGCCTCCGCGTACTCCCGGGCCCGCAGCAGCGCGTCGCGGATCGCGGCGTGTCGCGCCTCGCGGTGCGTGGGGCTGTCCGGACGAAGCTCCCACCAGGGGCCGCTCACCGAGACCTGGTCCTGGTCGGCCAGCCGGAGCATCAGCTCACCGAGCGCGGTGAAGTCGGTGACCGTGACCGTCGTGGTGACGCTGCCGAGCCATCCCACCACCCGCTCGCCCGAGCGCTTGGTCTGCGGCCGGACCCACAGGTCACCGGTCTCCCGCCGGGCGACCGCCGGCTCGGAACCGTCCAACAGCACCCGAACGGCGGCGGCCCGCTCGGCGAGCTGGGTCAACGTCGCCTCCCGATCCCGACCACGGGCCGTCACCGTGACCGCGAACCGGGCCAGCTCGGGCGGCACCTCCCGGGTCACCTCGCCGCGCACCTGCACCACCGGGCCGTCCATCGCCATGCCTGTCAGCCTAGTCAGCCACGGGAAGCCACGCGGTGTAGGAAACCGCGTCCCGGTCGACCTGACACCCGGTCAGGTGCCCGCCGACGTCGCCCAGCCCGCGCAGCCAGGTCACCTCGGCGTCATGGTCGCCGCCGACCGCGAACTCCCGGCTCTGACCGGCGAACCGGCGACCCAACAACGCCGACCGGGCCGCCCTCGCCTCCGCGTACCCGGCGATGAGCGCCGGCGCGTCGTCGGCCCGCAGGGCGGCGGCCAGCCCGTCCAGGAAGGCGCGGACCTCGTCCAGCTCGTGCAGGACCCGGTCACGGTTGCCGAGCAGCATGTTCGCGGTCCGCTCCGCAGGTGTACCGGCGACCCGGGTGCCGTCGGAGAAACTGCCCGCCGCCAGCGTCAGCACCGCGTCGCGCAGCGGCGCCCGCTGCGTCGCCCCGGCCAGCGCACCGGCCAGCAGGTGCGGCACGTGCGAGGCGAGCGCGGCCACCGAGTCGTGCGCCGACGCGGACATCGGCACGACCCGGGCCTCGAACAGCTCCACCAGCAGCCCGGTCAGCCAGCGGAAGGCGTCGGTCGCGGTGCCCGGGCCCGGGCAGAGCACCCAGGCGGCACCCGCCAGCAGGG
The DNA here is from genome assembly GCF_022230955.1 of Micromonospora cabrerizensis. Lineage (GTDB taxonomy): Bacteria > Actinomycetota > Actinomycetes > Mycobacteriales > Micromonosporaceae > Micromonospora > Micromonospora cabrerizensis. The sequence goes on from NZ_JAKKFI010000053.1 coordinate 12,672, forward strand.
TCGGCGAGGCGGCGGTCAGGCCGGCGGACTCCGCACCGGCCATCGGGTGACCGGGGACGAACCGGGCCGCGAGCCCGAGTCGGTGGGCTGCCTCGGCCACCTCGACCTTGGTGCTACCGACGTCGGTGAGCACGCAGCCGGGCGCGGTCAGCTCGGCCACCAGGGCCAGGGTGCGGGCGAGAGTCGGCAGCGGGCCGCAGAGGAAGACGACGTCCCGACCGGCCACGGCCTGCTCGATCGTGGCCGGGGAGACCACTCCCCGGTGCTGGGCCCGCTCCCGGGTCACCGGGTCCGGATCCCATCCGACGACGTCCACGCCGGCCTCGGCCAGGCGGAGCAGCACCGAACCGCCGATCAGACCCGTACCGATCACGGCCGCCCGCACCCCGGCGTACCGCCCGGTCGTGCCGTCGGTCATCGCCGCCGCCCTGGGTCAGGCCCGCAGCCGGCCGGCGACCGCCGCGACGCGCTCGTCGGACTCGGTCAGCGCAACCCGGACGTGCTGCCCGGCGGTGGGGCCGTAGAAGACGCCGGCGGCGACCAGGATGCCCCGCCGAGCCAGCCAGTCGACCGTCTCCCAGCAGTCTTCACCTCGGGTGAGCCAGAGGTAGAGACCCGCCTCGGAGTGCTCGACGGTGAACCCGGCGCCGGTGAACGCGGCCGCGAGCACCTCCCGCCGGGCGCGGTAGCGCTCCCGCTGTTCCTCGGCGTGTCGCTCGTCCTCCAGTGCGGCCACCATGGCCGCCTGCACGGGCGCGGGCACGATCATGCCGGCGTGCTTGCGGACCTTCAGCAGCTCCGCGACGAGCGCCGGGTCACCGGCGACCAAGCCGGCCCGGTAGCCGGCCAGGTTGGAACGCTTGGACAGGGAGTGCACAGCGAGCACACCGGCGTAACTGCCGCCGCTGACCTGCGGGGACAGCACCGAGACCGGCTCGGCCGACCAGCCCAGCGGCAGGTAGCACTCGTCGCTGGCGACCACCGCGCCGCGTTCCCGCGCCCAGTCGACCACCTTCTTGAGGTGCGCCGCGGGCAGCACCCGGCCGGTCGGGTTGCCGGGCGAGTTGACCCAGACCAACCGGACCCGCGAGGTCGGCCCGACCGAGGTGAGCGAGTCGGTACGAACGACGGTGGCACCAGCCAGCCGAGCCCCGTCCTCGTAGGTCGGGTACGCGATCGACGGCACCACCACCACGTCACCCGGGCCGATGCCGAGCAGGGTGGGCAGCCAGGCGACCAGCTCCTTCGAGCCGATGGTCGGCAGCACGCCGAGACCGTCGACGCCAGCGCCACAGGCCCGCGACACCCACGCCGCGATAGCGGCCCGCAACGTCGGGGTGCCGGCGGTCAGCGGGTAACCGGGAGCATCGGACGCGTCAGCCAACGCCCGGCGGATCACCTCGGGCACCGAGTCGACCGGCGTACCCATGGAGAGGTTGATCAGGCCCTCCGGATGCGCCGCGGCCAGAGTGGCCGCGGCGTCCAGGGTGTCCCAGGTGAACTCGGGCAGCCGCGACGAGACCGGCGCGGGCCGGTTCAGTGGCCCTCGCCGCGCGGCGGCTGCGCGGCGACGAAGGTGGCGTCCTTCTCCACCTTGCCGATCTTCGAGGCGCCACCGGGCGAGCCCAGGTCCTCGAAGAACTCGTAGTTGGCGCCGGTGTAGTCCTTCCACTGCTCCGGGACGTCGTCCTCGTAGAAGATCGCCTCCACCGGGCAGACGGGCTCACAGGCACCACAGTCGACGCACTCGTCGGGGTGGATGTAGAGCATCCGATTGCCCTCGTAAATGCAGTCGACCGGGCACTCCTCGATGCATGCCTTGTCGAGCACATCCACGCACGGCTCGGCGATGATGTAGGTCACCGGTCTTCTCCTCCGCAAGACACGTCGCGATCTCCCGCGACGGTAAGAGCCTAGTATCTCGCCGGGGAGGGGGTCGATCGTGCTCCGACAGCAGGATGTGGGACACCGGATCGTGGTTCGCCGGATTGTGGGGATTCGCGAAGGTCGCCCGCTATTCTCCGATGCTCTCGGTGAGCTGGTGGAGCTGAGCGAGACTCATCTCACGCTGGCCACGGCGCACGGTCCGCTGCGGGTTCCGGTGACACAGGTCCACCGCGCCAAGCGGGTCCCACCGACCCGTCGACCCACCGCGGCGGCCGTGGTGGCGCTGGAACGGGCCGCCGACGAGGCCTGGCCGGCACCGACGCGGGGCCGCATCGGCGACTGGCTGCTCCGCTCGGCCGACGGCTGGACCGGACGAGCCAACTCCGCGCTGCCGATCGGCGACCCGGACCGCCCGCTGGCCGCCGCCGTGGACGAGGTCGAGCGCTGGTACGCCGAGCAGGGCCAGCCCGCGATGATCAACACGCCGCTCCCGCTGGCCGCACCGGTCGGCACCGAACTGGACGCCCGCGGCTGGACCGCCCGCCCGCCGACACTGGTGCAGACCGCGCCACTCCCCCTGCCGTCGTCCGTCGAAGCCCCTGCCGGACCCGTCGGCCCGATCCCCACCGAGGCCATCGGTGGCGCCGACCCGACCAGCAAACCGGGTGGTCCTGCCCTCGGTGCGGTCGTTGAGCTGGCGACCGCGCAGCCCGGCGCTGCCGGTGGGCAGCCCGGCAACGCTGGCGGGCAGGCTGGTCGGTGGGACGGTGCGGTCGTTGAGCTGGCGACCGCGCCGAGCGAGGGGTGGCTGGCCGTCGCCGCCGGCCGCAAGGGCGGCCTGCCGGACGCCGCCCGGCACGTGCTCACCGCCGTGGACCAGGTCCGCTTCGCCCACGGGTACGTCAACGGCACGCTGGTGGCGGTCGGCCGGGGCACGGTGACCGGCCAGGGCCGCTGGTTGGGCCTCAGCCTGATCGAGGTGTCACCGGTGGCCCGCCGGCATGGGCTGGCCCGCCAGGTGATCCACGAGCTGGTCGCCTGGGGCGTGTCCGCGGGCGCGACCCGGGCGTTCCTCCAGGTCGAGCAGCACAACACGGCGGCGGTCGCGCTCTACCAGCGGCTCGGCTTCGTCACCCACCACACCTACCTGACAAGGGTCGCCCCGCACTGACCCCAACGGGTCGACGGGTCGGCGGGTCGGCGGGTCGGCGGGTCGACGGGTCGGCGGAGGCGCTGATCGACTCGGCTTTCAGGAAATCGCGGCATCCGCACGCCTCGGAGACCACGACTTCCGGAAACCCGAGTCGATCAAGGCCCGGACACCGCGACTTTCGCGAAACCCGAGTCGATCAAGGCGCGCACAGCTCCACAACTCGGCCAGGATGCACCTCTGACCAGCAGCCCGACTGGTGCCAGCGTCACTGGCCGGCACCAACCGCTGCGGGGACCAGCTCGGACCTGCACTGGCCGCCGCGCTCGCCTGCACTGGCCGCCGCGCTCGCCTGCACTGGCCGCCGCGCTGATCCACTCGGCTTTCAGGAAATCGCGGCATCCGCATGCCTCGGAGACCACGACTTCCGGAAACCCGAGTCGATCAAAGCCCGGACACCGCGACTTTCGCGAAACCCGAGTCGATCAAGGTGCGCACCGGGCCGGCCGAGCAGGCGCAGGCCACCTGGCCAGCACGAGTCGATCAAGGCCCACACCTGGGCCGGCCGAGCAGGCGCACGCCGCCTGGCCAGCGCGAGTCGATCAAGGCCCAAACCTGGGCCGGCCAAGCAGGTCGGGCAGGCGTACGCCCGGCCTGGCGCGCGAGGCGGCAGGGTCAGCGGCGTACGACGCGGCGGGGCTTCGCGGCCTTGACCTCGGCGTACCGCTTGAGCTGCTGCGAGCGGTAGTCCCGTCCGAGCGCGGTGAGCAGCAGGTAGCCGACCAGCACCCCGGCGCCGGCGGCAAGCAGGTAGAGCCAGATCTGGGCGAAGAACGTCGCCGCGCCGCCGGCGAACGGGTTGTGACCGATCAGCAGGGGTCCGACCAGCACGGTCAACAGCATCGCCACCAGTACGACGAGGGCCATGTCGGCTCCCCAGTCCGCCAGTGGTCGACGACGAGCCCAGCGGAAGGCGGCCACGGCCACGATCAACCCGATCACCGCGAACATCGCCAGTGACACCCGGTCTGCGGCGGTGTCGTCACCCTCGAAACCGAACCGGATGATCAGCCGGGCGACCACGTTGACCGCGAACAGTGCTGCAACGAGCACCCCGACGTCACGCCACCGTCTGTCCATGGAAGGACCTCCTGCCGTACGCCCCGTCGCGGGGCCCGCTTCCCTGGCAGGAATATCTACCACCCTTACCTGGGTGGCGTCATCAGTCGCCGAGCGTGGCGGGCGGGGCGAGGATCTGCCGGAAGCCCATCACCGCGAAGGTCATGGCCCCGGCGACGATCATCGCCAGACCGACCCAGTTGTCGCCGGACAGCAGGAGGTCACCTTCGGTGGTCCGGATGGCGGCCACCGCCATCAGCGCGAACCAGGGCACCGCCGGTAGCGCCACCGCCCACCTGCGGCCGACCGCCTCGTACGCGAACCAGCTCAGCACGATGTTGGCGCCGACGGCGAGGACGGCCGACACGCCGATCAGCTGCCCACCGACGCGGACGGTGGCGAGCAGCAACTCCAGCACCCCGGTCAGCACTCCGGCGAGCACCACGACGATCGCGCCGACCACCCGCAGGCCGAGGTCCAGCAGTCGCGGCGGCGGCCCCGCCGGAGGCGGGGTGGCCTGATCGTCCAGAACCGTCATCGACGCGGGCAGGGTCACCGAAGACCAGCCGCCGCGACCGAGGACCGGTCCGGCGCGGCTCCGACCGAGGACCGGTCAGATCCAGCCCCGACCGCAGACCGATCCGGGCCAGCCCCGACCGCAGACCGATCCGAGCCAGCCCCGACCGCAGACCGATCCGAGCCAGCCCCGACCGCGGACCGGCCCGGGACGGTTTCCTCGGGCAGCCCGGCGAAGAGGTCGTCCTCCCAGCCGTACGGGCCGGCGCCCGGGCCCTTCTCGCCGACCGCGAGGGTGAAGAATTCCACGCCCATGAACTCACCGCCGAAGTTGCCGGCGATCGAGTAGAGCCAGGAGTTGGCCGGGATCTGGGTGGCGTGCGCCCGCATCGCGGTTTCCTTCGCCAGGTGCTGGTCGGTGCCGTCGATCCGGGCGGCGATCTGGGCGTCCGGGGTGCCGAAGGGCAGGTCGGCGATGTCCTCGATGCCGCCGAACGGGTTGTCGGCGGACTCGGCGAAGTGCGCCATGCCGGCCTCCAGCACGCTGAGCGGCATGGCCGTCCAGTAGACCTTGAGCGGGGCGCAGCCCTCGGCGGCGGCCAGTTCGACGGCACGCATCGACACCCGGTGCGCCTGGATGTGGTCGGGGTGGCCGTAGAAGCCGTTCGGGTCGTACGTGACGAGCACCTGCGGGCGTACCTCTCGCATGATCTCCACGAGATGCCCGGCGGCCTCGTCGAGGTCGGCCTGCCAGAAGGCGCGGGGGTGCTCGTTCGTCGCGAGCCCCATCATTCCCGAGTCGCGGTAGCGGCCGGCACCGCCGAGGAAGCGGTGGTCGCTGACGCCGAGCGCGGCGCACGCGGCGGCCAGCTCGACGATCCGGTACCCGCCGAGCTGGTCAGCCTCGGCGGCGGCGAGCTGGGCCAGCGCGGGCGTGTGGATCTCGCCCTCCTCGCCGAGGGTGCAGGTCACCAGCGTGACGTGGGCGCCGGTCGCGGCGTAGTGGGCCATCGTCGAGCCGGTGCCGATCGACTCGTCGTCGGGGTGCGCGTGGACCAGCAGCAGGCGGCGGTCGGGCAGCATCGTCACGACGGTCACTCTAACCGGCGGTTCTGCTCCGACCGACGCGGACGCGTCCGCCCAGGTCGGCCACATCACCTCCGGTCCGGCTCTACGATTTGGTCTGTGGACTTTCCGGAGCTGGCCGCCCGCACCCGCCGGTTCAGCCACGGCGCACCACGCGCTGTCTCCGTGGCTGACGACGGCTCCCGAGTGATCTTTCTGCGCTCCGCCGGGCCGGAGGACCCGGCGGACGCGCTCTGGCTGCTGGACGTGGCCACCGCCGAGGAGCGCCTGGTCGCCGATCCGGCAACGCTGCTCGGTGAGGGCGGCGACGTCCGGTCACTCTCCCCCGGTGAGCGCGCGCTGCGGGAGCGGCTGCGGCTCAGCGCCGCGGGCATCGGCTCGTACGCGTTGGACGCCCCCGGCCGGATTGCGGTCTTCGCGCTGGCGGGGCGGTTGTTCCGGGCCGATCTGGTGCACGGCGACGTGGTGGAGGTGGCCACCGTCGGCCCGGTGCTCGACCCTCGTCCGGACCCGGGCGGGCAGCGCCTGGCATACGTGACCGACGCGGCCGAGGGTGTGCGCCGGGGCGAGTTGCGGGTGATCGACGAGGACGGCACCGACACCCTGCTGGCCGGCGAGGACGCCGGGGTGAGCTGGGGGTTGGCCGAGCACATCGCGGCGGAGGAGTTCGGCCGGTTCCGGGGCTACTGGTGGTCTCCGGACGGGCGCATGGTGCTCGCCGCCCGGGTCGACGAGTCCCGCCTGGAACGCTGGCACCTGCACGACCCGGCCCAGCCGGCCAGTCTCCCGACCGCCGTCGCGTACCCCCGGGCCGGTGGGCCGAACGCCGAGGTCAGCCTGCACCTGCTGGACCTGGACGACGGCTGGGTCGACGTGCACTGGGACCGGGAGACCTACCCGTACCTGACCGCGGTCAGCTGGGTCGAGGGCAGCCCGTTGATCACCGTGCTGCGCCGCTCGCAGCAGCACGGGCTGGTGCTGGCGGTGGATCCCCGCACGGGCGAGACGCAGGTGCACGCGGAGCTGGCCGACCCGCGCTGGGTGGAGCCGATCGCCGGCACCCCGGCGCACCTGCCGGACGGCCGCGTGCTGGTCGGCGGGGAGTTGGCGCACGACGGGTACGACGCACGGTGCCTGTTCGCCGACGGCACCCTGCTCACCCCGCCGTCGCTGTACGTACGGCGGGTGGTGGGTCGGCTGCCGGCGGTCAGCGGCCCGGCGGACCTGCTGGTGGAGGCGAGCGACGGCGAGCCCAGCGAGCGGCACCTGTTCCGGGTCCGCACGACCATCGGCGGCGGGGTGGACGCGCGCCGGCTCACCACCGACTCCGGCTGGTACACCGCGGCCGTCGGCGGGGACGTGCTGGCGATCGGTGTCGCGTCGCTGGACCATGCCGGGGTGCGCTGGACGGTGCGTCGCGGCGACCAGGAGATCGCCGAGCTGCGGTCGTTCGCCGCGACTCCGCCGTACTCTCCGCTGCCGCTGCTGGAACGGGTGACCGACCGGCGGCTGCCGGCGGCGGTCCTCTACCCGGACAACCACGTGACGGGCCGGCGGCTGCCGGTGCTGCTGGACATCTACGGCGGCCCGGGGCACCAGGAGGTCGTGGCGGCGCGGGCCGCGTGGTTGGAGCGGCAGTGGTGGGCCGACGCCGGGTTCGCGGTGGTCACCATCGACAACCGGGGTACGCCGGGAGTGGCCCCGTCGTTCGAGAAGGCGATCCACCGTCGGGTGGCCGACGTGATCCTGACCGACCAGATCGACGCGTTGACCGCACTCGCCGGTAAGCACCCCGACCTGGACCTGGGTCGGGTGGGTGTGCGCGGCTGGTCGTTCGGGGGGTGGCTGGCCGGGTTGGCGGTGCTGCGTCACCCGGAGCTGTTCCGCTGCGGGATCGCGGGTGCCCCGGTGACCGACTGGGCGCTGTACGACACCGCGTACACCGAGCGTTATCTGGGGTTGCCGGAGGACGGCACGGACGTCTACGCGCACCATTCGCTGGTCGAGTTGGCGGCCGAACCGGTCACCGGCCCGGACCAGGCCCGCCCCTTGCTGCTGGTGCACGGTATGGCCGACGACAACGTGGTGGCGGCGCACACGCTGCGGCTTTCCGCGGCCCTGCTGAGCACCGGCCGCCCGCACGCCGTGCTGCCGCTGACGGGTGCCACCCACATGGCGGCGAACGGCACCGCCGAGCGGCTGCTCCCGCTGGAGCTGGATTTCCTGCGTACCCATTTGCTGTAAGCGGGATTCGATAAGTGAGTTCGGCACACCGGGCACTTTGCCGAATGCCATGCTGACCGAGGCGGGACCGGCAGCGCGATTCCTCGGCGCGGCACCGCTTTCCCTCATGCCGAAAGGACTCCAGCATGGTTGGCATCGCGCAGAAGCCTGCGGCCGCAGCCGTCCAGGAAGGGGAACTTCCGGTCACGCACTTCCGCACGGCGACGGTGAACGGGATCGACATCTTCTACCGTGAGGCCGGACCGGCCGATGGCCCGGTGGTCCTGCTGCTGCACGGATTTCCCACGTCGTCCTCGCAGTTTCGCCATCTGATCCCTCTACTCGCGGACCGCTACCGGGTGATCGCACCGGACTTTCCGGGTTTCGGCCACAGCGCCAGCCCGGACCGCTCGACGTTCGACTACACCTTCGCCAACTTCGCCGACCTGATGGACGGCCTGATGGGCCAGCTCGGCGTGGATCGCTACGCGCTCTACTGCTTCGACTACGGGGCACCGACCGGATATCGGCTGGCCCTCAAGGGGCCCGAGCGGGTCAGCGCGCTCATCGTGCAGAACGGCAACGCGTACGAGGAGGGTCTGAGCGACTTCTGGGACCCGATCAAGGCCTACTGGGCGGAGAAGACCGACGAGCGCCGCCAGGCCATCGCGTTCATCCTCAAGCCCGAAACGGTGAAGTTGCAGTACACGCAGGGGGTGCACGACCTCACCCGGCTCGACCCCGACACGTGGACCCACGACGACACGCAGCTCGCCCGCCCCGGCAACGCGGACATCCAACTGGATCTGTTCTACGACTACGGCAGCAACGTCGCGTTGTACCCGGAATTCCAGGCGTTCTTCCGGGACCACCAGCCACCGACGCTGGTCATCTGGGGCCAGAACGACATCGTCTTTCCGCCCGATGGTGCCCACCCCTACCGGCGCGACCTGCCATCGGCAGAGTTCCACCTGCTCGACACCGGCCACTTCCTGCTGGAAGACAAACTCGACGTCGCCGCGCCGATGATCCACGACTTCCTCGACCGCTCCATCGGCCGTTCCTGAACGCAGGGGCGGCTCGGCAGGTCCGCCGCCCGATCGTCGAGGAGCGCGAGCCGGCCCGATCTGCTGTCAGAGGTGGTCCGCCGTGGCGGGATTCCGGTTTGCCCATCCGCCTGGATTATTCCGGGGCTGCACAATGAGCAGTGCCGTCACCAGCTGGGCACCCGCTACGGGCAGAGCCATCCGCAGACCGTAGGTGCTGAACACGAACAGCGGAAACGGCACGGCGAAGAGCAGGATCGCGGCCAGCCTGAACCAGTACCAGCGAACGTCGGACAGCAGACGCAGCACTCCCAGGCATACGGTGCCGGCGACGCTCAGGAGCGCCCACAGCGGGAAAAGGAACATGACGCCGATGGTTATCAACAGCAGGTTTTCGGCGATACCCACGCCCGGAGTCACATCGATGAACGCGTAGACGACATATCCCGCCAGCCACACCCCGAGGTAGAGCAGAACGTGGAGGCCGAACCAGAGGGCCCACGGTAGTTCGGCGAGACGGTCTAGCGGCCGGCGGCGAATCGTGTCAATGCCCACCGCCGCATCGTATCGAAGCGAGTGACCACGACGACGCCCCGTTCCTGCGCAATCCCCGCTCAGGAACGGTGGTGGTCGTCACGTGACTTACGGCACCGCGGCACGGACAATGCTGCGATGTCGGATTTCTCTGAGCCGCTCGGCTACCGCCTCATCACCGGACCGGATGACGCCGAATTCTGCGCCCGCGTCAGCGCGCTTCTCGATCAGGGCTATCAGCTGTACGGGTCGCCGGCCCTGACCTTCGACGGCGACCGCGTCATCGCCGCACAGGCGGTGGTTCTGCCGCGCTCTGCCGGCTCCGACGCGGCCACGGGCAGCGCCGAGGGGCTTGTATCTCAAGCCGCTTGAGATCGCATAGTGGGCGTCGTGGACAGAAACGAGTTGTACGCCATCGGGGACGTCGCCCGGCGGACCGGCCTGAGCGTCAGCGCCGTGCGGTACTACGCGGACGCCGGTGTCGTCACGCCGGCCGCCAGCACCCCGGCCGGCCACCGCCTGTACGACGTGTCGGCAATCGCCCGGCTGGAACTGGTCCGGACGCTGCGGGAACTCGACGCCGGCCTGGACGAGATCCGGCGGGTACTGGCCGGCGAGGCGACACTGCACGAGCTGGCCGCCACCCACCTGGCCCTGCTGGAACGGCAGGAGGCACGGCTGCGCAGCCGTCGTGCGGTGCTGTCGGCCATCCTGCGGCAGGACTCCACCGCCGAGCAGGTCACGCTGATGCACAAGCTGGTTGGCCTGTCGGATGAGGAACGCGACCGGCTGATCGACGAGTTCTGGACCGAGGTTTCCGCCGGCTGGGAGCCGCCGGAGCGGATGGTCGAGTGGTGGCGGGCGGCCCGGCCGGAGCTGCCCGACCATCCCACCGCGGCCCAGTTGGAGGCGTGGATCGAGCTGGCCGAGCTGGTCCGGGACACCGAGGTCCGGCAGGCCGTACGCCGTGAGTTGCACGAGGCGTGCACCACCGGGGCCGGTCCACTGATGACCTCGTCGCCGATGCTGGACACCCTGGAAGCGGGCGCGGCGATCGGTCGACCGGTGATGGACGCGGCGTGCGAGCAGGTGCCGCCGGACTCGCCCCGGGGCCGGGAGATCGCCGACCAGTGGATCGGGTGGCTGACCGGCATCTTCGCGACACCGGACAGCCCCGGGATCCCGGACACGCCCGAGTTTCGGATCCAGGCGGCCGACCACATGCTGAGGGGCGCGGAGTGGGACCGCACGCCGCCGGAGGGACCGTTCGACCGGTACATGGAGCTGGTCTCCACCGTGAACGACGTGCCGCCGGAGCGGTTTCCGTTCGAGTGGCTGGCCGCGGCACTGCGCGCGTCCGCCGTGCCGGCTTCCTGATTACCGATTCACGGCGCGGCCGGTGCGCCGGCTAGCGGGTGCGCCGAGCGAGCCAACCCGCCATCGCGCGGACACCGTGGCCGATGGCCCGCTCGTCCGGGTCGAAGGCGCCGAAGTGCGGATAACTCGTTTCGATGGCGGCGCCGGGCGCACGCACGCCGAGGAAGGTGTACGTGCCAGGAAGCCGGTCCAGGAACAGCGCGAAGTCCTCGCCGCTGAACGGGATCGCGGCGTGCAACGTCCGCACCCGGTCGCGCCCTGCTGCCTGTCGGAGGTACCGCTTCAGGGCCTGGCCCTCCCGCTCGGGACAGACCATGGCGGGAAACGGGTCGTTCGGGAACGCCACCGATGCCTGGCCGTCGGAGCTAGCGAGCCGACGGATGTCCTCGCGGATGGCAGTGTGCCGGTCCTCCGGCCAGCAACGGTACGACAACCGCACCTCAGCCCGGCCTTCGCCTTCGGTTACCTGGGCCTGCATGAAGACGAACTCGGCCAACGGCCCGTCAGGTGTCTGGATGTCGGCCACGAGCCGTTCGAGGTCCTCGGAGGTCGCTGGGCGGGACACGGTGCTGAGCCCGCCGATCTCGGCGGCGAGCCGTCGCGCCCGCGCCGTCGCATCACGCCCCGCAAGCGTGATGACGCCGCGGTCCTGGCCAGGAAGTCCGAACCCGGGCGTGACAACGAACTGGCCGACCGGGAAAGGACCGCAGTGCAGGGCATGGATCTCTGCTGGACGGAGTCTGGCGAACACGCCATCGTCGAGCATCGCGGCGGCACCGGTGAGCGTCTCCTCGGCGGGCTGGAAAACGAACACCACCCTGCCCGCGAGCCGGTTGCGCAGGCGCGCCAGCACCTCCGCGACACCCACGCCCACAGCCGTGTGCATGTCGTGCCCACACAGGTGAGCCGCCTGCGTGCCACCTCCCACCTGATCGCTCGGCGGTACCGCGTCCATGTCCGAGCGGTAGGCGACCGTCCGGCCACGACGGGCACCACTGAGGACTCCCACGACCCCATGGCCGCCGACACCCGTGGTGACGTCGAGGCCGGCCGCGCGAAGTCGCTGGGCCACCACCTCAGCGGTCCGCTGCTCCTGGCCCGGGGCCTCCGGGTGCCGGTGGATGTCACGGCGCAACTCGATCAGGTCACGGTCCAGCCCAGAGGCCACGGCGTCCACCGCATCCGCGCCCAGCGGGCCAGCAACCGACTTGTTGCCGGCGTACGCCGCCTGGGCCGACGCCAGCCCGGCTCCCACTACGCCGACGGCAGCGCCACGAAGCACAGCGCGTCGACTGACAAAGCCCTCTGCACCTGACATGAGTTCCTCCAGACACGAATGCGATCAGCCTCGAGCCTGTCCTGCTCAGGGTTGGAACGCACTGACGCTGGCCCCCATCTCGGCCATGCGGTCACCCCTACCGTTTGAGGCGCTGCCGGGGAAACGTCGACGAAGAGCGGCACCACCGGCGCGTGCTTGCCGGCGGCCGGAGCCGCCTGGTCAGCCGCGTCGGGAGTCAGGGGCGGGTCATGGCCCTGAGCTTGTCGCTGACGTCGATCTGAAAGCTGGTCTGCATGTCTTCGTACGGGGTGAGTGAGGCCCAGCCCACCGGTCCACCGCTCGTGCCGTAGCGAGAGCCGTCGGCGATCAACTGGCAGGGCAGGTCACCCTTCTCCAGGTCGGCGAGGAACACGTCGGCCCGAACAATGTCCTGGCCCTCGGCGTCGGGGAAGGTGAAGGTCGTTACGCGGTACAGCAGCATGTAGCGCTTGTGCAGCCCGAGGTCGAGGATCTTCCGGAGCCGCTGGACCGGGTCCTTCTCGACCCCGAGATATGGCTCGTAGCCGTACTGGCTGGTCACCTTGAATTCGTTGGTGCCGAGTGGTCCCTGCGGGCCGGTGATCCACAGGCCGCGGACGAGCCAGCCCGGCGGCACGGCGAACCTGTCGAGGGTCGACCCGGGATTGTCCACTGTCTGCTCTGGCACACCGGCCTCGGTCGTCGCCACGATGTCGACGTTTCCGCCCTTGTCCGGGCTGTTGTAGCTGTCCAGAGCCCGGTAGGTGTGGTCGAACCAGGTGAACTCCGGCCGCGGGTCCAGCGTCCGGGCACACGATGCCTTGCCAATGCCCTTCTCGGGCACTTTCGCTGCCGCTGCGGTGAGTGCCGCGCGCCGCTGCTCGAAGTGGGGCTGGTACTCCTTGAGCACCTCCTTCATCGACCCGTCCACCGGCTTCGGCTTTGTTTGACCGCCCGCTTCGCAGCCGGTGAACAGCATCGCGGCCAGGACCGCCACCGTGCCCAGAACGGCGCCCTTCCACTTGCCGCAGCGCATCCAAGCCCCCTCTGACGCCGTCGTGCCCTCACAAGTGTGCCCGCTCGATGGCTTCGGCGCGGACGGGCAACTCGGCGGCCTCGGGTGGAGCAAACCGATCCCTCCGGCTACTACCGGGGAGCCAGGTACCACGGTGCAATCCAGCGGGTCAGTGCCCAGCGACGATCTTGGGGTCGCGGCGTCTCCATCACCCTGTGACACTGTCCCGGCGATCAGGCGAATTGGTGTGAGTTCCCTCGCCGGTCCCGCCTGACAGTTCTCACGGGGAAGGTTCAATGACTACCAACAGTCTCTCGACAGTCCCGGCCCGGGGATCCGCCCGTAAAGCCGTGCTGCGCCTAGGCGTGGCGTGCGTCGCCGCGTCGCTGTCCCTTGCCGGTGCCACCGCGGCGAGCGCGAAGCCACCTCTCTCCACCAATGTCAACCCACCCCGAGGGGCAACGGCGATGTGGGGGCTGGAGGCGTTCCCGGGGATAAGCCAGGCGCAGGGGCTGGCCGACCAGCAGCCCGCGCTCGGCGGCGACACCCCGTTGGTCGGCTCCGACATCTCCTGGCAGGACGACGCCCTGATGGTCGGCGGCCAAACGGTGGCCTTCGACGGGACATCGTCGCATCTGTCCGCGTCGCCATCGGCCCTGAACACGGCCGACACCTTCTCTCTCGCCGCCTGGGTGAGGCTCACCGACACCTCTACCAGCCGGACTTTCGTTAGCAAGGCCGGCGCCTCCGGTCGGGCTTCCCTCTCGGTCGGCTACGACAGGGCCAGCAATCGGTGGCAGGTCCAGATGCCATCGAAGATCGGCAAGGGCGCAAAGTGGTCGGTCGCCCGTTCGACGTCAGCGCCTCAGATCGGACTCTGGACGCACCTGGCGGTTGTGCGCGACGCGACCACACGGACCGTGACCATCTTTGTGAACGGAGTCGCCGAGGCGACGGCGGGAAATGTGGCCGCGGTCAACGATTCGTCCGGACCGGTCCGGCTGGGCCGCGGTGACACCACCTGGTGGCAGGGCAACCTGGCCAGCGTCCACGTGTACGACCGGGTGTTGGTCGACCAGGACTTCACCGGCTGGCTGGCCTCCGATCCGGCGTCCGGCGGCTTCAATATGTCGGGCCTGCTGGATGCACGGCGAGTCGGTGACTGGAGCTTCGACAATGCAATCCTGTGCTACGAGGAAAACCTCCTCGACCTGACACTCTGTTCGGCACCGGACTCGACCGCCTTCGACCGCCAGCTCACACTCACCAAGGGCACCGACGTCGTGTTCGACCCCCGTCGGGGAAACAACGCTCTGGCGCTTGACGACACCCACTGGATCGACGACCCGTCGGATCCGCACTACGGCGAGGCGACCCGGGAGTACGCCCGTAGTCAGACCAACCTGGGCGAGCCGGGGAACCCGGTGTGGCAGGACGGACCGGTCCTCCGCACCGACCAATCGTTCACCGTGTCGACCTGGGTGCGGCTCGACCCGGCGGAGGGCGCGCAGACGGTCGTTTCGCAGGACGACGGGGACCGCAGCGCCTTCCGGCTGGCGTACGAGCCGGACAACGGCGGCCAGTGGGAGTTCGCAGTCGCCGCCGGGGCCGACGCCGCCGCGACCACCTACGCGACCACGCCCGCGACCGCCGTCGACGGCTGGCACCACCTCGTCGCCGCCGTCGACGCCACGAACCGCCAGGCGCGGCTCTACCTGGACGGGTCGCTCGCCGCGGCGGTCGGACTGAACGAGGCCTGGCAGCCCCGACAGGCGAGTGGCTCCCTGCTCGTCGGCCGTTCGACCACGCCAGAAGGACCGGCCGAATGGCTCTACGGGCGGGTCGACGACGTCGGTGCGTACCAGGGTCTGCTGAGCGATGCAGACGTACAGCACCTCTTTGGCAACTAGCAGAAATAGGCATCCGACGAAGCATCGGGCCTGGCGCGATGCCCCCTTCGGGCGAGTGTTGCGCCAAGACCATGACCGCTGTGCACGTCTGCCGCAATGCACGCTCGACCAGTGAGCTGCTCCGCAGAAGCGGAAGGGTCCCCTCCCGACGACGTTGTCGGGAGGGGACCCTTCTGGCTTACGGCGCGAACTACGGCTTGGCGTACGCGTTCACGAACGACGGGTAGCCGAAGACGCTGGAGATGAACACCCCGCCGGCCTTGGACCCGTGCACGTTGTAGGCCACGTCCACGAAGAGCGGCACCACCGGCGCGTGCTCCTTCATGATCCGCTCGTCGAGCTTGGCCCACTCCGGGCCCTGGTCGGCGGCGGGCATGGCCTGGATGCGGTCCATCTCGGCGTTGATCGTCGG
Source organism: Micromonospora cabrerizensis (assembly GCF_022230955.1). Classification (GTDB taxonomy): domain Bacteria; phylum Actinomycetota; class Actinomycetes; order Mycobacteriales; family Micromonosporaceae; genus Micromonospora; species Micromonospora cabrerizensis. Next base: position 28,244 of record NZ_JAKKFI010000053.1, read on the forward strand.
GTCGTTGAAGTAGGACTGGTTGCTGTTGCCCTCGGCCTTGATGGTGCGGCCGTCGTAGAGCACCGGCAGGATCGACGCCCCGCTGGGCCAGTCCGCCGCCCAGTTACCGATGTACAGGTCCCAGGGGTTGTCCTTCTTCTTGATCTCGTCGAGCTTCGCGTCGTCGGAGATGTTCCGCAGCGTGATCTTGAAGCCGGCCCGCTCCAGGTTGGCCTTGAGCTGGGCGCCCTGCTGCTGCTCGGTCGAGTTGTCGGCGACACCGAGGACCAGCTCCGGCGTCTTTCCGCCGAGCAGCTCCTTGGCCTTGTCCAGGTTGCCGTTGGCGCCCGCCGGGTACGCGTCGTACGCCTTGTAGCCGATGGTGGCCGACGGCATCAGGGTGGTCAGCGGTGCGGCGACGGTCTGCCCGCCCATCGCCTTGATGAAGCCCTCACGGTCGATGGCGTAGTTCAACGCCTGGCGGACCTTCAGGTCCGTGACCCGCTGGTTGTTGATGACGAGCTGGTTGGCGCTCGGGGTCGGCGAGAGGATCGTCCGCGACTTGAGGGCGGCGTCCCCGGCGACCTTGGCGACCAGCGAGGCGGGCACGGTGTTGAAGGCGAGCGCGCTCTGGTCGGCGCCGTTGTCGGCGATCACCCGGTTGTTGGCGGCGTCCGCGGTCGGGCCGAAGCTCCACACGAACTGGTCCGGGTACTGGTGCCGGACCGGGTCGGTGTTCGGGTCCCAGTTGGTGTTGCGGTCCAGGGTGATCTGCACGCCGACCTGGTTCTTGGCGACCTTGTACGGCCCGGACGAGAACGGCTGCTTGTCCAGGTCGACGCCGGTGTCCTTGTCGGCGGGCAACGGCGCGGTGGTCGGCAGCGAGACCGCGAACGGCAGGTCACAGCGGGGCTTGGCGAACTCGAAGCGCAGCGTCTTGGCGTCCGGCGTGGAGAGGCCGGGCGGCAGCGACGTCTTGTTCTTCTTGAAGTCCCACTTGGTGTCGAACTGCGGGGTGTCGGCCAACCACTCCTGGATGTAGGTCGGGCCACCGGAGAGGTCCGGGTCGAAGGAACGGGCGATGCCGTACGCGATCTCCTTGGAGGTGATCGGCCGGCCGTCCTCGAACTTGACCCCGTCCTTGACGGTGAATTCCCAGACCTTGCAGTCGTTGTTGACGTTCTTGCCCGGCGTCTCGGCCAGGTCACCGACGAGGACCAGGCCGCCCTTGCCGTCGTCCTTCCAGGTGGTCAGGTAGCGCGCGAAGAGCGGGTTGGTCATCAGACCGGCGAACGAGTACGTCCGCTGCGGGTCGAGGTGGGAGATCGGCGACTCCCGGATGATGGTGAAGGTGCCGCCCTTCACCGCACCGCTCACCTCGGCCGCCGGGCCCTGCGAGTCCTTGGGGTCGGTCGCGATGACCCCGGTCTGCTTCCGGTCGGTGTCCACCGCGGTGCCCTCGCCCGTGTTCTTCGAGCACGCACCCAGTGCCACAACCAGAGCGATCGCGCCGCCTGCGGCAGCCACCACGCGTGGTCTCATGAAGTACCCCCTTCACCCATGTGCCGTGCGTTTCGTCGGGGCGAGAACCGCCGACGTCCCGAGGATCGTAAGGAAGAAAACCTACGAGTTGTGTAACAGTTGTCGATAAATTTCGCCACCGGCCACGCGCTGTACGGCGGCCCGGCTCAGCGCAACCGCACCCGCGGGTCGATGGCCGCGTAGAGCAGGTCCACCAGCACGTTCGCCAGCACCACGAAGACCGCCGCAATCAGCACCGTGGCCATGATCGTGGGCAGGTCACCCGCACGCACCGCGTCCACCGCCGTACGCCCCAACCCCTGGATGCCGAACGTCGTCTCGGTGATCACCGTGCCTCCCAGCGCACCGCCCACGTCCAGCCCCGCGATGGTCACCACCGGGGTGATCGCCGCGCGCAGCGCGTGTCTCCCGTACACCTTGGGTTTGGCCAGGCCCTTGGCCCGCGCGGTCCGGACGAAGTCCTCGGACAGCGTCTCCAGCATCTGCGCGCGCGACAGCCGGGCGTAGATCGCCGAGAAGAGGAAGGCCAGCGCCACCCAGGCGAGCACCAGCCCACTGGCCCACTTCGCCGGATTGTCGAAGAGGGACGTGTAGCTCGGCACCGGCAGCAACCGCAGGTTGTAGACGAAGACGAGCAGCAGCACCGCGCCCACGAAGTAGAGCTGCAACGACGCGCCGGTCAGCGAGAAGCCGATGGCCAGGCGGTCCAGCCAGGTGCCGCGACGCAACGCGGAGACCATGCCGAGGCCGACCCCGAGCAGCAACCAGAGGATCGCCGCCGGGATCACGATGCTCAGCGTCACCGGCAGCACCCGGGCGATGGTGTCCGAGACGGCCTCGTTGGTGACGTACGACCAGCCCAGGCAGGGCGCGTCACACCGGCCACCCTGGGCGCTGCCCAGGTCGCGACCGGTGACGATGCCCTTCATGTAACCGGCGTACTGGCTGATCAGGGGGTCGTTGAGACCCAGGTCGTCGCGGACCCGCTCCAGCCGCTCCGGGTTGCAGTTCTTCGAGCAGATGCTGCTCACCGGGTCGCGCGGCAGGGCGAAGAACATCAGGAAGGTCAGCACACTCACCGCGAACAGGGTCAGCGTGGCCGAGAAGAGCCGCTTGATCAGAAATCGCGCCATGATTTGACCCCTACCGGGACGACTTCGGGTCGAGCGCGTCCCGCAACGCGTCGCCGAAGAGGTTGAAGGCGAACACCAGCGCGAAGATCATGATGCCCGGGAAGAACACGTACGCCGGGTCGGTCTGGAGGAAGTCCAGACTGCGGTAGATCATTCGGCCGAAGCTGGGCGTCTCGTCGCTGAGGCCGACGCCGATGAACGACAGCGCCGCCTCGCTGGTGATGAACTGCGGCACCGCCAGGGAGAACGACACCAGGATCGGCGCCCAGATGTTCGGCAGCAGTTGCCGGAAGAGCATGTGCCCCAGCCCGGCACCGCTGGCCCTGGCCGCCTCCACGAACTCCCGCTCGCGCAGCGCGATCACCTGCCCTCGCACCAGGCGGGCCGTGCTGGTCCAGCCGAAGATGGCGAAGACGGCGATCAGCACGCCCACCCCGAAGGCCGACGACACCTGCCCCCGCTCACCGTAGAAGCGCAGCGTGATGGTGGGGGTGAGCGCCAGCGCGATGATCAGGAAGGGCATGGCCAGGGTCAGGTCGGTGATCCAGTTGATCACCGCGTCGAGCCAGCCGCCGAGGTAGCCGGCGAGCGCGCCCAGCACGACCCCGATCGTCGCGGTGATCAGGGCCGCCGCGAACGCGATGAACAGCGACGTCCGCAACCCGTAGATCAACCGGATGAAGATGTCCCGGCCCAGCCCCGGCTCCAGACCGAACCAGTGCTCCCCGCTGACCCCACCGGCATAGCCCAGTGGCATTCCGAAGCCGTCCAGCAGGTTCTGGAACTGCTCACGCGGCCCGATCCCGTAGGCCATCTCGATCAGCGGGGCAGACAGGCCCAACAGCAGGAAGAAGACCAGGAGTACGCCGCTGACCACGGCCGTCCGGTCACGACGCAGTCGCAGCCAGGCGAGCTGACCGGGTGAGCGGCCGACGACGCCCTTCGCCGCAGGCGTGGTCGCGTCCGGGTCGGACTCGATCTCGTCCAGCGCCACACCCTCCACCGGGGACAGGCTCACGACGGCACCTCCTCGACGAGCTGGGTGATCGGCCCCGCGACCTCCGGGCTCGTGCTGGCCGCTTCCCCTTCGGGGCCCGTGCTGGGCTCTTCCCGTTCGGGGCTCGTGCTGGCCGCTTCCCCTTCGGGGAAGTGACACGCGGTGGCCTGCCGACCACCGTCGCGCGGAACCAGCGCGGGCTCCTCGGTGGCGCAGACGTCCTGCGCCTTCCAGCAGCGGGTACGGAACCGGCAGCCCGACGGCGGGTCGAGCGGGGTCGGCACGTCACCGGTCAGCCGGATCCGACCCGCCGGGCCGAGCTGGGTGACGTCCGGGATCGCCGAGAGCAGCGCCCGGGTGTACGGGTGCTGGGGGCGTTCGTAGATGTCCGCCCGGTCGCCGATCTCCACGATCCGACCCAGGTACATGACCGCCACCCGCTGGCTGAAGTGCCGGATCACCGCCAGGTCGTGCGCGATGAACACGAACGCCAGGCCCAGCTCCCGTTGCAGGTTGCGCAGCAGGTTGACGACCTGCGCCTGGATCGAGACGTCCAGAGCGGAGACCGGCTCGTCGGCGACGATCAGCTTGGGCCGCAGGGCCAGCGCGCGGGCGATGCCGATGCGCTGACGTTGACCGCCGGAGAACTCGTGCGGGTAGCGGTTGTAGTGCTCCGGGTTCAACCCGACCAGCTCCAGCAGCTCCTGCACCCGGGCCTTCACGCCACCCGGCGGCTTGATTCCGTTGACCTGCAACGGCATCGCCACGATCCGCCCGACGGTGTGCCGGGGGTTCAACGAGGCGTACGGGTCCTGGAAGATGATCTGGAGTTCCTGACGCAGGGGACGCAGCTCCCGGCGGCCGGCGTGCGTGATGTCCCGCCCGGCGAACTCGATGCTGCCGCTCGTCGGCTCCAGCAGCCGCACCAGCATCCGACCGGTGGTGGTCTTGCCGCAGCCCGACTCCCCCACCAACCCGAGCGTCTCGCCCGGGCGCACGTCGAAGTCGAGACCATCGACCGCCCGCACCAGGCCAGTGGCGCGCAGTCCCTGACGGACCGGGAAGTGCTTGGTCAGCCCGCGTACCCGCAACAGCGGTTCGTCGGTCATCGGGCCACCCCCACGGATGCGACGTCCTCGGCATAACGCTCGGCGCGTTCCTCGGCGCTCAGGTGGCACGCGACCAGGTGGCCGTCCGCGCCGGCGGCCCGCAGTTCCGGCACCTCGGTACGCGACCGGCTGCCGACGCGGTCCGCGTACCGGCAGCGTGGGTGGAACGCGCAGCCGGGCGGCAGGTTGATCAGGCTGGGCGGGTTGCCGGGGATCGGCACCAGGTCCGCGTCCGCGTCGCCGTGCAGCGACGGCACGCTGGAGAGCAACCCCCAGGTGTACGGGTGCTGCGGCGAGCGGAGCACCTGCTCGACGCTGCCCCGCTCGACGGCCCGACCCCCGTACATGACCAGCACGTCATCGGCGACCTGGCCGACCACGCCGAGATCGTGGGTGATCAGGATGATCGCGGAGTGGAACTCGGCCTGGAGGTCGGCGAGCAGGTCCAGGATCTGCGCCTGCACGGTGACGTCCAGCGCGGTGGTCGGCTCGTCGGCGATCAGCAGCGCCGGGTCGTTGACCAGGGACATCGCGATCATCGCCCGCTGGCGCATACCACCGGAGAACTCGTGCGGATACTGGTCGAAGCGGCGCGCCGGCTGCGGAATGCCGACCCGGTCCAGCATGTCGACCGCCCGCTGGCGGGCCTCGCGCCGGTTGGCCTTCGGGTGGTGCACCCGGTACGCCTCGGCGATCTGCCGGCCCACCGTGTAGTAGGGGTGCAGCGCCGACAGTGGGTCCTGGAAGATCATCGCCATGTCCCGGCCGCGCAGCCGGCGTACCTCCTCGTCGGCGAGGCCGACCACCTGCCGGCCGCCGACGGAGATCTCTCCGGTGATGGTGGTCCGCTTCGGGTCGTGCAGGCCGAGGATGGCCAGCGAGGTGACGCTCTTGCCGGAACCGGACTCACCCACGATGCCGAGGGTGCGGCCCCGCTCGACGGCGAACGACACCCCGTCGACCGCGCGCACCACGCCGTCCTCGGTATCGAACCGGACCCGCAGGTCACGCACCCGCAGGTAGGCGTCCTGGTCGGAGCGCTGTGCCGGCACGGCGGGACGGTCGTCCGGTTCGCCGGACGGCAACGGTTCCGAGCTGTCCACGGCCACCTCCCTCAGTGACGAAGGGAACTTACAGGAAAGTCCCGAGGGTGAAAATAAGCTACAAAGTCGGCACGTGTCAGCGGGCCCGAGCGTAACGAGTCGGCATCGGCACCGCACCCCCGTCACCTCGCCATCCACGCCCATTCATCTCGCGCCCCGTGCCCCGCGCCCCGCGCCCCGCGCCCCGCGCCCCGCGCCCCGCGCCCCGCGCCCAGATCTACGCAACTTCCCCGAAGTTGCTGCCTCCGACATGCGAGAGACAGCAACATCCCCGATGTTGCGCGGATCTTGACGACGGACACCGTCCGCCAGAGACCGGGAGCGGGGTTGAGCGCCCACCGCCGGCAAGGTCACGCTCGAACCAGGATGTAGTGGCATCACCGACGCGCCGATGCCACTACAACCAGGATGTTGCGTGATCTTGCGGCCAGCGAAGCGGGCAGCGCGGCGGGACGAGGCCGGAGCGGGAGCGGCGACGGAGTCTCATTCGGCCGGAGGACCTCGTCCCCTGACGGGTGTCGGGCTGCTGGCCTAGGGTCGGTCGCATGACCGAGTTCGACGCGGCCACCGCCGCCGTCCAGGCCGCCCTCGACGCGGGCGCCCGGTACGCCGACGCGCGGGTGATGCACCGCCGCTACGAGTCGATGACCGCGCGAAACGGCGACGTGGAGGAGCTGACCCAGGACGAGAGCATCGGCATCGGCGTCCGGGCGCTCGTCGGTGCGAGTTGGGGCTTCTACGCCGTACCCGATCTCTCGGACACCGCCGCCCGCGACGCCGGCCGGCGCGCGACGCGGACCGCCATGGCGAGCGGGCGTGTGCCGGGCCCACCGGTCGACCTGGTTCCGGCCGAGGCGGTCACCGCGAGCTGGGCCTCCGGCTGCCAGATCGACCCGCTCGGGGTGCCCCTGTCGAACAAGGGCGACCTGCTGGTCGACGCGACCCGCACGATGGCCGAGCACGGCGCTGACCTGGCCGAGGGGCTGTACCAGATCTGGGACACCTCGAAGTGGTTCGTCTCCAGTGAGGGCCACCGGATCGACCAGCGGATCCGCGAGTGCGGCGGTGGTATCTCCGCCACCTCGATTGGCGACGGCGAGACGCAGCGCCGGTCCTGGCCGAGCTACCGGGGGCAGTACGGCACCACCGGATGGGAGCTGGTCGAGTCGCTCGACCTGGCCGCGCACGCCGCGCAGATCGCCGAGGAGTCCCGGGCGCTGCTCACCGCGCCGCTCTGCCCCTCCGGCGAGACGGATCTGATCCTCGGCGGCGAGCAGTTGGCCCTCCAGATCCACGAGTCGGTCGGGCACGCCATCGAGTTGGACCGGATCCTCGGCTGGGAGGCGGCGTTCGCCGGCACGTCCTGGCTGGATCTGGCGCAGCTCGGCTCGCTGCGCTACGGCTCCGAGCTGATGAACATCACCATCGACCCCACGATCCCCGGCGCACTGGGCAGCTTCGGCTTCGACGACGAGGGCTCCCCGGCGGTCAAGCGGGACGCGGTCCGTGACGGTCGCTGGGTGGGGGTGCTCGCGGGCCGGGACTCCGCCGCCATGGCCAGCCTCGACTACGGCGGCAGCGTACGGGCCGACGGGTGGGCGCGACTGCCGATGGTGCGGATGACCAACGTCGGTCTGGAACCCGGCCCGCACACCCTTGAGGAGATCATCGCGGCCACCGACGACGGCGTGCTGATGGACCTCAACCGGTCCTGGTCGATCGACGACAAGCGGCTCAACTTCCAGTTCGGCTGCGAGGTCGGCTGGGAGATCAAGAAGGGGCGGCGGGGGCGGATGCTGCGCAACCCCACGTACACCGGGATCGGCCCGCTGTTCTGGCGCTCGATGGACATGCTCTCCGGCGAGACGGTCTCCTGGGGCACGCCCAACTGCGGCAAGGGCCAGCCCGGCCAGATCGGCCACACCGGTCACCCGGCCGCGCCGGCCCGGTTCCGCAACGTCCGGGTGGGAGTTTCAGCGTGAGCGCGAGGAGTGAGCCGGGTTTGCGAGCCCCGCAGTCGCGAACGGAAGGCGGCTCAGTGAGCGCGAGGAGTGAGCCGGGTTTGCGAGCCCCGCAGTCGCGAACGAAGGGTGGCTCAGCATGACCGAGTTGGAGCTGGCCGGGCAGGTCGTCGAGCTGGTTCGGCGCCTCGGTGGTCCGGGCGCGCAGGCCGACGTGGTGGTGACCCGGGCGGACCTGGCGCTGACCCGCTTCGCCAACTCGGCGATCCACCAGAACGTCGCGGAGTCGACCGTCGGGGTTCGGCTGCGGTTGCACATCGACGGTCGGACCGCCGCCGGCAGCGGCAGCGTGGTCGCCGCCGACGGGCTGCGCGCGCTGGTGGAACGCACCCTGGCGGCAGCGCGTCTCTGCCCGCCGGATCCGGGCTGGCCGGGCCTGACCGCGCCGACGCCCGTGCCGGCCGCGCCACCCGTGGACGAGGCGACCGCGTACGCCGAGCCGGACCAGCGGGCCGACCGGGTTGGCGCGTTCGTGGCCGCCGCCGGTGGCCTCAGCACCGCTGGCTACTGCCGCACCGCGCACCGCTCGTCGGCGTTCGCCAACTCGGCCGGGCACTCGGCGTACGGCAGTTCGGCGGAGGCGGCGATGGACGGCATCGCACGCAGCGGGGGCGCGGACGGGGTGGCCCGGTTCGCCGCCGACCGGCTCTCCGACCTCGACGGTGCCGAGCTGGGCGCGCACGCCGCGGCCAAGGCGCAGGCGGCGGCCGACCCGGTCGAGCTGCCGCCGGGGCGCTACGAGGTGGTGTTCGAGCCGGCCGCCGTGGCGGACCTGTTGCAGAACCTGTCCTTCTACGGCTTCAACGGCAAGCGGTACGCCGAGCGGCAGTCCTTCGCCGAGCCGGGGGCGGCCCAGTTCGACCGGGCGGTGACCCTGGTGGACGACCCGCTGGGCGCGTCCGGCCTGCCGTTCGACGCGGAGGGCACCGCGCGAGGGGCGCTGACCCTCATCGAGGCGGGCACCACCCGAGCGGTAGCCCACGATCGTCGGACGGCGGCCGACGCGGGTACCCAGTCCACCGGGCACGCGGTCGCCGGTGGCGCCACCTGGGGCCCGATGGCCCGCAACCTGCGGCTGTCCGGCGCGACCGCCGGCCCGGCCAGTGCGACCGGCCGGAGCACCACCGGAGCGGCGGCCGGAGCGGTCGTCGACGCGGACACCGCCGCACTCGTCACCGGCGTACGCCGGGGGCTGCTGGTCAGCGACCTCTGGTACACCCGGGTGCTCGACCCGAAGAGCCTGGTCGTCACCGGGTTGACCCGCAACGGTGTCTGGCTCATCGAGGACGGCGTTGTCGTGCGGGCGGTCCGCGACCTGCGGTTCACCGAGTCGTACCCGCGGGCGTTGGGGCCCGGGGCCGTACTCGGGCTGGGAGCGCGGGCGGTGCGTCAACCGGATCGGGTGGACGGTGCATGGTGGTCGGCGCCCTCGGTGCGGCTGGCGTCCTGGCACTTCACCGGGGGCGCCTCGGGCTGACGGCGGCGATGTGCGCGACGATCCGTCGTGTCGGGGTATTTCCGCAGGCCAGACACTCGGGACACTCCCTTGCGCGGACGGCTCGCAGAGATCGGCGTAACGTGTGTCACTTAGCTGCGTCGGTCGATCCGGCGTGGTCGTTGGTGTGCGCATGACGTGGCAGCGGGTGCGGGTTCGCCGGTCCGCGTGCCGACCGGAGGAAGATCCGCCCGCCCGTACGGGCCCGTCGAGGAGACGACTCGAATGACTTCAACGGCAACGAGGCCGCGGGGAGCGCGGGCGCGCGCCGCGATCGCGGCGAAGACGTTGCGTACCGACCGCTGGTGGTTCGCCCCGCTGATCACCGTGATCGGGCTCAGCGCCTGGGTCGCGTACGCGACGGTCCGGGTCTTCATGCACGACTTCTACTGGGTCGCGGATTACCACTACCTGACCCCGTTCTACTCGCCCTGTGTCACCGAGCGGTGCATCGAGGGCGCCTCGCACTTCGGCCGGTTCCTGCCCGGCTGGTGGATCATCCCGGACGCGGCGCTGACCCTGCCGTTCCTGCTGCTGTTCCGGCTGACCTGCTACTACTACCGCAAGGCCTACTACCGGTCGTTCTGGCTGTCGCCGCCGGCCTGCGCCGTCCCGGACGGCCACAAGGAGTACGGCGGTGAGACCCGCTTCCCGCTTCTCGGTCAGAACCTGCACCGCTACTTCTTCTACGCCGCCGCGATCATCTCGCTGATCAACACCTGGGACGCGATCCTCGCCTTCCACTCGCCCAAGGGCTTCGGCTTCGGGCTCGGCAACATCATCCTGCTGCTCAACGTGGTGATGCTGTGGGCGTACACGATCTCCTGCCACTCCTGCCGGCACATCATCGGCGGCCGGCTCAAGCACTTCTCCAAGCACCCGGTGCGGTACAAGGCCTGGACGTTCGTCTCGGCCCTGAACGTCCGCCACATGCAGCTCGCCTGGATCACCCTCGGCACCCTGGCGCTGGCCGACTTCTACATCATGGCGCTCGCGGCCGACTGGTTCTCCGACCTGCGGTTCATCAACTAAAGGGCCCCTGACATGACCACAACCACTCGCATCGAACGACACCACTACGACGTCGTCGTCATCGGGGCCGGCGGCGCCGGTCTGCGCGCGGCGATCGAGGCCCGGCTCGCCGGCAAGAAGACCGCGATCATCTCCAAGTCGCTCTTCGGCAAGGCGCACACGGTGATGGCCGAGGGCGGCGCGGCCGCCGCGATGGGCAACGTGAACAGCCGGGACAACTGGCAGGTGCACTTCCGCGACACCATGCGCGGCGGCAAGTTCCTGAACAACTTCCGGATGGCCGAGCTGCACGCGAAGGAGTCGCCGCAGCGGATCTGGGAGTTGGAGACGTACGGTGCGCTCTTCGACCGCACCAAGGACGGCAAGATCTCGCAGCGCAACTTCGGTGGCCACGAGTACCCGCGCCTGGCGCACGTGGGCGACCGGACGGGCCTGGAGCTGATCCGCACCCTCCAGCAGAAGATCGTGTCGCTCCAGCAGGAGGACCAGCGGGAGTTCGGCTCGTACGACGCCCGGATCAAGGTGTTCTCCGAGACCACGATCACCGAGCTGCTGCTCGACGGTGACCGGGTGGCCGGCGCGTTCGGCTACTACCGCGAGTCGGGCGAGTTCATCCTCTTCGAGGCACCGGCCGTCGTGCTGGCCACCGGCGGTGTCGGACGCTCCTACAAGGTCACCTCGAACTCCTGGGAGTACACCGGGGACGGGCACGCGTTGGCGCTGCGCGCCGGGGCGACGCTGATCAACATGGAGTTCCTCCAGTTCCACCCGACCGGCATGGTCTGGCCGCCCTCGGTGAAGGGCATCCTGGTCACCGAGTCGGTACGTGGTGACGGTGGCGTCCTGAAGAACTCCGACGGCAAGCGGTTCATGTTCGACTACGTCCCCGACGTCTTCCGCAAGCAGTACGCGGAGACCGAGGAGGAGGCGGATCGCTGGTACACCGACCCGGACAACAACCGGCGTCCGCCGGAGCTGCTGCCCCGCGACGAGGTGGCCCGCGCGATCAACAGCGAGGTCAAGGCCGGCCGGGGCTCCCCCGCCGGTGGTGTCTTCCTGGACATCGCGAGCCGCCGCTCGTCCGAAGAGATCCGCCGCCGGCTGCCGTCGATGTACCACCAGTTCAAGGAGCTGGCCGACGTCGACATCACCGCCGAGCCGATGGAGGTCGGGCCGACCTGCCACTACGTGATGGGTGGTGTCGAGGTGGACCCGGATTCGGGTGCCGCCTTCGGCCACGTACGCGGGCTGTTCGCCGCCGGTGAGGTCTCCGGCGGCATGCACGGCTCCAACCGACTGGGCGGCAACTCCCTGTCCGACCTGCTGGTCTTCGGCAAGCGGGCGGGCGGTCACGCGGCCAGCTACGCCGACGGGCTCGCCGCTCGGCCGAAGGTGGCAGTGGACGCGGTCGAGGCTGCCGTGGAGACCGCGCTCGCCCCGCTCCAGCGCGACACCGGCGAGAACCCGTACACCCTTCAGCAGGACCTCCAGGCGGTCATGGGCGACCTGGTCGGCATCATCCGGCGGGAAGGCGAACTGGCCGACGCCCTGGTGCGACTGGCCGAGCTGCGTGAGCGGGTCGCCAAGGTGAGCGCGTTCGGCGGCCGGCGCTACAACCCGGGCTGGCACCTGGCCCTGGACCTGCGCAACATGCTGGTGGTCTCGGAGTGCACCGCGAAGGCGGCGCTGGAGCGGCAGGAGTCGCGCGGCGGGCACACCCGGGAGGACTACCCGGCGATGGAGCCGAAGTGGCGCCAGGTCAACCTGGTCTGCTCGCTGGACGGCGACAACGTACGGCTGACCCGTAAGCCGCTGCCGAAGATGCGGCCGGAGCTGATCGGCCTCTTCGACCGCGCCGAGCTGGGCAAATACCTCACCGACGAGGAGCTGGCCGACTTCGACGCCCTCGTCGCCGACGCCGGAGAGGCGGACAACCGATGAGCGCGAAGCGTCAGTTCCGGATCTGGCGGGGCGACGAGACCGGCGGGGACCTGCAGGACTACATGGTGGAGGTGAACGAGGGCGAGGTGGTCCTCGACGTCATCCACCGCCTGCAGGCCACCGACGCGCCCGACCTGGCCTGCCGGTGGAACTGCAAGGCCGGCAAGTGCGGCTCCTGCTCCATGGAGATCAACGGCAAGCCGCGGCTGGGTTGCATGACCCGGATGTCGACCTTCGGCGACGAGGAGACCGTCACGGTCACCCCGCTGCGGACCTTCCCGGTCATCCGGGACCTGGTCACCGACGTCTCGTTCAACTACGAGAAGGCGCGGGAGACGCCGGCGTTCGCCCCACCGGCGGACGTCGCCCCGGGTGACTACCGGATGCAGCAGGTCGACGTCGAGCGCTCGCAGGAGTTCCGCAAGTGCATCGAGTGCTTCCTGTGCCAGACGGTCTGCCACGTGATCCGCGACCACGAGGAGAACAAGCAGGCGTTCTCCGGCCCGCGGTACTTCATCCGGGCGGCCGAGCTGGACATGCACCCGCTGGACGCTCGGACGGACCGCAAGGAGTACGCACAGGCCGAACAGGGCCTCGGTTTCTGCAACATCACCAAGTGCTGCACCGAGGTCTGCCCCGAGCACATCAAGATCACTGACAACGGGATCATCCCCATGAAGGAACGAGTCGTCGACCGCAGGTACGATCCCCTTGTGTGGCTTGGTAGCAAGATCTTCCGTCGGGGCGAGACGCCCCAGACCAGCGTGACCACCGCCCGTCAGGGCTCGGCGACGCCGGGCTCAGCCCGTGGTGGGGTGCACTCGCATGCGGGTGGCTCCCACGACCCGCAGGCTGAGGCGCAGGCGCAGAGCGGCGTCAACTGGCACCGGGAGGTGCCCCACCCGACCGCTCCGGCGGTGGACGACCGGGGCAGGCTTCCGCTGACCGAGCTCACCTTCGACCGGGCCGCCGCGCCGTCGCCGTTCGGTGACGACGTGACCTTCCCGCTGCCTCCGGAGCACCTCAACTTCGCGCACCCGGACCAGGACGACAAGCACTAGAACCGACAACGACAACGGGGGCCGCGGCGAAAGCCACGGCCCCCGTCCGCATACCCCCACCCACCCTGCCCTGCCCCACCCTGCCCCACCCACGCCCGCCCCCGGTGATCAAGAGGTTTCGGTCATCAGAAGGCGTGATCGTGACCGAAACCTCTTGATCACCGAGGGCTAGGGCCGACAGGTGGCGCGGGAGGCGCTAGCGGCCCGGGGTTTTCAGGAGGGGGCGGAGGGCTGTGACGATGGGGGCGTCGGCGGGGAGCCAGGTGACCGAGTCCAGTTCGTCGGCGGTGAGCCAGCGCAGCGCCTCGTGTTCCAGGGCCTGGGGCTCGTCGTGGTCGAGCAGGCGGGCCGCGTACACCTTGAGCACCGAACGGCCGTGTGCCATCCGTACGTCCCGGCCGACCCGGTCGCCGATCTCGACGCGTACGGCCAGCTCCTCGGCGCACTCCCGGACCAGCGCGTCGACCTCGGCCTCTCCGGGCTCGACCTTTCCGCCGGGAAACTCCCACATTCCCGCCACTTCGGGCGGGGCGGATCGCGCACAGGCGAGCACCCGCCCGTCCCGAATTATCGCCGCGCCGACGATCACCTTCAGGTCCCGTCGTTCGACCTGCCCGCCACCATTCGCCCGTTCGGTCCGCACGGGCGTCCAGGGTGCCAGATCAATCGGCGGTTTGGGTACCGTAGCCGTCCGCTAGGCCAACAGAACACGGAAGTGTGGGCGTGGACACCCCTTCCGCGCGGCGAGAGACTAGAGGACACCGACAAGACACGGGATGGCGACGATTTGGCCACAAGCCGGCAACGGCGCTTGGGGGGTGCGGTGATGCGCGTGCTGTTCAACAGCAGAGCCAAGCACGACTACCTTGCCGACGCGTTGACCTTGCTGTCTGGTTGGACACGCGAGGGGGAGCAGATCCGACGGACGCTCGCGATCGACGATACCCAACACGCGGCACTAACTGAACGGGTCAAGGTCGTCGCGGATGCGCTGCACCTTCGCCCCGAGATCAGCCGCCGGTCCGACAGCACCCAGATCCGGGTCGGGCACGGCAACGGTGAGCCGCTGACCGAGGGTGAGGTGCTGTTGGCTGCCCGCATCGAGGACGCGTACCGGGCGGTCACCGAGGCCTGACGTCCGCCTCGGAAACGACCTCCGCGTCCTGCGGGTACCAGCGCAGCTCCACCGAGTTGCCGTCCGGGTCCTGCACGTAGACGGAGGTCGCCGACCCCCGGGCGCCGAACCGCCCGACCGGCCCGGTCAGCACCGTGAAGGTTCCGGAGTCGACCACCCGGGCCCAGTCCAGCGGTGCCACCACCAGGCAGAAGTGGTCGACGTTCGTGCCCTGCCGATCGCCCCGGACGAGGTCGATGATGCTGCCGTGGCTGATCCGCACGGACGGGAACGGGACAGCGCCCGCGCGCCACTCGTCGACCCGCACCGGTGCCAGGCCGAGCCGACCGCAGTAGAAGTCCAGTGCCCGTTCCACGTCGGCGACGGTCAGCACCAGGTGGTCGAAACCGGTCACCCGTACCGCGCTGACGTCCGTTCGGTGTTCGTCGATACTCATGTCGCAGCCCTTCGCTCGGTGTTGCCTGCCGCGTTCACGATCCGCTGACCGCAACCCGCGACCAAGAGCCGATCTGGCTACGATCGTTGCCCACAGGTCAACGATGGGGGCGGACGTGCTGGAGCGGTACGAGGTCGAGACGTTCCTGACCCTCGCCGAGGAACTGCACTTCGGCCGCACAGCCGAGCGGCTGACCGTCAGCACCGGCCGGGTCAGCCATGTGATCAAGAAGCTGGAACGCCGGGTCGGCGCACCGCTGTTCGCCCGCACCAGCCGGGTCGTCCGGCTCACCCCGATCGGCCGGCAACTCGCCGACGAGCTGGCCCCACTGGTTGCCGGGATGGACGAGGCCGTCCGCCGCGCCGTCGACGCCGGCCGGGGCGTCACCGGGACGCTACGGGTGGCGTTCCTCGGCGAGTGGACCGCGCCGGTGCTGCTGCGGGCCGTGGCCCTGTTCACCGAGCGGCATCCCGACTGCCAGGTCGAGGTGCGGGAGGCGCAGCTGGCCAACACCCGGTCCGGCCTCCTGGACGGCTCCACCGACGTCCTCATCGCCTCGTTCCCCTTCGACGGGATGGCCACCGGCCCGGCGCTGCTGGCCGAGGAGCGGGCGCTGGCGGTCGCGGCGGGTCACCCGCTCACCCGGGCACGCTCGGTGTCGCTGGAGGTGCTCGCCGACCACCCGGTGGTGCAGTACCCGGCAGTGACCTCGATGGAGTTCAAACGGGACCGCACACCGGAGCGCACCCCGAGCGGCCGGCCGATTCCGAAGGGTCCCGCCGGGAACACCTTCTCCGAGATGTTGTCCCTGGTCGCACTGGGCCGGGGCGTCCTGCCGGTGGGCGAGCACACACGGCGCTACTACCCCCGCCCCGACGTGGCGTACGTGCCCATCCACGACGCGCCACCGATCGAGCGCGGGCCGGTCTGGTTGCCCAGCAACACCACCTCCCGGGTACGCGAGTTCGTCCGCGCCGCGACCGACGCGAACGCCCGATGAGGCACGGCGAGTTCCGCCACCACCGGCTGGTGCAGGTGTACGACGCGGAGTGCCAGTGGGGGCCGGACGACGACTTCTTCCGGGCGGTGGTCGACGAGACCCCGGCTGCCCGGGTTCTCGACCTCGGCTGCGGCACCGGCCGGTTGACCGTCGCCCTCGCCTCAGCCGGCCACCGCGTCACCGGTGTGGACCCCGCCGCTGCGTCCCTCGCCGCCGCCCGTGCCAGACCGGGTGCCGAACAGGTGACCTGGATCGAGGGCACCTCGGCGCTGCTCCCGAGTCGGGCGTTCGACGTGGCGGTGCTGACCAGCCACGTCGCGCAGTTCGTCGTCGACGACGCGGAGTGGACGCGTACCCTGGCCGACCTGCGCCGGGCGCTCGTGCCCGGCGGCCGGCTGGTGTTCGACGCCCGCGACCCCGCGGACCGCCGCTGGGAGCGGTGGAACCCGGTGGATTCGGAGCGTCGGGTCACGCTGCCGGACGGCGGCGAGGTCCGCGCGTGGACCAGGGTCACCGGGGTACGCGACGGAGTGGTCGACTTCACCCACCACTACCACTTCGCCGACGGCGAGGATCTGGTCAGCTCGGCGACCCTGCGCTTCCGCACCGAGGCCGAGCTGCGCAGCTCTCTGACCAGGGCAGACTTCGTCGTGGACCGCGTCTACGGCGGTTGGCGTCACGAACCGGTCGGTCACGGCGACGGCGAGTTCGTGGTCATCGCCCACGCTGGGTCGCTGGCACCGGTTTTCTAGCCTGGATCACATGGCGAACATCGCGTACGACCGCAAAGAGCAGGTCCAGCAGATTGAGAGTGGCCTTCTCGAGGGTGAGCAGATCATCGCCGTCTACGACGCCGTCGGCACCGGCACCGGGTTCATCGGGCTGACCGACCGCCGCGTGATCATCCAGGACCGGTCCTTCGTCGGGAAGCGGTTCGCGATCACCAGCATCCCGTACTCGAAGATCACCAGCGTGAGTGTGGTCAGCAACAAGTCCTGGGGTGGCTCGTTCTTCTCCACCGGTGCGATCGCGATCCACGTCGGCACGCACACCTACGAGGTGGAGTTCCGTGGCGCGCAGAAGAGCCACCACGTGCACAACGTGATCCTGCACCACATCTCCTGACCGTTCGGCCCGCCGTCGGCCCGGCCGGCGTAATTGCCTTGCCGGGCCCGCGGCGTCTCTGGTGTCCTCGGTCGACTGCCACGCGAAGGGAGCAGCGCCATGCCCAACACGACGAAGTACCTCCGACCCGACGTCAATCGCACCGAGGAATCGAGACTTCGTGAGCAGATCTGTCGCCCCGACCACGGCGCCGCTTTGCGCCACTGACACCAACCCCGGAGGCCGCTGATGTCGGTCTTCGACGATCCCGGCCTCTTCGGCCGGCTCTGGGCCGCCGACTACGACGGCCCCGGCAACCCCGACCCGGCGCCGGCGGTGGACTTCCTGGCCGATCTGGCCGACGGGGGTCCGGTTCTCGAACTGGCGATCGGCACCGGCCGGGTCGCACTGCCGCTGGCCGCGCGCGGTCTCACCGTGCACGGTGTCGAGGCGTCCGAGGAGATGCTGGCGCAGTTGCGGGCCAAGCCGGGCGGAGACCAGATCCCGGTCGTCGTCGCCGACATGGCGGACGTACCGGTCAAGGGCGAGTTCCGGCTCGCGTACCTGGTCTTCAACACGCTGTTCAACCTGGTGGACGCCGAGCGGCAGGCGGACTGCTTCCGCAACGTCGCCCGCGTGCTGTCGCCCGGCGGCGCGTTCGTCATCGAGACGTTCGTGCCCGACCCGCGCTCCTTCGACTCCGACGAGCAGGTGCAGGTGCGGGCCGTGACCGAGGACTCCGCGACGATCCGGCTGCACAGGTACGACCGGCCGGCGCAGCGGTTCATCCGGCAGACCATCACCTTCGACAGTGACGGTGTGCACCTGAAGCCGTTCGCCATGCGGTACGCCTGGCCACACCAGATCGACGCGATGGCGCAGCAGGCGGGGCTCAAGCTCACCGAGCGGTACGCCGACTGGCAGCGGCGACCGTTCCGTGCCGACAGCCCGTCGCACATCTCCGTCTACCGGGCGGAGTAACGGCGGCTGATCGACTCCGGTCCCCGAGGGCATGGGCGTGGATGTGTCACTGTGGGCACGACGCCCTGCCACGAGGGGCCGGGGTCGATCTCCGCCAGCGAGAGCGAGTGCCCATGATGTTCAAACGAGCCGATCTGGCCGTCCTGGCGCTGGCGCTCGGCCTGCTGATCGTCGGCTACATCCTGCGGGAGGACGCGCACGGCACGGCCGAAACGGTCGGCCGGGTGCTGGTGCCCCTCGGCTACATCTGCGGCATCATCGCCGGTATCGGCCCGGCTCGCCGCGCCAAGCGCGAGAACAACCGCCTACGTGCGGCACTGCTCGGCGGCGACACCGCGCCCGCAGCAGACGAGCGCCCTGCCGGGCCTCGCGCCGAGGACGCCCACCCGGACCGGTAGTCCGGTCGTTTCGCGTTCGGCTGATTCTGCTGCCAGCAGTCTCACCTAGTGCGCCGGACCCGCGCCGGGTGAGCTGGCAGCATGCCAACGAACGCCGTCCGTTTTCCACGCTCCTCGCCGTACTGGCCGGTGGTCAGTCACCCCCAGCTCCGGCGCGTCCTGCCCGGGCTCGCCGTGTCCGCTTTGGGCGACGGCATGGCGGTGGTCGCGGTGACCTGGCTCGCCATCCAACTCGCCCCGCACGGTCAGCGCGGCATCTGGATCGCGGCGGCCATGGCGGCGTACACCCTGCCCAGCGCGGCCGGGACGGTCATCTTCGGCAGGCTGCTGCGCGGGCGCGGCGGCGCACAGCTCGCCGGTTGGGACGCGATCCTGCGGGCCTGCGCGCTCGCGGCGATCCCCCTCGCCCACCTCTCCGGTGTGCTCACCGTCGGGCTGTACGTCGCCCTGCTGGCCGCGTCGGCGTTGCTGCACTCGTGGGGTTCCGCCGGCCGGTTCACCCTGATCGCCGAGCTGTTGCCGCAGCAGCACCATCTGCCGGCGAATGCCGTGCTCAGCACCATCGGAGGGTTCGCCACCATCGTCGGCCCGCCACTGGCGGGCATCCTGATCGGCTGGGCGGGGCCGGTGTGGGTGATCGCCATCGACGCCGCCACCTTCGCCGCGCTGGCTCTCACGTACCGTCTCGCCCTTCCCGCCCAAGGCGGACCCGCGCGATCGGAGCGCGGCGCTTCGCGAACGGCAGGCTTCGCGGTCATCCGTCAGAACCCCGCCCTGTTCGGCCTTCTGGTGCTGAGTCTCGGGTTCTTCTTCCTCTTCGGACCGGTGTACGTGGCGGTGCCGATCCACATCACCGACGACCTGCACGCCTCCGCGACGCTGCTCGGCGCCTACTACACCGCGTTCGGCATCGGCGGTCTCGTCGGAGGTCTGGTCGCCGGTCACCTACGCCGCTGGCCACTGCGAGCCACCACCATCGGCATCGTCGTCGCGTTCGGCGTCGCCATGCTGCCGCTCGGCCTGGGCGTACCCGTCGGGGTGTCGTTGCCGGCGTTCGCCCTGGCGGGCCTCATCTGGGCGCCGTACATGTCCACGTCGATGGCGCTGTTCCAGCGCAGCACGTCGACCGCCCAGCTGCCCGCGGTGCTCGCCACGAACGGTGCCATCCTCGTGCTGGCGGTGCCACTGGGCACCATGCTGGGCGGCCCGCTGGTGGGGGCCGTCGGCCCCCGACCGACGCTGCTGCTCTGCGCCGTGGCGATCGTGGCCCTCGGCCTGATCGCCGGGGGGTTCGCGCTCACGCGACGGAGCACGCGAACCCGCGACGATCAGGCCGTCACCGAGGTCAGTGCCCGTCGCTGATCTGGACGTCGTCCGGCGCCGGCCGGCCACGCCCCGTCTCCACCAGCGCCTTGAGACTCATCAGGAACGTCGCCCACTTGGTGCCGCACTGGTGCATGAGCTCGGTCGGCTCGCGCCAGCCCTCGTGGGTGAACTGGACGATCGTGTACCTGCCACGCCGTTCGAGACGCCAGTCGATCTCGGTGCCGACCCATTCGGCGGGGCCGTCGGTGACCCGCCACCGCACCCGGCCGGCCGGGTCCAGCTCCAGGATGTCCAGGTCGAACCCGCCGTCGTCGCCGAACCGGACGGCCAACCGTCCGCCGACCTCGCTCTTGCCGGTCGTGTCGACCGACCACCAGCCGGCGACGCCCTCGGGAGTTGCCACCGCTCGGTAGGCATCGTCGAGCGGAGCGACGACGCCGACCTGGTGCAGGATGCTGACCATTGTCATTCTCCTTCGTTGGTGTGGCGGTTGCGCTCGATCGCCTCGGCGATCCGCTTGATCCGGCGGAGTCGGGCGTCCCAGGTGGAGCCCACCGCCGACAACTGCGCGACGGCGCGGGCGAGCTGCGCCTCGTCGACCTGGTAGTGACGCTCGCGACCGGCCGACTCGGCATGGATCAGCCCGACCCGGTCCAGGACGGCCAGGTGCTTGGAGACGGCCTGCCGGGTGACGGGCAGCCGCCTGCTCAGCGACGTCGCGGTGCCCGGCCCGTCGGAGAGCAGAAGATCGATCATCGTACGACGGGTGGGGTCACCGATCGCGGACCACAGCTCGTCGTCGACCGCCGTACTCACGGGGTGGAGACCAGCCGCGCGACGTACGCGCCCAGCCTGGGCATGTAGTGGTCCCACCCGTTCTCGTGGTCCTGGTACTGCGCCTCCAGCACGGCGACCTCCCAGCCCATCTCGCGGAACCCGGTCTCGGTCATCCGGATCTGCGTCCCCGTGGCGTCGGGGACCAGGTCGAAGGTGACGAGCAGCGCCTGCCCACCGCGGTCCGGCTCGGTGAAGGACCACCGGAAGGAGAATCGCTTTGGCGGGTCGACCTCGACGACGGCGAGCGCGACGGTCGTCGTCTCGCCGGTGTCGGCGTTGCGCCACACCAGGTCGCCGGGTGCGCCTGCGACCGACTCGAACCGCGCGTCGTCGGGCCACCACTCCCGCATGTGCTCGGGCTGGCTGACCACCTCGAAGACCACCTCGGGTGACGCGTCGACGTGGATGTCGCGTTCGATGGTTCCCTGCTCCATGAGCCTCAACCTTTCGCAACCTTTGGTTGCACTCAACCTACGACAGCCCGCGCCTTCGCGCAACCTTTAGTTGCATGTCGCGGTCGCGTCGTACCCGGGGCGCACAATGCGGTGCATGTCTGAGCCATCGCCGCACCGGCACCACGCCATCGACTACGTCGAGTTCACCGTGACCAACCTCGCCGAGGCCAAGCGCTTCTACGCCGACGCGTTCGGCTGGGAGTTCAACGACTACGGGCCGGCGTACGCCGGCATCCGCAGCCCGCACGCCGACTCCGCGGCCGAGGTCGGCGGTCTCCGCGAGGATCAGGACGTCCGGGCGGGCGGCCCACTGGTGCTGCTCTACTCGGCCGACCTCGACCGCTCCGTCCAGGCCGTCAAGGAGGCCGGCGGGCAGGTGGTGAACGGTCCGTACGAGTTCCCCGGTGGCCGCCGGTTCCACTTCACCGACCCCAGCGGCAACGAGCTGGGCGTCTGGGCCGAGCAATAAGGGGACGCGCGCCCGTGCACACCCTGTTGGTAACCGTGCATCCGGAGCCCGGGTCCCTCACGCACCACACGGTTCGGCAGCTTGCGGCGGCGCTGCGCCCGGGCTCGGTCGAGGTCGCCGACCTGGCAAAGGAGGAATTCGACCCGAGGTTCGGTGTGGCCGACCGTCGGGCATACCAGCAGCGTGGCGAGCCTCCGCCCGACGTCCGCCGCGAGCAGCAGCGCCTCGATCGCGCCACCGACCTCGTGCTGGTCTTCCCGGTCTACTGGTGGTCGATGCCGGCGCTGCTCAAGGGATGGATCGACCGTGTCTTCATCAACGGATGGGCCTTCGACTACGCCCCCTCCACCGGCATCCGACCGAGGCTGCAACGGCTTACCACCCACCTGCTCCCCATCGCCGGCGACGACGCCGGCCTCTACGAACGCCACGGGTACGGGCAGGCGCTGCGGACGCAGATCGAACACGGGATCGTGGACTACTGCGGCAGCCGCCGAGGTGTCACCGCCTTCGTGCACGAGTCCGAGCAGGACGACTTCTCTGCCACAGCGCGAGAGGTCGACCAAGCCGTAGCCATGGTCAGAAACGCCATCTCCGTACCACTCGACGCCCGTTAACCGGTTCGCGGGAATCAGGTGCTCCGGCAGAGTGGCCGCATGGTCGGGAAGGGATTGGACGTCGACGGGACGATCGCCCGCGAAGGTGCGCTGAGTCGCGTCCCAGACGCGTTCGCTGGCGTCGTTGCCGCAGCACGTGCGCGGACAGTCGATGCTTTCGGTGACGGTCGGCTGCACAGTGCCTACGTCTACGGCAGCATCCCGCGCGGCACCGCCAGGCTCGGGATTTCCGATCTCGACCTGCTGCTTGCCCTGCACACCGAACCGACCGAGGCCGACCGGCTGGATGCGGCGAGGATCGAGCAGGCACTCGACCAGGCCTTCGACCAGATCGACGGCGTGGGCATCCTGCTGTTCAGCAGACGCACATTGCTCAGCGAGCTCGAACGCCATGATCTCGGCTTCTTCGTCGCCTGCCTTTGCACTCCACTGCTCGGCGACGACCTCGCCGACGAACTCCCCCGTTACCGGCCCACTGCTCTGCTCGCCCGGGAGACGAACGGCGACCTGTCATTGGCGCTCCCGGAGTGGGGCAGGCAGGCAGCCAGGGCGACCACTGACAACAAACGCAAAAGCCTCAGCAGGCTCGCCGCTCGTCGCATCGTCAGGACGGGATTCACTCTGGTCATGCCTCGTTGGGGAGGTTGGACGAGCGACCTCACCGAGTGCGCCGAGGCGTTTGGTATCTACTACCCAGCACGCGCCGAGCAGATGCTCGGGGCTGCCCGGATCGGCCGTGCACCGTCGGCGGATCCGGCTGTCCTACGCGAACTCCTCGACGACCTGGGGCCATGGCTTGCAGCGGAGTACGCCGCCGTACATGGCTTGAAGGCCGTCCGTCCCTGACGTCGCAGCAGGCCCCGGGGAAGGCACGAACTTCGGCGGCACCAACGTCGGATGCCGTCCGCGAGCGGCCGCTGCTGCCGCGTCGGTCGGCCAACACGACGGGGCCGGGCGGGGCGGGGCGGGGCCGGGCGTCTGACTTCATCTCGACCGGGGTCATCCGCTCTCTTGAGCGTGATGCCTGTGAGTCATCTTGATGACTCACAGGCATCACGCTGAACCGAGCGGTGCCATCCAACCGGGGACGGCGGTCCGCCTGACTCTGCCGTCAGGGTTGGCGGTCAGTCACCCTCCATCGGCTTGCGAACGCTGCCGCCGACGCAGCAGCAAGGCCGATATCAGATAGGCAGCGCCGAGCAGTGCCGTCAGGAGCCCGATGATCAAAGACCAGCCGATCGGCTCACCGATGGCAGCTACAGCGCGCGCCACGCCAAGGAAGATCCAGATGCCTCCCAGGATGAACCCACCCTTTGGCGTCTTCGTTGTCTGCCACCATGGATTCTTGCCCCGTCCCATCCGAGGCAGTTTGCCACTGACGCGGTGCTTCGGCACCAGCGAGCCGCTCGCCTGGCGCGTGACCTTCGGCCTGGCCCGGCCGACACGGTCAGGGTCGAGATGCCCATACCGCCAGGTCTCCGCCCGGCAGGCTCACGACCAGCATCCCGTTGGGCCCGGTCGCGTGGGAGCCGTCACCGTAGACGGTTCGCCTTCGCGGCCTGGATGGCCCAGACGTTGGCGAAAAGAAGGCCGCCCACTAGTCCAGCAAAGAGTGCGCCTCCCCCGCCAGTCATGCCGGTCACCTTGAAAAAGATCCAGGCGGCCACGGCAACCACTGCCGAAGTGATGCCGAGCCCTGCTGGAATCCCCTTGCCGGAAAGCCATCGCCGCATTCCGACGACTATCAATGACGACCCGATCAGCAGACCCGCAAGCAGACACAGCGCTGATGTAAGGGCCTGTGCGGACCTTGCGGTCACTGCGACTCCGAAAGCGATCGCGACCAGGCCAACTGCTAGGGACATCGGCCCCGCTCCACGCGGCCACGCACGATCATCGCGATGCGGAACCTGCTCGGCTTCGGTCACGGCCGCGATACTGCCATAGCGACTGATCACGTGCGGACGCTGGCGGGCCGGGCGGTGGTGTGCTCGGCTCGCCCGGGTCGACGGCCGGCGGGATAGTCCAGCGCGGCAGTCCGGTGTCCGGTCTCGGGACTCGCGTCTCCCATCGGTATCGGGACCTGCGCGACCCGTCAGATAGCGTGGCGTGAAATCGGGCAGAAGGACGGTCTACCGTTGACCCTTGAACGCGGCAAGCTGGGATTCACCGATGCCAGGTCCTTCAGCCTCATCGGCTATCGGTATGGCGGCCACGGGTACGCGTTGTTCCGTGGCTTTCCCTCCCCTGTGGAGATCGAGGATAGCTACGGCGACAGCGAGTTCCGGGTGCTCGACATCTGCTTCATGAACATCGACCGGATCTCTTGCTGGTCCGCTGTGGGGCCGATCCATCTGCGACACCCCACCGACGACGAACAGGCCGCCATCGAGGCAAGGATCGGACCGACCCGAAACACGAATGTCTACCTGTTGAGGCCGAGTTCGATCGAGGACTACGTCGTAGCCAGCGCGGTCTACTGGGCGGAGTACCACCTCGCCCTTACGTCGCCGAGTCCTCTTGTCACCGAGAGCAAAGGAATCCAGGAGACCCATTCGCCGATCGGGAGACCTGTTCAGTTCGCCGATCAGCCATGGACGCCGTACTCCCTGTCCACAAATCAACCGTCTGACCTGCGGTAACAGGCTGGGTTCAGACGTCGAAGCGGAAACCCACCGCGTTGCGCCGTCGAACAACGTCAGGAGGCCTGCGGCCGGGGACGCCGCAGCCAGTACGGGCTCGGGGGTGGTGAGACCTGCAACGGTCCCCGCCGATCACAGATGTACGTCGCGTAGTCCGCGAAATATCGACGGCGGCTCAGGTAGTGCGGGTAGTGGTCGAAGTGCCACCGGCAGGCGTCGATGAACTCCGAGTGATCGTCGAGCCCGAGGCGGGCGCACACGAGCGCGAACCCGTCCAAGCCGTGCAGCATCTCGGCGCACTGCGCGGCTGTTGCGCCGTCGACGCCCCAGAGCACCCCTGTCGGAAGTTCGTGAATTGCGTGATCCAGCCATCCGCGATCATGGCGGTAGCGCTCCTGATCGGCCTTGGCCGAGACGACCACCAGGCTCCCATTGCCCTCGATCGTTACCGTCCCCTCCGGCAGCACTACGACGATCTCATCACCGTCGATGCTTTCGGCTTCCGCATCGATCCAGAACGGCATGGGAAAGCGCGAATCGGCCGTCACGGGCAGTGACGTCAGGACGGGCACCTTCTCGATGATCCGATGATCCCGTCCGCGCGCATCCCGCACGGAGACCTCGACCCAACCGGGAAAATCGTCCGACTGCCAGCGCACCATCACCGCCCTCAGCTTCACCACGAGGCGAAGCTTAGGCGGCAGACGTTGAGCCGGAACTAGACGTTGAAGCGGAACTCCACCACGTCGCCGTCCTGCATGACGTACTCCTTGCCCTCGATGCGGACCTTGCCCGCCGCCTTGGCCGCCGACATCGAGCCGAACTCGACCAGGTCGCGGTAGGAGACCACCTCGGCCTTGATGAAGCCGCGCTGGAAGTCGCTGTGGATGACACCCGCGGCCTCCGGCGCGGTGGCGCCGACCGGGACGGTCCAGGCGCGCGCCTCCTTGGGGCCGGCCGTGAGGTACGTCTGGAGGCCGAGCGTGCGGAAGCCGACCCGGACGAGCTGGTTGAGGCCGGGCTCGTTCTGCCCGATCGACTCCAGCAGCTCGCGGGCCTCCTCCTCGGGCAGGTCCACCAGCTCAGATTCGATCTTGGCGTCCATGAAGACGGCCTCGGCGGGGGCGACCAGGGCGCGCAGCTCGTCGAGGAACGACTCGTTGGCCAGTTCGGCCTCGTCGACGTTGAAGACGTACAGGAAGGGCTTGGTGGTGAGCAGGTGCAGCTCGCGAAGGTGCTCCAGCTCGATCTTGGCGGCGGCGGCCCCGGAGTAGAGGGTGGTGCCGCCGTCGAGCACCTCGATCGCGGCCTTCGCGGCGGCGACCGCTGCGAGCCGGTCCTTGCGGAGCTTGGCCTCCTTCTCCAACCGGGGCAGCGCCTTGTCCAGGGTCTGCAGGTCGGCGAGGATCAGCTCGGTGTTGATCGTCTCGATGTCGTCGGCCGGGGAGATCTTGCCGTCGACGTGCACCACGTTCGGGTCGGAGAAGGCCCGCACGACCTGGCAGATCGCCGAGGCGTCCCGGATGTTGGCCAGGAAGGCATTGCCGCGACCCTGCCCCTTGGAGGCGCCGCGGACCAGGCCGGCGATGTCGACGAACGACACCGGGGCGGGCAGCACCTTCTGCGAGGAGAAGATCTCGGCCAGCTTGCCCAGCCGCTCGTCGGGCAGCCCGACCACGCCGACGTTGGGCTCGATGGTGGCGAACGGGTAGTTCGCCGCCAGCACGTCGTTCTTGGTCAACGCGTTGAAAAGCGTGCTCTTGCCGACGTTGGGCAGGCCGACGATGCCGATGGAAAGACTCACGACCGGCCAGCTTACGCCGACGCCGACGGGGCCGGTCCACGCGGCTCGGTTTCCGGCGGCACGGCCCCCGGCGAGGGGCGACGCCGATCGGTCGTCAGCCGAGCAGGCGTGGGGCGATGACGGCCTCGCGGACGCTGCCGTCCGCGCCGCGGCTGACCTCGTACGCCGAGACGCCCTCGCGGTCCGCGATTGCCTCGACCAGCCGGATGCCCCGGTAGACCAGGCCGACCCCGTCGTCGGTGCAGTGGCTCGTCGGGAGCGTCCCGCTGCCCACCAGCTCGTGCATCAGCGGACGGCGCTGGCCCTCGCTGTCGTAGTGCACCCCGTTGCCGTACGGCAACCAGGCCAACCCCTCGGTGAAGCCGCGCAGCCGGGGCCCGAAGCTGTCGGTGGCACCGCCGACGTGCCAGCAGATCGAGCCGGCGGAGACGCCCGCCAGCACCACACCGGCCTGCCAGCACTCGTGCAGGATGTCGTCGAGCCCGTGCACCCGCCAGACGGCGACCAGGTTGGCCACGCTGCCGCCACCGACCCAGATCACGTCCTGGGCAAGCAGGTGGGCGCGGACGTCCTCGACGTTCGGCATGGGGAAGAGCGCGAGGTGTGACAGCCGGAACCGGGTGTCGGCGAACGCGCCGTAGATGGCGGTCAGCGAGGTGGGCTGGTCACCGACGGCCTGCCCGAGGTAGCAGATTCGCGGCTGCGGACCAGCCTCGGCCAGCTCCGCCGCCAGCTCGAAGACCGGGCTGGGGCGCATGTCGTACGGCCCTCGGTCGCCCCGGGAGAAGCCCATGCTGGTGGCGATGATGGTCGGTTCGCTGGCGGGCATCGGCGCGTCCTTCCGTCGGGGTGGTGCGGCGTCCATCCTGCCGCAGCGAAGCGGCAGCCGATCACCCGCCCGCGTGCCGGCCTCGTCGCTGGCGGGGCACCTCGACCTCGGGCCAGTCGTCCACGGGCGGCCGGTCGGCCGGGGGCAGTTGTGCGGCGGCGGCACGGGGCAGGGTGAACCGGTCGGCGGCGGCCGGGCCGGCGGAGAACGACTCGCGCAGCATCCAGCGCACCTCGTCGGCCGTCCAGCCCAACCCGGCCCGGGCGGCGATCTCGCGCACCAACCGCCGGCCCACGCGGGTGTCGTCGTCGTAGAAGCGCATGCACCAGTGGTGGGTCCACATCCCCAGTGCCCGAAGGCCGGCGTTGTCGAGTGAGCCGACCAACCGGCCGCAGGCGGTGTCGGAGAAGATCTGCTCGGGGTCGGCCGCCCGGTCCCGTTCGATGGCGCCGACGGCGGCCGGCGCGACGGCCCGCATCCGGCGGTAGAAGGACTGCGCCACCGCGCGGGGCAGCGGCGGGAACGCGCCCGGTGTCGACGCCGCCGCCCAACCCGCCACGCTCGTCATGTTCCGCACCCCTTCTTCAGTTGGTGGCCGGACGGTACCCGTCACGACCGACACTTCCGGGCCGGAAAAACACCCCGGATCGCGGATAGCGACGATGACCTGGGGCGTCTGTATGGGTGACAACGAAACGGGGGTGTGGGTGGACGAGGACGAACGCGCTCGGCTGGCCGAGTTCGTCGGCAGCCGGACGCCGGCGCTGATGCGGGTCGCGTACCTGCTGACCGGGGACCGCAACGCCGCCGAGGACCTGTTCCAGTCGGCGTTGGCGCGAACCATCCCAAAGTGGGACACCATCCGGCACGCCGATCCCGAGGGGTATCTCCGCGTGGTGATGTACCGCCAGCAGATCAGCTGGTGGCGGCGACTTCGCCGACGACGGGAGACGCCGCTCAACCCGGCCGACGAGCCGGTCGGCGCCGACCCGAGCGGTGGCTCCGACGTACGGCTGGCGATGCGTGCCGCGCTGCGCCACCTGCCACCGGCGCAGCGGACGGTGGTGGTCCTGCGCTACTACGAGGACCTGCCCGAAGCCCGGGTGGCCGAGCTGCTCGGCTGCTCGGTGGGCACCGTCCGCAGCCGTACGCACCGGGCGGTCAAGCGCCTGCGCGACCTGCTGCCGGAGATCGAGTTGCTGGAGGTACGGCGATGATCGATCCCTTCGAGAGCCTCATCCGATCCACCCTCACCGACCTGGCCGAGGAGGCACCGATCGTGCATGACCAGTTGAACCGAGCGGAACGGCGGGTTCGCAACAGACGCCGCGCCACGGTGACGATGGGGGCGGTGGGCACCCTGGCGGCGATCCTGATCGCGGCTCCGATCGCCCTGGCCGCGACCGACTCGGACGGGCCTCCACCAGCGGTGCCGAGCCCGGCGGGCCCGGCGGCCGTACCCAGCCCGGCGATCCCCGAGCCGTCCGGGCCGCCCGGCGTGCCTGCTAGGCCCGGCCGGCCGGTGCCGTCGCCGACGATGTCGGGCTTGCCGGGTGCCCCCGGCTTGCCGGCCGGGCCGGACAAGGCGGGCCCTCCGGGTGTGCCGGGCAGGCCAGGTGAGCAGGGACCGACAGCCGTCCCGGGTGGGGCGCCCGGCGTTCCCGGCCTGCCGATCTCCCCGACCCCGACCGCGGTGCCCAGCCCCACACGGTGATTCGGGTCCGGTCCGACCGAGGTGATCTCCACGCCCCGGTCGGACCGGCCCGAACGACGTCGCCGGTCGGAGTGACCCGGTGGAGATTCGGGTCACTCCGACCGGGCACGTGCCGCCACCCAGCGCTCGTTGACCACCTACCAATGGTTGGTGGACGACCCGAGGTTTGCCACACCGTCGCCCCCGACCCACTCTTGGGCCATGACCGATGACGGCCGAGCAGCCCGGGGGCAGCGATGACCACCGCCACGGCCCGGGTGCCCGACTCCCTCCGGGGGCAGATCGTCACACCCGGCGACCGCCGGTACGCGCACCTGCGCTCGACGTACACCACGTCGGCGTCGCCGGCGGCCGTGCTGCTGCCGAAGACCACCGCGCAGGTGGTCGACGCGCTCCGGTACGCGCGGGAGCAGCGGCTGCCCATCGCCGTCCGCAGCGGCGGGCACGGCTTCTCCGGGGCCTCCTCCAACAACGGTGGGGTGGTCATCGACCTGTCCATGCTCAACCGGGTGCAGGTCCTCGACGAGCGGGCCGGGCTGGTCCGGGTCGAGGCCGGTGCCCGCTGGGCGAACGTCGCGAAGGCGCTGGCCCCGTACGGCCTGGTGGTCAGCTCGGGTGACTACGGCGGCGTGGGCGTCGGCGGCCTGGCCACCGGCGGCGGCGTCGGCTGGCTGGTCCGCGCCCACGGCCTCACCATCGACCGCGTCCGCGCGGTCGAGGTGGTGCTCGCCGACGGGACGCTGGTACGCGCCGACGCCGAGCACGAGCCGGAGCTGTTCTGGCTGGTCCGGGGCGCCGGAGCCGGCGCGGGGATCGTGGTGGCCTTCGAGATCGAGGCGGCCGAGCAGCGCAACGTCGGTGTGGCGCAACTGGTCGTCGAGGCGCACCCGGACGGTCGCACCATCCGGGAGTGGACGAGCTACCTCGCGCAGGCCCCACGGGAGCTGTCCGCGGCCGCCGTGGTGTACGCCGAGGGCCGCTCGGTGCTCATGTCCATCACCGCCGTGGTGGCCGCCGAGAGCCTGCGCCGGGCCCGCCCGGCGGTGGAGCCACTGCTCGCCATCGGCAAGGTGCTCGAACACCGGACCGACCTGCTGCCCTACCCGACGCTGGTGCCGACCGCGCACCTGCACCCCAACGTCGGGCAGCAGCGCGGCACGACCACCAACGGTCTGTTCACCGGCCTGGACGACGCCGGCGCTCGGGCCGTGACGCGCGCGGTGACCGGGCCGGGGCGGGCGGTGGTCCAACTCCGCTCGTTGGGTGGGGCGGTCAACGACGTCGCGCCCGGCGCGACCGCGTACTCCCATCGCCACCAGGACACGATGGTGGTCGCCTCGGTGTTCCCACCGCAGGGCGCCGGGGCGTTGGACGCGGCCTGGCGGGCTGTGGGTGCCCGCGCGGACGGCGCGTACGTCAACTTCGAGAGCCGACCGGACCCGACCGCGTTCGCCCGGATCTACCCCGGTGAGACGGGGGCCCGGGTGCGGCGGCTGTGGAAGCGCTACGACCCGGACGGGGTGTTCCGCTCGGCGCTGCTGACCGGCCAGTCGGCGCGTTCTGGCCAGTCCACCCGTGCGAGCCAGCCCAGCAGATCCGGGCAGCCCAGCCGCACAGGTCAGTCGGCGCGGTCCGGTCAGCCGCACCGGCGTCGCCGCTGACCGCGCCGGTCGCACGCCGAGGTCCGATTCCCGCCAGCCGAGGACGCACCGAGCGGGGCATCATCGGTGGCATGGAGATGGACTTCGAGCGGTGTTACCGGGCCGTGGACAGCCGTGACCAGCGGTTCGACGGCTGGTTCTACACCGGCGTGACGTCCACCGGCATCTACTGCCGGCCGTCCTGTCCGGCGATCACGCCGAAGCGGAAGAACGTCCGGTTCTTCCCGTCCGCCGCCGCGGCGCAGGGTGCCGGGCTGCGCGCCTGCCGCCGCTGCCGGCCGGACGCCGCGCCCGGCTCGCCGCAGTGGGACATCCGCGCCGACGTGGTCGGCCGGGCGATGAGGTTGATCTCGGACGGGGTGATCGACCGGGACGGCGTACCGGGGTTGGCCTCCCGTCTGGGCTACACCGAACGGCACCTGCACCGGATGTTGAGCGCCGAGATGGGCGCCGGGCCGCTGGCGCTGGCCCGGGCCCAGCGGGCGCAGACCGCCCGGATCCTGATCGAGACGACCGACCTCGGGATGGCCGAGATCGCGTTCGCGGCGGGCTTCGGCAGCGTGCGGCAGTTCAACGACACGCTCCGCGAGGTGTACGCGAGCGCCCCGTCCGACCTGCGCACGGCCCGCGGGCGTCAGCAGGCGACGGTCGGGGCGGGGACCATCGCGCTCCGGCTGGCGTACCGCCCGCCGCTGCACGCCCGGGCGCTGCTGGACTTCCTCGCGGTGCGGGCGTTGCCCGGCGTGGAGGAGGTCCGCGACGGGACGTACCACCGGGGTCTGCGGTTGCCACACGGCACCGGTGAGGTGGCGCTGACCCCGACGGACGGGCACGTGGCGGCGACGCTGCGGCTGACCGACCTGCGCGACCTGGCACCCGCGGTGGCCCGCTGTCGCCGGCTGCTCGACCTTGACGCGGACCCGGCGGCGATCGACGCCACGCTCGCCGCGGACCCGGCGTTGGCGCCGGCGGTCGCCGCCGAGCCCGGCATCCGGGTGCCCCGCGCGGTCGACGGCTTCGAGATGGCCGTCCGCGCCATCGTCGGTCAACAGATCTCGGTAACCGCGGCCCAGAAAACCCTGTCCCGCCTCCTGGCCGCCCACGACCGCGTTGATCATGAAGTTATTGCCACCGACACCGGCGTGTCGGGACAACAACTTCATGATCAACGGGGCTACGGGGGGTGGGGCAGACCGGCGGGGGCGGGCGGGCTGCGGGGGTTCTTGAGCGCGGAGGAGCTGCTGGGCCTGCCGGACTCGGGGTTCGGGATGCCCGCTGGGCGGCGGGAGACCCTGCGGGGGCTGGCGCGGGCGGTCGTCGACGGGGCGCTCGACCTCGCGCCGGGGGTGGATCGGGAGGAAGCCGTGCGACGGCTGCTCGCCCTTTCCGGCATCGGCCCGTGGACCGCCAACTACCTGGCCATGCGCGCCTTCGGCGACCCCGACATCCTGCTCAGCACCGACCTCGCGGTCCGGCGCGGCGCCGCCGCGCTCGGCCTGCCCCACACCCAGCAAACCCTCGACGGGTACGCCGACCATTGGCGTCCCTGGCGGTCCTACGCCACGATCAGACTCTGGAGAGCGGCATGAGCATCGACAGCACCGTGCTGAGCACACCGACCGGCCCGCTGAGCATCCTCATCGGCCCGGACGGCGACGTACGGGCGGCCGGCTTCACCCCGGACCCGGCGGCGCTGCTGCCCCTGGTCCACCCCACCCTGCGCGCGCCCCTGCGACAGCGGGCCGACCTCGGCCCGGTGAGCACGGCAGTCCGGTCCTACCTGGACGGCGACCTCGCCGCCATCGACGCGGTGCCGGTCCGCCAGCTCACCGGCGGAGAGTTCATGGCACACGCCTGGCAGGTGCTGCGTGAGGTGCCGCCGGGCACGCCGGTCACCTACACCGGGTACGCGGCACTGGCCGGCCGGCCACCGGCGGTGCGGGCCGCCGCAGCCGCCTGCGCCCGGAACGCGGCGGCACTGTTCGTGCCCTGTCACCGGGTGCTCCGCACCGACGGGACGCTCGGCGGGTACCGCTGGGGGCTGGACGTGAAGAAGTGGCTTCTCGGTCATGAGCGGCGCTTGACAGCAAGCTGACAGAGGCATCGACACCTGTTAGACGCTACCGTCTGGTAGTGCCTGTGGAGAGCGACGGCGACCCGGCCGCCCGGGCCGCCGCGGGCACCCACCCCGTGCACAACCTCTGGCGGCTGCGCCCCTACCTGCGCCCGTACGCCGCCGAGTTCGCCTGGTTGCTCGTCGCGGGGCTCGCCGGCACGGCGGCCGGGATCGCCGTACCGCTGGTCGTGCAGCGGGTGGTGGACGGCCCGGTGGCCCGCCAGGAACCTGCCGGGCTGCTCCAGCTCGGGGGCCTGGCGCTGCTGCTCGGCGTGGTCGAGGCGGTGCTCATCTTCATCCGCCGGTGGGTGCAGTCCTCCTCGGCGGTGGGGATGGAGGCAGCGCTGCGCGCCGACGTCTACGCCCACCTGCAACGGTTACCGACGAGCTTCCACGACCGCTGGCAGTCCGGCCAGTTGCTCTCCCGGATCACCAGCGACCTGTCGGTGATCCGCCGGTTCCTCTCCTTCGGCGTGTTCTTCCTGGTGCTCAACCTGACCACCTACGTGGTCGTGGTGGTGCTGCTGATCAACCTGCACACGGCACTCGGGGTGCTGGTGGCGGCCAGTGCGGTGCCGCTGCTGCTGATCAGCCGCCGGTTCGGGCGGCACTACCACGCCGCCTCCCGACGGATGCAGGACCAGCAGGGCGACGTGGCGACCCTGGTCGAGGAGACCGCGCAGGGCCTGCGCACCATGAAGGCGTACGGCCGGGGGCCCGAACTGGCCGCCCGCTTCGCCGGTGGGGCCCGGAGGCTGCACGACACGGGCGTCGGCAAGGGTCGGCTGCTGGCCAACACCTCAGCGCTGCTCGACCTGGTGCCGAACGTGACCCTGGGCGTGGTGCTGGTGGCCGGGGCAGCCGCCGCCGCGGGAGGCGCGCTCACCATCGGCGAGCTGGTCGCGTTCGTCAGCCTCCAACTGATGCTCATCTGGCCGGTGCAGTCGCTGGGTTGGATCATCGCCAACGGCCAGGAGGCCGCCACCGCCGCCGACCGGATCCAGGAGGTGTTGGACACCCCACCCCGGATCGTGGACTCCCCCGGCGCCCTCGCGCTGCCCCGCGACGCGGTCCACGGCCGGCTCCGCTTCGAACGTGTCGCGTTCAGCTACCCGGGTGCCGCCGCACCGGTGCTGCACGAGATCGACCTGACCATCGAGCCCGGCGAGACACTGGCCCTGGTCGGCGCCACCGGCTCCGGCAAGAGCACACTGCTGTCCCTGGTCCCCCGCCTGCACGACGTGACCGCCGGTCGGATCACCCTGGACGGGCACGACCTGCGCGAGCTGCGACTGGCCTCGCTACGCCGGCTGGTCGGGGTGGCGTTCGAGGAACCCACGCTGTTCTCCATGTCGGTCCGGGAGAACCTCACCCTGGGTCACCCGGACGCCGGCGACGACGACGTCCGCGCCGCTCTCGCGCTGGCTCAGGCCGACTTCGCGTACGACCTGCCGTGGGGGTTGGCCACCCGCGTGGGTGAGCAGGGGCTGTCCCTCTCCGGGGGGCAACGGCAGCGGCTCGCGTTGGCGCGGGCCGTGCTCGGCCGGCCAGCGGTGCTGGTGCTGGACGACCCGCTGTCCGCGCTCGACGTGCACACCGAGGCGCTGGTCGAGGCGGCGCTGCGCCGGGTCCTGCGCGACAGCACCGCGCTGCTGGTGGTGCACCGGCCGTCGACGATCGCGCTGGCCGACCGGGTCGCGCTGCTCCAGGACGGCCGGATCACCGCGATCGGCCGGCACTCCGAGCTGCTGGCCACCAGGCCGGCGTACCGGGCGCTTCTTGCCGCCGAACCGCAGACCGCAGCCGGCGAGTCGCCCGCCGGGCACCCGCCGCCGTCCGGAGCCACCGGGTCGAGTCCGTCCGCTTCGGACGGGTGGGGGCTGGTGCACTCGTGACCGTTCCGAAGCAGGCCGACCCACCGCCCGAGGAGGAGCCCGAACTCACCCGCTGGCGCGGAACCGCCACCGACCCGGAGGCCGACCGGAGCCGGGCCGAGGACACCGCGCCCGAGGCGGTGGCCCGGCTCCGCCGGCTCAGCCGGGTCCTGCTGGCCGACCTGCTCCGCCCGCACCGGGGGCGACTCACCGTCGCGGTCGGCCTCCTGCTGGCCCAGAACGCCGCCGCGATGGCCGGCCCGTACCTGGTCATGATCGGCATCGACCGGGCCATCCCGCCGCTGCGCGCCGGTGACCCCGGGCCGCTGATCGCCGTCGCCGGGGCGTTCGCGGCCGCCTCGGTGACCGAGTACGCGGCCCGTCGCGGGTTCCTCACCCTCTCCGCGCGCATCGGCCAGGCCGTCCTGCTGGACCTGCGGCAGCAGGTGTTCGGGCACTTCCTGCGGCTGTCGGTGGGCTTTCACGAGCGGTACACCTCCGGCCGGATGGTCTCCCGGCTCACCAGTGACCTGGACTCGATCGCCGAGCTGGTCGACGGGGGGATCGACAGCCTGGTGCTGGCCGGGCTGTCCATCCTGTCGGTGGCCGCCATCCTGCTCTGGCTGGACCTGCCACTGGCCTCCGTGACGCTGCTCGCCTTCCCGTTCCTGTTCTGGCTGTCCCGCTGGTTCGCCCGGTCGTCGGCCGGCGCGTACCGGCGGACCAGGGACGCTGTCGCACTGGTCATCGTGCACTTCGTCGAGTCGATGCGGGGCATCCGGGCCGTGCAGGCGTTCCGCCGGGAACCGCGCAACCAACGGATCTTCGTGGCCCTCGGCGACGACTACCGACGCACCAGCCTGCACGCGTTCCGGCTGATCGCCACGTACTCGCCCGCGATCAAGCTGATCGGCAACATCACCGTGGCGGTGGTGCTCTGCTACGGCGGTTGGCGGGTGCTCGGTGGGCAGACCGAGATCGGCGTGCTCGCCGCGTTCCTGCTCTACCTGCGCCGCTTCTTCGAGCCGATGCAGGAGCTGAGCCAGTTCTACAACTCGCTCCAGTCGGCCACCGCGGCCCTGGAGAAACTGGCCGGGGTGCTCGACGAACGACCAGCCGTCGCCGAACCGGCCCGGCCCACCCCGCTGCCGACCGGCCCCGGGCGCGGCGAGCTGACCTTCCGGGCGGTCTCCTTCGGCTACCGCCCGGACACCCCGATCCTCGCCGAGCTGGAGCTGACCGTGCCGGCCGGGCAGACCGTGGCGCTGATCGGGCCGACCGGCGCGGGCAAGTCGACCATCGCCAAGCTGGTCGCCCGGTTCCACGACCCGGACACCGGCACGGTACGGCTGGACGGGGTCGACCTGCGCGACGTGCGCGACGCCGACCTGCGTCGGGCGGTGGTGCTGGTGACGCAGGAGAACCACCTGTTCAGCGGGACCGTCACGGAGAACATCCGGTTCGGCCGCCCGAGCGCGGACGACGCCGAGGTCCAGGCCGCGGCGCAGGCGATCGGCGCGCACAGCTTCATCGCCGCACTGCCCGAGGGGTACGCCACCCAGGTGCACCGACGCGGCGGCCGGCTCTCCGCCGGGCAGCGGCAGCTCGTCGCGTTCGCCCGTGCCTTCCTGGCCGACCCGGCCGTGCTGATCCTGGACGAGGCCACGTCGTCGCTGGACGTGCCGACCGAGCGGCTGGTGCAGCGGGCCCTCGGCACCATCCTGCGCGACCGCACCGCCCTGGTGATCGCGCACCGACTCTCCACCGTGGAAACCGCCGACCGGGTGCTCGTCCTCGACGACGGCAAGGTCGTCGAGGACGGCCCGCCCGCCGTGCTGGCCGAGGCCGACGGCCGGTACGCGGCCCTGCACCGGCAGTGGCGCGACTCGCTGATCTGACCGCCTGCCCCCGGTCGGTGGCCGCCCGGCGGCCGGTGTGTTCGGCGGCAACTACGTGGCCGGGCACCCGCGAGGTGCCTACGATCGCAGGATGACCGAAACGGCGAGGACGGCCCGAGCGGGCGTTCCCGAGCGTCCGACCCTGGACGGGCTCGAGGAGAGCTGGGCACGCCGCTGGCAGGAGGAGGGCACGTACGCGTTCGACCGCTCGAAGAAGGAGCGCAAGGACGTGTACGCCATCGACACCCCGCCGCCGACCGTATCGGGCGAGTTGCACATGGGGCACGTCTTCTCGTACACGCACACCGACACCGTCGCGCGCTACCAGCGGATGCACGGCAAGGCCGTCTTCTACCCGATGGGCTGGGACGACAACGGGCTGCCCACCGAGCGCCGCGTGCAGAACGTGTACGGGGTGCGCTGCGATCCGGCGCTGGCGTACGACCCGGTGTGGCGGCCACCGTCGACCCCGGTGGACGACGCGGCCCGCCGTGACCCCACCCCGATCTCCCGACGCAACTTCATCGAGCTGTGCGAACGACTGACGGTCACCGACGAGCAGGTGTTCGAGGCGTTGTGGCGGCGGCTCGGGCTCTCGGTGGACTGGTCGTTGACCTACACGACGATCGGTCGGGTCGCCCGGGCCACCAGCCAGCGCGCGTTCGTGCGCAACCTGCTCCGGGGCGAGGCGTACCAGTCGGAGGCGCCGACGCTCTGGGACGTCGGCTTCGCCACCGCGGTCGCCCAGGCGGAGCTGGAGGACCGGGAGCGCCCCGGCGCGTACCACCGGCTGCGGTTCGCCACGCCCGAGGGGCGTGAGGTGCTCATCGACACCACCCGACCCGAGCTGCTGCCGGCCTGTGTGGCGCTGGTCTGTCACCCCGACGACGAGCGGTACGCCGACCTGGTCGGCGCCACGGTGCGCAGCCCGTTGTTCGCCGTCGAGGTGCCGGTGTACTCCCACCCCCTCGCCGATCCGGCCAAGGGCACCGGCGTGGCGATGGTCTGCACGTTCGGTGACCTGACCGACGTGACCTGGTGGCGTGAGCTGCGACTGGACACCCGGGTGGTGATCGGCCGGGACGGCCGGCTGCTGCCCGAGCCGCCGGCCGGGGTGCCGGCGCAGCCGTACGCGGCGCTGGCCGGGCAGACCGTCAACGGCGCCCGCCGCGAGATCGTCGGGATGCTGGCCGACGCGGGTGACCTGATCGGCGAGCCGCGCCCGATCACCCACCCGGTCAAGTTCTACGAACGCGGCGACCGGCCACTGGAGATCGTCTCGACTCGACAGTGGTATCTGCGCAACGGTGGCCGGGATGCCGAGCTGCGGGCGACGCTGCTGGCCCGGGGCGGGGAGCTGCGCTGGGTGCCGGCGCACATGAAACACCGCTACGACAACTGGGTGGGTGGCCTGACCGGGGACTGGCTGGTCAGTCGCCAGCGTTTCTTCGGGGTGCCGGTGCCGGTGTGGTACCGGCTCGACGACACTGGCGAGCCGGACTGGTCCCACCCTCTCACGCCGGACGAGTCCGCGCTGCCGGTCGATCCATCCAGCGATCCGGCACCCGGCTACGACGAGTCGCAGCGCGGCCGTCCGGGTGGCTTCGTCGGCGATCCGGACGTGCTGGACACCTGGGCCACCTCGTCGTTGACCCCGCAGATCGTCGGCGGCTGGGAGACCGATCCGGACCTGTTCGCCGCGATCTTCCCGATGGACCTCCGCCCCCAGGGGCAGGAGATCATCCGGACCTGGCTCTTCGACACGGTGGTCCGGTCGCACTTCGAGCACGGTGTGCTGCCCTGGCGGGACACCGTGCTCTCCGGCTGGATCCTCGACCCGGACCACAAGAAGATGGCCAAGTCCAAGGGCAACGTGGTCACCCCGCTGGCGCTGCTGGAGCAGCACGGCTCGGACGCGGTGCGCTACTGGGCGGCCAGCGGCAAGCCCGGCATGGACCTGGCGTTCGACCCGGCACAGATCAAGATCGGCCGGCGGCTGGCCA
Organism: Micromonospora cabrerizensis; assembly: GCF_022230955.1. Taxonomy (GTDB): domain Bacteria; phylum Actinomycetota; class Actinomycetes; order Mycobacteriales; family Micromonosporaceae; genus Micromonospora; species Micromonospora cabrerizensis. The sequence continues at coordinate 66,956 of NZ_JAKKFI010000053.1, forward strand.
CCAAACTGCTCAACGCGTCCAAGTTCGCGCTCGGGTTGGGTGCGGCGGACGCGTTACGCGCTCCGGCGACTTCCCCACTGGACCGGGCCATGCTCGCCGAGCTGGCCACCGTGGTCACCACCGCGAGCACCGCCTTCGACGCGTACGACCACACGGCGGCGTTGCAGGCCACCGAGGCGTTCTTCTGGCGGTTCTGCGACGACTACATCGAGCTGGTCAAGGAACGCGCCTACGGCACCGGCGCGGGGGCCGACTCGGCGCGGGCGGCGCTGGCCTCGGCGCTGTCGGTGCAGCTGCGACTGTTCGCCCCGTTCCTGCCGTACGTGACCGAGGAGGTCTGGTCGTGGTGGCTGTACGGCTCGGTGCACCGCGCGCCGTGGCCCACCACCCACGAGGTGGCCCGGACGATCGAGGGGTCGGGTGACCCGGCGCTGCTGCGGCTCGCCGGCGACGCGTTGAGCCAGGTGCGGCGGGCCAAGTCGGAGCGGAAGCTGTCGATGAAGGCGGAGGTGCCGCTGGCCGAGGCGCTCGGCCCGGCGGCGCTGCTGGAGCAGCTCACCCTGGTCGCCGACGACCTGCGGGCGGCCGGCCGGATCGGCAAGCTCGACCTGCTACCCGACCGCACCCCGGAGCTCGTCATCGCCTGCGCCTTCTGACCCGGTATGTGTGCTGGACGCTCACTCGGAGCGATGCGATGATCATGGGTCATCATCCAACACAGTGAATACGGGGATCATGCGCATTCGTACACTCGTCGCCGGCCTCACCGCCGGCCTGCTCGTCGCCGTCGGCCTGACCGGCCCCGCCCAGGCGGCGACCGTCACCGCCACCTACACCGGATGGACGTGGAACGTCGCCGGCTGGACCATCCACCGAGGCGCCACCAACAACGGCCTCATCCCGGCCCTCTCGGACTCCATCCGCAACCGGGCCGCCACCTTCGCCGCCCTCAACGAGCTCTGTTGGAGCCAGTACAAGGCCGTCCAGGCGAACCTGCTCGCGTCCGGTTGGCCGCAGGACGACAGCAACTTCTCCCGGTTCGAGGCGCACAACGAGACCGCGTGTGGCGGTGAACCGTTCGGCGTGGCCCTCTTCAGCCGGGCACCCCTCGGGGCGGCCAACCGCTACGCGTTGGCCGCGGACGGCACCAGCGAGCGGCGCAAACTGCTCTGCGCACCGCTCGAAGCGCGCCCGCACCTGCGGTTCTGCACCACCCACATCACGCCGTCGAACGCGGTGATCAACGGCAGGACCATCAACGCGACCCAGTTGGACGAGGTCCGCAGCAGGATCGACAGTTTCGCCGCCAACGGGGACACCGTCCTGATCGCCGGTGACTTCAACGCCCAGCCGCACTACGGGCGGCTCGACTCCTGGTACTCGACCACTCTGAACACGCCGAACAACGGTGCCAACACCGGCGCTTACCGGGAGCTCGACGACACCGACAGCCGCTGCCCCGGGTACGGCGAGACCACCGTCTACGACGGCAACACCGAGGGCCTCTGCGGCCAGGGTAAGAAGATCGACCTGATCTTCGTACGCAACGACCGGATCGCCGGGTCGTACAGCGGCGACTCACTGGCCATCTCGACCACCTGCGGCGGCCCCTGTTCGGATCACCGGATCGTCATCGGCACGGTCACCGTCTCCGTGACCGCCTGATCAGGTGGCCGGTCCGCCGCCGCCCACCCCCCTGGGGCGGCGGCGGGCCGGCGGTCACCAACCGCGCAGGAAGCGCAGCCCGAGCAGGAACGCGACCACGGCGGGCCCCACCAGCAGGGTGATCGCCTGGAGGCGGTACGGCATCCGGTGCCGAGTCAGCTCCCCCGCGTTGCCCAGGACGATGGCCCCGGCCAGCATCAGGAACGCACCCCACCAGCCGGTCTCCGGGTCGATCAGGTCCACCCGGATCAGTTGCAGGGTCAGGCCGAGCAACGCGCCGGTCAGCGCGAGCAGGGCCACCGCCCGGTGCAGGCCACGGGCCAGCGGGTGGGCCGCCCGCCAGTAGTAGGTGCCGGCGACCGCCAGACAGGGCAGCACCACCAGCAGCGGCCAGCCCCGCCCCATCACACCGAACATCAGCAGCGCGCCCACCGCGAACACCAGGGTGCCGACGCAGGCGAGCATGTAACCGGCGAAGGCCCGGCCACCACCTCGCGCCAGCAACGGCCCGCCGCTGGCCGCGATCAACGCGGCCGGGATCAGGATGAACACGGCCCACCAGTGGAACTGACCGGTGCCCTGGGCGGCCGTGGCGACCGTCGCGCAGGCCAGCCCGGCGACGGCCAGGCTGGTCAACCAGGGCCGACTGCTCCGGGAGTACGGCTCAGCCAACGACGTCTGCTCCGCTTCGACGCTCACGCCCACCAGCCTGGCCCGACGGGGCCTGACCGGTCCATCCGGCCAGCCCTACCGCCAGGCGGGGGCTGGCCGGAGCAGCGTTTCGCACCGGTGTCAGCTCGTCTCGCCGGCCACGCTGAACGAGCGCAGACGGTCGATGGCCAGCACGGTGAAGCCGACGCTGACCAGCGCGGTCATCACCGATGCCACCGGCACCGACACGGTGGTCTCCAGCAGCTCGGTGGGGGCGATCCGGTCGGCGAGGGCGATCACGTACTGCTGGATGGAGAGCACCTTGGTGCCGCTGACGAAGTTGCCCAGCAGCCCCTCCCAGATCAGCACGTAGACCAGCCCGAGCAGCACCGGCCGCCGGGTGACCAGGCTGAGCGCGAGGAACAACGCCGAGTACGCCAGCGCGCCGAGCGCCGCGGCGACGGCCAACGCGAGGCCGAGGCGTACCGAAGCGGCCAGCACGCCCGCGACGTAGAGCGGCACCACCACGGTGGCCGCGGTGACGCCGGCGGCCACCGCGAGCTTCGGCAGCACGATCTGCCAGCGCGGCAGCGGCTTGGTCAGGATGTGCACGACAGTGCCGTCGTCGATCTCGGCGCCCAGCACGCCCGTGCCGACGATCAGCGCGACCACCGGCAGCACCACGGCCAGCCCGAGGCCGACCAGCACCGGCGGCCCCCACTCGCCCGGGTCCACGCCCAGCGACCGGCAGAGCACGGCCAGCCCGAGCAGCACCAACGGCAGCGGGAGCAGCAGCAGGAACCGACGCCGGCCGAACAGCCCGCGTGCGGTGATCCAGGTAATTGTCGACATGTCAGCTTCTTTCGTTCGTGACTGCGGGGCTCACTCGCTGCGCTCGTTCACTCCTCGCACTCACCTGGTCAGGCCTCCACGAGGTAGGAGAAGACGCTCTCCAGAGACTCGTCGGACGGCACCAGCTGGCGCACCCGGATGCCTTGCTTGAGCGCGATCCGGGGTAGAGCCCGGGTGAAGGCGCCGTAGTCACCGGCGCGCACGGTCAGGCCCGTGGGGTCCAACTCGACCCCACTGACCGACGGCTCGGCGATCAGCGCGACGGCCAGCGCCCGGTCGTTCGTCGACCGCACCGCGAACACGTGCGGGCGATTGGTCATCAACCGGCGGATGGTCCGGAAGTCGCCGGAGGCCGCCAACCGCCCGGCCACCATCACCTGCACGGTGCCGGAGACCTGCTCGACCTCCTCCAGGATGTGCGAGCTGAACAGGATCGTCCGGCCGGCGTCGCCCAGGGTGTGCAGCAGCTCCATCATGTGCAGCCGCTGGCGCGGGTCCATCCCGTTGAACGGCTCGTCGAGCAGCAGCACCTGCGGGTCGTGCACCAACGCGGCGGCCACCCGGGCCCGCTGCCGCATCCCCTTGGAGTACGTGCCGATCCGGCGGTCCTGCGCCGACTCCAGCTCCACCAGGTCGATCGCCCGCCGGGCCGCCGCCGCCGGGTCGGCCAGCCGGTGCAGCTTCGCGCTGGCCAGCACGAACTCGTACGCGGTGAGGAAGCCCTGCACGGCCTCCCGTTCACTGACCAGGCCCAGCCGCCGGTAGACGTCGGGGTTGCGCCAGGTCGGCTGGTCGTCGAGGGTGACCGTGCCGCGCGACGGGGACAGGAAACCGGCCATCATGTGCAGCAGGGTGGTCTTGCCGGCGCCGTTCGGGCCGAGCAGGCCCGTCACGCCCGGCCCCAGGGCCATGCTGATGTCGTTGACCGCGACCACGTTGCCGTACCACCGGGACACCCCGGTCAGGCTCAGCGTGCTCATCAGGAGGCGACCTTCCGGTAGCGGACCAGCAGGAGGGCGGTCGCGCCGGCGACCAACAGCACCGCGGCCAGGGCGTAGACCGGGCCGAACCCGCCGATCATCATCTCGCCCGGATCGCCCTCGACCAGCAGGTCACCCAGCGACCAGATGCCCACCCCCTGCACCAGCGTGGAGGGCGAGGCGAGCCCGGCCAGCTCGTTGGCGGCGCGCGACGGCAGGATGCTCAGCACCCCGACGATCGGGGTGGTCATCAGGAAGACCGCCACGATCCCACCGGCGGCGAAGGCGCGCTTGCCGGTCAGCGAGGCGACCAGCAGCCCGATCGAGGCGAAGACCACCGCCCACAGCCCGGCGTAGAGCAGCCCGGGCAGCAGGTCGAGCAGCTCGTTCCACACCCCGCGCATGCCCTGCTTGGTGGTGAAGGCGGCACCCAGGAACATCAGCAACTGTGGTCCGCCGAGGAGCAGCCAGAGGGCCGTGACCAGCGCCAGCAGCTTGGCCAGCGCGTAGTCGCTGCGCGGCAGCGGCCGGGAGAAGTACAGCGGCAGCACACCGCTGCGCAGGTCGCGGGAGACCAGCTCCGGAGCGACGACCGCGACGAAGAAGATGACAAGCCAGCTCATCGCGTCGGCGAACTGGGCGTACGTGGCGACCGGCTCGCCGATCTGGCTGCGGATGGCCGCGAGGGCCACCGCGACCAGGGAGACGATGCCGACCACGAGCCACGGGAAGATCTTGGCCTTGGCGCTGCGCCCGAACCCGAACGCGGTGCGCAGCCCGTGCCCGTAGAGGGCGCCGAAGACCTGGCGGCGGCCCAGCCTCGGGCCCTCGTAGCGCTGGTAGCCGATGTCGTGGATGACGCCTGTCGGCGCGGGACGCACGGCGGCTGCGGTCGGCTCAGGCATGGGAGAGCTCCCTCGTGGCGAAGAGTTCGGCCACCCGGTGCCGGCGCTGGTCCAGTCGGTGCAGTGGCAGGTCCAGTTCGGCGACCGCACCGAGGATCAGGTCGTAGGTGCTGTCGTCGGCCAGCGGCACGAGGAGCAGTCGCCCGTCCCGGGCGACCGGCAGCTTCAGCTCGGCGAGCCGGGCGGCGAGCTCCTCGGTGCCCTCGCTGACCTCCACGGCGAGCACGTCGGTGGCCGTGGTCATCGCGGAGATGTTGTCGGCGCGCAGCAGCTTGCCGCCGTCGATGGCGATCAGCGTGTCGCAGATCCGCTCGACCTCGCCGAGCAGGTGCGAGCAGACCAGCACCGAGATGCCGAACTCGGTGCCGATCCGGTGCACCAGGGCCAGCATGGCGTCCCGGCCGGCCGGGTCCAGGCCGTTGGTCGGCTCGTCGAGCAGCAGAAGGTCGGGGTCGTGCACGAGCGCCTGGGCCAGCTTGACGCGTTGCTTCATGCCGGTCGAGTAGCCGCCGACCGGGCGGTAGCGCTCCTCGTAGAGCCCCACGTGCCGCAGCGCCTCGGACGCCCGCTCGCGAGCGGCGGTGCGGGGCAGGCCACTCATCCGGCCGAGGTGGGTGACCAGCTCGGAGGCGGAGAGGTCCGGTGGGAGGCAGTCGTGCTCGGGCATGTAGCCGACCCGGGCGCGGACCGCCGCCGGGTCGGAGGTCGGGTCGATGCCGAGCACCGAGACCTGACCGCTGGTCGGGGCGATCAGGCCGAGCAGAATCTTGATCAAGGTGGATTTGCCGGCGCCGTTCGCGCCCACCAGGCCGATGATCCCGGGCTCGACGGCGACGGTGAGGTCGGCGAGCGCGGTGACCCGACCTCCGTACGTCTTGGTGAGCGACTGGGTCGCGATCAGTGTCACGCTGCCCAGCGTAGGGAGTACGAGCCCGCCGCAGACACCGGCGCGCCCCCGGCGCTTCCCTGATCCTTGGTCCAGCAGACCCCTAAGGTCCGCTGCCCCGCTGCTGGGGAGGTCTTTCCGCAGTCCGGCGCCCTGCGCCACCCCGCCTCGGAAAAAGCCCATCGAGGGTGGGACGATTCACGTTCCGTTCAACGGGCAGTAATCGGGCAGGTGATCGTCGGCTGGTGACGGCCGCGGTGGGCATGCCGACGGGTGTACGGCCCGACTGCGCGACGAGCGGAAGGTGTGCAGCCGGGTGCTGTCGGTGACGGGCTGACGGATCCGGCGCTGCTCCCGCCCGTCGGGGTCGTGGAGTGGCGCCCTCGACCGATCGGCGGTCGGCTGCGAAACTGTGTGCCGGTCAGCGAGTGGGGGGTGTGGATGAGCAACGGCTGGGTGCTGCCCGACGAGGTGCTGCGGGACGCACCGGCGTACACGCCGCGTCCGGGTGAGCTCGCGGATCTTGAGCTGCTGCTGACTGGCGCGTACGCCCCTCTGAACGGCTTCATGACCCGCGCCGACCTGGTCTCGGTGAGCCGACGCGGCCGACTGGCCGACGGCGCGCCGTGGCAGGTCGCGGTGACCCTCCAGGTGCCGGCCGCCCTGGCCCAGAGCTTCGATCCGCGCGACCCGGCCCGCCGGGCGCTGGTGCTCACCGACGGCGAGGGTGCCCCGGCCGCTGCCCTGGACGTGGCGGACGTCTGGCCGGTCCGTGAGGGCGTGGCAGGGGTCGGTGGGCAGGTCCGGCGGCTGGGCGACGGTGGTCACGGCCCCTTCCAAAGGCTGCGCCGCAGCCCGGAAGAGGTCCGCGCGCTGCTGCCCCCGGGCCGGGTGCTCGGTGTCATCGCCGATCGGCCGCTGCACCGTCCGCAGCTCGCCCAGATCGCCCATGCCGCCCGCACGCTGGCCGCGCACCTGCTCGTGATGATCCCGGTCGGTGAGGGTGGCGTCGGCGGTCTCCCGCCGGAGGCGCTGGTACGCGCCGTCTTCGCCGCCCGCGACCGGATGCCGCCCGCCACCCTGGTCGCGGTGCCGTTGTCGCACCGACGGGAGGAGATCAGCGACGCCCTGCTGCGCGCCCGGGTCTCCGCCTCGTACGGGGTCACCCACCTTCTCTCCACCGGGGAGATGCTCTCCGGTGCCGGGCTGCGGGTGCTGGTGCCCCGCGAGCTGGCGTACGACAACCGGGACGGGCAGTGGCGCTGGCGGGAGGACATCCCGCCGCGCAACCGCCGGCTCGCGCTGACCCAGCAGGAGATCGACGACCTGCTCGACCGGGGCTTCCCGTTGCCGGAGTGGCACACCCCGCCGGCCGTGGCGAGGGAGCTGGCCCGGGCCCGGCCGCCCCGTCGGCACCGGGGGCTGGTGGTCTTCATGACCGGCCTCTCCGGTTCCGGCAAGTCGACCATCGCCCGAGGGCTGGCGGACGCGTTGCGCGAGAGCGGCGACCGGACGGTGACCCTGCTCGACGGGGACGTGGTGCGCCGGGAGCTGTCCGCCGGGCTGGGCTTCAGCAAGGCCGACCGGGATCTCAACGTCCGACGGATCGGCTGGGTGGCCGCCGAGGTCGCCCGGCACCACGGGGTGGGCATCTGCTGCCCGATCGCCCCGTACGCGGCCGCCCGCGCCACTGCCCGGGAGATGGCCCTGGCCGCCGGTGCGGGTTTCGTGCTGGTGCATGTGGCCACCCCGCTGGAGGTGTGCGAGCAGCGGGACCGCAAGGGCCTGTACGCGCGAGCGCGGGCGGGCCTGCTCACCGGGATGACCGGCATCGACGACCCGTACGAGGAGCCGACCGACGCCGACCTGGTGCTCGACACCACCGACCTGAGCGTTCCGGACGCGGTGCAGGCGCTGCTGCACCACCTGACCGAGACCGGCTGGGTGGAGCTGAAGATCGCGTCCGCCTGAGGCGTCGCCGTACCCCCGTTCCTTCCACCGCTGCCCGCTACGCGCTAGTGTTCATCTTTGTTGGAACACGTTTGACCGCGTGAGAGTACGGGGACCCCCGGGAGGCACGGCGATGCTCGCTCAGCAGCGGCAGGTGGCCATCCTGGAGCGGGTCCGGTCGACCGGCGGCGTCCGGGTGAGCGAGCTGGCCACCGAGTTCGGCGTCTCCGACATGACCATCCGGCGCGACCTGGAGGCGCTGCACGAGCGCGGCCTGCTGGCCAAGGTGCACGGCGGCGCCACCACCGCAGGCCCGGGCTCCACGGACGAGCCGGGCTTCCACGCCAAGTCGGTCCGCCAACTGCCCGAGAAGGCCGCCATCGCGGACCGGGCCGCCCAACTCGTCCGGCCGGGGGCGGCGGTCGCCCTCTCCGCCGGCACCACCACCGCCGAGCTGGCCCGGAGGCTGGTGGACGTGCCCGGCCTGACCGTGGTGACCAACTCGCTGCCGGTGGCCGAGATCCTGCACGCCGGCGGTCGACCGGACCAGACGGTGGTGCTCACCGGCGGCGTACGCACACCGTCGGACGCGCTGGTCGGCCCACTCGCGGTCGGGGCGGTCCGGTCGCTGCACCTGGACCTGCTCTTCCTGGGCGTGCACGGCATCACCGAGCGGGCCGGCTTCACCACCCCGAACCTCATGGAGGCGGAGACCGACCGGGCGCTCGTGGCCGCGGCGGACCGGTTGGTGGTGCTCGCCGACCACACCAAGTGGGGCACGGTCGGCATCTCCTCGATCGTCGAGCTGGCCGCCGCACACGTACTGGTCAGCGACGACCGGTTGCCTCCGCCCGCTCGACGGGTACTCGGCGAACAGGTGGGCGAATTGATCATGGTGAGGGCAACAGGGGCGGGCCGCGCGACGCGCACGCCGACGAGTGAGGAGACGGCGCCGTGAAGCGCACCGCGATCGACCTGGCCGACGGCCGGGAGCTGATCTACTTCGACGAGCGTGACGACGCCGTCCGCGACCAGCCGGACCGCCGCGACCTGCCGCCGCCGCCTGCCGCGTCCCAACTGCGCTACGACCCGCTGACCGACGAGTGGGTGGCGGTCGCCGTGCACCGGCAGACCCGCATCTTCCTGCCGCCCGCCAACGAGTGCCCGCTCGACCCGTCGGTGGGCGACCGGCTGACCGAGATCCCCGCGCCCGACTACGACGTGGTGGTCTTCGAGAACCGGTTCCCGTCGCTGAGCGGCCGGGTGGCCGACGAGCCCGGGGAGATCACCCCGTTCACGTCGGTCCGGCCCGGCCTCGGGCGGTGCGAGGTGGTCTGCTTCACCTCGGACCACAACGCGTCCTTCGCCAGCCTGCCCCCGCGCCGGGTCCGCACCGTGCTGGACGCGCTCGCCGACCGCACCGAGGTGCTCGGCGCACTGCCCGGCGTGGAACAGGTCTTCTGCTTCGAGAACCGGGGCGTCGAGATCGGTGTCACGCTGCACCACCCGCACGGGCAGATCTACGCGTACCCCTTCGTGACGCCGCGCACCCGCGCGCTGCTGGCCGCGGCCCGCCGGCACGCCGAGCGGACCGGCGGGGGCAACCTGTACGCGGACGTGCTGGCCGCCGAACGTGCCGCCGGCGACCGGGTGGTCACCGAGAACGAGCACTGGACGGCGTTCGTCCCGGCGGCGGCCCGCTGGCCGTTCGAGGTGCACGTCGCACCGCGCCGGGTGGTGCCGGACATCCCGGCGCTCAGCGACAGTGAGCGGGACGCCTTCGGGCCGCTCTACCTGGATCTGCTGCGCCGCTTCGACGGCCTGTTCGACATGCCGATGCCGTACATCTCGGCCTGGCACCAGGCGCCGGTGCGCATCGACCGGGAGCTCGGCCACCTGCACCTTCAGCTGTTCAGCATCCGGCGCGCCAAGGACAAGCTGAAGTATCTGGCGGGCTCCGAGTCCGGGATGGGTGTCTTCATCAACGACATCTCCCCGGAGCGCGCCGCCGAGTTGCTGCGCGCCGCCTGAGCTGCGCCGCCGTCGCGTCCCCGCGGTGCGCGACGGGCAGCCTGCGGATGGGCGCCGGGAAACCCCGCGCTGAACGCTGCGAAACAGGGCGCGGGGGGCCCGGGACAGGGCCCCCCGCAGGGAAGGGACGGCTGGCTGTGCACGGCACAGCCGGGAAGGCTGGCTGATCGGCGCACGGGTGCCGCGGGTCGACCGAGGTCAACCTTCCTGGACGCGACTGGCATCTCGTCCATCCTGGTCAACGAGGCGCGCCGAAGGCGGTGACGACAACCGGCGCGTCAGCGCCGGACACGCCGAAGCCCGCCGGCTGAGCTGCCGGCGGGCTCCGATGATGCGGTACGCCTGGATCAGGCGGCGATCTTGCGGGCCAGGTTCTCGTCGAGCGCGTTCATGAACTCGTCGGTGGTCAGCCACGGGGCGTCGCGCGAGATGAGCAGCGACAGGTCCTTGGTCATCTGACCACCCTCGACGGTGTCGACGATGACCTGCTCCAGGGTGTTGGCGAACTCGGTGACCGCCGGGGTGCCGTCCAGCTTGCCCCGGTGGGCCAGGCCCCGGGTCCAGGCGTAGATCGACGCGATCGGGTTGGTCGACGTCTTCTCACCCTTCTGGTACTGCCGGTAGTGCCGGGTGACCGTGCCGTGGGCGGCCTCGGCCTCGACGGTACGACCGTCCGGGGAGAGCAGGACGGAGGTCATCAGACCCAGCGAGCCGAAGCCCTGCGCGACGGTGTCGGACTGCACGTCACCGTCGTAGTTCTTGCAGGCCCAGACGTAGCCGCCCTCCCACTTGAGCGCGGCGGCGACCATGTCGTCGATCAGCCGGTGCTCGTAGGTGATGCCGGCGGCGTCGAACTCGGCCTTGAACTCGGCCTCGAACACCTCGGCGAAGAGGTCCTTGAACCGACCGTCGTACGCCTTGAGGATGGTGTTCTTGGTGGACAGGTAGACCGGGTAGTTGCGGTCCAGCCCGTACCGGAACGACGCCCGGGCGAAGTCCCGGATCGACTCGTCGTAGTTGTACATGCCCATGGCGATGCCGCCGCCGGGGAAGTTGGCGACCTCCATCTCCATCGGCGCGCCACCGTCGGCGGGGGTGTAGGTGATGGTCACCGTGCCCGGGCCGGGGACGACGAAGTCGGTGGCCTTGTACTGGTCACCGTGGGCGTGCCGGCCGATGATGATCGGCTTGGTCCAGCCGGGGACCAGGCGCGGCACGTTGGACATGATGATCGGCTCACGGAAGACGACGCCGCCGAGGATGTTGCGGATGGTGCCGTTGGGCGACCGCCACATCTTCTTCAGGCCGAACTCCTCGACCCGGGCCTCGTCCGGGGTGATGGTCGCGCACTTGACGCCGACGCCGTGCTCCTTGATGGCGTTGGCGGCGTCGATCGTGACCTGGTCGTCGGTCTCGTCCCGGTGCTGGATCGACAGGTCGTAGTAGTGCAGGTCGACGTCGAGGTAGGGCAGGATCAGCTGCTCCCGGATCTGCTTCCAGATGATCCGGGTCATCTCGTCGCCGTCGAGTTCAACGACCGGGTTGTTTACCTTGATCTTCGCCATCGACCGGCGCTCCTCTCGGGGGACACGTGCTCAAGCAGTACGAGCGTACTGCAATTGGGCCGGCAGCCCCCAGCCGGCCTCGACCGACCGGCGGAAACCGGGCTGCGCGGAACAGGAATGCCCTGGAATCATCGCCCGATGCCACTGAACCGCACCCTTGGGTCTATCACGGTCACCGCACTCACCGACGGTGAGGGTGCCTTCTTCCAGCCCCGCGCGGAGGCGTTCCCGCAGGCCACGGCGGCGCACTGGGCCGAGGCCGACCGGCGCGACCCCGGCTCGGTGACCGCCGACGGGCAGTGGTGGCTGCCGTTCCGCAGTTTCGCGATCCGCACCGGCGACGGGCCGGTCACCCTGGTCGACGCCGGCATCGGGCCGGTCGACGCGCCGGCCGCGAGCTGGGCGCCCGTGCCCGGCCGGATGCCCGCCGAGCTGGCCGCGGCGGGCATCGACCCGGCCGACGTCGACACGGTCGTGCTGACCCACCTGCACAGCGACCACATCGGCTGGGCCGTCACCGGCACGCCGGGTCGGCCGTACTTCCCGAACGCCAGTTATCTGGTGCAGCGCGCCGAGCTGGACGCGGCGGAGATGCTCAATCCCGGGCTGCCGGCCGGCCTGATCGCACCCCTGCGCGCCGCCGGCCAGCTCCGGGTGGTCGACGGCGAGACCATCCTCAACCCGGCGGTACGCCTGCTGCCCACCCCCGGCCACACCCCGGGCCACCAGTCGGTGCTGGTGACCTCGGCCGACGAGCGGATCCTGGTCACCGGCGACCTGCTGGTGCACGTCGTGCAACTCGTCGACCCCGACCTGGCGTACGCCCACGAGGAGGACCCGGACCTGGCCCGCGCCTCCCGGCAGGCCGCGCTCCGCGCCCACTCCCCCACCGTCCTGGCCACCCCCCACCTGAGCATCCCCTTCACCCCCTTCACCCCCTTCACCCCCTTGCCGTGACCCCACCCCCCACCTTGGTGATCAAGAGGTTCGCGTCAGGAATCGCGGTCTCGGTGACGCAAACCTCTTGATCACCCGAGGCGGGGGGCGGGGGCCGGGGGCCGGGGCGGGCGGGGTGGGGGACGGGGAAGGGCCCGCCGGGTTTGCCGGCGGGCCCTTCGGTGGTCTGGTTCGCGGAACTACATGCTGGAGATGTCGCCCTGCTTCGCGCGGACGGCCTCGGCCGCCTCCAGGAGGCTGGCGCGCTCGTCGGCGTCCAGGTCGGTCTCGACGACCCGCTTGACGCCCTCGGCGCCGATCGCGGCCTCGACACCCAGGTAGACACCGGAGATGCCGTACTCGCCGTCGACCCAGGCGCAGACCGGCATGACCTCGCCGGAGTCCTCGGCGACGGCCTTCGCCATCCGGGCCGCGGCAGCGGACGGGGCGTAGTACGCCGAACCGGTCTTGAGCAGCGCGACCACCTCGGCGCCACCGTTGCGGGTCTTGACGACCAGCTCCTCGATCTGCTCGGCCGGCATCGCGTCACGCAGCGGCTTGCCGTTGACGGTGCTCTTCGAGGGCACCGGGACCATGGTGTCGCCGTGCGAGCCCAGGGTCAGCGTGCGGACCGACGCGACCGGCACGTTCAGCGCCTCGGCGACGAAGTTGCTGAACCGGGCGGTGTCGAGCATGCCGGCCTGGCCGAGCACCCGGTTCTTCGGGAACTGGGTGGCGAGCTGCGCCAGCGCGGTCATCTCGTCCAGCGGGTTGGAGACCACGATGACGACGGCGTTCGGGGCGTACTTGGCGACATTCTCGGCGACCTGGCGGACGATCTTGGCGTTGGTCTCCAGCAGGTCCATCCGGCTCATGCCGGGCTTGCGCGGCAGACCAGCGGTGATCACGACGACGTCGGAGCCCTCGATGTTCTCGTAGCCCTCACCGTTGGGGCCGGTGGTGACGCCGACCACCTTGGTCTCGAAGCCCTCGATGGCCCGGGACTGGTTGAGGTCGAGCGCGAGGCCCGCGGGCTTGCCCTCCACGATGTCGGTGATCACTACGGTGTCGAAGACGTCGTACTCGGCCAGGCGCTGTGCGGTGGTGGAGCCGTAGAAGCCAGCCCCGACGACAGTGACCTTCTTACCCATGGTCGTCCCACTCCCTGATACCAGTCGGTTTTCCGGACCGTATCAGTCATCCTGGCACCGATCAGGCCAGGGGCGGCGGCCATCGCCGGGATGGGGCGAACGTCACCGCCGTCCCGTTCGACCCTGCCAGCGGGCGGGGTCAGCCGCGCTCGGCGCGCTCGACGACGTTGGTGAGCAGCATGGCCCGGGTCATCGGCCCCACACCGCCGGGCATGGGGACCAGGGCACCGGCGGTCTCGGCCACCTCCGGGTCCACGTCGCCGGTGTAGCGGCCCTTGCCGTCCGCGCCGATGACGCGCGTGATTCCGACGTCCACCACGACCGCACCGGGGTTGATCATGTCGGCGGTGAGCAGGCCCGGCACGCCGGCCGCGACGATGACGATGTCGGCGGCCCGGGTGTGCGAGGCGAGGTCCAGGGTGCCGGTGTGGCAGAGGGTGACGGTGGCGTTCTCGGAGCGCCGGGTGAGCAGCAGGCCGAGCGGCCGGCCGACGGTGTTGCCCCGACCGACCACGGCGACGGTCGCGCCGCGAAGCGCCACGTCGTGCCGGCGGAGCAGCTCCACGATGCCGCGCGGGGTGCAGGGCAGCGGGCCGTCGTAGCCGAGGACGAGCCGGCCCAGGTTGACCGGGTGCAGCCCGTCGGCGTCCTTGTCCGGGTCGATCAGCTCCAGCACCCGCTGGGTGTCGAGATGGGCCGGCAACGGCAGCTGGACGATGTAGCCGTGGCACGCCGGGTCGGCGTTCAGCTCGGCCAGCACGTCGTCGACCTGCTGCTGGGTGGCGTCCGCCGGCAGCTCCCGGCGGATCGAGGCGATGCCAACCTCGGCGCAGTCGCGGTGCTTTCCGTTGACGTACGCCTGGCTGCCCGGGTCCGCACCGACCAGCACCGTGCCCAGCCCGGGGATGATGCCGCGTTCCGCGAGTGCTTTCACCCGAATTCGCAGCTCGTCCTTGATCTCCGCCGCGGTTGCCTTGCCGTCCAGAAGCGTCGCCGTCACGTCCCGATCGTCTCACGGCCCCTGCCCGCGGTTCCGACGGACCTCAGCGGGCAGGCCCGCCGCCACCTTGGCCGCGCGTGTCGGATGTGACCTTCGGTGACGTGTCGCTCGTCACTCTCGGTCACAATCTGTTCCTTCGGTCACCATCGAACCAGACAGGCAGACCGTGCGCGGCGGAGATGGGAGTTCGGTCCCGGGAAGGGACAGCCAGCGGCAGACCGGCAGGGTCGTCCCGACGAATGGCGAGATTACCCCAGCTCAACAACGCTTTCAGCAGTTTCGGCTAGCAGAGGGATCCGCCTTCCGCAAGAGGACCGACCCCGGACCGTTACCCACCCGCAACCGCGTCGTTGCCGAAGGGCCGTCGCCGACCTACCGTTACCGCTTGTTGCGCAGCGTAACCCAGCGTCGGGCCTGACTGCGCAGCGTGAGGAGATGAGGAGGCTCAATGCGAGTTCGTAGACTCGCCGCCTGGACCGCCCTCCCGCTCGCGGTGACGCTGGGCCTCGCGGCCTGCGGCAGCGGCGGAGACGGTGGATCCAGCGGCAGCGGCAATTCGGCGGTCAGCATCCAGATCGGCGAGCCGAAGCACCTGGTTCCCACCAACACCACCGAGACGTCCGGGTCACAGGTGATCGCCGGCCTGTTCAGCCCGCTCGTCGACTACGACGCCCAGAACAAGCCGTACGAGGTCGCCGCCCAGTCGATCACCTCGTCCGACAACAAGGTCTGGACGATCAAGCTCAAGGACGGCTTCACCTTCCACAACGGTGAGAAGGTCACGTCCCAGAACTACATCAACGCCTGGAACTACGGCGCGTACGCCCCCAACGGTCAGGACAGCAACTACTTCTTCGAGAAGATCGCTGGCTATGCGGACCTGCAGGGCAAGGCGCCGAAGGCCAAGGAGATGTCCGGCCTGAAGAAGGTCGACGACCTCACCTTCACCGCGACGCTGTCCGAGCCGTACATCGACTTCAAGACGACTCTGGGCTACAACGCGTTCTACCCGATGCCGGACGCCGCGTTCTCGGCCCCGGGCGTGCTCAAGGACTCCTACGAGCAGGCGCCGATCGGGCAGGGCCCCTTCAAGATGAAGGGCACCTGGCAGCACGACAGCAAGATCGATGTCGAGCGCTACGACGCGTACCCGGGTGAGAAGCCCAAGGTCAAGGACGTTGAGTTCCGGATCTACCAGCAGCTGACCGCGGCCTACGCGGACGTCCTGGCGGACAACCTGGACGTGCTGCCGACGATCCCGACCGAGAGCCTGAGCACCGCGCCGAGCGACCTGGGCGACCGGTACCAGACCAGCCCGATGTCGTCGTTCCAGTTCCTCGCGTTCCCGACGTTCGACAAGGACTACAGCAGCCCGGACGTGCGCAAGGCCATCTCGATGGCGATCGACCGTGACGAGATCACCAAGTCGGTCTTCAAGGGCTCGCAGACGTCGGCGCGCTCCTTCGTCTCGCCGGTCCTCCCGGGCTACCGGGAGAACACCGCGGGCAAGGCCGGCGAGTTCAACCCGACCGAGGCCAAGAAGCTCTACCAGGCCGCGGGTGGTCCGTCGAAGATCGTCATCTCGTACAACGGCGACGGCGGTCACAAGGACTGGGTCGACGCCACGGTCAACCAGCTCAAGGCCAACCTGGGTGTCGACGCCGTCGGCTCGGCCGAGCCGAAGTTCGCCGACCTGCTGACCAAGGTCGAGAAGAAGACGCCGGTGGGTGCGTTCCGGATGGGTTGGGTCATGGACTACCCGACCATGGAGGACTACCTCGGCCCGCTGTACAGCACGAACGGCTCGTCGAACTACTACGGCTACAGCAACCCGGAGTTCGACAAGCTGGTCAAGGAGGGTTCCGCCGCCAAGACGCAGGACGAGGCGATCGCCAAGTACCAGCAGGCGGAGGACATCCTGGCCAAGGACATGCCGGTGATCCCGCTCCGCTTCGGCGAGAACGTGTTCGGCCACTCGTCCAAGGTCAAGAACGTGCAGATGGACCTGTTCCAGCGGGTCAACCTCGTCAAGATCGAAGCGGCCAGCTGAGCTGACCATGGTGCGGGCCACCCGGGCGACGATGCCCGGGTGGCCCGGACCGCGCCACCGGGGCCGGGCCGCAGCAGCGGACCCGGCGTCGGTGGCGCCGGCTCCCCCGGGCCGGACGGCACGTCTCGGATATTTCGGGTACGACCAGAGATGCCGTCCTGCGACCCTTTCGCACATTTCCGGAGAGACTGCTAAGCATGTTCCGCTACATCTTGCGGCGCCTACTGCAGATGGTCCTGGCGTTCTTCGGGACCACCCTGATCGTCTACGCGCTGACATTCGCCGGACAGGGCGACCCGATCCAGGCGCTCGCCGGCGAGCGGCCGGTGACGCCAGCCCAACGGGCCTACCTGACCGAGAAGTACAACCTGGATCAGACGGGCGTCGGCGGCTTCTTCTACCGCTACTTCGACTACGTGAAGGACCTGCTCCAGGGCAACCTGGGCGAGTCCCTCACCGGTCGGAGCATCGGTGACATCCTCCAGCAGGCCTGGCCGGTCACCGTGCGGCTCGCTCTCATCGCGCTCGCTGTGGCGATCATCTTCGGAGTCAGCGCGGGCGTGATCGCCGGTATCCGCCGAGCCAGCATCTTCGACAACTCGACCCTGGTGCTGACCCTGCTGGTGCTGGGCATCCCGACGATCGTGCTGGCGCCGCTGGCGCAGTACTTCCTGGGCGTCAAGTGGCAGCTGTTCCCGCCCACCGCCGGCTCGGACCCGACGTTCTACGCGCTCCTGCTGCCAGGCATCGTGCTCGGCTCGCTGTCGCTGGCCACCGCGCTGCGGCTCACCCGGGCCTCGGTGGCGGAGAACCTGCGCGCGGACTACGTCCGGACCGCCCGGTCCAAGGGTCTGGTCAAGCGCCGCATCGTCATCGTCCACGTACTGCGCAACTCGCTGATCCCGGTGGTCACCTTCCTCGGTGTGGAGCTGGGCAACCTGATGAGCGGCGCGATCATCACCGAGGGCGTCTTCAACATCCCCGGCGTCGGATTCAACCTCTTCCGCGGCATCCGCACCGAGGACGGCCCCCTGGTGGTGGGCATCGTCAGCGTGCTCGTCGTGGTCTACCTGGTCTCGAACCTGGTGGTGGACGTCCTGTACGCCGTACTCGACCCGAGGATCCGCTATGAGTGAGCGCAGCGAGGTGCCGCATGAGTGACTTCGAGACTGTGGCGGCGACCGAGAACCAGGCCGCGCGGCGTGGCCCCTCGGGCGAGCCGGGCACACCCAACCAGGTCGGTGCCGCGAACAAGCCCCGCAGCCTGGCCGGAGACGCCTGGCGGGACCTGCGCCGCAACCCGATCTTCTGGATCTCGCTGGCGCTGGTCGTCATCTTCACCCTGATGGCGCTGCTCCCCGGGGTGTTCACCGCCAACAACCCGAACGACTGCCTGCTCTCCCGGCAGCACGCGGGGCCGTCCGGCGGGGCCATCTTCGGGTACGACTTCCAGGGCTGCGACACGTACTCCCGTGCGGTCTACGGCACCCGCGCCTCGCTGCTGGTCGGCGCGCTCGCCGCGCTCGGCACCGGGATCATCGCGCTGGTGATCGGTATGCTGGCCGGTTACTTCGGCCGGTGGGTCGACGCGGTGCTCTCCCGGGTGATCGACGTGGTGCTCGGCATCCCGCTGCTGCTGGCCGCGATCGTGCTGCTCAAGCGGGTGTCCAGCGACAGCCAGTGGGCACGGATCGGCGCGGTCGTCTTCGTGCTCGCCCTGCTCGGCTGGACCACCGCCGCCCGCGTGGTCCGCTCCTCGGTGATCACCGCCAAGGAGCAGGACTACGTCGCGGCGGCCCGGATGCTCGGCGCCGGCAACAGCCGGATCATGTGGCGGCACATCCTGCCGAACTCGCTGGCCCCGGTCATCGTCGTGCTGACCATCGCGCTCGGCTCGTTCATCGCGGCCGAGGCGACGCTCTCCTTCCTGGGCATCGGCCTGAAGGCGCCGACCATCTCGTGGGGCCAGGACATCGACACCGGCCGGATCCACATGCGCGAGGCCGCCACACCGCTGATCGTCCCGTCGGCATTCCTCGCGCTGACCGTTCTGGCGTTCATCATGCTCGGCGACGCGATCCGTGACGCCTTCGACCCGAAGCTGCGGTGACTCATGCGAGCGCGAGGAGTGAGCGAAGCGAGCCCCGCAGTCGCGAGCGAAAGGCAGGCACAGCCATGACCGTTCAACCCACGCCCGCCTCCGCCACGCCCGAGGGCGGTCACCTGCTGGAGCTGCGGGACCTGCACGTCGAGTTCCGCACCAACGAGGGCGTGGCCCGGGTGATCAACGGCGTGTCGTACCACCTGGACGCCGGCGAGACACTGGCCGTGCTCGGCGAGTCCGGCTCGGGCAAGTCGGTCACCGCCCAGGCGATCATGGGCATCCTGGACACCCCGCCCGCGTTCGTCCGCTCCGGTCAGATCCTCTACCAGGGCCAGGACCTGCTCACCCAATCCGAGGAACAGCGCCGGCAGGTACGCGGCAAGGAGATCGCAATGATCTTCCAGGACGCGCTCTCCGCACTGAACCCGGTGTTTCCGGTCGGCTGGCAGATCGGTGAGACGCTGCGCCAGCGCGCCGGCCTGTCCCGGTCCGACGCCCGACGCCGTGCCATCGAGCTGATGGACCTGGTCAAGATCCCCGGTGCCGCCAAGCGCATCGGCGACTATCCGCACCAGTTCTCCGGCGGTATGCGGCAGCGCGTCATGATCGCGATGGCGCTGGCGCTGGACCCGAAGGTGCTGATCGCCGACGAGCCCACCACGGCCCTCGACGTGACCGTCCAGGCCCAGATCATGGATCTACTGGCCGACCTGCGCCAGGAACGCGACATGGCGATGATCCTGATCACCCATGACCTGGGCGTGGTCGCCGGTGTCGCGGACCGGATCGCGGTCATGTACGCCGGCCGGATCGTCGAGCACGCCGACGTCCGCTCGCTCTACAAGGCGCCCGCCCACCCGTACACCAAGGGTTTGTTGGAGTCGATCCCGCGCCTGGACGTCCGCGGCGAGGAACTGTCGACGATCAAGGGGTTGCCGCCGAACCTGATGCGCATCCCGTCCGGCTGCCCGTTCCACCCCCGGTGCCCGTACGTCCAGCAGGTCTGCGTGGACGTCGTGCCGCACGACCTGGTCCTCGGCGACGGCCGGACCAGCGCTTGCCACTTCGCGCAGGAGGTCCGTGATGACAGCGCCGCCCGCTAGCCCCGGCAAGGTCCGCGGCGAGACGATCCTCTCCGTCGACAACCTGGTGAAGCACTTCCCGATCACGCAGGGCGTGCTGTTCCAGCGGCAGGTCGGCGCGGTGAAGGCTGTGGACGGGGTGAGTTTCGAGCTGCGTCGGGGCGAGACCCTGGGTGTGGTCGGCGAGTCCGGCTGCGGCAAGTCCACCCTCGCCCGGCTGCTGATGCGACTGGAGACACCCACCTCCGGAGGGGCCACCCTGGAGGGCAGGGACCTGTTCAAGGCCTCCGGTGGCGAGCTGCGCCGGGTGCGCCGCAACATGCAGATGGTGATGCAGGACCCGTACACGTCGCTGAACCCGCGGATGACCGTCGGCGACATCATCGGCGAGCCGTTCGAGATCCACCCGGATGCCGCGCCGAAGGGCAGCAAGCAGAAGCGGGTCCAGGAACTGCTGGACGTGGTCGGGCTCAACCCCGAACACATCAACCGGTACCCGCACCAGTTCTCCGGCGGTCAGCGTCAGCGCATCGGCATCGCCCGGGCGCTCGCGCTGCGGCCCGAGGTGATCGTCTGCGACGAGCCGGTGTCGGCGCTGGACGTCTCCATCCAGGCCCAGGTGATCAACCTGCTGAAGCAGTTGCAGAACGAGCTGGGGCTGTCGTACATCTTCATCGCCCACGACCTGTCCGTAGTGCGGCACATCGCCGACCGGGTGGCGGTGATGTACCTCGGTCGGATCGTCGAGATCGGCACCGAGGACGAGATCTACGAGCGGGCCACCCACCCGTACACCCAGGCTCTGCTCTCCGCGGTGCCGGTGCCGGACCCGGAGGCCCGCGACCAGCGCAACATGATCCGCCTGGTCGGCGACGTGCCCAGCCCGGCCGACCCGCCGAGCGGGTGTCACTTCCGGACCCGTTGCTGGAAGGCCCAGGAGATCTGCGCCGTGGAAGACCCGAAAACGGTCCCGAGAGCGGCAGACCCCCACCCGTCCGCCTGCCACTTCGCCGAACTCCGCCCAACCCCAGCGGCCTGACCGAACCCTGCCGTCGATCATGAAGTTATTGCCCTGCACGTCGGCGTGTCAGGGCAATAACTTCATGATCAACGAGGCGGCGCGACCGGTCAGTGGAAGAAGTGGCGGGTTTTCGTCAGGTACATCGTCACGTTGGCCTTCTTGGCCGCTTCGATGACTTCCTCGTCGCGGATCGAGCCTCCGGGCTGCACGATGGCGCGGACGCCGGCGTCGATGAGGATCTGCGGGCCGTCGGCGAACGGGAAGAACGCGTCCGAGGCGGCGACCGAACCCCGAGCCCGCTCGGCACCGGCGCGGCTGACCGCGAGCTGCGCCGAGTCGACCCGGTTGACCTGACCCATGCCGACCCCGACGGTCGCGCCGTCCTTGGCCAGCAGGATCGCGTTGCTCTTCACGGCCCGGACCGCCCGCCACGCGAACGCCAGGTCCCGCAGCAACTCCTCGTCGGCGGCCTCGCCGGTCGCCAACTGCCAGGTCGCCGGGTCGTCGCCGGGGGCGTCCACCCGGTCGGCGACCTGCGCCAGCACACCACCGGTCACCGGCCGCAACTCCACCAGTGCCGGCGTCCAGGCCGGCGCCCGCAGCAGCCGGATGTTCTTTTTCGCCTGCAACACCTCGACCGCGCCATCGTCGAAGCCGGGCGCGACCACCACCTCGGTGAAGATCTCGGCCACCTGTCGGGCCAGCTCGACCGAGACCGGCCGGTTGACCGCGATGACGCCGCCGTACGCCGACACCGGGTCGCAGGCGTGCGCCCTGCGGTGCGCCTCGGCCACGTCCGCGCCGATCGCGATGCCGCACGGGTTGGCGTGCTTGATGATCGCGACAGCCGGCTGGTCGGCGAAGTCGTTCGCCGCCCGCCAGGCAGCGTCCGCGTCGACGTAGTTGTTGTAGGACATCTCCTTGCCGTGCAACTGCTCGGCCTGAGCCAGCCCTGCCGGGGCGTCCGGGTCGGTGTAGAGCGCCGCCGCCTGGTGCGGGTTCTCGCCGTACCGCAGCGCGGTCGACTTGCGCAGCGCCAGCCCCGCGAACTGCGGCCACCAGTCGTCGGCGGGTGCCAGCTCCTGTGCGCACCACCGGGCCACGGCCACGTCGTACTCGGCGATGTCGGCGAACGCCCGGGCGGCCAGCGCGCGGCGCTGGGCCAGGGTGAAGCCCCCCTCGCCGAGCGCGCCGATCAGTGCCGGGTAACCGGCCGGGTCGGTGAGCACCGCGACCGAGGCGTGGTTCTTGGCGGCGGCCCGCACCATGGCCGGGCCACCGATGTCGATCTGCTCCACGCACTCCTCGACGCCCGCACCCGACGCCACGGTCGCCTGGAAGGGGTAGAGGTTGGAGACCAGCAGGTCGAACGCCGCCACCCCCAGCTCGTCGAGCTGCGCGACGTGCGTGTCCTTTCGCAGATCGGCGAGGAGACCCGCGTGCACCTTCGGGTGCAGGGTCTTCACCCGGCCGTCGAGCACCTCGGGGAACCCGGTCACCGTCTCCACCGGCGTCACCGGCACACCGGCGGCGGCGATGGTGCCCGCAGTGCTTCCGGTGGACACGATCTCCACACCGGCGGCGTGCAGGGCCTGAGCCAGCTCGACCAGCCCGGTCTTGTCGTAGACGCTGACCAGCGCCCGCCTGATCGGGCGGCGCCCGTCCTGAGTGGGACTCACGGAACCGTGACCTTCCTTCCGGTGATGGTCCAGCCTTCGCGGACCAGGCGACCGACCTGCTCGACGAGCTGGCGCCGCTCGGCTTCCTTGATGCGCTCGGTGAGCGTGTCCACGTCGTCGTCGTCGAGCACCGGCACCGCGACCTGCGCGACGATCGGCCCGGTGTCCATGCCGGCGTCGACGAAGAAGAGGGTGGCCCCGGTGAGCTTCACGCCGTAGGCGAGGGCGTCCCGGGGGCCGTGGATGCCGGGAAACGCCGGCAGCAGGGTGTTGTGGGTGTTCAGGTAGCGGTCACCGAAGGCGGCGAGGAAGTGCGGGCCGACCAGCTTGAGGAAACCGGCGGAGATGACCAGGTCGGGTTGGTGCTTCGCGACGTGCGCGGTGAGCGCCCGGTCCCAGTCCTCCCGGGTGTCGTGATCACGGACCCGCTCGACGAAGGTCGGCACCCCCGCGGCCTCGGCCCGGTCCAGGCCCGCGATGCCGTCGCGGTCCGCGCCGACCGCGACGACCTGCGCACCGTACGCGGGATCGACGGCGGCATCCAGCAGCGACTGGAGGTTGCTCCCGGAGCCGGAGATGAGGACGACGATGCGGGCGACAGGCGCGGGCTCGGTCACCGGGCCACCCTATCGGGCAGGTCAGGACGCCCTCCGGCTGGGCGGCGCGCCGATCTTTGACAGTGCCGACGTGCATCGACCCGGTACGCTGCCGCTCGCTCGGGCCGAACACCTCGTCGGTCCGCCGATCGGCGCACCAGCGGTGTCGCTGCACTGAGGAGCACCCGTGTCGCCCGGTCACCACCCCCAACGGCAACCGTCGATCGGCAGCACCGTGACGATGTCGTGGTCTTGCCGCGCTGTGCTTTCCGAGGACTGACAGCGATCATGGGTGGAAACAACAGCAGCAACTGACGGAACCAGTTCAAGGAGCTCTCGAATGCAACCCGGTAACCCCGGCCAGGACCCGTACGGCCAGCAGCCCAACCAGGACCCGAACGCACCCCAGCCGCCGCAGAACCCGTACGGCCAGCCGCCGGCCGCCCCGTACGGTCAGCAGCCGACCTCGGGTCAGCCGTACGGGCAGCAGCCGTACCAGGACCCGTACGGCCAGCAGCAGCCCCAGTACGGCGGCCCGACGCCCCCCAACGTCGGCTACCCGCAGGGAGGCCAGGGGCAGAACAACACCCTCGGCCTGGTGTCGATGATCCTCGGTATCGCCTCGATCCCGCTGATCTGCTGCTTCTACCTGGGCATCCCGATCGGCATCGCGGCCGTGGTGACCGGCTACCTCGCCCGCCAGAAGGTCGCCCAGGGCCTGGCCAACAACGCCGGGCAGGCCAAGGCCGGCCTGATCTGCGGCGCCGTCGGTGTCGGTCTGGGCATCATCCTGATCATCCTGAGCATCGTGGCGAACGTGGCCCTGCCCACCCAGCCCTGACAAGCTCGGATTCGACGGGGCGCTCCGGATTCGTCCGGGGCGCCCCGCGCGCGTCTACTGCGCGGGGGTGCGGGTGAGGGCCCGGGTGGCGGCGGCGCCGAGCAGTGCCCCGACCGCGATGACGGCTGTCGCCACCGCACCGACCTGCCAGCCCACCGGCCCGACCTGTGCCAGCCGACCGGCGCCCAGCGGCCCGCCGGAGACCGCGGCGGCCACACCGAGCAGCACGCCGGCCACCGGCCCGGCCAGCGCCGCCGGCCCCAGCACCTCGGCCCACCGCTGTGGGGCCCGCTCCGGCCCGACGAGTCGAGCCACCCGGCGGGCGAGCAGGCAGCCGGCCACCATTCCGGCCAACACCGGCACCGCGAGCAGCAGGGCGCCGATGCCGTCCACCGGGCCCCGCGGCAGGCCGGCGAGCAGCGGCACGGCTGGCAGTGCGCCGACCGACACCTCGCTGGTGCGAACCGCGGTGTCGGTGCCGACCGCGAAGCCCGGCCCGAGCAGATAGCTGGCCGACCAGATCGCCGCGTTCGGCGCGTACGCGACGCTGACCAGGGTGATCCCGGCCTGCCCGGCGACCCCCGTCCGGTACGCCCCGATCATGTCCGCCGCGTCACCGCCGCCGGTGGCCACCGCCAGGCCGGCCGCACCGGCACCGGCCCCGAGCAGCAGCAGCCCGGCCACCAGACCGGTGCGAACGCCGTCCCGTACCGGGTTGGGCAGCCGGGTGACGAGCAGCCGGGTGACGGCGGTGATCCGGACCGCGCCGATCAGCGCGGCGAGTGTGCCGACCACCGCGAACGTGGCGCCCGCCCGGATCAGGGACACCGTCGGCCCACCGGCGCCGACCAGCACCGCCGCGAGTGCGCCCAGCAGCGCGTACGCGATGCCGACCGCGCCCGCGGCGAGCAGCGCGCGGCGCGGTGAGCGGGTGTCCCGGGCGCCGATCGCGCGACTGACGTGCACGCCGGCCCGACTGAGCCGCCAGAGCGCGAGCACCGTCAGCGCCAGCGGGGCGAGCCCGAGCGGGCCGGAGTCGGTGTGCAGCGGCACGCCGTGGCCGAGCAGCCAACCGGCCAGCGCCGTGCGCAGGGTGCTGACCAGGGTCGTCGAATCCGTGCCGAGCTGGACCAGACCGAGCACGACGGCGACCGGCAGGTAGGAGGTGAGGGCGGCCCAGCCGGCCGCCACCCCGGCGGCGACGGGCAACGGCGCGCGCCCACGTGGGGACCCGCCAACGCGGGGCGCGGGCACCCGTCGGGCCCGGGCGGCACGATCGACCGGCCGGTCGTCGGCGCTCACACCGCCGGGACGGCTGGGACGGTCAGGGGTGACGGGGGACATCCGCTCTACTCTGGCACGTCGCGCGGGCGGTGGCAGTCCGTTAACCCGCCCGAAGGGCGGCGAGTTGACCGAACCTGGGCCGCGCCCGGCCGGCCCGGTCTAGCCTCGGCCAGAGGGGGCGCGAGTCGCCGCCACCCGGGTCGGGTCCGCCGGTCGCGGTCCGGCCGGCTCGCCGCCCACGACCGCCCGGAGGACGCTGTGACGACGCCGTACCCGCCGCCCCCGCCCCCACCGGCCCGGGGACGGGACCGGACCACGCTCTGGGGCGTGCTGGGCATCGTGCTCGGGCTGATCTGCTGCGGCATCCTGGGCATCATCTTCGGCTACCTGTCCATCCGCGACGCCCGTCGGTACGGGCAGTCACCGCTACTGGGCTACCTCGCCATCGTGTTCGGCGTGATCAACATCATCGGCGGGGCGATCCTGCGCGCCACCGGCAACTACCCGTTCTGGAACAACGACTGAGCGGGCTGCGCCACCAGCGGGACGCGCCGCCGGCGCAGGTACGCCGAAGGGGGCCGACCGGCTGCGGTCGACCCCCTTCAACGTTGCCTGACCGGCTCAGTTGCCGGACATGATCTCCCGCATCAGCTTCGCGGTCTCGGTCGGCGTCTTGCCGACCTTGACGCCGACAGCCTCCAGCGCCGCCTGCTTCGCCTCGGCGGTGCCGGCCGAGCCGGAGATGATCGCCCCGGCGTGACCCATGGTCTTGCCGGGAGGAGCGGTGAAGCCGGCGATGTAGCCGACCACCGGCTTGGTGACGTTGGCCTTGATGAACTCGGCGGCCCGCTCCTCGGCGTCGCCACCGATCTCACCGATCATGACGATGGCGTCGGTCTCCGGGTCGGCCTCGAACGCCGCCAGGGCGTCGATGTGGGTGGTCCCGATGATCGGGTCACCGCCGATGCCGACGCAGGTGGAGAAGCCGATGTCACGCAGCTCGTACATCATCTGGTAGGTCAGCGTGCCGCTCTTGCTGACCAGACCGATCCGGCCGGAGCCGGTGATGTCGGCCGGGATGATGCCGGCGTTGGACGCGCCGGGCGAGGCGATGCCGGGGCAGTTCGGCCCGACGATCCGGGTCTGCTCGCCCTTGGACACGTTGTACGCCCAGAACGACGCGGTGTCGTGCACCGGCACGCCCTCGGTGATCACCACGGCCAGGCCGATCGCGGCGTCGATCGCCTCGACCACGGCGGCCTTGGTGAACTGCGGCGGCACGAAGATGACCGTGACGTCGGCCCCGGTCTCGGCCATCGCGTCCGCGACGGACGCGAAGACCGGCAGCTCGGTGCCGTCGAAGTCGACCTTCTGGCCCGCCTTGCGCGGGTTGACGCCGCCCACCACGTTGGTGCCGGCGGCGAGCATCCGCCGGGTGTGCTTGGAACCCTCGGAACCGGTCATCCCCTGGACGATGACCTTCGAGTCCTTGGTCAGCCAGATAGCCATGATCAGACCCCCGCAGCTGCCAGCTCGGCGGCCCGCTCGGCCGCACCGTCCATGGTGTCCACCCGCTGCACGAGCGGGTTGTTCGCGCTGTCCAGGATCGCCCGGCCAGCCTCGGCGTTGTTGCCGTCGAGACGGACGACGAGCGGCTTGGTGACCTGCTCGCCACGCTGCTCCAGCAGCGCCAGCGCCTGGATGATGCCGTTCGCGACCTCGTCACAGGCGGTGATGCCGCCGAAGACGTTGACGAAGACGCTCTTCACGGCCGGGTCGGAGAGCACGATCTCCAGCCCGTTCGCCATCACGGCGGCGCTCGCGCCGCCGCCGATGTCGAGGAAGTTGGCCGGCTTGACGTTGCCGTGCCGCTCCCCGGCGTACGCGACCACGTCGAGGGTCGACATGACCAGACCCGCGCCGTTGCCGATGATGCCGACCTCGCCGTCGAGCTTGACGTAGTTGAGGTCCTTGGCCTTGGCGGCCTGCTCCAGCGGGTCCACCGCGGCCTGGTCGACCAGCGCCTCGTGGTCCGGGTGCCGGAACGCCGCGTTCTCGTCCAGGCTGATCTTGGCGTCGAGGAGCAGCATCCGTCCGTCGCCGTTCTTGGCGAGCGGGTTGACCTCGACCAGGGTGGCGTCCTCGGCGACGAACGCCTGCCACAGGCCGACGGCGATCTCGACCACCTGGTCGGCGACCTCGGCCGGGAAGCCGGCGGCGGTCACGATCTCGCGGGCCTTGGCCTCGTCCACGCCCTTCACGGCGTCGATCGGGGCCTTCACGACCTTGTCGGGAGTGTCGGCGGCGACCTGCTCGATGTCCATGCCGCCGGCGACGCTGGCGATGCAGAGGAAGGTGCGGTTCGCTCGGTCGAGCAGGTACGAGAAGTAGTACTCCTCGGCCACGTCCGCGGTCACCGTGATCATGACCTTGTGGACGGTGTGACCCTTGATGTCCATGCCGAGGATGTCGGTGGCGCGGGCCACCGTCTCCTCGGCGCCCTCGGCCAGCTTGACGCCGCCGGCCTTACCTCGGCCGCCGACCTTCACCTGCGCCTTGACGACCACGCGACCGCCGAGGCGTTCGGCGATCGCACGGGCCTCTTCCGGGGTAGTGGCGACGCCGCCGGCCAGCACGGGCAAGCCGTGCCGTTCGAACAGGTCCCGCCCCTGGTACTCGTACAGGTCCACGATTGCGCGTCCCGTCCCGTCTCCGCGGCGCGCCGTCGCGCCGCCACCAGCGTTCAAAAAACAGTTTGACGCCTGTCATCAGTTGAAACAGGCCATTGGCCGCAGCCTAGCGAGGTCGGCACCACCGGCAACCGAGCGGGTGCGCGGTGTGCGGTAATGCACAACCGGACATCGGACGCGGCCGGTTTCCGTCCGGGACCCGGACGGCATCAACCATCTGGGCGATGTTGTCCGGCTTGCGTAACCCGGCCGTGGGGGCGTCGTTGAGTCAGATGTCGGAGCGCTGAGAAGCGTGATGACGGGAGACGGCCGATGCCCTGTCGGTCGAGGGGTGGCGGCGGGGCATCGTGCATAGAGGGGCCGGACGTGTGAGGGGTGCGTCCGGCCCCTCCCCCGTGCCCAAAATCGGATAGGCGAGCGGCTTTCGCACCCAGCCTCAGGAAACCGGCTGCGCGACGTTCTCTCGGACCCACTCGACAATCGCCTGAGTGGTGGCACCCGGCGTGAAGATCTTTGCCACGCCCAGCTTCTCCAACTCGGGAATGTCGCCGTTCGGAATGATGCCGCCGCCGAACACGACGATGTCGCGGGCGTCCCGCTCACCGAGCAGTTCCAGCACCCGCCGGAAGAGCGTCATGTGCGCGCCGGAGAGGACGGACAGGCCGACCGCGTCGGCGTCCTCCTGGATGGCGGTTTCCACGATCTGCTCGGGAGTCTGGTGCAGGCCGGTGTAGACGACCTCCATGCCGGCGTCCCGCAGAGCGCGCGCGACCACCTTCGCGCCCCGGTCGTGGCCGTCCAGGCCGGGCTTGGCGACGACGACCCGAATACGAGAGCTCATCAGCGCACACCTTTCACCGGCATCACGGCCTTCACCTGAACGAACGGTAACCCGGCGAGCCCGGCCCAGGAAATCCGGGCCGGATACCCGGCTCGCCGCCGGTCCCCGCCCGGCATTGTCGTACCGGCTGGCGGGCTGCCCTGCCCGGCCGGACGGCAAGGCCGGCGGGCAGCGGACCCCGACCGCCCGGCAAGGCCGGCGGGCAGCGGACCCCGACCGCCCGGCAAGGCCGGCGGAGCCGATCCGGGCCCGCCGGCGGGGTGGTTCCGGCACCGCCCCGAGTCAAGTCGGACGACTCCGCCGGATCGGTCACGCTCGGCGACGAACGGGCAGCATCGAGGGCACCGTTCGGCGTCGCGATGCATGACAATCGTGGACGCAAACGGACAGATCGACACGCCAGTTTTGCCGTCTAGCTTGTGACTCGCCTGGTGGTTGGCTAACGTGTCCACGGTTGTCATCAGGTCCATGGACGGGTGACGACGCGGTCAGCGGACGTTCACTTGAGCTTCACGAACGCCCACCGGCCGCTTCGGAACCCCGACAACGGAGGGTGTGCGTGCGCCAGCGCCTGTCGTCTGAGCCCGATCGATATCGCGGTCGTCGCCGTGTGCCCACCCCACCGCGCAGCCGTTACGCCGCTGTCGTCACCACGGCGTTCGTCGGGGCCGGCATCGTCGCCCTCGGCGCGAGCGCCCTGCCGGACGCCAAGGACGTCAGCCCGACGGTGCTCGACGAGCTCAAGCAGGCGTCGGTCACCAGTCAGGACGCGGCCGCCCGTGCGGACAACGCCGACCGCGCCTCGCGCGACAGCCGCAGCAAGGACAGCGCCGAGCCCGAGGTCTGGCTGCTGCCGCTGCAGGGCTACGACTTCAACTCGCCCTACGGGATGCGCTGGGGCAAGCTGCACACCGGCGTGGACCTGGTCGCCGGCGAGGGCACTCCCTACGTGGCGATCCACGACGGGCTGGTCACCAAGGCCGGCTGGTTCGGCGGGTACGGCAATGCGGTGATCGTTCAGCACGCCGACGGCAGCGAGGCCATCTATGGCCACTCCTCCGCGGTGAGCGTGAAGGAAGGCCAGCAGATCAAGGCCGGCGACCAGCTTGGGCTGGTGGGCCAGACCGGCCACGCCTACGGCACGCACCTGCACCTGGAGATCCATGTCAAGGGCCAGCCGATCGACCCGGTGCCGTTCCTCCAGGAGCGCGGAGTGGACATCAAGCTGCAAGTCGAGGCAATCTACAGCGAGGTAGCCGCCTCCTGACGGTGCGTAACGACCGTTGACCGCCCGGATCTGTTGATCCGGGCGGTTTTTCGTTGCTCCAGCCGGGTGGATGTATCCCGGGTCACAGTCGCGATTGTGACCGGCGACACCACCAAGCATGATCACTTTTCTGGATAGAGCGCCGCAGAGCGGGTCATATCCGGGCAGCGGCTACGCCGCCCGGCGTGCGGTGCCCTGGTCCCCGCGCCCACCCCGACTCGGTCCGACACCAGTATTTCGAGGTCAAGTGCCCCTCGACTGTGAAGGTCCGCCGTGCAGGAAGACAGCCCCGTCCAGAACGAGAACACCCGCGACGCCGCCCAGACCGTGCAGCCGCAGCGCGCCGGCCGGCGGAACCGACTCATCGTGCTCGGCGCCGCCGCCCTGGTGGCCCTGGGCCTCGGTGGCGTCGCCGTCGCCACCACCGGCCCCGACCACCCGGCGCCCGCCGCCGTCTCCCTGGACGCGCAGAACCGGGCCGAGGCCGCCAGCCGGGCGGACCGCTCCGCCCGCGAGTCGAGCACACCGGTCGCCCCCTCGGCCAGCCCGACAGCGAGCCCGTCCGTGGCCAGCGCCAGCCCGACGCCCGCGAAGACGGCCACCGCGAAGGCCAAGCCGAAGCCGAAGAAGACCACCAAGCCCACGCCCGCCTGGGTCGACCCGATGCCGGGCGCAGCCGTCACCTCCTGCTACGGACAGCGCTGGGGCACCCTGCACGCCGGTATCGACCTGGCGCTGCCCTCCGGCACACCGATCCGCGCCGCGGCCGCAGGCACCGTGACCCAGGCCGGTGACGCCTCCGACGGGTACGGCAACTCCGTCTTCGTCGACCACGGCAACGGATACCTGACCCACTACGCCCACCAGAGCCGCATCGCGGTCACTGTCGGCCAGAAGGTCAAGGCCGGCCAGGTCATCGGGTACGAGGGCGCGACCGGTGACGCCACCGGCCCGCACCTGCACTTCGAGGTGCACCAGGGCATGTGGAACCAGATCGACCCGGCCCCGTTCATGCGGACACGCGGCGTGGACCTCGGCTGCTGAGCCACCGCAGGCCGGTCTCGACGAGAGCTATGCCGGGTCCGTGGCCCGCAGCCGTGGCCACCGCTGCTCGGTCCAGGCCCGCAACAACCACTCCATCGGCCCGTACCGGAACCGGGCCATCCACGCCGCGCTGGCAGCGAGCTGCACACCGTAGATCGCGACCGCGATGAGGACGACGACCAGGGGCGCGACGGCACCGGCGAGGCCCAGCCCGACTCCGGTGAAGACCAGCACGCAGAGCAGCGACTGACCCAGGTAGTTCGACAGGGACATCCGTCCGGCCGGGGCGAGTACGACGACGACCCGCCGCCCCCGGTCGGTCTGGAAGAACTGGAGCAGGGTGGCGGCGTACGCGGCCGCGAGCAGCGGTGCGGTGAGCACGCCCGCCGTCAGCCCGGTCAGGTTGGCGGTGCCGCCGCCCGATGCGAAGATCACCGCACCGGCCAGACCGATCGGGTAGCCCAGCTGCTGCACCCGGCGCAGGAGCTGCCGGTTGCCGACGACGTCGGTGAGCAGGCGCCGCCGCCCGGCCGCGTAACCGAACAGGAAGGCCGAGAGGGCGAGCGGCCCCTGCACGAGGAGCGTGCCGAACATCGCCGGCAGCTGGCGTACGTGCTCGGTGATCACCGAGCCGATCCCGCCCTGTAGTGCCTCGGTGGACCGCTGCCCGGCCGCGAGTGCCGTCGCCGGATCGGTGACCAGCTGGACCCCGCCCGTGGCGGCGAGCGCGAGGACGAAGCCGATAGCGCCGGTCAGGAGTACGGCGACGCGCAGCGCGGTCCCGACGCCGACTCTCCGCATGGCAAGCAGGACCAGGCCGAGCAACGCGTACGTGGCCAGGATGTCGCCCTGGAACAGCAGCACCGCGTGCAGGATGCCGAGCACGAAGAGCCCGGCCAGCCGTCGCCGGAACCGTGGGGCGACGTCGACGCCGCGCCGCGCGGCGGAGTCGAGTTGGAGCGTGAAGCTGTAGCCGAACAGGAAGGAGAAGAGCAGGTACGCCTTCATCGCGAAGAGCAGCTCGACCAGCCACCGGACCGTCTGGTCGCCCCACGAGTCGTGCGCGGGATCCGGAACCAGGTGGAAGGGATAGCCGGAGGCGAAGAAGGCGACGTTGACGACCAGGATGAGGAGCAGCGCCACGGCGCGCAACGCGTCGACGTCGACGATCCGGGGAAGCGTCCCGGACGACGCCCGATTCTCGACGGGCGGACCCTTGATGGAGTGGCTCACGGGACAACCTCCGACCCGGACAGGAGTGACTGTCCTGTGACCCTACGAAGCGGTCCGTCGCGGTGACAGCCGGTGAGCGGGAAGGTCGTCGGTGAGGTAGGCCCTACCCGCTACACAGGTCCCGGTGAGGTCAGAGCTTGTCGACCGGGGCGTGTCGCAGCACCAGCCACATGGTCTGGTCACCGAAGTCGATCTGCGCGCGGGCGCCCGGGCCGTGCCCCTCGACGGCGAGCACCCGCCCCAGCCCGTACCGCTGGTGGTTCACCCGGTCGCCGGCTGCCACCTTCGGCCCCTGCGGCAACTCACTGGCCGTGGTCAGCCGGCTGGCGTCCACGCCGAGCCGCTGCGCCAGCTGGGCCGCCTTCGGCGTACCCCCGGTGAAGTTGCCACGCACGCCGGGCGAGCGGTCCGCGCGGCCACCGACGCCGCCGCCCCCGCCGGCCCACGAGGTGTACGACCCTTCGGTGCGCTCCCAGTGCACCAGCTCGGTCGGCAGCTCCTCCAGGAACCGCGACGGCGGGTTGTAGGACGGCTGCCCCCAGGCCGAGCGTGTCACCGCCCGGGAGAGGTAGAGCCGCTGTCGGGCGCGGGTGATGCCGACGTACGCCAGCCGGCGCTCCTCCTCCAGCTCGCGGGTGTCGCCCAGCGAGCGCAGGTGCGGGAAGACGCCGTCCTCCAGCCCGGTCAGGAAGACCACCGGGAACTCCAGCCCCTTGGCGGTGTGCAACGTCATGAGGGTGACCACCCCCTGGTGGTCGGGGTCGTCGGAGGGGATCTGGTCGGCGTCGGCGACCAGCGCCACCTGCTCCAGGAAACCGGCCAGGGTGGCCCGGTCCCCCTCCTCGCCCAGCGCCTCGATCCGCTCGGTGTACTCGCGGGCGACGCTGACCAGCTCCTGGAGGTTGTCCACCCGACCGGCGTCCTGCGGGTCCAGGCTCTCCTCCAGCTCGGTGAGGTAGCCCGAGCGGGTCAGCAGCGCCTCCAGCACCTCCTCCGGAGTGCCGGTCTCGGACAGCTCCCGGGCCCCGTCGAGCAGCGCCACGAAGTCGGCGATGCCATTGGCCGCCCGGCTGGAGATGCCCGGCGCCTCCCGGGCCCGCCGCAGCGCCGCCCCGAACGAGATCCGGTCCCGGCTGGAGAGCGCCTCGACGCACGCCTCGGCGCGGTCGCCGATCCCCCGGCGCGGGGTGTTGAGCACCCGCCGCAGGCTCACCGTGTCGTCGTCGTTGACCACCGAACGCAGGTACGCCAGCGCGTCGCGGACCTCCTTGCGCTCGTAGAAGCGCACCCCGCCGACCACCTTGTAGGGCAGGCCGACGCGGATGAACACCTCTTCGAACACGCGGGACTGGGCGTTGGTGCGGTAGAAGACCGCGACGTCGCCGGGGCGGGTCTCGTCGGCGTCGACCAGCCGGTCGATCTCCCGGGCCACCCAGTCCGCCTCGGCGTGCTCGGTGTCGGCCACGTAACCGACGATCCGCTCGCCCGCGCCGGCCTCGCTCCACAGCCGCTTGGGCTTGCGGGAGGTGTTCCGGTCGATCACCGCGTTGGCGGCGTTGAGGATGGTCTGGGTGGAGCGGTAGTTCTGCTCCAGCAGGATCGTCCGCGCGTCGGTGAAGTCCCGTTCGAACTCCAGGATGTTGCGGATCGTCGCACCCCGGAACGCGTAGATCGACTGGTCCGCGTCGCCGACCACACACAGCTCGGCGGGCTCCAGCCCGTCGGTGCCGGACACCAGCTCCTTGATCAGGACGTACTGGGCGTGGTTGGTGTCCTGGTACTCGTCCACCAGCACGTGCCGGAACCGCCGACGGTAGCTCTCCGCGACGTGCGGATGGGACTGGAGCAGGTGCACCGTCGTCATGATCAGGTCGTCGAAGTCCAGTGCGTGCGCCTCACGCAGCCGGCGCTGGTAGAGCGTGTACGCCTCGGCCAGCGCCCGCTCGTTGGGCCCGGTGGCCCGTGCGGCGAACTGCTCCGGGTCGACCAGCTCGTTCTTGAGATTGCTGACCTGGGCGGCCAACCCCCGCGCCGGGTAGCGCTTCGGGTCGAGATCCAGCTCCCGGGTGACCAACTGCATCAGCCGGCGGGAGTCGTCCGCGTCGTAGATGGAGAAGGTCGACTTGAGGCCGGCGTGCTCGTGCTCGGCGCGCAGGATGCGGACACACGCGGAGTGGAACGTCGACACCCACATCAGGCGCGCCCGCGGACCGACGAGCGCGGCGACGCGCTCCTTCATCTCGCCGGCCGCCTTGTTGGTGAAGGTGATCGCGATGATCTCGCCGGGGTGGACGTCCCGTGCGGCCAGCAGGTAGGCGATCCGGTGCGTGAGCACCCTGGTCTTGCCGGACCCGGCGCCGGCAACGATCAGCAGCGGCGAGCCGGCGTGGCTGACCGCGTCGCCCTGCGGCCCGTTGAGCCCGGCGAGCAACTGCTGCGGATCGAGGCGTACGGCGGCGGGCCGGGGCCGGTCCGGGCGGGCCGGCGCGGACTCCGGCGCAGGCGGGGACGCGGGAATGTCGAAGAGAGGATGCATCGCCTGACAAGTCTATGCCGCCACCCGGACACTGTGCCTTCGGCGCTCAGCAGCTCGTGCCCGACCGCGTGCCGCCACCGCGCCGCGCGCCGAGGTCTGGGAATCTCAAACCGGAATGCTTGCGCACCCGGCATCGACGTGGGCATACTCGACGGCGTGATCGCTGCGCGCTACTACTTTTACTACGGCACCGGGAGTCCGGCTGCCGTGGGTCGCGCCTGATCGATTCAGACCTACGAAAGCCCCGGGCTCCTGGAGTCCGGGGCTTTTTCCGTCCCGGGTTCCGGGCACGGGGCACCACCGTGCGAGAGGTACCCGATGATGACAGACGTGATGGAGCAGAGCGGCGGCCCGATCCGACCGAAGGCTGAGCAGCCAGCGGTCAACGGGAGCGAGCCGGCGGGCGAGAACACCGGGCCGGCCGAGGCACGGACCGGCACCGAGGAGCCGTCCGCCTCCGCGCGGATCGTGCAGA
The DNA here is from genome assembly GCF_022230955.1 of Micromonospora cabrerizensis. Taxonomy (GTDB): domain Bacteria; phylum Actinomycetota; class Actinomycetes; order Mycobacteriales; family Micromonosporaceae; genus Micromonospora; species Micromonospora cabrerizensis. The sequence continues at coordinate 102,271 of NZ_JAKKFI010000053.1, forward strand.
TCAGAGAACGGATCGACGAGATCGACCACGCCCTGATCACCCTCTGGCAGGAGCGGGCCGCGTTGTCCCAGGAGGTCGGGGTGACCCGCATGGCGTCCGGCGGCACACGCCTGGTGCTCTCCCGTGAGCGCGAGATCCTGGAGCGCTTCCGCGTCGCGCTCGGCGCCGACGGCACCCAGTTGGCCCTGCTGCTGCTCCGTGCGGGCCGCGGCCCGCTGTGAGCCGCACCCACCCACGCTGACTCGTGCGGCCCGCCGGCCCCTCGTGGGCTCCGGCCGGTCCCGGGCCACGGACAGACGAAACCGCCTGCCGTCGTCGTGGTGACGTCGGCAGGCGGTTCCGGTGACTCACGCCTCGTGGGTGGCGACGATCTGACGCCGCTCCGCGAAGTGGCAGGCGCTCGGGTGGTCCGAGTCCCGTCGGATCTCCAGCAGCGGGACCTGCTCGGCACAGACGTCCTGCGCCTTCCAGCAGCGGGTCCGGAACCGGCAGCCCGAGGGCGGGCTGATCGGCGAGGGCACGTCACCCGTGAGCCGGATGATCGTCTTGTTGTTCCGCTGCGTCGGGTCCGGCACCGGCACCGCGGAGAGCAGCGCCTGGGTGTACGGGTGGGTCGGCCGCTCGTAGATCTCGTCCTCGGTGCCGATCTCGACGATCTTGCCGAGGTACATCACCGCGACCCGGTCCGAGAGGTGGCGGACCACCGACAGGTCGTGCGCGATGAAGACGTACGACAGCCCGAACTCGCCCTGGAGCTGCTCCAGCAGGTTCATCACCTGAGCCTGGATGGAGACGTCCAGCGCCGACACCGGCTCGTCGCAGACGATGATCTCGGGCCGCAACGCGAGCGCGCGGGCGATGCCGATGCGCTGACGCTGACCGCCGGAGAACTGGTGCGGGTACCGGTTGATGTGCTCCGGGTTGAGCCCGACCACGTCCAGCAAGTCGCGGACCTTGGCCCGGCGGCTGCCCTTCGGCGCCACCTCCGGGTGGATCTCGAACGGCTCACCGAGCAGGTCACCGACGGTCATCCGCGGGTTCAGCGAGGTGTACGGGTCCTGCATGACCAGCTGGATCTGCCGGCGGAGGCGTCGCAGCGCCCCACCGGACAGCTTGGAGATGTCCTGGCCCTTGTAGACCACGTTGCCGGCGGTCGGCTTCTCCAGGTTCATCAGCACCCGGGCGAGGGTCGACTTGCCGCAGCCGGACTCGCCGACCACACCGAGCGTCTCGCCGGCGCGCAGACCGAACGAGACCCCGTCGACCGCCTTGACCTGACCGACGGTCTTCTTGAACACCACACCCTGCGTGACGGGGTAGTGCTTAACCAGGTCGTTGACCTCGAGGATGTTCTCAGACACGGTTCACCAGCTCCTCGGCGAAGTGGCAGGCGCTGGCCCGGGCGGCGCCGACCTGCAGCAGCGGCGGGACCTTCTCCCGGCACACCGGCTGGACCATCGGGCAGCGCGGGTTGAACGGGCAGCCCGGCGGAATGTTCATCAGGTTCGGCGGGAGGCCCTTGATCGTCCGGAGCTGCTGCCCCTTCTCGTCCAGGCGCGGGATCGAGTCGATCAGGCCGATCGTGTACGGGTGCGCCGGCTTGGCGTACAGCTCGTACACGTCGGCTTCCTCGACGATCCGGCCCGCGTACATGACCGCGATCCGGTCCGCGACGTCGGCGACCACGCCGAGGTCGTGGGTGATCAGGATCATGCCCATCTGCCGCTCACGCTGAAGCTCGGCGAGCAGGTCCATGATCTGGGCCTGCACGGTCACGTCGAGGGCGGTGGTCGGCTCGTCCGCGATCAGCACCTCCGGGTCGAGCGCCAACGACATCGCGATCATCGCGCGCTGCCGCATACCGCCGGAGAACTGGTGCGGGTAGTTGTTGAACCGGCTCTTGGCGTTCGGGATCTTGACCTGGTCGAGCATGTCGATCGCGCGCTTCTTGGCCTCCGCGCGACCCATGCCCCGCCGGACTCGGAACTGCTCGGCGATCTGGAACCCGACGGTGAAGACGGGGTTCAGTGCGGAGAGCGCGTCCTGGAAGATCATGGCGATGCCCTCGCCGCGGATGCGGCGGCGCTCCTCGTCGGACATGCGGAGCATGTCCTTGCCGTGGAAGCGGACCTGCCCACCGGTGACGAAGCCGGGCGGCGTGTCGAGGATGCCCATGATGGTCTGCGCGGTGACGCTCTTACCGGAGCCGGACTCGCCGAGCACGGCGAGGGTCTCTCCCGCGTCGACGTGGTAGGTGACCCCGTTGATGACCTTTGCGACGCCGTCCCGGGTACGGAACTCCACCCGCAGGTCTTCGACCTCGAGCAGCCGGCCGGAGGGACGTCCGGACCCGCCGGGTCCCGGCGCGGACTGCTCGGACACGAGAATGTCGGACACTGGATCTCCCCTAGCGGAGTTTCGGATCGAGGGCCTCGCGGACCGATTCACCGAGCATCACGAAGCTCAGGACGGCGGCGACGAGGAACGCGGCGGGGAAGAAGACCAGCCCCGGTGCGACCCGGATGAAATCCTTACCCTCGCTGATCATGATGCCCCAGGACACCACCGGCGACTTCAGGCCGACACCCAGGAACGACAGGGTGGCCTCGGCGCCGATGAACGAGCCGACCATGATCGTGCCGTAGACCAGCAGCGGTGCCAGGCAGTTCGGCAGCAGGTGCTTGAGGATGATCCGGCCGGTGCCGGCACCCAGTGCGCGAGCCGCGATGATGTAGTCGGCGTCCCTGGTGGCGAGCACCGAGGAGCGCATCAACCGCATCACGACCGGCCAGCTCAGCACGATCAGCGAGATGGTCACCAGGCTCATGATCTCGGCCTTGCTGTTGTTGGAGCCCGAGCCGTTGAACGTGGTCAGGATGACGATCGCACCCAGCACGAACGGAACCCCGAAGAAGACGTCGCCGATCCGGCTGAGCAGGGCGTCCACCCAACCGCCGCGGTAGCCCGCGATGATGCCCATGGTGCCGCCGACCAGCAGGGTGCCGATCACGGAGAGCACGGCGACCACGATGGAGGCACGCGCGCCGTAGATGACCCGCGCGTAGACGTCCTGACCCTGCAGGTTGTACCCGAACCAGGCGTCCCCGTTCGACTTCACGAGGCTGCGGGACAGCGACCCGTTGACCGCGTCGCCCGGGGCGAACAGCGCCGGGAAGGCGGCCATCAGCAGGAAGATCATGATGATCGTCGCGGAGATCCAGAACAGGGGCTTACGGCGCAGGTCCCGCCAGGCGTCACCGAGCAGGCCACGCGGCTTTTCGTTGCCCTGCCCGGCGACGGTAGGGCCGACCGGGTCGGTCGGCTGCGCGGACGGGGTGCTGACGATCGATGCGGTACTCGGGTCACTCATAACGGATCCTCGGGTCCAGGGCGGCGTAGAGCAGGTCAACCAGCAGGTTCATCACGAGATAGACGACCACCAGGACGACCACAATGCCCACCACGGTGGCGCTCTCCTTGGTGATGATCGCGCGGTAGACCTCGCGGCCGATTCCGTTGATCTGGAAGATGCCCTCGGTGACGATCGCGCCGCCCATCAGGGCACCGAGGTCGGTGCCGAGCAGGGTGACCACCGGGATGAGCGAGTTGCGCAGCAGGTGCACGCCCACCACCCGGCGCATCGGCAGGCCCTTGGCGATGGCCGTGCGCACGTAGTCGGCGCGGCGGTTCTCCGCGATGCTCGTGCGCGCCACCCGGGCGATGTACGCCACCGACGCACTACCGAGCACGAAGCCCGGCACGATCAGCTCGGACCACCGCATCTCCGAGGAGACGGTCGGCTTGACGATCTGCCACTGCACGCCCAGCAGCCACTGCAGCACGAAACCGACGACGAACACCGGCAGCGCAAGCAGGAAGAGGGTGGAGACCAGTACGAGGTTGTCCAGGAAGCCGTTGCGGCGCAGACCGGTCAGGATGCCGGCACCGAGGCCGATCACGGCCTCGATGGCGAGCGCCACCAGGGCCAGCTTCAGGGTGTTCGGGTACGCCGTCGCGATGATGCCGCCGATGTCGCGCTGCGAGAACGTCTGACCGAAGTCGCCCTGGAGCAGGTTCTTCATGTAGTTGGCGTACTGCACGAAGACGTTCTGGTCGAGGTGGTACTTCTCGGTCATGAAGGCGACGTACTGGTCCGGGCAGCGTCGCTCGCCGCACTTGCCGGCGAACGGATCGCCCGGGACGGCCCAGACGAGCCAGTAGATCAGGAACGTCGAGCCGATGAAGACCGGCACGAGTTGGAGCAGCCGTCTCAACAGATAACGGCCCATGGGGTGGTCCTCCAGACAGGGGGCGCGTCGGACGGCCGACACGGTGGTGACAACGTGCGAGTGGAGTGTTGTAACACCCACTCGCGGAACGGCCCCGGGTCGGGCTCACCGGATGTGGCGAGCCCGACCCGGGGTCAGACCGAACGGATCAGAGCTCGACCGAGGTGATGTCGATCTCGCCGACGTTGTTCAGCTCGAGCTTCTTGATCTTCTCCGAGTGGCCGGACTGCTGACCGTAGAAGTAGATCGGGATGCTCGGGACGTCCTGGTCGACCAGCTCGACGGCCTTGGAGAACGCCTCGTGCGAGGCCTCCAGGCTCGGCGCGCCGCTGGCCTGCTTCGCCAGGGCGTCGACCTCCTTGTTGCTGTACAGACCGTCGTTCGAGGAGCCACCCGTGATGTAGAGCGGGTTGACCCAGTTCTCGACGTCCGGGTAGTCCTGCTGCCAGGCAGCGCGGTACGGGCCGCTCATCTTGTGGGCGTTGATGTTCTGGCGGAAGACCGCGAAGGTCGGCACGCCCTCGGCCCGAGCGTTGATGCCCAGGTTGGTCTTGACCTGCTGCGCAACGGCGTCCATCCAGTCCTTGTGGCTGGAGTCCGAGTTGTAGTAGAAGACCATCTCACCGGTGAAGCCACCGGCCTCGGTCAGCAGCGTCTTGGCCGTGGCCGGGTCGAACTTGCAGGCGGTGCAGTTGCCCGGCTTGGCGCCCGGGGTCAGCGGGTTCGCCCAGCTGTCGGCCGGCTTGCGGGTACCGAAGAAGATCTTGTCCGAGATTTCCTGCCGGTTGATCGACAGCGACACGGCACGACGCAGCTTCGGGTTCTGGAAGCGCTTGTCGTAGGTCGGGAACGCGATCAGCGCGGTCGACGGCGTGACGGTCGACAGGCCCCGGTCACCGAGGTCGGTCTTCCACTTGTCACCGGCGAGCGCCGAGGTGGGGACAACCTCCATGAAGTCGAGGTTGTTCGCCAGCAGGTCGGCGTAGGCGGCCGTCTCGTCCTGGTACAGCTTGACGTCGACGTCCTTGATCTTCATCTTGTCGCGCAGGTTGTAGTCGTCGAAGCGCGTCAGCTTGATGAGGACGTTGTCCTCCCACGACACGAACTTCACCGGGCCGTTGCCGACCGGCTTCTTGCCGAACTCTTCCGGCTTCTGGGTGAAGAAGACGTCCGGCAGCGGCATGAAGGCGCTGTAGCCGAGCTTGGTCGGGAAGACCGCGGTCGGCGCTGCCAGGGTGACCTCGAAGGTCTGCTCGTCGACGACCTTCAGGCCGGACAGCTTGTCAGCCGTCGGCGCGGGGGCCTTCTGCGGGCCGTCCGCACCATCCGGGTCCGTGGTGTAGGTCTGGTCGAAGCCCTGGATGTCGGAGAAGAAGGTGCCGTTCTGCGCGCCGTTCGGCGAGTAGGCGGCCCAGTTCCAGGCGTCGACGAAGTTCTTCGACTTCACCTCGGTGCCGTCGTGGAACTTCGTGCCCTTCTTGATCTTGATCGTGAAGACCTTGGAGTCCGTGGTGTTGATGGACTCGGCCAGCGCGTTGCGCGGGGCCCCACCGTCGTTCGGGTACTCGACCAGGCCGGTGAACAGCCAGTCGATGACCTTGCCACCGCCGGTCTCCGTGGTGTTCGACGGGACCAGCGGGTTCTCCGGCTGGACGCCGTGGACGATGATCGAGCCGTCCTTGCTGGCGGCGGCGTCGCCGTCGCCGTCACCGCTCGAGCAACCGCTCGCGACAAGCGCGGCAGCCGCGCTGAGCGCGATTGCGCTCGTCGCCCGCTTCGAGACTCTCATTCCGAGGGGCCTCCTCTTTCTAACCAGGTTCCGTCGTGGGTTTCACGCACGTTTTGGGGGTGACACCGCCCGACCACCCCGGGGCGCGGGTCGCCGGGACCACAGGGAAGTTGGGGACACCCCTGATGTTCCGATCCGCCGGGCTCCCCCGCCAACGAGGCGCGACACGACGCAGGAGGCACAGCCACGAACCGCCGCGAGCGGCGAGGACGTGGTCGTTGGCCGTACGGAGTGCCACACACCGATGGTGAGGTGCTGCCACTGTGACACCAACTGGCCTCTTCCGTGAAGGTGCCGTTATCAAGCCGTTAGTTGCCCGCCACGTTGCCGATACTTGAAAAATGATCATAAAACGGTCGGCACGGGCGGCACTGAGCAGGAAATACGTTGCGTCGCTCGTAAACCTGGCTCCGGCCGGTGCGCACACGTCGGGCTCATGTCTGCCCGATGGGACGTCCGTCACCATCCGTTTTTCGACCCGTCCGGATGAGGCCGACTACGGCTGCACGGGCACGATCACCCAACTGGGTGGACGAGGGCGCAAAGATCGTTTGTCTGATCCTCGGCCAGGGCGAGGCGGTATCACCGGGCAACCTGGTGTCACGCGGCGACGTGATGTCACACGGCGACGTGGTGTCACACGCCGACGTGGTGTCACACGAGCCGGCGGTCCGCCGCCCAACGGGAGAGTTCGTAGCGGTTGGACATCTGGAGCTTGCGCAGCACGTTGGACACGTGCGTCTCCACCGTCTTGATGGAGATGAACAGCTCCTTGGCGATCTCCTTGTACGCGTACCCCCGGGCCAGCAGCCGCAACACCTCCCGCTCACGGTTGGTGAGCTGGTCCAGCTCGGGGTCGGCCACCGGGGCGTCCGGTCGGGCCGCGAAGGCGTCCAGCACGAAGCCGGCCAGCCGAGGGCTGAAGACCGCGTCCCCGTCCGCCACCCGGCGGATCGCCGCGGCCAGCTCGTCCGGGGAGATGGTCTTGGTGACATACCCCCGGGCACCGGCGCGGATCAGCCCGATCACGTCCTCCGCCGCGTCGGAGACGCTCAACGCGAGGAACTTGACCTGCGGGTGGGTACGGCGCATCGCCTCCAGCACCGCACGTCCGCCGCCGTCGGGCATGTGCACGTCGAGCAGCACCACGTCCGGTCCGACGGCGGCGATCCGCGTGATGGCCTCGGCCACCGTGCTCGCCTCGCCCACCACCTCGACGTGGGCGCCCAGCTCCGCACGCACCCCGGCCCGGAACATGGCGTGGTCGTCCACCAGGAACACCCGCAGCCGCTCGGGGCGGGCCTCCGCCGGGTCGAGGTGCTCGGTCGACTGCTCGGCCATGGTCATCTGTTCCTCTCCGCTGCGGACGAGTCCCGGGAGATCGGCAGGATCAGCCGGACCTCGGTCCCCTCCCCCGGGCCGGACCGGATTTCGGCCCGTCCGCCGTGCCGCTTCATCCGCCCGATGATCGAGCCGCGTACGCCGTGCCGGTGGTCCTCCACGGTATCCGGATCGAAGCCCTTGCCCCGGTCCCGGATGAAGACGCTGACCTGATCGGGCTCCACCTCCGCGTAGAGCGACACGGTCTGCACGCCAGCGTGCCGGGCCGCGTTCACCAGCGCCTCCCGCGCTGCCGCGACCAGCGCCCCGACCTTCTCGTCGGTTTCCCGGTCGCCAACCACCACCGCTTCGACGGTGATCGCGAAGGTGTCCTCGACCTCGGCGGCAGCCTGCTCCAGTGCGGCGGCGAAGCGCTCACTGGGCGACGCGGTGGGCTTGTAGAGCCAGTTGCGCAGGGAACGCTCCTGCCCCCGGGCCAGCCGCTGCACCGTCTTGACGTCGCCGGCGTTGCGCTGGATCAGCGCCAACGTGTGCAGCACCTGGTCGTGCACCATGGCGGCCAACTCGGCCCGCTCCTGCTCGCGGATGCGCCCCTCGCGCTCCGAGCGGAGCTGGCTGTACGTCCGCCAGAGCACCGGTGCGGCGACCACGCCGACGCCGGCGAGACCGACCAGCGCGAAGATCACGCCATTGATCACCGCGTCGAAGTTCTGTGCCGGCGAGTAGACGGCCGCGACGCCGATGATGCCGACCGCGACCAGCACTCCCCCGCCGATGAAGCGGAGCACGAAGGCCCGCCGGTCGCTCTCCTCGACGACCGCGCCGAGCCACGGCACCGGCATCGTGTCGCCCCACTGCCGCCGCCGCTCGGGCGCCGACTGGTGCCAGATGACCCCGGCGCCGACCGCGATGATGGCCACCAGCCAGCCGGCGGTGCCGGCCGCGCCGACCGAGTCGAAGACCATCACCTGGATCAACAGGACACCGAGCCCGATCCCCACGAACGGCAGGAGCTGGGCCACGTCGCGCCGGGGCGGCACCGCGGTGTCACCGGGTCGCAGCGGCACCACCGCCCAGAAGGCCGCGTAGAGCAGCAGGCCGAGCCCACTCAGCCCGAGCAGCACCATGAACGCGACGCGCACCCGCAGCACCGAGATGCCGAGATGGTCGGCGATACCGGCGGCGACGCCGGCGGCCATCCGGTGCTCGGGTGCGCGGTAGAGGCGCGGAGGCGAGGTCATGGTGCTGATCGGAGGCTCCCTGGTCGCGGTGGCGGGATGGTCGAGGTCGGTGATTCGATCGTCACACGCTGCGGCCTCCACGACCACGGGGACGCCCCCGACATTCCGGCCGCCGGATCTCAGGGTGGGGTCAGGGTCGGGTCCTGAGGTCGAACGGGTGCACCGGGCAGCAGGATCGAAGCATGACCGAGGAAGCTGTCCCGCCACCCCGTCCCGGGTCGGCACAACCGGGAGGCACGTCGCCGCCCCCGCCGCCCGGCGGATGGACCGAACCCGGCACGTCCGGTCCGCACCCCGGCGCCGCACCGACCGATCCGTACGGCGGCTACGGGCCGCCCACCGGGCCGGGCCCCAGCTTCGCGGCCGGCACCGGTTACGGAGCCGGCGGGGCCGCGGGCACACCACCCGGGCAGGGTGGCGGCCCCGGTCCGTCCGCGCCGCCACCGCTGGGCGGCACCGGCTTCACCTCGCGGTACGGGCTGGTCCGGCCGCGCGAGGGACGGTATCTGGCCGGCGTCTGCGCGGCGATCGGACGAGCCACCAACACCGACCCGGTGCTGTGGCGGGTGCTGCTCGCGGTGCTCGGGTTCTTCGGGGGCATCGGCATCCTGGTGTACGTCGCCGCCTGGCTGATCATTCCGAACGAGGGCGACACCGCGTCCCCCATCGAGTCGATGCTCGGGCGCGGCCGTTCCAGCATGTCGCCGGTGACGGTGATCGTCCTGGGCATCCTGGTCGCGGCCAGCTTCGGCTACATCGTCACCGACGCCTTCCGGGCGGTGCTGCTCGGCGCGGCCATCCTGGTCGCCGGCGCGCTGCTGCTCAACCGGGACAGCCGCAACCCGCAGCCCGGTGCCCCGGGCGCGCCGGTGCCGACCGGCCCGCCACCCGGGCCGGTCCCACCGGTGGCCTGGCCAGCGCCGTCGTACGGCGTCGCGCCGTCGACCGGACCGCTCACCACGACACCGGGGGCCAGCGGCGATCCCGCGTACGTCACCGCGACGACGGGGGGAACACCCACCATGGCGTACGACGTGCAGCCGACCGCCGGTCCGCAGCTCTCCGCCCCCACGCAGCCGGTGTCCGGGGCCGGTCCCGGGTTCGGGCAACCGACCGGCACGACGGCTGTCCAGGCCGACTGGCCGACACCTTCCACCGGCTGGCCGAGCACCACCACCCCCAGCGCGGGCTGGCCCTCGGCGCCCGTGACCGGCGCACCCGCTGCCCCGTCCGGCTATCCGACCGCCCCGCCACCGTCCGGGTACCGGCCTCCGTTCGCGCCGCACGGCCCGTACGCCTCGCCGAGCCCGGCCGCGACCCCTCCGCCCAAGCCACCGAAGCCACCGAAGCGCCCCAAGGAGCGTTCGCCGCTCGGCGCGGTGACGTTCTCGCTGATCTTCCTGGTCCTCGGTGTGGTCGCCCTGCTCGACCTGCTGGACGTCTTCGCCATCAGCGCCTCGTCGTACTTCGCGGCCGCGTTGGCCACGATCGCGCTGGGGCTGCTGGTCGGCACGTGGTTCGGCCGGGCCCGCTGGCTCATCGCGCTGGGCCTGGTGACCGCCGCGGCGCTGGGCACGGCGACGGTCGCCGAGTCCTACGACCGGATCCGGGGGGTCGACGGTGCGGTGACCTGGGCACCCACCGACTATCGAGACCTCGCCGACCGGTACGAGAACAGCTTCGGTGACGCCGTGCTCGACCTGCGCGGTATCGACTTCGCTAAACGGGACAGCCAGGTCACCGTCGCCATCAACTTCGGCCAGGCGACCGTCGTCGTACCGCCGAACGTGGACGTCACCACGGTGGCCGACGTCAACGCCGGCGACGCCAACATCTTCGGCAACCGGTCCGGTGGGTTGGACGGTCGCCTGCGGGAGACCACCGATGTCGGCGCGGACGGGCCCGGCGGCGGGACCCTGCGCCTCTACGTCCATGTCAATGCCGGCAACCTGGAGGTGACCCGGTGAAAGCTCACCGCACTGATCTGGTGTCCTTCGCCTTCGGGCTCGTGTTTCTGGCGCTGTCCGGCTGGTGGCTGCTCGCCCAACTGCTCGGGCTCGCGCTCCCCGCGGTCGGCTGGTTCCTGGCCAGCGCACTCATCCTGATCGGGGTCTTCGGGCTGGTCGGCGCGCTGCGCTCGGGTCGGTCCCCGCAGCCGGAGGCGACCCCCGAGGCCGCTGCCACCGAGGCCACCCCTGTCTCCGGCGCGAACGCACCCGTCTCCGGTGCCGCCGCACCGACCTCCGGTGCCGCCGTACCGACCTCCGGCGCCCCACTTCCAGTCTGGGAGGCCGAACGGTCCACCTGGGACGCTTCCCCCTCGGGTCCGACACCGGAGGCCCCGACCACCGAGGTGATCCACCCGGCCTGGCTGGCTCATCCGCCCTCCGAGCCGCAGACCTCACCGGTCCCTGGTCAGCCCGACGACCGCAACGACGAGCCGACCCTCGGGATCGGCACCCGACCCGCCCCGACAGAGGGGGACGAGGCGACCCGCTCCGACCACCCCGTCGAGGTCGCCGACGACCAGTCGGACGACGAGCGGAAGGGCCAGCGCGGGCAGGCCTGACCGCAGGCGCCTGCCGGCGTCGGCCTACTCCACCGCCACGGCGGTGCGGTTGGCGCGAACGGACGCATATGCTGGCCGGTGGAGATCTCGCCTCCGCCGGCCGGCCCGTCCCGCCATGGCGGTCCCGCCGCGATTCCCGTCTCTACCCCGTCAGGAGCCCGCCCGACATGACCCAGTCCCCCGCCGTGCGTACCACCGGCCGGTCCGGTCCGGTCCGCATCGGCGAGCGAGCCGCCCGTACGCTCGTCACCGAGCTGGCCCGGATCAACGATCCCAAGGCCGCCCTGCTGGTCGGGGCGAGGCCGGAGTCCGCGGTGCTGGCCGCGGCGATCGACGCGCTGCTCCCCGGTGACCGGCTCACCGTGGTGCCCGCCGAGCCGTTCGGCGCTGCCGCGCTCCGCGAGCACATCACCGCCCAGGGTCGCTGGGTCGCCGACCGGGTCAGCGTCGTCGACTCGCTGGCCGAGGCCGAGGCCGCCGGGGTCGTCATCGCCGGCGAGGTGTTCGCCGGCACCGCCGAGGAGGCCCGCAGCGGCATCGAGGGCCTGGCCAAATACCTCTCCGACGGCGCGGTGCTGAGCGTGGCCACCGTCGCCACGCCGGGCCGCACCACCGGCGCGGCCACCGAGCTGGCTCGACAGGACGCCCTCTACGGCGTCGGCGCCGACCTGGTGCTGCGCAACTCGCCACCGGTCCGGGTCTACCGGCTGCGGTTCACGCCGGCCAGCCCGGCCACGGCCGACAGGTTGGCCCCCGCGCACCGTCCGTCGAGCGTGCCGCTGACCCGCGGAATGCACATCGACTCCAACGGCGTGGCCGCGGCGGGCATCGCGCTGGGCCTCGCGGCGCTGGCCCGGGTGACGCGTCCGTCGTCCAAGCTCTGGCTGCTGCCGGCGCTGGCCGCCGGGCCGGTCGCCGCGTTCTTCCGCGACCCCGAGCGGGACGTGCCGGAGGACCCGAGCGCCGTGGTCGCCAGCGCGGACGGCAAGGTCCTCTCGGTGCAGCGACTGCACGACGAGCGCTTCGGCGACGGCGAGTGGCTCCGGGTCGCGGTCTTCCTGTCGGTGCTGGACGTGCACGTCAACCGGTCCCCGGTCGCCGGCAAGGTGGTGGACTACTTCGTCGCCGACGGCGGCTTCGTCAACGCGATGAAGCCGGACGCCGAGCACAACGTGGCGGCGTACACCGTGTTGGACACCGCTCGCGGCACTGTGGTGGTCGCGCAGCGCACCGGGCTGATCGCCCGCCGGATCGTCCAGCGCGCGCCCATCGGCGCGCTGCTGGCCAGGGGCGAGCGCTTCGGGCTGATCCGGTTCGGTTCCCGGACCGACGTCTACCTGCCGGCCGATGCCGCGGATCCTCTGGTCGGGCCGGGCGACAAGGTGATCGGCGGTTCGACGGTCATCGCCCGCTGGCGCTGACCCGCGAACGTCGAAAGGGGCGCCGCTGACAGCGGCGCCCCTTTCTCGTTGCTGCGATCAGGTTGTGCGACGTGCTCTGCTCAGGCGGTGCGACGCTGCCGCAGCCAGAGCACCGGCCCGCTGACCAGGTAGCCCACCACGATCAGGGCGAACGTGATCCGGATGTCGACCAGTGCGCCGATCACCGGAGCCAGCCAGAGCCACGGGGGCAGCTTCACCAGGCGGGCGAGTTTGGCGTACGGGAAGCTCGACACCATCGCGAAGGCCAGCAGCGCCACCCCGGCGACCAGCACGGCCCCGGGCACCGGCAGGCCGATCGCCACGGTCAGGGCGAGCACCGCCGCCGCCATCGTGGTCGGCACGCCGCAGAAGAAGCGGCCGTCCTTCGGCGAGACGTTGAAGCGAGCCAGTCGAATCGCGGCGCAGGCCGCGACCAGGGCGCACGCCACCGCCGCCGCGGCCGTGGAGACGGAGCCGGCGAGCGAGGCGTAGACCACGACCGGCGCGGCGAGACCGAACGAGCACATGTCGGCCAGCGAGTCCATCTGCGCGCCGAACGGGCTGGCCACACCGAGCCGGCGGGCCAGTGCGCCGTCCAGACCATCGAAGGCGACGCAGGCGATCAGGCAGAGCGCGGCGATGCGCACCTCGCCCTGCATGGCCAGGAAGATGGCCAGCATCCCGAGCATCAGGCTGGCCAGCGTGCAGGCGTTGACCAGGCCGAACTTCATCCGACGAGCGATGGTGCGCTCGCCGGGTAGCAGCGGGATCGTGCCGGCGGACGCCTCGTCGGCGTACGCCATCGGCGGCATCGCCGGGCTGACCGGCATCACCGCCTCGATCTCCGCCCGGCCGACGTTGACAGCCGGCCGGCTGAGCCGGTCCAGGCCGTAGCGACGGCGCTGCCGGTCGGCGTACCGGTGCTCGGTGGGAGCCAGGTCGGTCGGGTGCAGGTCGCCGTCACGGCGACCGACCCGGACCAACAGCACCTGGCGGGCGAACGTGCTGCTGCGGCGCAACCTGCCCGCCCAGCGACGCCCTGCGGGGCGCGGACTGTCAGTAGTACGACGCCGGCGCCATGGGGCTCTCGGCACGTTTCCTCCATCACCGGATCGGCTGACCGCCGTGGGGGCGGGTGTCCGGCTGTCTCGTGCCGGACCTTGCGTGGCCCGGCAGCCGTTTTGCGGAGTACACCATCGCATAGGGGAACATGGCTTGGCGATAGCTGCCGGCGGTGCTTATATCTGGCGTAAACCGCTCGAACCGCTCGCTTGTTCCCATCCCGGGCCTCATCGCCCGTTTCCTCCATCATTCCCGCCTTTGACTGTACCGGAGGGTCACCATTTCGGCTCACCGAGCGGCGTGCTATCGGCCACTCTGTCCGATTGCCAGCGCGGCGATGTCGCTCAACGGCAGGTCACCAGCTTCGGCGCGGGTGAACCAGCCGGCCCTCGCCGTCGATCCCCCGGCGGATTCGGTGACCACCGCATCGGTAGGTACGTCCACCAACACCCGATAGATCACCCGTACGCCGTGCCAGTCCAACGGCCGACCCTCCGGACCGAGTGCGGCAGGGTTGTGCAGATTGTCCACCCCCAGAAGCTCCACCACCCGGCCGAGCTGACCACCCTCCTCCACCAGCTCCCGGAGCAACCCGGTGGTGGGCTGCTCGCCGTGGTCGGTCCCTCCACCGGGCAGGTGCCACAAGCCGGCCCCCGGATAGCCCTCCGCGATCTGCGTCAGCAGGAACCGCCCGGCCGGATCGGTGACCAGCCCGTACGCCCCGAAGCGCAGACGGCGGTCGGGATGCGCCGGCGGGAGCGACTGACCCGACCCGTGCGTCCCGGGCGGCAGCGGTGTGACCGGCAGGCCGAGCACCTCGGCGGTGAACGGTGTCAGCGACAGCCCCGCCGCCTCGTCCAGGGTGAGCCAACGAACCCGATCGACCAGCCCGTCGCCCGGCGAGCCTCCATCCGACCTGCCGTCACGCTGGGTCAAGTCGAAGAACAGTCGGTCGGTGTGCAACGAGACGCCCTCCGGACAGCTCGTCACGTCAGCGATCACGGCGCGTAGTCGACCCGGCGCAACAGTCAAGCCGGTCTGCTCGGCGACCGCACGAACCACGGCACGCTCGGGATGCTCGGCGTGCGCAACAGCACCACCGGGCAGCCGCCACACCCCGGGAAACTCACCCTCGACCCCATCCCGAACGACGAGCACCCGCTCGCCGTCGGACAGAACCCCATAAACCCCAACCCGCCGCACAAACCCCACGCCCGCCCCTCCCCTAGGTCCACCGGCCCACCCAACCCCGCCGATCATGAAGTTATAGCCGCCCATCCCGGCGTGTCGTGACGATAACTTCATGATCAACGGGGCTGGGGCGGGGGCGGCGGTGGGCGTGCCTTCGGGGCGCATTCCGTTGGCCTCGATCGAGCCGTGCTGCGCCGGCAGCGACCGCACCGGCCTGCCTTGCGAGGCTCACGCGATGATCGACTCGGGTTTGCTGAAGTCGGGGTGTCCCCGTGCCGGGGATACCGCGATTTTCAAGAAACCGAGTCGATCATCGCGCGCGGCGGTTGGAACGACCGCGGGCGCAGGCCGCGCGAGCACCAAGCACCGCCGGCGCCAGGAAAGGCCGGGCGCGCAGGGGTCAGGTGAGCTGGGCGGCTTGGACTGCTTCGGCGGTCACCTCGGTGAGGTGGTGGGTGGGGAGAGCGCCCAGCTCCTCGCGCCCGAACCAGCGGGCCTCGCAGGTGGAGCCGCCCACGTCGGCCACGGTCAGCGGGTTGGGTTGGTCGACCACGACCCGGTAGAAGGCGCGCACCCCGTGCCAGTCGATCGGGTAGCCCTCGGGGCCGAGCGAGGCGGCATCGCGGTGGCTGGCCACGCCGAGCAGCTCGACCAGGCGGCCGGTCTGCCCGGTCTCCTCGACCAGCTCGCGGATGAGGGCCGCTCCGGGCTGCTCGCCGTAGTCGGTGCCGCCGCCGGGCAGGTGCCAGCAGCCGGCGCCGGGATAGCCGTCGGAGACGCGGGTGAGCAGCACCCGGCCGGCCGGGTCGGTGCAGACCGCGTACGCGGCGAAGCGTTGTGCCCGGTGCAGCCCGTCGGGACCGGGCACGGCATAGAAGGAGGGGAACTCGGGTGCCTCGTCGGGCACCACGTCGGCCGAGGAGGCGGGCAACCCGAGGGCGCGTGCGGTGAACGAGCGCAGGGGCAGCTCGCGCGCCTCGTCGAGGGTGTACCAGCGGGCCAGGTCGGTGGGGCGCTCGCCGACCCGGTCGGCCAGTGTGCCGCCACGCACCGCCACCCGGTAGATCAGCCGATCGGTGTGGATGGTGATGCCACGCTCGGGCAGTGCGCGCATGTCGGCGAGCACGTCGGCCAGGCCGGAGACGGCGACCGAGAGGCCGGTCTCGGCGGCGGTTTCCCGGACGACCGTGTGGTTCGGGTCCTCGCCGTGGTCGACCGCCCCGCCAGGCAGCGACCACGTGCCGGGGGTGCCGGAGCGCTCCGATGCGCGGACCAGCAAGACTCGGCCTCTTGAATCAGCACAAACTGCGTATGCCGCGATCCTGCGGAGCGGCTCCAGCAAGGTGGTCACGGGAGCAAATTCTCCCCGCGCCGGGTTACCGGAACGGAAAAGAGTCGGATTCCTGACTGTCTGACGCCGATCAGGGATCGGTCAGGGTAATGATCCGGGCGGTCACCGAGGGCGGGCCGGCCACCAGCGCGGACAGTGGGGTCATGACATCGACCACCGCTCCTCACGCCCCGTACAAGCAGCTCCGGCGACCCACCACCGACCGCATGGTCGCGGGGGTCGCCAGCGGCGTCGGCCGCTACTTCGCCATCGATCCCACCCTGGTCCGGGTTCTCTTCGCGGTCAGCGGCCTGCTCACCGGCGGGCTGGCGCTGTTCGCGTACCCGATCATGTGGTTTCTGATGCCGGAGGAGCCCACCGGCGCGCCGGCCTGGCCGCACCCGGCGGGCGCCGCGCCGCAGCCCACCTCCGCGCCACACCCCACCGCCGGGCCCGCGCCCGGCAGCCCGCAACCGGGGTACGCCCCGACGCCGCCCTACCCGCCGACGACCCCGTTCACCACGCCGCCGGCCGGCTGACCAGCGGTTACTCCCACTCGATGGTGCCCGGCGGCTTGCTGGTCACGTCCAGGACCACCCGGTTCACCTCAGCCACCTCGTTGGTGATCCGGGTGGAGATCCGGGCAACCACCTCGTAGGGCAGTCGTGACCAGTCCGCGGTCATGGCGTCCTCGCTGGAGACCGGGCGCAGCACCACGGGGTGCCCGTAACTGCGCCCGTCTCCCTGCACACCGACGCTGCGGACGTCGGCGAGCAACACCACCGGGAACTGCCAGACGCCCCGGTCGAGGCCGGCGGCGGTCAGCTCCTCACGGGCGATCAGGTCGGCCTCGCGGAGCAGGTCGAGGCGCTCCTGGTTGACCGCGCCGATGATCCGGATGGCCAGGCCGGGGCCGGGGAACGGGTGCCGCCAGACCATCGCCTCGGGCAGCCCCAGCTGGAGGCCGAGCGCCCGGACCTCGTCCTTGAACAGGGTGCGCAGCGGCTCGACCAGGGCGAACTTCAGGTCCTCCGGCAGACCGCCGACGTTGTGGTGGCTCTTGATGTTGGCGGTGCCGGTGCCGCCGCCGGATTCCACCACGTCCGGGTAGAGGGTGCCCTGGACGAGGAACTCGACGTCGCCGTGCGAGGCGATCTCGCGGGCGGCGGCCTCGAAGACCCGGATGAACTCCCGGCCGATGATCTTGCGCTTCTGCTCCGGGTCGGTCACGTCGGCCAGCGCGCCGAGGAACCGCTCGGTGGCGTCGACCACCTTCAGCTTGATGCCGGTGGCGGCGACGTAGTCCTTCTCCACCTGCTCGGCCTCACCGGCGCGCAGCAGACCGTGGTCGACGAAGACGCAGGTGAGCTGGTCACCGACCGCCTTGTGCACCAGCGCGGCGGCGACCGCCGAGTCCACCCCGCCGGACAGGCCGCAGATGACCTCCTTGTCGCCGACCTGGGCGCGGATCCGGGCAACCTGCTCGTCGATGATGTTCTCGGGCGTCCAGGTCGGCTCGATGCCGGCGATGTCGTACAGGAAGCGGGTCAGCATCTCCTGGCCGTGCGCGGTGTGCCCGACCTCCGGGTGGAACTGCACGCCGGCCCGCCGGCCGGCCAGGTCCTCGAAGGCGGCGACCGGCGCGCCCGCCGACTCGGCGGTCACCGTGAAGCCCGCGGGGGCCTCGGTGACGGCGTCGCCGTGGCTCATCCAGACGGGGAGGTCCGCGGGCAGGTCGCGCAGCAGCACACCGGGGTCGAGGAGGCGGGGGCGCAGCGGCGTGCCGCCGTACTCGCGGTTGCCGGTCCTCGCCACGGTGCCGCCGAGCGCCTGGGCCATCGCCTGGAAGCCGTAGCAGATACCGAAGACCGGCACGTCGGCGCTGAACACGCCCGCGTCGATCTGCGGTGCGTCCGCTGCGTAGACGCTGGCCGGGCCGCCGGAGAGGATGATCGCGGCGGGGTTCTTCGCCAGCATCTCGGCGATCGGCATCGAGTGCGGCACGATCTCGGAGTAGACCTTCGCCTCACGGACCCGGCGCGCGATGAGCTGGGCGTACTGGGCTCCGAAGTCCACCACGAGGACGGGGCGAGGCAGGCTCATGTGCGCAAAGCCTACCGACAGTCACGGCCGTGCCCGGCACCGGCTCGCCCCGCCGCGCCGGCCGGCCTCAGGGCCGCAGCGCGCCCGGGGCGTCCGCCGGCACCGCCGGGTGGTGCGGGGGTACGGGCGCCAGCCGGCGGTACGGGGACCCGAGCGTCGGCCGGGGGTCCTCCTCGCCCCGGTTGGGCCAGTAGGACATCGCCCGTTCCGCCTGGGCGGTGATCGTCAACGACGGGTTCACGCCGAGGTTGGCCGAGACCGCCGCGCCGTCGACGACGTGCAGACCGGGGTGCCCGTACACCCGGTGCCAGGGGTCGATCACCCCGTCGGCCGGGGTCGCACCGATGACCGCCCCGCCGAGGATGTGCGCGGTCATCGGGATGTCGAACGGCTCGGTCAGTGAGCCGCCGGGGGTGCCTCCGATCTCGTCGGCCAGCAGTCGGGCGGCGGTGTTGCCGGCCGGGATCCAGGTCGGGCTCGGGGTGCCGTGGCCCGGGCCGGTGACCAGCCGACGACCGAACGCGCCGCGCCGCCACCGGGTGGTCAGCGAGTTGTCCACCGACTGCATCACCAGGGCGATCACCGTCCGCTCCGACCAGCCGCGCACCGACAGCATCCGGGCGGCCAGTCGGGGCTGCCGCACGATGCTGCCCAACCAGCGGCGAACCCGGTGGGGGCCGCCGTCGACCAGCAGCGACTGGAGCAGCCCCATCGCGTTGGAGCCGCGACCGTAGCGGACCGGCTCCACGTGGGTCTGCGGGTCGGGGTGGAACGAGCTGGTGATCGCCACGCCCTCGGTGTAGTCCAGCCGCTCGGCCCGGGCGCGGCGGCGGGGCACCGAGGCGCCGAGGATCGCCTCGGAGTTGGTCCGGGTCAGCTCGCCGAGGCGGGGCGAGAGCCCGGGCAGCGCGTCGTCGGCCCTCATGGCGTGCAGCAGCCGTTGGGTGCCGAGCGCCCCGGCGGCGAACACCACCTGGTCGGCGTGGATCACCTGCCGTCCCTTGCGCAGCCATGCGCCGGTGCGTTCGGCGTGCACCTCGTACCCGCCGCCGGTGGCCGGGCGGACGGCCGTCACCGTGGTCAGCGGGTGCACCTCGACCCCGAGCCGCTCCGCGAGCCAGAGGTAGTTCTTGACCAGCGTGTTCTTCGCCCCGTGACGGCAGCCGGTCATGCACGAGCCGCAGTGCGTGCAGCCGGTGCGCTCCGGGCCGGCACCCCCGAAGTAGGGGTCGGCGACCCGCTGGCCGGGTCGACCGATGTGCACTCCGACCGGGGTGGCGTGGTAGGTGTGCCCCACCCCCATCCGCTCGGCCACCGCCCGCATGGCCCGGTCCGCGCGGGTGTCCAGGGGGTACGTGGTGACGCCGAGCATCCGCTTGGCCTGGTCGTAGTGGCGGGCCAACTCGTCGCGCCAGTCGGTGATGTCCCGCCACTGCGGGTCGACGTAGAAGGCCGGCAGCGGCTCGTAGAGGGTGTTCGCGTAGACGAGTGAGCCGCCGCCCACCCCGGCGCCGGAGAGCACCAGCACGCCGCCGCCGGAGCGTCGGTCGGCCGGGCGCAGCAGGGTGAGGCGCTGGATGCCGTAGCAGCCCAGTCGCGGCGCCCAGAGGAACCGGCGGGCCCGCCAGGACGTCTGCGGGAACTCGTCGTCGGTGAAGCGCCGGCCGGCTTCGAGCACGGCGACCGAGTATCCCTTCTCGGCCAGCCGGAGCGCGGTGACGGCGCCGCCGAAGCCGGACCCGATGACGACCACGTCGTACCGCATGGACGCATCATTACTCGTGAGTAGCGCTCGCGCCAGCGGCAGTTTTCGCGCGATCATGCTCCGGCCGACCGACCCGGCGCCTTCCGGCCGCAACCCGGAGCACCCGTCGGAGCGTTGTTCACCAGACGGGTGGAAGGAATCCAAGATGATCCTCGGGTCGATGGCGCCGCGCCAACGGTGGTTGCTGCTGGGGTTGACGGCCCTCGCCGCCGTCGCGCTGATCGCGGCCGGGGCTGTGGTGATCACCCGGCTGACCGGCGACAACAAGCCGGGCGGCGCTCCGGTCGCCGGCTCGCCGACGCCGACGCCGATCGTGACGCCCACCCCGAGCCCCAGCGGCCCACCGCCGGGTGCGGACATCACCGGCCCGCTCAACCTGCTGCTGGTCGGTGTGGACACTCGGGTCAGCGTGCCCGGGTGGGAGCCGCACTCGGACGCCGTGCTGGTGCTGCACGTGCCGAAGGGGTTGGGCCAGGCGTACCTCTTCTCGCTCCCCCGCGACCTGCTGGTCGACATCCCGGCGTTCCCGAAGGCCGGCTACAAGGGTGGCAAGACCAAGCTCACCCACGCGATGAGCTTCGGCAGCCGGGTGCCGGGCAAACCCAAGCAGCCGAGCACCGCCCAGGGGTACGAGCTGCTGCGCAGCACGGTCGCCGGGTACACCGGGCTGCGCATCGACGCCGGCGCGGTGCTCACGTTCAACGGGTTCGACCGGCTGGTCAACGCCCTGGGCGGGGTGGACATCTACGTCGACCAGCGGGTCGAGTCGATGCACCGCCGACCGGACGGCAAGTACCGGGAGAGCGCGCCGGGCGGGTACACCGGGCCGCAGCAGGTCTACGAGAAGGGCGAGCAGCACCTCAACGGTTGGCAGGCCCTGGACTACGCCCGGCAGCGGTACATCACCGGCGGCGACTACGCCCGGCAGCGTCACCAGCAGCAACTGGTCAAGGCGCTGACCCGCAAGATCCTGGACGAGGGCCTCGCCCGGCAACCCGAGCGGGTCGACCAGGTCGTCGCAGCGCTGGGCGACACGCTGATCTACGTCGGTGGGCGGCGGATCGTCGACATCGCGTACGCCCTCAGCGGGGTGCCGGAGAACAAGTTCGTGCTGGTCGGCCTGCCCGGTTCCGGCGTCGGCAAGGGCAGCGCCTACCGCGGCGAGCAGCTCACCAGCGTCGGCCGGAAGTTCATCACCGAACTCCGCGCCGGCCGCGCCGACGCCTATCTCGCCGCCAACCCGACCCTGGTCGTCAGGAACTGACCCCGCTCAGAGCCGCTTGGGCTGGGCCGGCTTCTTCGTGCCGTACAGCCAGGCGTCGAAGAGCGCGTCGAGCTGCTGGCCGGAGATGCGCTCGGCGAGGGCGACGAACTCGGCGGTGGTGGCGGTGCCGTTGCGCTTCTCCGCCGCCCAGGTCCTGACGATCTCGAAGAACGCCTTGTCGCCGACGGCCACCCGCAGGGCGTGCAGGGTCATGCCGCCGCGCTGGTAGACCGACTCGCTGAACAACTCGTCGACACCCGGCTTGCCGGGCGGCGTCTTCCACACCTGGGCGGGGATCCGGGCGTACCGGTTGTCGAACGCCTCCTTGGCCGTGTACGCCTTGGTGTGCTCGGCCCAGAGCCACTCCGCGTACGTCGCGAAGCCCTCGTTGAGCCAGATGTCCTCCCACCTGGCCAGCGCGACACTGTCACCGAACCACTGGTGCGCCAGCTCGTGCGCGACCACCTCGGTGTTCTCACCCCGCCGGAAGAAGCCGGCGGAGTAGACCGGGCGGCTCTGCGTCTCCAGGGCGTACGAGATCCGGCTGTCGGAGATCACCACACCGCCGTACGCGTCGAACGGGTACGGCCCGAACACGCTCTCCAGGTAGTCGGCCACCTTGACGGTCTGCGCGATCGACGTGTCGGCTGCGCCCTTGGCCACGTTGGTGGCGACCGCGTTGTAGACCGGACGGCCCTTGTGCTCGCCGGTCGTGATGCGGAACTTGCCGATCACCAGCGTGCTCAGGTAACTGGCCATCGGCGACTTCTCCGACCACTTCCAGGTGGTCCAGCCGTCCTTGCTGGCCTTGCCGCCCGGCACGCCGTTGCTGACGGCGGTCAGACCGTCGGGCACGGCGATCTCGAAGTCGTACGCCGCCTTGTCGGACGGGTGGTCGTTGACCGGGTACCAGGTGCTGGCCGACTCGGGCTGGCCCAGGGCGATGGCACCGTCCGGGGTGTGCAGGAACCCACCCTCACCGAGAGTCTCGTTCTTCAACGGCTTCGGCACACCCTCGTAGGTGACCTCGGCGACGAACCCGTTGCCGTTGACCAGGCCGGAGGCCGGCTTCACCACCAGCTCGTTGCGCTGCCGCTCATGGGTCGCCGGTGCGCCGTCCACGGTGACCGCGGTGACGGTCAGGCCGGCCAGGTCGAGGTTGAACGTGGACAGGTCGGCCGTCGCGGTGGCCTGCACGGTGGTCGTGCCGGTCAACCGGTCCTTCGCCGGGTCGTAGCGCACCTTGACGGTGTACTGCCCGACGTCGTAGCCCCCGTTGCCGTAGGTGGGGAAGTAGGCGTCCCCGACCCCCTCGGCGCCCGCGGTGAACGTCCGCGCCGGGGCGGGCGACGCGCTGGGCTCCGGCGCCGCCTTCGGGCTCGACGAGTCGCATCCGGACAGTGCGAGCGCCCCAGTCACCAGCAGACCGACGCTCATCCGCAGGTCGTGCCGTGTCACCCGCATCTCGAACCCTCCCCGGTACGGTCGCGGCGACGGCGTCCACCGCTCCGCGCGCGCGGACGGTCCCCCGCCGTACGCAGCCGGGAGCATATCGACCGGCGATCACGGCGCAATCACGGCAGTGTGGGGGCTGATCCACCCACCAACCAGGCGTCGAAGAGCGGTCGGAGTTGCCGACCCGCCACCCGCTCGGCCAGCGCGACGAGATCCGAGGTGGTCGCGTTGCCCGCCGCCCGCTCGCTGGTCCAGGTCCGCAGGATGCGGAAGAACGTGTCGTCGCCGACGGTCCGACGCAGGGCGTGCACGGCGAGCGCCCCCCGCTTGTAGACGGCGGTGCCGAACATCGACTCCCGGCCCGGCTCGACCGACGGCTGCGACCAGTCGGTCGCCGCGTACTGGATCTCGAAGTTGCGTTGCGCGGTCCGGCCGCCGTCGTGCTCCTCCCACAGCCACTCCGCGTAGCTGGCGAAACCCTCGTTGAGCCAGATGTCGCCCCACCTGGTCAACGACACGCTGTCGCCGAACCACTGGTGGGCCAGCTCGTGCGCGACCACGCTCGGGTTGGGTTGGTCGTCGGAGAAGAAGGCAGGCCCGTAGACCGGGCGGGACTGGGTCTCCAACGCGTACCCGATCCGGTCGTCGGCGATGACGATCCCGCCGTACGAGTCGAACGGGTACGGGCCGAACCGGCTGGCCAGGAAGTCGGCGATCGCCCCGGTGCGGGCCAGCGAACTGGCCGCGCCGCCGCTCGCGGGCAGGCTCGCCGCCACCGCCGTGACCATCGGTCGGCCCGCGTGCGTGCCGGTCACCACCCGGTAGTCACCGATCACCAGGGTGCTCAGGTAGCTGGCCATCGGGGCACGCTCCGACCAGTGCCAGGTGGTCCAGCCGTCGGCGCCGCTCTTCGGGCCGGGCACTCCGTTGCTCAGTGCGGCCAGACCGTCCGGGACGGTGACCGCCAGCTCGTAGCTGGCCTTGTCCGACGGGTGGTCGTTGACCGGGAACCAGGTGGCGGCCGAGTCGGGTTGGCCGAGCGCGACCGCGCCGTCGGCGGTGTGCAGGAACCCACCGCTGCCCAGTGCACCGTCGACCACCGCGGTGGGCACACCCGCGTAGTCGACCGCCACGGTGAACTGCCGGCCGCGCGGGAGCCCGTCACGCGGGGTCACGACCAGCTCGCCGTCGCCGCGGCGGTGGTCGGCTCGTGCGTCCGCCACGGTGACCGCGCTGACGGTCAGGCCGGCCAGGTCCAGGTTGAACCGGGACAGGTCCTGGGTCGCCGTGGCCGTGATGACGGCGCGGCCGCTCAGCCGGTCCGTCGACGGGTCGTAGCGGACGTCGAGGTCGTAGTGCGAGACGTCGTAGCCGCCGTTGCCGCGCCCCGGCACGTACGGGTCGCCGGCATCGGCCGCGCCGGGGCGGAAACCGTCGCTGTCGCCCGTACAACCGGTTGCGCCCAGCCCGACGACGCAGGTCAGCGCAGCGGCGGTGGCGGCCAGTCGACGGCTCACCCGTGCCCGTCCGTTTCGGACCATGCACACCCTCCTGCGGCAGTCTCCCGGTCAGGACGAGCGTAGTCAGCGTCACTCACCGTACCGCCGATATCGACGATCATCAGTCACTTTCGCTGAAACAAACAAAAGTTGCGGTCAATCCGTCCTTTCTTTTGACCAAGACCGACGTTAGTGTCTGTCTCCAAGATGTAACGTGCTCGGAACATTCAAGCCGATCACGACCAGGACAGCGCACCTGCGTCCTGACCCAACGGGCGCTCGGCGGCGCCCCGCGACCGGACCTCGTCGCACCTCTGCTGATCGTCATCGACGGCAACCACCGTCGCGAAAGGTGGAACCATGCCAGATCACACCGCACCCGACGCCTCCTCCACCGGCCGGCTGAGCCGCCGGTCCCTGCTTGCCGCCTCCGCCGGCGCCGCCGCCGCAATCGGCGCGGCCGGCCTGCCGGTCCTCGCCACCGGCACCCCCGCGCTCGCCCACCCCAAGGACAAGGGAAAGAGCAAGCTGCGGGTCGAGCCGCTGATCCCGTCCAGGAATCGCGGCATCATCCTCTACAGCGTCCGCGACCGGATCACCGCCGCGCCCGACGACAGCGGCGTGCCGTACGGCTTCGAGCGCGTCCTCGCCCGGCTCGCCGAGATCGGTTACAAGGAGATCGAGTTCGCCGGCTACACGCAGAACACCGCGATCCTGGGCCGACAGATCACCCCCACCGAGATCCGCAAGATCCTCGACGACAACGGCCTGGTCGCCAACGGCACGCACGCCTCGATCCAGGCGGCCACCTTCCAGCAGCAGCTGGACATCGCCGAGGAACTCGGCATGAAGAACATCGGCACCGGCAGCGACCCGACCAACAGCGCGTACAAGGCCGACTGGGACGCCGCCGCCGACACCTGGAACGAGCTGGGCCGGCAGGCCCGGGCGCGAGGGTTGCGCCTCTACACGCACAACCACGACAGCGCGTACAACTTCCTGTTGGACTCCGGGCCACTCGACGAGCAGGGCCGCCCCACCCGCTCCTCCGGCATCCGGCGTCTGGAGTACTTCTTCGGCAAGACCGACCCCCGGTACGTCTACTTCGAGTTCGACATCTACTGGGGCTACGTGGCCCGCTACAAGCACCAGAAGTACGTCGACCCGGCCGGCCGCGAGGTGACCGACCTGTTCGACCCGATCCTCAACGTGGCAGACCGGACCACCCGCTTCCCGCTCTTCCACGCCAAGGACGGCGACCGCGACACCAGCGTGCCCAACGGCCACCAGATGACGCCGCTGGGCGAGGGCGACATCAACTTCCAGCAGTTCTTCCAGACCATCGGCGAACGGGACTTCCACCACGCCAACTGGGAGATGGACACCGCCCCCGGCGGCACCGCCAACCGGGCCCAGTCGCTCGACTTCGCGGCGCTCAGCTACCGCAACATGTCCGACCTGACCATTTACCTGAAGAAGTGACACCGGCGCGGCCGGCGTCCACCCGACGCCGGCCGCGCACCCCCTCCGCCGGCCACCGCGCCGGCCCACGGTGACGGGCCCGGTCGACACCGGCCCGGTCACCCCGCGCCTCCCGTGCGGCGACGGGGCGCGCCCGTTCCATCCCCCACGCAGATGCGCTGCCGGCCCACCCAGGCCGGGGACACCGCGCGCCTGCCGACCACCGGAGGAACCGATGCCCCGACCGACCGGACGACGATGGCTCGCCGTCGCCGCTGGACTGATCCTCACCGTTCCCCTCGCCTCCGCCGTTCCCGCGACCGCCGCACCGACCGACGACGTGGCTCCGACCGCGCCGGCCGTCGTGGAGAACGGACCGGCCGCGCTGCGCTCCACCGCCCGCGCCCCCCAGAGCTACCGGGTGCTGGTGTTCACCAAGACGGCCGGTGAGCGCCGCGCGTCCATCCCCGACGGTGTCGAGACCATCCGACAGCTGGCTCGGGCGAACGACTTCACCGTCACCGTGAGCCGGGACGCCAGCGCGTTCACCGCCGTCGAGCTGGCTAACTACCGCGCGGTGGTCTTCCTCAACACCACCGGCGACGTGCTCAACGCCAGCCAGGAGGCGGCGTTCGAGGCGTACGTCAAGGCCGGCGGCGGTTACGTGGGCGTGCACGCCGCCGCGGAGACCGAGCCGGACTGGGCCTTCTACCAGGACCTGGTCGGCGCGAAGGTGGCTGGCGCCTCACCGGCCGTCCGCGGTGTGGTGGACGTGGCCGACCGGGCCCACCCGGCCACCGAGACGTTGCCGCGCACCCTCACCCTCACCGAGGAGTGGTACAACTTCAGCCGCAACGTCCGGGGCTCCGCGCACGTGCTGGCCACCGTGGACGAGAAGACCTACACCGGTGGTGCCATGGGGTACGACCACCCGGTCACCTGGTGCAAGGACCACCAGGGCGGGCGCTCCTTCTACACCGGCCTCGGGCACAGCATCGAGACGTACCGCTCGGCGAAGTTCCGTGAGCACCTGCTCGGCGGCATCCAGTGGTCCGCCGGCGTGGTCGAGGGCGACTGCGGTGCCACGGTGCTCGGCAACTACGAGAAGGTGACCCTCAACGACGACCCGGGCGAGCCGATGTCGCTGGCCGTGCTCCCGGATGGTCGGGTGCTGCACAACACCCGCGGCGGCGAGGTGCGGCTCTACGACCCCGCCACCGGCGCCAGCCCCGTGATCAGCACCGTCGACGTGTACCAGCACGACGAGGACGGCCTCCAGTCGGTGGCGATCGACCCGGACTTCGCGACCAACAAGTGGGTCTACATCTACTACGCGCCGAAGCTCAACACCCCGGTCGACGACCCGGCCACCCCGGGCGTCAACGAGGGCGACGCGCCGGCCACGTCGACCGACCCGACCGTCTGGGACAAGTTCAAGGGCTACAACCAGCTCTCCCGGGTCAAGCTGGTGGACTCGCCCACCCCGCACCTGGACATGAGCACCGAGCAGCAGATCCTCCGGGTCGACGTGGACCGCGGCATCTGCTGCCACGTGGCCGGCGAGATCAAGTTCGACGGCAAGGGGCTGCTCTACCTGATCACCGGGGACGACACCAACGCCGGCGGCTCCGACGGCTACACCCCGATCAACGAGTCGCCGACCCAGGGCCCCGGCTACGACGCGCAGCGCTCGTCGGCCAACACCAACGACCTGCGGGGCAAGCTGCTGCGGATCAAGGTCCGGGCCAATGGGACGTACGCCATCCCGAACGGCAACCTCTTCCCCGAGGCGCAGGACACCGCCGCCAAGACACGGCCGGAGATCTTCCTGATGGGGCTACGCAACCCCTTCCGGTACGACGTGGACGCCAAGGGCATGGTCTACGTCGGCGACTACTCGCCGGACTCCCGCGTACCCAGCGCCACCCGAGGACCGGACGGCACCGGCCGCTGGTTCGCCACCAACAAGGCCGGCAACTACGGCTGGCCGTACTGCTACTCGCCGAGCCTGCCGTACATCGACTTCGACTTCGTGACGCGAACTTCCGGTGCGCCGTTCAACTGCGGCGCCCCGGTCAACAACTCTCCGCGCAACACCGGCCTGCGGGTGCTGCCGAAGGTCGAGCAGCCACAGTTCTGGTACACGTTCGACGCGCGCACCCCCTGTGCCGGGTCGTACCTGGAGACCCCTGCGGCCGGCTGTGACTTCACGTGGCCGGTCATCGGCACCGGTGGCATCGGCCCGATGGGTGGACCGATCTACTCGTACGACCCGGCGTCGACCTCGGAGGTGAAGTTCCCCGAGTACTACCAGAACGCGGTGGTGTTCGGCGAGTTCACCCGGGACAAGATCTTCATGATGCGCACCGACGGCCGGGGCACCCTGACCGGCGTCGAGCAGTTCCTGCCCGGCGTTGTCTTCGACAACCCGATGGACATGGAGTTCGGCCCGGACGGCTCTCTCTACCTGCTGGAGTACGGTGACGGCTTCTTCCGGGCCAACCCGGACGCGCAACTGTCGGTGATCCGGTACGTCAAGGGCAAGCGGTCACCGGTGGCGAAACTCGACGCCACCCCGACCTCGGGTACGGCACCGCTGACCGTACGGTTCTCCTCTGCCGGCAGCTACGACCCGGATCCGGGCGAGTCCATCTCGTACGCCTGGGACTTCACCAGCGACGGCACTGTCGACTCGGCCGACCCGGCCGCGTCGTTCACCTACACGGCCAACGGGACGTACACCGCCAAGCTGACGGTGACGGACTCCAGCGGAAAGACGGCCGTGCTCACCAAGGAGATCGTGGTCGGTAACACCGCGCCCACGGTGACCGTCACCTCCCCGGTGTCCGGCAGCTTCTTCACCTGGGGGGAGAGTGTGCCGTTCACGGTCACGGTGACCGACCCGGAGGACGGGCCGGTGGACTGCTCGCGGGTGACCGTGACCTTCGTCCTCGGCCACGACAGCCACGGCCACCCGGACAGCTCGACCACCGGCTGCACCGGCACCCTCACCACCCCGGCCGACGGCGGTGACCACGCCGGCGGGTACCTGTACGGCGGGATCAGCGCGTCGTACACCGACCTGGGTGGTGGCGGCCAGGCTCCGATCACCGCAGTCGGCCAGGCGATCATCCAGACGCCCCGGCAGCAGGCCGAGAACGCCCAGGTACGGCAGGGGGTCGAGGTGGCCACCACCGGCGACACCGGAGGCGGGCAGCACGTCAACGCGATCGACCCGGGCGACCACATCGCCTTCGACCCGATCAACCTCGGCGGGGTGTCCACCGTGACGCTGCGCCACTCCGGCGGCTCGGCCGCCACCGCCGACACCCCACGGGCGGCGGTGGAGCTGCGACTCGACTCGCCGACCGGCCCGATCGTCGCCACGGCGACCCTGAACGCGACCACCGGCAACGCGGCCTTCACCAGCACCGCGGTGCCGGTGGACCAGCCGGCCGGGGCGCACCGGCTCTACCTGGTCTACCGCGCCGTGCCCGGCGGCCCGACCAGCGGCCTGGGGAATCTGAACTGGGTGGAGTTCACCGAGGGCTGACCCGCCCGATACGACGGAGGCCGGCCCCGCAGCACAGCGGGGCCGGCCTTCCGGCGTCTGACGAAAAGGGTCAGCGGTCGAGGACCAGGCCGACCTTCTGGAACTCCTTCAGGTCGCGGTAACCGCACTTGGCCATCGCCCGACGCAGCCCACCGAACAGGTTGAGCTGGCCGTCGGCCTCGTCGGCCGGGCCGAAGAGCAGCTCCTCCATCGACCCGAGCGGCTCACCGGCAACCTCGAACGAGCCCCGAGGCAGCGACGGGTGGCTCGCCGCCGAGTGCCACCAGGCACCACCGGCGGGCGCCTCCTCGCAGAGCGACAGCGGCTCACCGAGCATCACCGCGTCCGCACCGCAGCCGAGCGCCTTGGCGATGTCGCCCGAGGTCTGGATGTCACCGTCGGCGATCAGGTGCACGTACCGGCCACCGGTCTCGTCGAGGTAGTCGCGGCGGGCCGCCGCGGCGTCCGCGATCGCGGAGGCCATCGGCACCCGGATCCCCAGCACCGACTCGGTGGTCGACCACTCGTCGCCACCGATGCCCACGATCACCCCGGCCGCACCGGTGCGCATCAGGTGCAGAGCGGTCTTGTAGTCCGTGCAACCGCCCACGATCACCGGCAGGTCGAGGTCGGCGATGAACTCCTTGAGGTTCAAGGGCTCGTCGGTGGTCGACACGTGCTCGGCCGAGACGATGGTGCCCTGGATGACGAGGATGTCCACCCCGGCGTCCAGGATCACCGGGGCCAGCGCCAGGGTGTGCTGCGGGGAGACCCGCACCGCCACCGTGCCGCCACCGGCGCGCAGCTCACGAACCCGCTCGGCGATCAGGTCCGGGCGGATCGGCTCGGCGTACACCTCCTGGAGCCGCTTGGTGGCGCGGGCGTCCTCGTCGAGGCCGGCCAGCTCCTCCAGCACCTTGGTCGGGTTCTCGTAGCGGGTCCAGAGCCCCTCGACGTTGAGCACGCCGAGGCCGCCGAGCTGGCCGAGCCGCACCGCCGACGCCGGGCTCATGGTGGCGTCGGAGGGGTGACCGACGCACGGGATACCGAACGGGTACGCGTCGAGCTGCCAGGAGGTGGAGACGTCGTCGACGTCCCTGGTCCGGCGGCTCGGCACGATGGCGATGTCGTCCAGGTGGTAGCCGCGCTGCGCGGTCTTGCCCAGCCCGATCTCGACCACGTCACGCATGGGGGACTCCAGGTGGTTGGGGGTGGTGGGTCAGCGGGTGTGGTAGTTGGGCGCCTCGACGGTCATCTGGATGTCGTGCGGGTGGCTCTCCTTCAGCCCGGCCGCGGTGATCCGGATGAGCTGGCCCCGGCGGTGCAGATCGGGGATGTTCTCCGCACCGGCGTACCCCATGGCCAGTCGCAACCCGCCGACCAGCTGGTGTGCGACCCGGGAGAGCGGCCCCCGGTAGGGCACCTGACCTTCGACGCCCTCCGGGACCAGCTTGTCGTCGCTGAGCACGTCCTGCTGGAAGTAGCGGTCCTTGCTGTACGACTTGGCCTGACCCCGGGACTGCATCGCGCCGAGCGACCCCATCCCGCGGTAGGTCTTGAACTGCTTGCCGTTGACGAAGATCAGCTCGCCGGGGCTCTCCTCGCAGCCGGCCAGCAGGCTGCCGAGCATCACCGTGTCGGCGCCGGCCACCAGGGCCTTGGCGATGTCACCGGAATATTGGATGCCACCGTCGCCGATCACCGGCACACCGGCCGGGCGGGCGGCCCGGGCCGCCTCCATGATCGCGGTGACCTGCGGCACGCCGACCCCGGCGACGATCCGGGTGGTGCAGATCGCGCCCGGCCCCACGCCCACCTTGACGCCGTCCGCGCCGGCGTCGACCAGCGCCTTCGCACCGGCGTACGTGGCCACGTTGCCGCCCATGATGTCGACCGCGACGTCGGCCTTGAGCCGGCGGACCATGTCCAGCACGGCCCGCTGGTGACCGTGCGCGGTGTCCACGATCAGCACGTCGACGCCCGCGTCGACCAGGGCACGGGCCCGCTTGTACGCGTCCTCGCCGACACCGATGGCGGCGGCGACCCGGAGGCGGCCGGCGTCGTCCTTGCTGGCGTCCGGGTACTGCTCGCTCTTGGTGAAGTCCTTCACGGTGATCAGGCCACGCAGCCGGCCCGACTCGTCGACGATCGGCAGCTTCTCGACCTTGTGCTGGCGCAGCAGCGCGAGAGCGTCGTCCTTGCTCACGCCCACCCGGGCGGTCACCAGCGGGGTGTGGGTCATGATCTCGCGGACCGGGGTGTCCGGCTCGGAGACGAAACGCATGTCGCGGTTGGTGACGATGCCGACCAGCTGGCCGTCGCCGTCCACCACGGGGACGCCGGAGATGCGGTATCGCCCGCACAGCTCGTCGACCTCGCGCAGCGTGTCGTCCGGGCTGGCCGTCACCGGGTTGGTGATCATGCCGGACTCGGAGCGCTTGACCAGGTCGACCTGGAGCGCCTGGTCCTCCAGGGAGAGGTTGCGGTGCAACACGCCGATGCCGCCCTGGCGCGCCATGGCGATCGCCATCCGGGCCTCGGTCACCGTGTCCATCGCGCTGGAGAGCAGCGGAATGGACAACTCGACGTTGCGGGTGAGCTTCGTCCGGGTGTTGACCCGGCTGGGCACCACGTCCGACTCGCCCGGCTGGAGCAGCACATCGTCGAAGGTGAGGCCGAGCGGAACCACCCGCGCGGAGCCGGCCGGCAGCTCGGGCAGGTGGCCGCCCAGGTCGGCGTGCTCGACGCCGGCCGGAAGATCGGTGCTGGGCGAATTTTCCACGATTGCTCCCCTGAGCTGCTCGGATGGGCTTCAGCGAGGTGGCGCGGGCGGGCACCGGAGCGCGCCACGGTGCCGGCACGTCGCCTCATCGTACCCAGTGACCTGGGCGACCCGTCCGTGGCGGCCCGGCCCGGCGCACGGCCGGGGGGCGGACGTCCGCGCCGCGTTGGGTCTACGGTGAAGGGGTGCACGACGAGCCCATCGACCCGTTCAATGGCGACCCGGCCGATCCCACCGCGGGTCTGGATGACCCGGGCGATGACCCGACGCCGGATCCGCTGACCGACGTCGAGCGGCAGGACGTGCTGGAAGACCTCGCCGATCTGGAGATCTACCAGGCCCTGCTGGCCCCGATCGGGGTCCGTGGGCTGGTGATCGAATGCGAGGACTGCCGGGAGCCGCACTACTTCGACTGGGACCTGCTCCGGGGCAACCTGCGCCACCTGCTCAACTCGGGCCGCCCCCGGGTGCACGAGCCCGCGTACGACCCCGACCCGGACCACTACGTGACGTGGGACTACGCCCGTGGCTACGCCGACGGCGTGCACGACACCCTGACCGAGGGCACCGAGGACGAGCCGGGCACCCCGACCGCCACGCAGTGACGACAGCACGCCTTCGGGCGGCCAGGCCGGCTCCGAAGCCTGCCGCCACTATGTGATCGGCGGGGCTGCGCGTACCCCCAGACGGTCGGAGAGCCTGCTGCCACCGCGTGCGCGGTGACACGTGGGTGCCCGAAAGCCTGCCGCCACCGTGACCGTGCGGAGCCAGCACGTACCCAGGCGTCTGAGAGCCTGCCGCCACCGCGTGACGTGCGGAGCAGCGCGTACCTCAGGTGCCGAAAGCCTGCCGCGACCGCGGACCGTGCGGAGCCGCGCGTACCCGGGCGTCTGAGAGCCTGCCGCCACCGCGCGGCCGTGCGGGGCGGCGTGTGCCTCAGGCGACCAGGCCGGCCCGGAAGCCTGCTGCCACCGCATGCGCCCGGTCGCGGGCGCCGAGCTTGCGGAACAACCGGCGAGCGTGCGTCTTGACGGTGTCTTCCGAGACGAACAACTCCCGGCCGATCTCCGCGTTGCTCTTACCCTCGGCCATGCCCAGCAGCACCTGAAGCTCGCGCTCGGTGAGCCCGATCGACGCCCGGGTGGGCCGGGCGTTCGGGGCGGGGCGGGCCGGGTCGTTCTGGTCCGCCGACGACTCGCCGGTCGCCGACTCGGCCTCGTCGTCGCCCCGCTGCACCGGCACCGACGGCATGCCCGCCAACCCTTCGCCGGGCGTCGCCGACCAGCCGGGATCACCGGAGCCACGCGGCGACGGCCCGGAGCGGCCGGAACCGCCCACCGCCGCGGCATCCCGGGCTGGATCGGTGATCCGCTGCCGGTTGGCCCGGCCGGGTGCCGTGAGCAGCAGGAGGGCCTTGGCCACCGCGCTGGTCAGATCGTGGTCGACGTTCTGGATGAGACCCCGGGCGCCGGCGCTGATGGTGGCAGCCGCCGCCTCGGACTCCTCCGTGCCGAGCAGCAGCACCGCGGCCTGCGGGGCGCGAGCCAGAACCCGACGAACAAAGCCGGCGCTGTCCGGCCGGGTGAGGGCCGTGTCGGCCAACACCACGTCGGCCGGTCGCTCGGCCAGCCGCAGCATCACCTCAGGATCGGAGACGGCGGTACGAACGATTGCTGACAACCCCAGCCGCGCGGCAGCAGAAGCAAGGTGCTGGGCCGCGAGTGGTGTCCGAACGCACACAAGGACGGTACGCACTGTGGTCTCCTCTCCGCCAACGAGCAGACCATGACGGGGTCGGCTGGGGAGGGGGTTCCCGGCAATCCTTCGAACTTTTCCGACAGATGGGGCAAAAGCCACAATTTGTAGGACGTTTTCGATCACACACGTGTGAGTCGGCTGCGGCCCGGGTACCGGGAGGTCCAGGCCGGGAACGGTGCGCCTGCGCGGCCCGCCGCCCGGATGCCGGCCACAAGGATTCTCGCGGAGCCGCGCGGGAGGAGGGGTGCTGATGTCGAACGTACGTAGACTGCCCGGACCCATCGTCGATCTCTGGGACTGGCAACGACTCGGTGCCTGCCGAGGGCGGGACAGCGCCCAGTTCTTCCACCCGGACGGCGAGCGCGGCTCCTCCCGACTGCGTCGAGAGTCAGCCGCCAAGTCGGTCTGTCGCGCCTGCCCGGTCCGGGCCGAGTGCGCCGCACACGCGCTGTCGGTCCGTGAGCCGTACGGCGTGTGGGGCGGCTTCAGCGAGTCGGAACGACTGCGACTGCTCGCCGTCGGCTGGGAGGACCTGGCAGACCGCAGGCACGCCCGGGTCGACGTCGCACGGCTGGAGGCCCGACTGGGTCACCCGCACAAGTCGACCGTCCCCGTCCAACGCAACGTCGCCTGACCTGACACGTACCTGACGTCCCCGAAACCGCGCCCCCCGACCGGGGGCGCGGTTTCGACGTCGCCGGCCATTGCGCGCCCGAAGCTCGATTTCCGGTCATGTGACGCAAACGAGGACTCAGATTCGCCTTTGCGAGGTGGCGCGCCCCCGCCCGAGGCCCCACCCTTCACATGATCCACACGGAGTTCATGATGTCGGGGCATCCCAGCGCCTCCGACAGCCCGATATTGGCAAACCCGAGTGGATCATGCCCAGATCGGATGACCTGCGGCCGAATCACTGCGCGGTATGGGAGTTATGCCCTGCATAAGGCGTTGGCCGGGTGTGCCAGTGACCGCCTCCCGCCGTCAGGTGCCTTTGGCCTGTGACCGGTCGCACCCGTGGGTCGGAATGATGGCCGGGGCGGGGTCGTTACACACCCTGATGATCGCAGGACCACCGGCTCACCAGCCCGCCCATGGGGTTGGATCGCTGGTGGCGGGTTGGAATGCCTGCCCCCACCGGATCGTTGAAGCCTTCCGTAAGCGACCGCCCGAGTGCCCTGCCCGATCGGGTGCTGGTGGATGGGCCAACCCCGGAATGACCCTGGCCCCCCGGTCGTTACACATGGACCCGGCGCCACAAGCCCCCGGCTTGTGACCCCGAACCGCGGTGCCCGAGCCCCGGCTCGCAGGCCGCCGACCCCGGCGCCATGAGCCCCCGGCTTGTCAGGCACCGACCTCCCCCCAGACTTTCCTGGTATTGATGCAGCGCCGGACGAGGTGCTCACACCCTGTACCGCCGACCCCCATTGGTGGCCTGGGTGTTTCCTACCCCCGAAGGAGCTACCCCCATGAACACGATCATCCGTAAGAGCATGCTGTCCGTTGCTGGCCTCGCGTTCGCCGGTGGTGTCTTCGCCGGCCCGATCGCCGCGCACGCCAACCCGGTTGATGCCAAGCCCGTCGCTGTCGCGGTGCAGTCGGACGCGCCGAAGCCGCAGGGCGACCAGTCCCGCATCGCGTTGAATGATGAGCAGACCGCGAACGTCAAGGCGATCATCGCCGCGACGAAGAAGGCCGGCCTGCCCGAGCGCGCCGCGGTCATCTCCATCGCCACGAGCCTGCAGGAGTCGAAGCTGGAGAACCTGGGTCACCTCGGCGACGCCAACGACCACGACTCGTTGGGCCTGTTCCAGCAGCGCCCGTCCAGTGGTTGGGGCACCCCGGAGCAGATCACGAACCCGGAGTACTCGACGACGGCGTTCCTCAAGGGCCTCAAGCAGGTCGACGGGTGGCAGGACATGCCCCTGACCGACGCCGCCCAGACCGTCCAGGTCTCCGCGTACCCGGACGCGTACGCCCAGTGGGAGCAGCAGGCCACCGACCTGGTCGCCCAGCACTGGAACAGCTGACCCCCACACCGAACGACCCGACCACTGGCCGGCACCCCACCCCGGGGTGCCGGCCAGCGGCATTTCCCCCACGAACACGAGGAGGCTAAACAAGATCCGGTAGATCTTGGACAGTTACCGTCAGCCCCGAACGGAAACTGTCCAAGATCTGCACTGTCGGGCTCGCGCCGGACGGCCGGAAGCGCCGCGCCGCTCGGCCCACCACACCGACGAGCGCCACACCAGCCCGACGAGCGCCAGACCAACCAGACGAGCGCCACACCAGCCTTTCGAGCGCCACACCAAGACCGACGACCGCGACGCCACCCACCAGACCAGCCCGCCAGCCCGACGAGCGCCACGCCGACGAGCGCCAACTGCCCACCGGGCCGGACCGACAGCGCCCCGACGGCTTCGGCCGGGCGGACCGCCCGGCCGCCCGGGTCAGCGGACGGTGACGGTGACCGTGTGCCAGCCGGTGGCGCCGTCCGGGACGACATCCTGCGTACGCTCGGTCTGGGTTTCGCCGGTCGCGTCCGTCGCCCGGACCTGGAGCCGGTGCTCCCCTGGCGTGGCGTCCCAGCGCCAGGACCACTGCACCCAGGTGTCCACCGACACGGCTGGGGCCAGCTCGGCCTGCTGCCACTCCCCGTCGTCGACGCGTACCTCGACCTGGCGGATACCCCGGTGCTGCGCCCACGCCACACCGGCGATGGTCACCGGCCCCGTGGTCAGCCGGTTACGTGCCCGGGGGGCGTCGATCCTCGACTGAGTCTTGATCGGCCCTTCGACGGACCAGCCGCGCGGGACCCAGTACGCGTCGAAGTCGGCGAACCGGGTCAGCTCCAGCTCGGTCACCCACTTGCAGGCCGACACGTACCCGTAGAGGCCGGGCACCACCATCCGGACCGGGAAGCCGTGCTCGACCGGCAGGGGCTCGCCGTTCATGCCGACCGCCAGCAGCGCGTCCCGCCCGTCGCGCAGCGCGGCGGTGGGGGTGCCGCAGGTCCAGCCGTCGACCGACCGGCCGACGACCTGGTCGGCGTCCGCGTCCGGCTCGACCTCGTCGAGCAGTTCCCGCAGGGGTACGCCGAGCCAGCGGGCGTTGCCGATCAGGTCCCCGCCCACCTCGTTGGAGACGCAGGCCAACGTGACGTACCGCTCGACCAGCGGCCGGGCCAGCAGATCGGCGTAGGTGTAGGTGCGCTCGGTGCCGACCCGTCCGTGGATCCGCAGCCGCCAGCTGTCCGGGTCCACCTGGGGCACCACCAGCGCGGTGTCGATCCGGTAGAACCCGAGGTTGGAGGTGACGTACGGCGCTAGTTGCGCCAGCGAGAGGTCCGCGCCTGCGGGCACGGCCGGTGCGGGGGCGACTGGCGCGGGCAGCCGGATGGCGTCCCGAGCGGCGGACACCCCGCGGCGACCGGCCAGCCAGCGCCCACCGAGACCGGCCACCACGGCCGTGCCGAGCAGCGCCCCGCTGCTGGTGAGGAAGCGCCGCCGTGACTCGGGGTCGACTCCCGCAGCACCAGCCGGCTCGTCCACCGCTGCGGTGTGCCCGCCCGGAACCACCGGCACCGGCACCGCGGGCGACACCGGACCAGCAGGCGACACCGGCGCGGCGGGAGTCACCGGAACCGGCAGACCCTCGGGTGCCGGCGAGGGCGGCTCGGCCCACGACCCCCGCGCCGGGCCCGCAGACGACGCCGGACCAGCAGGCGGCGCCGACACAGTGGGCGGCACGGGCGGCGTGGGCGGCGACCAGGGCCAGGGGTCCAGCTCGAACGGGCCGGCGATGAACAACCAGAGCACCAGGGCGCCGAGACCGGCGCCGACCAGCGACGGCAGCGCGTCGGCGGCGTTCGCACCGGCACGGGTCAGCGCGGCGGCCACGCCGATGACGCCGAACGCGGCGATGCCGGCCAGGCCGAATGCCAGCCGGCGGACCGCCAGCACACCGAACAGCGCCGCGAACCCTCCCAGCAACAGGCCCGTGCCGACCAGCAGCGCGATCTTGTCGGCGGTGCCGAAGAGGTCGATGGCGAATTGCTTCAGCGGCTCGGGTACGGCGTCGACGACCACCCCGCCGACCGCGACCAGCGGCGCCGAGCGGGGACCGGTCAGGACCGCCACCGGTTCGGCGATTCCGATCGCGACGGCGGCGGCGGTGATCCCGGCCAGCGCGGCGTACCGCCGCGACGTGGTGCTCATCGGCCCAGTGTGCGCGATCACCCGGTCCGGTCGCCAACAACGGCGGCGTCGGTAACAGACCCATAAGAAGAGCCGGGGCACACCGCCGTACGACGGTGTGCCCCGGAACGGGTGTCGCTACCGGTCAGAAGCCCGGGCCGTGCTGGTGGCCGTGACCGTGGCCGTGGCCGCCGCCAGCGGCCGGCTCGGCCTGCTCCGGCTTCTCGACCACGAGGCTCTCCGTGGTGAGCAGCAGACCGGCGATCGAGGCGGCGTTGGTGACCGCGTTGCGGGTCACCTTCACCGGGTCGATGATGCCGGCCTTGACCAGGTCCACGTACTCGCCCTTGGCGGCGTCGAGGCCGTTGCCCCACTCCAGGTCGGCGACCTTCTGCGTCACGACGTAGCCGTCGTGACCGGCGTTCTGGGCGATCCAGCGCAGCGGCTCGACGAGCGCCTTGCGCACGACCGAGACACCGACCTTCTCGTCACCGGTGAAGCCCAGGTCGTCGTCGAGGACCGAGCGGATCTGCACCAGGGCGGCGCCGCCGCCGGGCACAGTGCCCTCCTCGACCGCAGCCTTGGTCGCCGCGATGGCGTCCTCGATGCGGTGCTTGCGCTCCTTCATCTCGACCTCGGTGGCCGCGCCAGCCTTGATGACGGCGATGCCACCGGAGAGCTTCGCCAGCCGCTCGGCCAGCTTCTCCCGGTCCCAGTCGGAGTCGGAGGCCTCGATCTCCTTGCGGATCTGGGAGACCCGGTCGGCGACGTCGGCCTTCTGGCCACCGCCGTCGACGATCGTGGTGTTCTCCTTGTCGACCACGACGCGCCGGGCGGTGCCGAGCACCTCCAGGCCGACCTGGTCGATCTTGTAGCCCAGCTCCGGGGCGACAAGCTCGGCGCCCGTGGAGATCGCGATGTCCTGGAGCATCGCCTTGCGCCGGTCACCGAAACCGGGGGCCTTGACCGCGCAGACCTTGAGGGTCTTGCGCAGCGAGTTGACCACCAGGGTGGAGAGCGCCTGGCCGTCCACGTCCTCGGCGATGATCAGCAGGGGCTTGCTGTTCTGCAGGACCTTCTCCAGCAGCGGCAGCAGCTCTTCGATCGCCGAGATCTTCTGGGTGGTGACCAGGATGTACGCGTCCTCGAGGACGGACTCCTGGCTCTCCAGGTCGGTGACGAAGTTCGGCGAGATGAAGCCCTTGTCGAACTGGAGACCCTCGGTCACGTCCAGTTCGGTGGTGAGCATGGAGCCTTCCTCGACGGTGATGACACCGTCGCGGCCGACCCGCTCCATCGCCTCGGCGATCAGGTCGCCGATGGTGGCGTCCTGCGCGGAGATCGTCGCCACGTTCGCGATCGACTCCTTGCTGGTGACCTCGGCGGCACGGCCGAGCAGCGCCTCGGAGACCTTGGCGGCCGCCTGGTCGATGCCCCGCTTGAGGCCGGCCGGGTTGGTCCCGGCGGTCACGTTGCGCAGACCCTCGCGAACCATCGCCTGGGCCAGCACGGTCGCGGTGGTGGTCCCGTCGCCGGCGACGTCGTTGGTCTTGGTCGCCACCTCCTTGACCAGCTGCGCGCCAAGGTTCTCGTACGGGTTGGTGAGCTCGATCTCCTTGGCGATGGTCACACCATCGTTGGTGATCGTCGGCGCACCGAATTTCTTGTCCAGGACGACGTTGCGCCCGCGCGGGCCGAGGGTGACCTTGACCGCGTCCGCGAGGGCGTTGACACCGTGCTCCAGCAGGTGCCGGGCGTCGTCCGAGAAGCTCAGGATCTTCGCCATTTATGTCCCTTCGAAGCGCCATTGCCCCGGCCCGGCGAGCCGGACCGGGGCAGTGGCACTGATCGGTTGCTTACTTCTCGATGACCGCGAGGACGTCGCGGGCGGAGAGCACCAGGTACTCCTCGCCGGCGTACTTGACCTCGGTGCCGCCGTACTTCGAGTAGAGGACGGTGTCGCCGACCTGCACGTCAACCGGAACCCGGTTGCCGTTGTCGTCAACGCGGCCCGGGCCGACAGCGAGGACAGTGCCCTCCTGCGGCTTCTCCTTGGCGGTGTCGGGGATCACGATGCCCGACGCCGTGGTGGTCTCAGCCTCGTTCGCCTGGACCACGATGCGGTCCTCGAGCGGCTTGATCGCAACCTTGGTCGCGGTAGTCACGGGCATACCCTCCTGGGGTACTGGTTTCGTTGCTGGCCGGCGGGGCCGACCAGCGTCAATCTGCCTCATGCCACCGGGCGGGGCCGTCGTCGCGGGTGCCGGTCCGCCTGGCGTGCGCACCCGGGTCGTGAGACCCGGAAGCTGGCACCCTCAGGGTGAGAGTGCTAATCGCAGGTTATTCCGTGGCTAGCACTCCGTCAAGGAGAGTGCCAGCGAGTCGCGCCCCGCCAGCCCGGATTTCCGGGTCTACCCGGAGAATGGCCGGGTGGATCTCGATCAGCTGGCGGCGCTGCGTACCCCCGAGGGGTCGGCCGCGCTCACGGCGGCGGCCGGGCTGGCCGGCGGCGATCCACTGGCCGCGGCGTCGGCCCTGCGCGCGGCCGGGGTGCCGCCGACGCTGGCCGCGGCGGCGCTCACCCAGGCTGAGCTGCGCCACCGGGCGGTCGGCAAGTTCGGCCCGGCAGCCGCGGCGATGTTCCTCACCCGACCCGGTCTGGAGCAGGCCACCCGCCGGGTGGTCGCCGACCGTCGGGCCGCCCGGCTGCACGCGGCCGGCGTGCGCACGCTGGCCGACCTCGGGTGCGGCCTCGGCGCCGACGCGCTGGCCGCCGCCCGCGCCGGCATTCGGGTGTACGGGGTGGAGGCCGACCCGGTGACCGCCGAGATGGCCGCCGCCAACGCCGAGGCGGCCGGGCTTGCCGACCTGTTCACCGTCGAGTGCGGGGATGCCACCGCGTTCGACGTGTCCCGGGTCGACGGGGTCTTCTGCGACCCGGCCCGCCGCACCACCGGCACCGGGCGACGGATCTTCGACCCGCGCGCCTACTCGCCACCGTGGAACTTCGTGACCGGGCTGGCGGAGCGGGTGCCGCGCACGGTGGTGAAGGTGGCGCCGGGCCTGGACCACGGGCTCATTCCGGCGGGCGCGGAGGCGGAGTGGGTCGGTGTCGACGGCGACCTGGTCGAGGCCGCGCTCTGGTGCGGTGCGCTGGCGGAGGTGCCCCGGCGCGCCACCCTCTACCGCCAGCGGGGCATCGAGACTCACCGCCACCAGCTCAGCGGCTCGGGTGCCGACGAGGCGCCGGTCGGGCCGCCGCGCCGCTACCTGTACGACCCGGACCCGGCGGTGGTCCGCGCGCACCTCGTCGCCGAACTCGCCGGCGAACTGGACGCCACCCTCGGCGACCCGAGCATCGCCTACCTCTACGCCGACCACCCGACCCACACCCCGTACGCGCGCTGCCTGGAGATCACCGACGTGTTGCCGTTCTCGCTCAAGCGCCTGCGGACGCTGCTGCGGGAGCGTCGGGTGGGCCGGGTGGAGATCCTCAAGCGAGGTTCGGCGCTCACCCCGGAGCAGCTTCGGCGGGACCTGCGGCTGGCTGGCGGCGAGGCGGCGAGCCTGGTGCTCACCCGGGTCGCCGGCGCACCGACCGTGCTGATCGGTCGGCCGGTCGACTAGCGTCGCCGGTGTGGCAGGACAGGGCACTCCGGCGACGGCACTGGTGGTCAAGCGTGGGGTGGCGCATCGCACCCACCCGTACCGGGTGGCGCCGGACGCCCCGAACTACGGCGCGTTGGTGGCGGTGGCGCTCGGCGTGCCACCGGAGCGCGTCTTCAAGTCGCTGGTGACCGAGGTCGACGGCACGCTCACCGTGGCGGTCGTCCCGGTCACCGGCGAGCTGGATCTGAAGGCGCTCGCGACGGCGGTCGGTGGCAAGCGGGCGGCGCTGGCCGACCGGGCGGTCGCCGAGCGGGCAACGGGCTACGTACGCGGGGGGATCAGCCCGCTCGGGCAGCGCAAGCGGCTGCCCACCGTGCTGGACGACTCCGCATTGGAATTCCCGACGATCTACGTCTCGGCTGGTCGGCGCGGCCTCCAGCTCGAACTGGCCGGGACGGATCTGGTGGCGCTGACCGACGCTCGCACCGCGCCGTTGCAGACCCGCTGACGACTCTCGTTACGTCCGGCTCCTCGTGGGATACCCGGGGAGTAACAGTCGCGTTGCTGAATTGTTATCGCTCCCAACAAACTTGGCACCTGCGCGGTCTTGTGGATCCGGTGTGACGCGAAATACGTTGCCGGACACAACAAAACAACACCTCCCCCACCCCCGAAAGGACCCTGCACATGCGTAAGGGGATCCTCACCATCGCCGCCGTGGGCCTGCTCACGACCGGCGGCTTGACCGCCTGTGGCGACGACTCCGGCTCCGGCTCGGCCGACTCCGCCAAGACTCCCAAGATCGGCGTGATCCTCCCGGACAGCAAGTCCTCGGCCCGGTGGGAGACCGCAGACCGTCGGTTCCTGGAAGAGGCCTTCAAGGCCGCCGGCGTCCAGTACGACATCCAGAACGCCCAGAACGACAAGACCGCCTTCCAGACCATCGCCGACCAGATGATCACCGGTGGCGTCACCGCCCTGATGATCGTCAACCTGGACTCCGGCACCGGCAAGGCCGTGCTCGACAAGGCCAAGTCGCAGGGCGTTGCCACGATCGACTACGACCGGCTCACCCTCGGCGGCTCCGCCCAGTACTACGTGAGCTTCGACAACGAGACCGTCGGCAAGCTCCAGGGCGAGGGCCTGTCGAAGTGCCTGACCGAGAAGGGCGCCAAGAACCCCGTCGTGGCGTACCTGAACGGCTCCCCCACCGACAACAACGCCACCCTGTTCAAGGCCGGCTACGACTCGGTGCTGAAGCCGAAGTTCGACGCCAAGGAGTACGTCAAGGGCCCCGAGGACGCCGTGCCGGCGTGGGACAACGCCCAGGCCGCGACGATCTTCGAGCAGCAGCTCACCAAGGCGAGCGGCAAGATCGACGGTGTGCTGGCCGCCAACGACGGTCTCGGCAACGCCGCCATCTCGATCCTCAAGAAGAACAAGCTCAACGGCAAGGTGCCGGTGACCGGGCAGGACGCCAGCACCGAGGGTCTGCAGAACATCCTCGCCGGCGACCAGTGCATGACCGTCTACAAGGCGGTTCGGGAAGAGGCCAAGGCCGCCTCCGACCTGGCCATCGCGCTCGCCAAGGGCGAGAAGAAGGAGACCGGC
This sequence comes from Micromonospora cabrerizensis, assembly GCF_022230955.1. Taxonomy (GTDB): domain Bacteria; phylum Actinomycetota; class Actinomycetes; order Mycobacteriales; family Micromonosporaceae; genus Micromonospora; species Micromonospora cabrerizensis. The sequence continues at coordinate 145,560 of NZ_JAKKFI010000053.1, forward strand.
CAGACGGTGAAGGACGGTGACCGGGACGTCCCCTCGGTGCTGCTCACCCCGAAGGCCATCTACAAGGACAGCGTCAAGGACGTCATCGCCGACGGCTACGTGACCAAGGAAGAGGTCTGCACCGCGGCGTACGCCAAGTTCTGCGCCGAAGCCGGCATCAGCTGACCGACGCCGCAGTACCCGTCGGAACGACCATCGCCGCCCGGCACGGGAGCACCCTCCCGTGCCGGGCGGCGCCCGCCGGACGGGCCCCGACCCTCCCTTAAGAAGGAGACCCCCCGTGTCCGCGACCCCCTTGCTGGAACTCCGCGGGATCGACAAGAGCTTCGGTCCTGTCCAGGTGCTCCGCGACGTCGCCCTGACCGTCCACCCGGGCGAAGTGACCGCACTGGTCGGCGACAACGGCGCCGGCAAGTCGACCCTGGTGAAGTGCATCAGCGGCATCCACCCCACCGACGCTGGCGAGTTCCTGTTCAACGGTGAACCGGTACACATTGGCAGCCCCCGCGACGCCGCCGCACTCGGCATCGAGGTCGTCTACCAGGATCTCGCGCTCTGCGACAACCTGGACATCGTGCAGAACATGTTCCTGGGCCGGGAGAGGCGCAGCGGCATCGTCCTGGACGAGCCGACCATGGAACAACTCGCCGCGGAGACGCTGGCGGGGCTCTCCATCCGCACCGTCACCTCGCTGCGTCAGCACGTGTCCAGCCTCTCCGGCGGCCAGCGCCAGACCGTGGCCATCGCCAAGGCGGTGCTGTGGAACAGCAAGCTGGTCATCCTGGACGAGCCCACCGCGGCGCTCGGTGTGGCACAGACCGCGCAGGTGCTCGAACTGGTCCGCCGCCTCGCCGACAACGGCCTGGCCGTGGTGCTCATCTCGCACAACATGAACGACGTCTTCGCCGTGTCGGACCGGATCGCCGCGCTCTACCTCGGCCAGATGGTCGCCCAGGTGAAGACCACTGACATCACCCACGCCCAGGTGGTCGAGCTGATCACCGCCGGGCGCTCGGGCGGGCTCGGCCTCGCCACCGACCCGAGCAGCAACGGCGACGGCGCGCAGCCGGCCGACTCGACCTCAGGAGGCCTCCGATGACCGCGACCGCCGTGCGGAAGGACGGCCCGGCGGCCGTCACACCACCGCCAACCATCGGGGGGCACGCCCGCAGCTACTGGAGCCGGGTACGCGGTGGCGACGTCGGCGCGCTCCCGGCCGTGCTCGGCCTGATCGTGCTCTGCACCGTCTTCGCGATCATGCGGCCGTCGTCGTTCCTGTCGGCCGGCAACTTCGCCAACCTCTTCACCCAGGGCGCGGCGGTCACGCTGATCGCGATGGGCCTGGTCTTCGTGCTGCTGCTCGGCGAGATCGACCTGTCCGCAGGCTTCGCCAGCGGCGTCTGCGCGGCGGTGCTGGCCAATGTGGTCACCGTGCTCGGTTACCCCTGGTGGGTCGCCGTGCTCGCCGCGGTCGCCACCGGCGTGCTCATCGGCACCAGCCTCGGCCTGCTGGTCGCCAAGATCGGCATTCCGTCCTTCGTGGTCACCCTCGCCGGTTTCCTCGCCTTCCAGGGCATCGTGCTGCTGCTCGTGAAGGAGGGCACCAACATCTCCGTACGCGACGACGTGCTGGTCGCCATCGCGAACCGCAACCTCGCGCCCATCCTGGGCTGGTCGTTGGCCGCCCTCGCGGTCGTCGGCTACGCGGCGGTGCAACTGCTGCGCTACCGCAACCGGGTGGCCCGTGGCCTGATCACCGACCCGATCGCGGTGGTGGCCCTGCGGATCGGCGGGCTCGCCGTCATCCTCGGCGCCGCGGTGTACGTCCTCAACCTGGAGCGCAGCCGCAACGTCCTGATCGTCTCGCTCAAGGGTGTACCGATCGTGGTGCCGGTCATCGCGGTACTGCTGATCATCTGGACCTTCGTGCTGCAACGCACCAGCTACGGCCGACACATCTACGCCGTCGGCGGCAACCGGGAAGCGGCCCGCCGGGCCGGCATCGAGGTCGACCGGATCCGGATCTCGGTCTTCGTGATCTGCTCGTCGATGGCCGCCATCGGTGGCATCGTGGCGGCCAGCCGGGCCAACTCCGTCGACCCGAACACCGGGGGCAGTAACGTACTGCTCTACGCGGTCGGCGCGGCGGTGATCGGCGGCACCAGCCTCTTCGGTGGCAAGGGCCGGGTCCTCGACGCCGTGCTCGGCGGCGCGGTGGTCGCGGTCATCGAAAACGGAATGGGCCTGATGGGGTACAGCGCGGGAATCAAGTACGTGGTCACCGGCGTCGTGCTGCTGCTCGCCGCCAGCGTCGACGCGCTCTCCCGCCGCCGCGCGGCAGCCACCGGCACCCGCTGACCGCGGGAGGTAGCACCACGATGCGCCCAGGACCGAGCCAGGACGACGTCCGACGGCAGAACCTCGGGGCTCTGCTGAGGCATGTGCACGTCCACGGGGCGACCACACGCGCCGAACTGACCACCACGCTGGGCCTCAACCGCAGCACCATCGGCGCGCTCACCGCCGACCTGTCCGCCGTGGGGCTGGTCAGCGAAGGCGCGCCGAAGGAGACCGGCCGGGCCGGGCGACCGTCACTGGTCGTCCGGCCCGAGTCGGCCCGGGTCTACGCGTACGCGTACTCCGTGGAGGTGGACCGACTGCGCGCCGCCCGGATCGGGTTGGGTGGGGCGGTCCTGGACCGCCGCGACCTGGACAGACCACGAGGCCTGCTGGCCGCGGAGGCCGCGCCGCTGCTGGCCGGGGCGGTCAAGGAGATGCAGCAGTTGGTGCCGGCAGACGCGATCTGCGTCGGCGCCGGTGTCGCGGTCTGCGGCATGGTCCGCCGGGACGACGGCCTGGTCCGGCTCGGGCCGACCACCGGCTGGGTGGACGAGCCGATCGGCGCGGCCCTCGCCGACGAGCTGGGCATCGACGTGCCGGTCACGGTGGGCAACGTGGCCGACGTCGCCGCGTTCGCCGAGCACGCACGGGGTGTCGCGGCCGGTTGCGACAACGTCCTCTACCTGTACGGCGACGTCGGCGTGGGCGCCGGCATCATCGCCGGCGGACGCCGGCTGACCGGCCACGGTGGATACGGCGGCGAGGTCGGCCACATGAAGGTGGTCCGCGACGGCCGGCCCTGCGAGTGCGGCTCCCGGGGCTGCTGGGAGACCGAGATCGGCGAGCACGGTCTGCTCCGGGCCGCCGGACGCTCCGACGCCCGGGGTCGCGACGCGCTGCTGGCCGTCTTCGACGCCGCCGACCGGGGTGACGCCCGAGCCCAGACGGCGGTCCGCCAGGCCGGCGACTGGCTCGGCTTCGGGGTCGCGAACCTGGTGAACATCTTCAACCCCGAGATGGTCATCTTCGGCGGCACCATGCGCGACCTCTACCTCGCCGCGGCGGCCCAGATCCGCAGCCGGCTCAACTCCAACGCGCTCGGCGCCTGCCTGGAGCACGTCCGGCTGCGCACACCCAAGCTGGGGGCGGACGCCCCCCTGATCGGGGCGGCCGAGCTGGCCTTCGAACGACTCCTCGCCGACCCCCTCGACGTGGGCTGACCCGCGTACGCTGTCCGGCGTGGATGTCGAGCTGCGCGCCTCCGACGACGACCGCAACCGGGTGGTCGCCGAGCTGCACCGGCACACCGCGGCGGGCCGGCTGACCCTCGACGAGTTCTCCGATCGGGCGGGTGCGGTGTGGACCGCCCGCACCCTCGGTGACCTGGCCGCGCTGACCCGCGATCTGCCGGCACTGGCCGACCCGCCCGGTGACGGCGACGCCGTCGGGCACGGGCGCCGCGAGCTGCTGATGCTCTTCGCCGCCGCCGCGCTCACCCTGCTGCTGCTCGGCGGCTTCCTCGCCATCACCCGCTGATCCGGATCGTCAACCGATGAACTGATCGTGCGACCAGTCCGTATCAGTGGGCGGACGGGCAGCCGGGAGCGTATGGCTGTCCGGTCCCGACGCGTTTCGGTCCGGACCGAGGAGGCACCACAGACATGGCACCGCTCAGATCCGCCCATCGCCGACTGGGCAACCGGACCCACCGAGCGGCGATGCTGCTCGTCGCGATCGTCGCGGGGATCGGTGTCCTGCCCGGTATGGCCATGGCCGCGCCCGCCGGCGGCGGGCAGCAGCTCAACGCCGCCGACATGACACTGCTCAACGGGGTACGGCTGGCCGGGCTGTGGGAGATGCCAGCCGGTCAGATGGCCGCCGAGAAGGGGCAGTCGGCCAAGGTCCGGGAGATCGGTGCCGGCATCGCCAGTGAGCACCAGAAGCTCGACCAGCTCGTCGTCGACGCGGCCAACAAGCTGGGCGCGACGATCCCCAGCGAGCCGACGGCCGAGCAGAAGGGCTGGCTGGCGGAGATGCAGAAGGCCTCCGGCGCCCGATTCGACCAGATCTTCGTCACCCGGCTCCGGGTCGCCCACGGCAAGATCTTCCCGGTGATCGGGGCGGTGCGGGCCAGCACCCGGGACGCCACGGTCCGCAAGCTCTGCGACGACTCCAACGGCTTCGTGATGCACCACATGCAGATGCTGGAGAGCACCGGTCTGGTGCGCTGGCCGGAGCTGCCCCCGGCCGCGCTGCCCGCCCCGGGTGAGGACGGTCTGCTGGCCGCCGCCTCCGCCAACGCCGGCCCTCAGGTCGGTGTCAGCAGCACCGTCGTCTGGCTGGTCTTCCTCGCCGCGCTGGGCACCGGTGGCATCGCCACCTACCGGATGCTGCGCCGCACCTGACCATCGGCGGTGACCCCGTTGGTGGCTCGCGTCAGCGGTCGACCTGGGTGAAGTCCCAGGAGTGCGGGGCGCGGGCCACCAGCAGGGCAGGCGGGTCGGGCAGCGGCCGCGGGTTGCTGCGCCACTTGGAGATGACCACCACGCGATGGTCGGTGGACGAGAAGACCTCGCTGGAGACGTGCAGCGGGTCGTGCTCCAACTCGGGCAGGGCGGTGTCGCACACCCAGGTGATCAGGTCGGCGACGCCGTACGCCTCGGCGCGCGCCTCCCACATCCGTACGATCATGTCCGGCGCTCCCGTCACACGCTGACCGTGGTCAACGGCAGTGCCGAATCGGCGGGGAGGTCCAGTCGGCTCGGCGCGACCCCGGCGGCCACCAGGTGCGAACCGAGCGCGGCCACCATCGCACCGTTGTCGGTGCAGAGCTTCGGCCGGGGCACCCGAACCTGGATGCCGTACTTCTCGGCCCGCTGCTCGGCCATCGCCCGCAGCCGCGAGTTCGCCGCCACTCCCCCACCGATCACCAGGGTCTCGATGCCCTGGGCGCGGCAGGCGGCGAGCGCCTTGCTGGTCAGGACGTCACAGACCGCCTCCTGGAAGGACGCGGACACGTCGGCCACCGGCACCGGCTCACCGGCACGCTGACGCGCCTCGACCCACCGGGCCACCGCCGTCTTCAGGCCGGAGAACGAGAAGTCGTACCGGTGGGCGGCGAGGTCCTTCGCGGCGGTCAGGCCACGTGGGAAGGCGATCGCGGCAGCGTCGCCGGCCCGGGCCTCCCGGTCGATCGGCGGACCGCCCGGAAACGGCAGCCCGAGCAGCCGGGCGACCTTGTCGAACGCCTCGCCGGCCGCGTCGTCGATGGTGGCGCCCAGCGGGGTGACGCCCCGGGCCAGGTCGTCGACGAGCAGCAGGGACGAGTGCCCGCCGGACACCAGCAGCGCGATGGCGGGTTCGGGCAGTGGGCCGTGCTCAAGGGTGTCCACCGCGACGTGGGCGGCGAGGTGGTTGACGCCGTAGATGGGTTTCTCGGCGGCGACCGCGTACCCCTTGGCGGCGGCGACACCGACCAGCAGCGCGCCCGCCAGACCAGGCCCGGAGGTGACCGCGATCGCGTCGATGTCGGCCAGGGTGACTCCGGCCTCGGTGAGGGCCCGGTCCATGGTGGGCACGATGGCCTCCAGGTGTGCCCGACTGGCCACCTCGGGCACCACACCCCCGAACCGGGCGTGCTCCTCGACGCTGGAGGCGAGCGCGTCGGCCAGCAGGGTGTGCCCCCGCACGATGCCGACGCCGGTCTCGTCGCAGGAGGTCTCGATACCCAGGATCAGCGGTTCGTCAGCCATGGTCGTGTGGTCCGTTCCCGGTCGGCTCGGCGTCGCGCCGCATGACCAGCGCGTCGGTGTTGCTCGGTTGGTAGTAGCCGCGCCGCACCCCGATCGGCTCGAACCCGTACGTCGCGTAGAGCCGCTGGGCTGCGGCGTTGTCCACGGCGACCTCCAGCAGGGTGCTGCGGGCGTCACGCCGGGCCGCCTCGGCGAGCAGTTCCTCCAGCAGGGCACGGCCGACGCCGCGTCGCTGGGCGTCCCGGCGGACGGCGATGTTCTGCACCCACACCTCGTCCGGAGGAACCCCGGCGAGACCGGCGTAACCGAGCACCGCGCCTTCCCCGTCGACGGCGACCCGGTAGTGGTGTCCGTTGGCCAGCTCGCTCCAGAACATGGCCGGCGACCACTGCTCGGCGCCGAACAGGTCCGCCTCGATCGGCAGCACGTCGTCGATGTGCCACCAACGGAACGGGACGAGTCGTACCGCCGTCATGGCAGGACCGGTTTACGGCCGGTCGCCGCCACCGCGTCGGGACGGCGCAGGTAGAGCGGGGTGAGCCGCTCACTGGACGCACCCGCCCGGATCCGCTCGGCGGCGAGCAGCGCCAGCACGGTGGCGTCCGGGTACCGGGGCTCGACCCGGACGGGCAGGTCCAGGATCTCGGCGTACCGGTGCGCCCCGTCCCCGACCGCGATCGTCGCGCCCAGCTCCCGGGCGCGCGCGGCGGCGACCGACGGCGTGGACACCTCAGGCCCGACGATCCGCTGGCCCGCACCGTCGTAGACGGCCCAGTAGAGCTCCTTGCGCCGGGCATCACTGGCGGCCAGCACCGGCTCACCGGACGCCGCCGGGTAGCCGATGGCGTCCAGCGAGCAGACGCCGTACGTGGGGATGCCGAGCACCTGGCCCATCGTCGCGGCGGTGACCAGGCCGACCCGCAGCCCGGTGAACGGCCCCGGGCCGAGCCCGGCGACGACGGCGGTCAGGTCACGTGGGCGCGCGTCGGCGTCGGCGAGGACCGCGTCCACCTGGGGAGCGAGCAGTTCGCCGTGCGCGCGGGCATCGACCGTGCACCGGTACGCCCGGGACACGACATCATCCGCCGAGACCTCCACCAGCGCTGCGGTCACCGCAGGGGTCGAGCTGTCCACCACGAGTACGAGCACGGTAAGCCAGCCTAGCCGCCCCGCCACGGCCCCCGGTCACGCCCCGCCCTCAGCCGCCCCAGCCCCACCGCTCTCGGGGACGCTCCGGCTTGGGCGGCGGACATCTCAACAAGCGCTATACCTCTGGGTCATATTTATGACTCAGAGGTATAGCGCTCATCAGGGAAAGGCCCGCCACGAAGGGCATTCGACCCGCTCTCCCGGGAACCCGCCCGACAGCCGGCCAGTCGTGAATCAGCCTCAGCGGTATCGGATGGGGCCCAGCCTGGTTCACCATCCCGAGATGCCATCCACCCGTCTCGGCGCTCTGCTCGGCACCGTCCTCCGCCAGCAACGGCAGTTGCGCGGGCTGAGCCAGTGCGAGTTGGCCGAATTGGCCGCGGTCAGCCAGGCGACCGTCGCCCGGATCGAACGTGGCGGGCGGGCGCCCAGCGTCGCCATGCTCGAGGCGTTGCTCGCCGCGATGGAGGTGCAGCTGGTCGTCGGGGTGGAACCGCTGGACGCGCACCTCGACGCCCGGATGGACGACCTAGCCGCCCGGCCGATCGCCGAGCGGATCGACGAGCTGGGCCTGAATGAGCTGATGGACCGGCTCAGCGACCTCCCGCAGGTGATCACCGGAAGTACGGCTGCGTTGTTGCAGGGCGCGCCGGTGCCCGTGGACGCGCTGGAGATCGCCGTGCGATGGCAGGACTCGAAGGTGCTCACCCGCTGGCTGGAGAGGAACTACGGCCAGCGGTGGAACGCTCGCTGGGGCGAGTTCGGCGGGGTGTGGTTGGAGCCCGAGGAGCCGGGCGAGCACCGATGGTCGAGCCGGTACGGCGAGATCAGGGCCACGATGTGCGACGAGCTGCCCGAGACGATCGAGGTGCGCCACGGCGGTCGGGGTTACCAGGTGGTGCCGCTCGTCGAGTTGGAGCTGACCGAGCCACGCGCCGGCGAGCTGTTGCGCCGCTACCGGGACCGGCAGCAGGCCAGCGGAGGCTGAGCCAACGGCAGAGACGTCAGCCGGCGGTGCGCTCCCAGTCGATGGTGGGCAGGCCGGCGTCGGCGAGCGCCTTGTTGGCCGCGCTGAACGGACGGCTGCCGAGGAAGCCACGCGGGTTCATCGGGCTGGGGTGGCCGGCCTCCAGCACGACGTGCTGCGGGTTGGTGACCAGGGCCGCCTTCTTGCGGGCGTAGCCGCCCCAGAGCAGGAAGACCACCCGGTCCGGTGAGGCGTCCAGTGCCCGGATGGTGGCATCGGTGAACTCCTCCCAGCCGGCGTTGGCGTGCGAGCCCGGGGTGGCCTGACGGACGGTCAGCACCGCGTTGAGCAGCAGCACGCCCTGGGCGGCCCACCCGTCGAGGTTGCCGCTACGCGGCTTGGGAACGCCGACGTCCTCGCCCAGCTCCTTGAAGACGTTGCGCAACGACGGCGGCACCGTCACACCCTCGCGGACGCTGAAGCTCAACCCGTGGGCCTGCCCGGCCCGGTGGTAAGGGTCCTGGCCGAGGATCAGCACCCGGGTGCCCTGCGGCGGGCAGAGCCGGTAGGCCGAGAACAGGTCCTCCACGGGCGGGAAGACGGTCTGTGTCGCGTATTCCCGCGCGACGAACTCGGCCAGCGCGGCGGTGCGCGCCGCATCCAGGTGTGGGGTGAGCACGGCACGCCACTGCTCCGGCAGCAGGGCCAGCAGATCCAGGGCGGGGGCGTCGTCGGGCATCAGGAACCTCTCACACAGCGCGGGTCGGTCCCCCGCGCTCTAGGCATCGGGTACGACAGCGACCGGCCTAGCCCAGGTCGGCGAGCCGACGGGCCCAGTCGCCGCCGACCGGGTCCAGCTCGACGATGCGGGTGTCGTCGTCACGGCGGTCGATCCGGACCCGCAGGTGCGCGTCGACCAACTGCTCGACCAGGCCTTCGCCCCACTCCACCACGGTCACCGAGTCCTCGACCGATGCGTCGAGGTCCAGGTCGTCGATCTCGGCGCGGGGGTCGGTCGCCGCGCCCAGTCGGTACGCGTCGGCGTGCACCAGAGCCACCCGGCCGCCCCGGGCCGGATCGGGGCGGTGCACCCGGGCGATCACGAACGTCGGCGAGGTGACGTCGCCGAGAACACCGAGCCCGGCGCCGACGCCCTGGGTCAGCGCGGTCTTGCCGGCGCCCAGCGGGCCGGTCAACAACACCAGGTCGCCGGCGCGCAGCAGCCCGGCCAGGCGTCGACCGAACTCCCGAGTGTCCTCGACGGTCGGCAGCTTGACGACGTGACTCACCGTTCCTCCGGCTTCGCGAGTGATTCGAGGAACCGCGCGAGCGCGGCGTTGACCTCGTCGGCGTGTTCCAGCATCACCACGTGACCACTGTCTTTGATCTTGACGAACTCGGCGTGCGGCAGCCGCCGGACGATCTCCTCCGAGTGTGTCACCGGAGTGATCATGTCCTTGTCGCCGACCACCACCAGCACCGGCGTCGCGGCCAACGCCGCGAGAGCCGGGAAGCGCGAGTGGGTGGCCAGGGTCCGCAGGTATCGGGTCACCGTGTCGGCCGACGTCCGGGAGTTCATCATCTCCACATAGGACACCAGCGCGGGGCTGGGCTTGCGGGTGCCGAAGCCGTACTTGCGGGTCAGCAGCCAGGCCACGTTCGACGTCGACTTGCGGGCCTTGTCGATCACCGGCCCGCCGTACCGGGTGGCGTTGCTGACCATGTACAACACCGGGCCGCCGACCCGGCCGAGCAGCGCGGGCGCGACCAGCTTGGTCTCGGCGACGAGCCCGCCCGAGGTGGCCATCAGGACGGTGCCCACCACCCGGTCACCGAACAGCTCCGGGAACAACTCGGCGAACGCCATGATGGTCATGCCGCCCATCGAGTGACCGACCAGCACCAGCGGCCCGTCCGGCGCGGTGCGGTCGATCACCTGGCGCAGCGTCCGGCCGAGCACCGCGAGGTCGTACTCCCCGGTCTCCAACCGGCCGGACCGGCCGTGACCGGGCTGGTCGTACGCCACGACCCGGTAGTCACCCCGGGCGGCGAGCATCTGGCGCTGGAAGTGGAACGTCCCCATGTCCAGACAGAAACCGTGCACGAGCACCACCGTCGGATGCCCCGGCACCGGCCTGGTCGGCTCGACCACCTCGACGTGGATGTCCGTGCCGTCCGGCAGCGCCAGGCGGAACGCCTCGTCGTACCGCTGCTCGCCGAACGCCTCGTGCGCGTAGCGGTCGGCCGGGTCTGCCTTGAGCCGGCGGACCAGGGTGCGCTCGGTCGCGACGCCGGCCGCCAGGCCCGCGGCCGCGACCCCGACCGCGGCCCCGAGGATCCCCGCGACCCGGCCCACCGCGGTCCGCGGACGCGGAATGCGATAGCTCATGGCCGCTCGCCGTCATAGACCCGGGGCACCCGCGTGCCGCCGAACCGGGTGACGATCTCGTAGTTGATCGTGCCGACCGCCTCGGCCCAGTCGTCGGCGGTCGGCTCGCCGTCGGCGCCACTGCCGAACAGGGTCGCGACGTCGCCGTCGGCCACCGGGTCGTCGCCGCAGTCGATCACGAACTGGTCCATGCAGACGCGTCCCGAGATGGTCCTTCGCGCTCCGGCCAGCTGCACCGGCCCGGTGTTGGACGCGTGCCGGGGAACCCCGTCGGCGTAGCCGAGCGGGACCACGGCCAGATTCGCGTCGGCTTCCGTCGTGTAGGCGTGCCCGTAGGAGATACCGGTGCCGGCGGGCACCCGCTTGGTGAGCATCACCCGGGCGCGCGCCGTCATCGCCGGCCGCAGCCCGTACGTCTCGCCGGCCACCGGGGAGAGGCCGTAGATGGCCAGGCCGGGGCGGACCAGGTCGAAGTGGGTGTCCGGGCGGGTCAGGGTGGCCGCCGAGTTGGCCAGGTGCCGCCAGCGCGGTCGCAGCCCGGCCCGCTCGACCATGGCCAGCCCCTCGTGGAACACGGCCAGTTGACGGTCGGTGGTGGGGTGGCCGGGCGAGTCCGCGTACACGAAGTGGCTCCACACGCCGACCACCTCGACCAGGCCGTCGGCCTGGGCCTTCGCGGCGGCGTCCAGCAGCGCCGGCCAGTCGGCGACGGTCGCCCCGCCCCGGGACAGCCCAGTGTCGATCTTCAGGTGCAGGCGGGCGGGACGCCCGGCGAGCCGGCTCGCCTCGATCATCTCGTCCAGTTGCGGCAGGCTGGCCGTGCCCAGGTCCACCCCGGCGCTGACCCCCTCGTGCAGCGGCAACCCCGGCGCGAGCAGCCAGGCCAGCACCGGCACTGTCACTCCGGCCCGCCGCAGGGTGAGCGCCTCGTCGAGGGTGCAGACGCCGAGCCAGTCCGCACCGGCGTCGAGCGCGGCGCGGGCGGCCGGAAGCATCCCGTGGCCGTACCCGTCGGCCTTCACCACCGCCATCAGCTCGGCGGTGGTGCCGGAGCGGAGTCGGCTCACGTTCTCGCGGATCGCGTCAAGATCGACGCGTACCTCGGCCTGCCACATACGCCCAGCCTACTTTCCGCCGTGATCACCGGGGGCGGCGACGCACGCCCCCGCACGCCGACCCGGCCGGAACGGCCCGATCAGCCCAGCCGGGCGACAACCGGGCGAAGCGCTGTCACGACGTCGGGCGCGGTCACCGGCCCACCCCGGGCCGCCTCCCGGCCGGCGAGCCCGTGCAGGTACGCGGCCGAGGCCGCAGCCCGATCGGCGGGCATCCCGGCCGCCAACAACGAGCCGAGCAGCCCGGCCAGCACGTCACCCGTGCCTCCGGTGGCCAGCGCCGCGGTGCCGGTCGGGTTGACGTACGCCCGACCGTCCGGCGTGCCGATCACCGTGCGGTCGCCCTTGAGCAGCACCACCGCGTTCATCCAGGCGGCCAGCCGCAGCGCGGAGCCGACCCGGTCGGCACCGGGTTCCTCCCCGCACAGGCGGGTGAACTCCCGGTCGTGTGGCGTGACCACGATCGGCGCGTCCCGCCCGCGCAGCCGGTCGGCGAGGGAGCCGTCCACCAGCAGGGTCAGCGCGTCGGCGTCGAGCACCACCGGCACCGGGGAGGCCAGCACGGCGCGCAGCTCGGCCGCCGCGTCCTCTCCGGTGCCCAGGCCCGAGCCGCAGACCCAGGCCTGCACCCGGCCCGCGTCGGCGACCCGCCCACTGGCGATCACGGAGGGGTGCTGGTGCAGCACCTCGGCCCGGGCACCGCCGGCGTAGCGGACCAGGCCCGTCGGCCCGGCCAGAGCCCCGCCGACGGAGAGCACGGCCGCGCCCGGGTAGGTCGCCGAACCGGTCGACACCCCCACCACGCCCCGGCTGTACTTCTCCGACGCCGGGCCCAGCTCCGGCCACCAGTCGACCACGTCGGACCACTCCGTGACCCGCAGCGCCGGGGACCCTCGCAGCCACGGCCGCAGCCCGATGTCGACAAGCTCCACCTGCCCGGCCAGGGCGGCGGCCGGCCCGACCACCAGTGCGGGCTTGAGCGCGCCGAACGCCACCGTCACGTCGGCGCGGACCGCGGTCGGTCGGCCGGACGCGGACAGCGGCACGTGGCCGGTGTCAACCGCGACCCCGCTCGGGACGTCCACCGCCAGGATGGTGGCGCGCTCGCCGTCGCGCCCACGCAGCTCGCCGAGGCGTTGGACCACCTCGTCCGCGCTCGCCCGCAGCCCACCGGTGCCGCCGATGCCGACGATGCCGTCCAGGACCAGGTCGACCGGGCCGGCCGGTTGCGGCACCAGCCGGCCGCCGGCCGCTCGCAGCGCGGCCAGCCCAGCGGCGTGCGCGCGCCCGGGGGTGAGCAGCAGGGCGGACACCTGGACTCCCCGGCGGGCCAGCCGCTCCCCCGCGTACAGCGCGTCGCCGCCGTTGTCGCCGGAACCGACCAGCAGCAGCACCTGCGCGCCGTAGACCCCGCCCCGCTCGGCGAGCAGCAGCGCGGCCCGTCGGGCCAGCCCGGCGGCGGCCCGCTGCATCAGCGTCCCCTCCGGCAGCGTGCCCATGAGCCCTGCCTCGGCCGCCCGTACGTCGGCCACCCGCCACACCGATCTCATGCCACCGTGTCCCATTCGTTCGCGGGTGGACCGGGTCGGCCCACCCAGCCGACGTCACCGTTCCGCGACCACCATCGCCGACGCGATCCCCCCGTCGTGCGACAACGAGAGATGCCAGCGGTTGACTCCACGCGCGTCGGCCGCCGCCGCGACCGTGCCGGAGACGGCGAGCCAGGGGCGGCCGTCCGGGTCGGGCACGATCTCGCAGTCGTGCCAGCTCAGCCCGGCCGGAGCGCCGAGCGCCTTGGCCACGGCCTCCTTGGCGGCGAAGCGGGCGGCAAGCGACTCCGGTGAGCGCGGGGCGCCGGCGCGGGTGTGTCGCTCGGCCGTGGTGAAGAGCCGGTCGGCGAGCAGCGGCGTCCGTGCCAGGGCCCGGGCGAACCGGTCGACCAGGACGACGTCGATGCCGACAGCGACGATCACCACTTCACCCTACCGGCGGCCGGTGCCGCACATTAGCCGTCGGGCCCGCGGTGGGCAACGCCTGTGGACAGGCCGGGGTACGCCTCACCGCCGGCTGTCCACAGGGCACTCGGCGACCTCCGGTACGCGCCTAGCGTCGGCGCGTCGATCCCGATCGTCGGTGGGGGTGTGGTCATGACCGAGAAGCCGTTCGTCGTCCGGCCGGAGGAGCTGCGCGCTGTCGCCGTCGTGCTCGACGACGGGGCGCACCGGCTGGCGCTGGGCCTCGCGGGGGTGCCCGGGTTGCTGGTGACGGCACCCGAGTGGCGAGCCGGCGCGGCCCTGGCGGGAGTGGAGGCAGCCGTGCACTCCTGGTTCTGCCGGCTGGGTGCCCGGGTCGCGGCGGCGTCGGCGGGGGTGCGGGCCTCGGCCGAGGCGTACGAGTCGGTCGACGACCGGGCCGCCGACCGTTTCGCCGCCCTGCACCGGTGAGCAGCGTCGCGTACCGACAGCTGTGGGCTGCCGATCCGAGCGGGTGGCGGGCCGCCGGGGCGGCCTGGGCGGGGTTGACCGGGCTGGTCGACCGACGCGTCGGTGAGCTGCGTACGGCTGGTGGGCGGTTGCGGGGCGGTTGGTCGGGTGCGGCGGCCACGGCGGCGGACGCCCGGCTCGTCGGTCTGCGTGACGAGTTGGCGTCGGTCGCACCCGTGGTGATCGAGGTCGACCAGGTGCTGGCCGAGTTGGCCGCCCGGCTGACGGTGGCGAAGGCGCGGCTCGCCGACGCGGTCGCCCTGGCGGACGCGGCCGGCCTGCTGGTGGACCGCTCGGGCGGCGTGCACGTCGATCCTGCCCGGGGCCGGCCGACCGAGCGGGCCGGCGTGGCTGCGGCCCGGGTGGCGGCAGCCGTTCGGGACGCGCTCGACCAGGCCGGGGCCGCGGACCGGGTCGCCGCCGACCGGTTGGACGAGCTGGCCCGGGCCGCCGGCAGCGGCTGGGCGTCCCCACCACCACCGGACCGGCCGGGCCCCGGTGCGGCGCCGCCCCTGGTCCACGCCTGGTGGGCGGGTTTGACACCGGCGCAGCGACGGTGGCTGATCGGGCACGAGCCGGCGCTGGTCGGCCGACTGGACGGGGTGCCGGTGGCCGCCCGCGACCAGGCGAACCGGCTGCGGCTCGGAGTCTGGCGGGAGGAGCTGCTGGCCGAGCGGCGGCGGTTGCTGACCCGGGTGCCGCCGGGGGCACTCGCGTCGGTCCGGCTGCGCGGGGTGGCCGAGCGGCTGGCCGGTCTGGACGCGCTGGGCGGACGACTGGCAGGCGGCGGGGAGCCGCGCGCGTACCTGCTGGGGCTGGATACGGCCGGTGAGGGTCGGGTGGTGCTGGCGCTCGGCGACCCGGACCAGGCCGACCGGGTGCTCACCTACGTGCCCGGCATGGGTTCCGGGCTGGACGACGCCCCCGGTGAGCTGGGCAGGGCGGCGCGGGTGCTGGACCGGTGCGCCACGCTCGCCCCGGGTGAACGCAGCGCGGCGGTGCTCTGGTTGGACTACGACGCCCCGGACTTCGTGACCGACGCGGCCTCGGCGGGCCTGGCACGCGATGCCGGCCCGGCGCTGCACCGCTTCCAGGAGGGGCTGCGGGCCACCCACGAGGGGCCACCGGCCCGACAGACCGTGCTCGGGCACAGTTACGGGTCGTTGGTGGTGGGGGTGGCCGCCCGGGAGCACGGGCTGGCCGCCGACGCGCTGGTCTTCGTCGGTTCCCCCGGGGTCGGTGCGTCGCACGCCGCCGAGCTGGGCGTGCCCGCCCGAGAGGTCTGGGCGAGCAGCGCTCCCGACGACGTGATCCGCGGGGCCCTTCCGGTGGACGAGCTGGGCCGACGTGCGCTGTCCGGCGCGGCTCCGCTGGCCGCCGCGCTGGGTTGGCCCGACCGCACCGGCCACGAGCTGTGGTTCGGTCACGACCCGTCGGATCCCGGGTTCGGTGGTCGGGTCTTCGGCAGTGGGCGAGGCGGCCACACCGGTTACTGGGACCCGGGCAATCCCGCGCTGGACGGGATGGCCCGGGTCGTGCTGGGCCAGGTCGTCGAGGGGCCTACTCGACGGTGACCGACTTTGCCAGGTTGCGGGGCTGGTCCACGTCGTGACCACGGGCGGCGGCGATCTCGGCGGCGAGCACCTGCAGCGGCACCGTGGTGACCAGCGGGGCCAACAGCGTCGGCGTACGCGGCACGTAGATGAGGTGGTCGGCGTACCGGACGACGGCCTCGTCGCCCTCCTCCGCGATCACGATGGTCCGCGCACCGCGCGCCCGGACCTCCTGGATGTTGGAGACGACCTTGTCGTGCAGCATTCCCCGGCCGACCGGCGAGGGCACCACGCAGATCACCGGGGTGCCCTTGTCGATCAGGGCGATCGGGCCGTGCTTCAGCTCACCGGCGGCGAAGCCCTCGGCGTGCATGTACGCCAGTTCCTTGAGCTTCAGCGCGCCCTCCAGGGCCACCGGGTAGCCGACGTGGCGGCCGATGAACAGCACCGTCGGCTCGGACTTCAGCTCGCGGGCCAGCTCACGGACGGGCTCGATCCGGTCGAGCAGCTCGCGCAGCTTGCTGGGGATCTCCTGCAACTGCGCGACCACCGCGCCCACCTCGTCGGCGAACTTGATGCCGCGCACCTGGGCCAGGTGCAGCCCGATCAGGTAGCAGGCGACGACCTGGGTGAGGAACGCCTTGGTGGAGGCGACGGCGATCTCGGGCCCGCCGTGGGTGTAGAGCACGGCGTCCGACTCACGGGGGATGGTCGAGCCGTTGGTGTTGCAGATAGCCAGCACCCGGGCCTTCTGCTCCTTGGCGTGGCGCAGCGCCATCAGGGTGTCCATCGTCTCGCCGGACTGCGAGATCACCACGATCAGCGTGGACCGGTCGAGGACCGGGTCGCGGTAGCGGAACTCGCTGGCCAGCTCCACCTCGCAGGGGATCCGGGTCCAGTGCTCGATGGCGTACTTGGCGACCATGCCGGCGTGGTACGCCGTGCCGCAGGCCACGATGAAGATCTTGTCGACGTCGCGCAGGTCCTGGTCGCTGAGGCGGACCTCGTCGAGGGCGATCTCGCCGGTCTCGGTGAGCCGGCCGAGCAGCGTGTCGGCGATGGCCTGCGGCTGCTCCTCGATCTCCTTGAGCATGAACCAGTCGTAGCCGCCCTTCTCCGCGGCGGAGGAGTCCCAGTCGATGTGGAAGTCCTTGCCGGCGGCGGGCTGGCCGTCGAAGTCGGTGATCTCGATGCTGTCACCGGTGATGAGGACGATCTGGTCCTGGCCCAGCTCGACCGCTTCCCGGGTGTGCTCGATGAACGCGGCCACGTCGCTGGCCAGGTAGTTCTCACCGTCGCCGCGGCCGACCACCAGCGGCGAGTTACGCCGGGCGCCGACGACCGCACCGGGCACGCCGGCATCCACCGCGAGCAGCGTGAACGCGCCCTCCAGCCGCTGGCAGACCACCCTCATGCCGGCGGCCAGCAGTTGCGGGCTGTCCGGCTGGCCGGCGGCTCGCAGGTCGGCCAGCGCGGCGGCCAGCAGGTGTGCGGCGCACTCGGTGTCGGTGTCGCTGGTGAACTGGACGCCCTCGGCCTCCAGCTCGCCGCGAAGCTTGGCGAAGTTCTCGATGATGCCGTTGTGGATCACCGCGACCCGGCCGTCGGGGGCGACGTGCGGGTGGGCGTTGCGGTCGGTCGGGCCGCCGTGGGTGGCCCACCGGGTGTGCCCGATGCCGGTGGTGCCGTCACCGATGCCGATCGGGCTGGCCGCGCAGGAGGTCGGGTCCTCGGCGGCCCGCTCGGACAGCACCTTCTCGAGGTTGGCCAGCTTGCCGGCCTTCTTCTCCGTCAGCAGCCGGTCGTCGCACACGATCGCGACGCCCGCCGAGTCGTAGCCGCGGTATTCCAGCCGCCGCAGCCCGTCGAGCACGATGCCGAGTGCGGGGCGCGCGCCCGCGTATCCCACGATTCCACACATGGCCCGCAGCCTAACCCAGTTTCACTCATCATGGGTGCTCGAAAGTCGGGTTATCAATCACGGAATCTGAGCGATCGAGGTTTGGCGGGTCGCAACGGGACGAGCGTCACAGCCCCGCTCACGGCCGCCCGGGGAGACGGGGTTGCGGCGCGCCGTCGGGTACGACAGTCTCTCGGCGGGTTCGGCGCGCCCGCCCTCGGCCCGTTCGTCCCATACCCACTCCCGCCCGGAGCAGCCATGTCCGACGCGCCCCCGCCCGATCCGTCCCCCTCCTCACCATCGGACCCGGCACCCGGCGGCACGTCGGGGTCGCCACCCGAGCCGTCCTCTCCGCTGCCGTCGGATCCGACGGCACCGTCCTTCCCCGCCGGGCCCTCGGCCCCCGACCCACTGGCCCCGGGCCAGCCCTGGGCACCGCCGGCACCGTGGGCACCAGCCCCGTGGACTCCGGCCGCACCGTGGACCCCGTCGCCGCCCCCGAGCCAGTGGACACCTCAACCGCCGTCGACCCAGTGGACGCCCGGCCCACCGGCGTCGCCGCCCGACGCATCGGACCCGACGACCGCCGGACCGCCGCCGGCAGCCGGATGGCCGACGCCCGCCGGCGAGCCACCGCCCGCGCACTGGCCGCCGTCAGCCGGATGGCCGACGCCCGCCGGCGAGCCACCGCCCGCGCACTGGCCACCGTCAGCCGGATGGCCGCCGTACGGCTATCCGCCGCCGTACACCTACCCCGGTCACCCGCAGGCCAGCGGCAGCCCGACCACGAACAGCGGCCGGATCGTCGGCATCGTCGTCGCGGCCTTCGTGGCGCTGGTCCTGATCATCTGCGGCTGCCTCTGCGTGGGCGGCGCCCTGCTCGACACGACCGCCCCGGACCCGGTCGCCGAGGACCCGTGGGTCATTCCCGACGACGACGGGACGTCCACCGCCGGGCCGCTCATCCCCGAGCGACCCACCGCCCGGCCGACCACCGTGGCGCCCACCCCGAGCAAACAGCCGATCACCCGACCGACGTCGGGGCCGGCCCCGGTGACGGTGGTCTACGAGGTCAGCGGGTCGGGCGTTGCCGACATCGCGTACTACGACGCCGAGAGCGACCTCATCCACGTCGACGGCGTGCAACTTCCCTGGCGCACCACCATCCGAACCAACGGCCAGAGCCGGGTGATGGTGGAGGCCGACTGGGTCGACGACGTCCAGAAGCCAATGGACTGCACCGTCACGGTCACCGGTGCCGGCGAGCCGGTCGTCAGGAAGACCCAGGGATACTGGGGGACCAGGTGCACGCCCGAGTGAGGCTGGGGTTTCCGTCCCGGGTGGTCGTAGGCTGGCGCAGGTGACGACGAGCACCGATGTCGACCCGCTGGTGGCCCGGATGCGGCCGTTCGGCACGACGATCTTCGCCGAGATGTCCGCCCTCGCCGTGCGTACCGGCGCGGTCAACCTCGGGCAGGGCTTCCCGGACACCGACGGTCCGCCGGAGATGCTGGCCGCCGCCGCCGAGGCGCTGCGCGGTGGGCAGAACCAGTACCCGCCCGGCCCGGGAATTCCCGCCCTGCGCGCGGCGGTGGCGGCCCACCAGCAGCGGTTCCACAACCTGTCGTACGACCCGGACGGCGAGATCGTGATCACCGCGGGCGCGACCGAGGCGGTCGCGGCCAGCATCCTCGCCCTCTGCGAACCGGGTGACGAGGTGGTGTGCTTCGAGCCGTACTACGACTCGTACGCCGCCTCGGTCGCCCTGGCCGGTGCGGTCCGGCGACCGGTGACCCTGCGGCCCGCGGCCGACGGCCGGTACGCCTTCGACCCGGCGGCGCTGCGCGCGGCGTTCGGCCCGCGCACCCGACTGGTGCTGCTCAACTCACCGCACAACCCGACCGGCAAGGTCTTCACCCCGGCCGAGCTGGCGCTGGTCGCCGAGTTGTGCCAGGAGCACGGCGCGTACGCGGTCACCGACGAGGTGTACGAGCACCTGGTCTTCACCGACGCGTCGGGCCCGCACGTGTCACTGGCCAGCCTGCCCGGGATGCGGGAGCGGACGCTGCGTATCTCCTCGGCCGGCAAGACGTTCTCCTGCACGGGTTGGAAGGTCGGCTGGGCGAGTGGCCCGGCGGCGCTGGTCTCGGCAATGCTGCGGGTGAAGCAGTTCCTCACCTACGTCAACGCGGCGCCGCTGCAACCCGCCGTCGCCGTGGCGCTGGCTCTGCCCGACGACTACTACACCGGCTTCCGTGATGGGCTCCAGCAGCGGCGTGACCAGCTCGTCGGTGGACTCACCGACGCCGGCTTCGAGGTGCTCGACTCGGAGGGGACGTACTTCGTCACCGCCGACATCACCGCCCTCGGTGGTCGGGACGGGGTGGAGTTCTGCCGCTCGCTGCCGGAGCGCTGCGGCGTGGTGGCGGTGCCGACGCAGGTCTTCTACGACGATGTCGAGGCGGGCCGGCGGCTGGTCCGGTTCGCGTTCTGCAAGCGCCCCGAGGTGCTGACCGAGGCGGTCAGCCGGCTGCGCGGGTTGGCCACGACGACCTGAGCCACCTGTCCGGCGAGTACGGCGGGCATCAGCCCAGCAACCTGGTCAGCACCTCCCACAATCCACCGAGCGCGAGCAGTGCGACGGCCACCGAGGACAGCGCGCATCCGCCGCCGCGACGGAGCCGCGTTTCGAGGGCCGGTTCACCAGCGGAGATCGAACGTTTTTTCCGCCTGCCGGTGAGAGCGGTTGGGCCGGTCACCGCGGGCTGTGGGTCGCCAGGGCGGTTCTGCGGACCGCTACGGACCACCAGATCCCCTCGATGGTCGGTCAGCGCGGTGCCCAACCCGTCCAGGCAGACGGCATGCACCCGTTGCCAGTCCAGGTCGGTGAGGACAGCGTCGCCGCGGCGCCCCGCCAGCAGAACTCCCTCGACCATCGTCGCTGGGCGGCCGAATCCGTCCCGGAAGGGGTGCGCTCCGGCCGGCCCGTCGTTGTGGCTGCCGGTCACCATGAGCTGCCCGTCGGGCGAGCAACGTGCCACGTCGATCCAGCCGGCGTCCCCGGCGAGGATCGCGGTCGCATCTGGATGGGCGGCGTCCCAGCGGACGATCCGCCCGTGCTCGCCGGTGACCACCAGCCGGCTGGCCTGCTGACCGCCGGGCACCGCCACACAGGCCCGCAGTGGCCCCACCTCGCGCAACAGCACCTCCTGCCGGGGAGACCAACGCCGGAGTGTGCCATCCCAGCCCACCGAGGCGATCCAGCCCTCTGCGGGCCAGGCGAGACCGGTGACCCAGTCCTGGTGCCCGGTGAGGGTGTCGCGCTCGACCCCGGTCGCAAGGTCCCACACCCGAACGGTCCGGTCGCGGCTCGCGGTCGCCAGCAGGAGTCCGTTCGGCGCCAGCGCACAGGCCGTGATCCGGTCCCGGTGGCCGCGCAGCACGCCGACCTGTTCCCCCCGACGCAGTTGGATCGCCCGGACGGTGTGGTCAGCGGCCGCGACGAGCAGCACCCGGCCGGTCCGGTTGATCTCCATCGGCCCGACGAGCACCACCTCCAGCCTGGCGACGACGGTGCGGGCGCCGGAGGTCACGTCGTAGGCCGCGATCGTCCCGTCGGCGGTGGCGGTGACCACCGTGCGGCCGTCACGGGTGAATCGGCAGCCCACCACCCAGGAGTCGTGCCCATCCAGGGTCGCGACGGTCTGCGCCGAACGGACGTCCCAAACACGGACCGTGTGGTCCCAGCTTGCCGTGGCGACCAAACGTCCGTCCGGCGAGAAGGCCACGTCGGTGATCCGGGCGACGTGGCCGGTGAGCCCAGCGATCCGCCGACGCTCGGCGAGGTCCCACACATGTGCCGCGCCGTCACTGCCTGCCCGCACCCGTCGGAACACAAGGGTCAGGTGCCCGTACTGGCGGGTTTCCAACTCCCGGGTCTCGACCAGACCGTCGACGATCCCGTCGTCGGTACGGACCAGGGCTTGGAGCAGCCTCCCGTGGTCCGAGCCGAGATCCAGATCAGGAAGGACGATCGGACGGTTGCCGCCTCGACCTGCGGGGCTGACCAGGAAGGGCCACATCGACCCTTCCGGACGACTGGGACCGGTCGTCGCAGCCATCGTCACTCCCCCACCGTCGTGTTGCGCAGACCGCGACCGGGGAACTCCCGATCGAAGCGAGCCAGCCTGCGCGTGAAGCACTCCAGCACGCGCAGCTTGGCCCGCAGCGACCAGTCGGCCCGTCGGCGCAGCTCCTGAGCGTTGCCGACGAGCTCGGTGTCACGGGCGATGTCGCGGCGGAGGGTAACCAGGCGTTCCTCCAACACCCCGGAGGCAACCCAGCCCGCGTTGGGGTCGGTGGCCGCCTGATGCTGCCAGCCAACCGAGCCGACACCCAGGTTGAGCTGAAGCGTGAGCCCCCGGAGGAGCCCCGCCGTTCTGGTCAGCAGGGTCGTGACGCGATAGCGGATCCGCCGACGGCGGGCGGTGCGGATACGGCTCCGGAGCGCCGCGTGTCCCATCCCGTCCAACACCTGCAGGAGCCGGTCCGGCAGCAGGCCCGCGAACGGCACATCCACGTTGATGGGGGTGCCGGGTCGGACCTTCTCCATCAGCGGGTATCCGGGACCGCGCCGCTCCTGCACAGCGCCGGCACCGACGACGGAGACCGGAATCACGCGCAGGCCGGGACCACCGCCACCCCCACCGGCCAACGAGGGTCGACGAGCCGCCAAACGGCGCATCGCCGGGTAGCGCTCCAAGGCGAGCACCAGCCGCTCCCGGGTCCATGGTCGCCCGGCCGAGTCGGGTTCACCCTCAAGGCAGTCCCACTTGGTCACCACCACCTGGACCGGACCGCTCGCCCCCTCGATCCACCGTACGCAGTTGTTGAGCAGATGGCCGAAGTCGAGGCGATCCCGGGCATCGCCCTCGCACTCACGCAGTCGGACACCGTCCACCATCAGCAGTACGGCATCCGCCGACTCGACCCGTCGCGCCAGCTCGACCCGGGTGGCCCGATCGACCTCCGCGCCGCGTTCGATCAACTCGCCGGCGTAGTCGAAGTAGCGGAGGCGCAGAACGGGGATCTCCTCATGGTCCACCCGGACCAGGCAGTTGAAGCCGTACTCCTGAACCGCCGCGGTGTTGGTGCGTTCCGGCCATTCGACGCCGGGAGCCTTCACCGCGTGCGCGTGACGGGAGAGGGTGTCACGTTGCTCGGCGTCCGGACAGATGACCCGGTAACCGCGTCCCGGCCACTCCTCGTCGTCCTCCAACTCGGCAAACATGACCGCCATCAACGCCGTCTTGCCCACTCCCACCCCGCCGAGGGTGACCACGTTCATCCGTGGCACGGAACGGAACGCCCGTCGGAGCCGATCACCGTCACCGCTCACAGCCTGGTCGTTCCCGGTCAACCCGCCGGAGGCGTCGGATCCCTCGTCCTCGGCCGGCTCGGGCGGGTCGAACTGGGGAATTTCCTCCTCGGCGATGTACGAGTAGGTCGACTCCGACATCGGGAATCCTCGGTCTGCCGGACCAATGGCGCCGGTCGGGTGGGGCAGTTCCGAGGCAGCTCGGGCCCAGTGCCGTTCAAGCTCGTCGACGATGGTGTCGTACTCGGCGGCCCGGCCGGCCGCTGACCTGGCCCGCTCGACGTCGAGGTCTTCCTTCTGGTCGTCGGCCCAGCGATGCGCACGCGCCGTCTCCTCCAGCGCCAACGCCGAGTACCGCATCTCGCCGAGGTTGAGGCTCCGTTGCGCCAACCGGTCGTAGGTGGTTGGACCAGAGTTGAACTTCACCAGCGCGGGGGCCAGGTCGACGAGGATGAACAGCGCCCGTACGGCCCAGATCCCCAAGGCCAGTGCCGCGTGCTCGGCGGCCAGCCTGTGCAGCGCCTCAATACGCTCCAACAGGCCGGGTTCCTCGAAACCGGCCCGCCGCGCATCTGCCTGAACGTCGATGTAGGTCTGCCGTGCCGCGACCGAGATCACGCTCTCCTCGCGGATCCTCTCGGTCAGGTTCTGAAGTTGGCCGGTAAGGTCCGCGGCGCTCGATGTCAGGGGGTCGAGCCGGTTGAGGCGGGCGTACTCCGCTGCGTCCTGGGTCAGGCGCTTGCACACCGGACCGTCGCCGTACTGACCGGTCTGCCCAATGCCCGGCTTGCCCAGGCACTCGTCCTGAGACTTCTTGACCAGGGCGTCGTGGTGCTCCCGAAGCGGGGTGAGGGCCTTCTGCAGGTCGACGAGTTGTTGCTGCTTTGACGCGTACTCGTTCTGCAGTGCCCTGATCGCCGTGGGCGGGGGTATGACGTACTTCCCGCAGGTGTCGTCGGCCGCAGCGGGCGCCGGGTCCTGGGGGGCAGCGTCAACGGGAGCCGTGGTGACTGGCGTCCCACCCGCAGCGCCGACGTCGGTCACCGAGTCCAGCGGGTTGCACCCTTCCCAGGTCGCCCGTAACTTGCGGACCTCGTCCTCGCGGAGTTCCTTCACCTTCTCGGACACCGCGCTCTGGAACACCACGAGAACCAGGGGTTCGGCGACGACGATCCCGAAGATCAGAGCCATGCCCAACCGGATCAGGACTGTCCCCAGTCTCCGGATTCCGCTGCTGGACAGCGGCGTGGTGACCAGCCAACGGTCGAAGTTGAGGATCAGCAGGAACCACAGACCGGCCGCCGGAAGCACCGCCAGCGGACCGACGGCGGGAAAGGCGATGACCAGTGCCACCGACATCGAGCCGAACGCCATCAGCGCGGTGAAGAGGACAGCACCGCCCATTCCCGTGTAGCGGGCCCGTTCCTGCGGCACCCAGGCCAGTAGCGCCTCGTCGGTTCCGCAGAACCCGCGCAGGAACCGACCGGCGTTCCACCACTTCGGCAGCGCGGCGGGGGCTGGCCGACCGGCAATGGCGGCGAGAGCAGCCGCATCGTCGGACTCGGGTGCGCCATCGCGGTCGGCGGGTGGCGCAGCGTCGGGGTCGCCGTTGCCCGGGGCTGCCGTCGAGCCACCGGCGGTGTTGCCGGTTCGGTTGTCTGCGATCATCGTCCGTCCTCTGAAGCGAGGGGCGTGGGGTCGAGGTCCTACGCGATCGTGACGTGCACGGACACCAGCCGGATCTGCATGCCGGGGACGTCCGGGGGGTGGGCGTGGCACTGGGCCAACAACCGCTGGTGGATGCGGAAGTACGCCTCGTCGAGGTGCTCCAGGCTGGTGTCGGTCACCAACCAGCGCAACCGCTGGCTCTGGTTGATGAAGGCGTCGAGCTCTGGAAAGAGGCTGGTGACCCGGAGCCGGGCGACCGTGGCGGCATCGACGACCCGGGCCCGGAAGCCGACCCGGAGGAGGCACCGGTTCGCGCCGACCGGTGGTCTGAGCAGCACCTCCACGACGAGCGTGCGGGGTCGCAGATCGACCACGGCGACGCTGCCGGCCTGAAGGAGGACAGCGGCGTCGGACGCGGCGCCAGGCTCTTCGACGATGTGCCGTCCGGCCACCTCGAAGACACGGACGGTGCCGGGGCGTCGGGTTGGAAGATCGGCCTCGTCGCGACGCCGCAGCCCATGCCACGAGCGGCCGGCCCGGCGGAGATTGCGCTCCACGAGCACGGGGAAAGCCGGCTTTCCTCCCGCCTCCCCACCGGTAGCGATCACATCACTGAAGGTAGGGATGGCGGCTGCCCGCCGACAACCTTCCAATGTCGACGGTTCACAGGTCGATCGGTGCGCGGTAGTGGCGGCTGGGAAGCGGACGACAGCCGAATGATCGCCGCCGCGAACCGTTGCGGCGACTGAGATGGGCCAACCAGGGCGCGGAAGCCGTCAGGCAGTCGGGCTGGCGGAGCGGACCTGCTCGGCGATCCGCTCGGCGACCTCGCGGGCCGTGTGCTCGGTGGCCGCCTCGACCATCACCCGGACCAGCAGCTCGGTGCCCGACGGGCGCAGCAGCACCCGGCCGGTCTCACCCAGCTCCGCCTCGGCCCGCTCGACCTCGGCGCGTACGGCCGGCGCGGCGGCACCCACGGTCCGGTCGCCGACCGGCACGTTGATCAGCACCTGGGGCAGCTTGGTGACCACCGACGCCAGCTCGGCGAGGGACCGGCCGGTGGCCGCCATCCGGGCCATCAGGTGCAGGCCGGTGAGCACCCCGTCGCCGGTGGTGGCGTGGGCGGGCATCACGATGTGACCGCTCTGCTCACCGCCGAGCGCCAGCCCGGAGGCGCGAAGCTCCTCCAGCACGTACCGGTCGCCGACCTTGGTCTCGATCAGCCGGATGCCCTGCGCGGACATCGCGAGCCGCAGCCCGAGGTTGCTCATCACGGTCGCGACCAGGGTGTCCTGGGTGAGCGTGCCGGCGTCCCGCATGGCCAGCGCGAGGATCGCCATCACCTCGTCGCCGTCCACCTCCTCGCCGTCGGCGGTGACCGCCAGACAACGGTCGGCGTCGCCGTCGTGGGCGATGCCCAGGTGCGCGCCGTGCTCGACCACGGCCTCGCGCAGCGCCTCGATGTGGTTGGAGCCACACTCGTCGTTGATGTTCAGGCCGTTCGGCTCGGCATGGATCGCGATGACCTCCGCGCCGGCCTCCCGGTAGGCGACCGGGGCGACCTCGGCGGCGGCGCCGTTGGCGCAGTCGACCACGACCTTGATGCCCTCGAGCCGGTGCGGCACGGTGCTGACCAGGTGCTGGACGTAGTGGTCGGCACCGTCGAGCAGGTCGTGCACGCGGCCGACGCCGGCACCGATCGGGCGGTCCCAGGCGGTGGTGGCGTTCGTCTCGACCGCCGCCTCGATCTGCATCTCGATCTCGTCGGGCAACTTGTGCCCGCCGGCGGCGAAGAGCTTGATGCCGTTGTCCGGCATCGGGTTGTGCGACGCGGAGAGCATCACCCCGAGGTCGGCCTTGGCCTCCGCGGTGAGGAACGCCACCGCGGGGGTCGGCAGCACGCCGACCCGCACCACGTTGGCACCCGCGCTGGTCAGACCGGCCACCACCGCGGCCTCCAGCATCTCGCCGCTGGCCCGGGTGTCCCGACCGACGACGGCGAGCGGCGGGTGGCTGCGGTCCGTCTCGGCGAGTGTGTGCGCGGCGGCCACAGCGAGCGCCAGCGCCAACTCGGGGGTGAGATCCGCGTTTGCCCGCCCGCGTACGCCATCCGTGCCGAACAACCGACCCATACCCGCCAACCTCCGATGAGCACTACAAATGAGGAGAAAGCGGAACGGCCGACCCACCTCCCCGAGCGGGGAGGCGGACCGGCCGTCCGTCAGAAGTACAACGCGCTGGTGAAGATCAGCGCTTCGAGTACTGGGGAGCCTTACGGGCCTTCTTGAGGCCGTACTTCTTGCTCTCCTTGACCCGGGCGTCCCGGGTCAGGAAGCCGGCCTTCTTCAGGGCCGGACGGTCGTCCGGGTCGTTGATGATCAGCGCGCGGGCGATGCCCAGCCGAAGCGCGCCGGCCTGCCCGGTGGTGCCGCCGCCACGCAGGTTGGCGATGACGTCGAACTGCTCGGGCTTCTCGGCGGTGACCAGCGGGTCCTTGATGAGCTGCTGGTGCACCTTGCTCGGGAAGTACGCCTCGAGGTCCTGGCCGTTGCAGGTGATCTTGCCGGTGCCCGGGACGATACGGACCCGGACGATGGCCTCCTTGCGGCGGCCCACGGTCTGGATCGGCCGGTCACCGCGAGGCGCGCGGGCGACGGGCGCCGGCGCCTCGGTGGCCTCAGGGGCTTCCGGGGCGACCTCGGTCTCGGTGATGTCGGTCATGCTGCTTCCTTCGCCCGCGCTCACTGCGCGATCTGCTTGATCTCGAACGGCACCGGCTGCTGCGCGAGGTGCGGGTGCTCGGCACCGGCGTAGACCTTCAGCTTCTTGATCAGCTGACGGCCGAGCTTGTTGTGCGGGAGCATCCCCTTCACGGCCAGCTCGATGGCCCGCTCGGGGCGCTTGGTCAGCAGCTCCTCGTAGCCGATCTGCTTCAGACCACCCGGGTAACCGGAGTGGCGGTAGGCAACCTTGGTCTGGCGCTTGTTGCCGGTCAACGCAACCTTGCCCGCGTTCACGATGACGACGAAGTCGCCCGTGTCGACGTGCGGCGCGAAAGTCGGCTTGTGCTTACCACGCAGCAACGTGGCGGCGTGGGTGGCCAGGCGGCCCAGCACGACATCAGAGGCGTCGATGACGTGCCACTGACGCTCGATCTCACCCGGCTTCGGGCTGTACGTACGCACAGGTCTACCTTGTCTCGTCGTCGGTCTGGGGTCGCGCGCCGAGGTGACCAGATCTTGCAGGCCGGACCAGCGCGCACGAACGACCAAGCGTACCTGATAGGGCACGCCTCTGGATGTCGTACAACAGCAGGCAACGATACCCGGCGCCCCGTCCGCAGGTCAAAACGGGGGTGCGATCCTGCGCGGCGACACGCCGGGCGTGGCCCAGCTCACACGTTGGCGAGCCGATCGGCCCTCGGCCGGAGGTAGACCACCCAGGTGACGGCGAAACACAACGCGTACCAGCCGATGAAGGCCAGGTAGGCGGCGTCGGCGTTGCCGGAGCTCAGGAACGACTGCCGGAACGAGATGTTGACCAGCACCCCGCCGGACGCCCCGACGGCACCCGCGATGCCGATCAACGCGCCGGTCATCCGCCGCGCCCACCGTGCGGCGGCCTCCGGATCGCGGCGACCCGACGTCACCGCGTCCGCCGCCCGGGCCCGGAAGATCGCCGGGATCATCTTGTAGGTGGAACCGTTGCCGATGCCGGAGAACACGAAGAGGGCGAGGAACCCGGCCAGGTAGAGCCCGAACGAACGCTCCCGGGCGGCGTACAGCACGGTGCCCGCGCCTGCCGCCATCGCCACGAAGTTCCAGAAGGTCACGCGGGCCCCACCCAACCGGTCGGCCAGGTGCCCGCCCAGCGGGCGGATCAGCGAACCGACCAGCGGGCCGAGGAAGGTCAGCCAGGCGGCGTCGACCGGGGTGGGGAACCGCTCGGCGAACTGGAGCTGGAGCACCTGACCGAAGGCGAAACCGAACCCGATGAACGAGCCGAAGGTGCCGATGTAGAGCACCGACATGACCCAGGTGTGCGGGTCGCGGGCCGCCTCGCGCAGCGCGCCCGGCTCGTTGCGCGCCCCGGGCACGGTGTCCAACCAGCGGGCCGCCGCCAGCGCGGCCAGCACGATCAGCGGCAGGTAGACCGCGGGCACCAACCGGGGGTACGCGGCACCGGCGGTGGCGAGGACCGCCAGCCCGACCAGTTGCACCGCGGGTACGCCGAGGTTGCCGCCTCCGGCGTTGAGCCCGAGGGCCCGGCCCTTGAGTCGGGACGGGTAGAACAGGTTGATGTTCGCCATCGAGGAGGCGAAGTTGCCGCCACCGACGCCGGTCAGGCAGGCGAGCACCATCAGCGTGGAGTAGGACACCCCGGGTTCCAGCAGCACCGTCATCGGCACCGTGGGCACCAGGAGCAGCAGCGCGCTGATGATCGTCCAGCGCCGCCCTCCGAAGCGGGCCACCGCCAGCGTGTACGGCAGCCGCAGCACCGCGCCCAGCGCGGCCGGCACGGCGGTGAGCAGGAACTTCCCGGCCGGGTCGATGCCGTACGCGGGGCCGAGGAAGAGCACGGTGACCGACCAGAGACTCCACACCGAGAAACCGACGTGCTCGGCGAAGATCGAGACCCAGAGGTTGCGTCGGGCGATGGGCGCGCCCGTCGTACGCCAGAAGTCGGGGTCCTCGGGGCGCCAGTCGTCGAGCCGGCGCGTACGCCCGGTGGCAGCCGGCGGCCGGGTGGTGACTGCGGTGCTGGTGAGCGTGCTCACGGCGGCTCCTCCTCGTCGGTGTGACGAGGAGGAACGCTAGGAACGCCCGGTTACCTGGCAGTGCCCGTCGCGGGTCGGCCCGGAAACGGGGACCGCACCACGGGCCGGCGGCGGTGGTGAGGTCGGTGCTCAGAGCTGTTGCAGGATGCGCAGCGCGCGGCCGACCCGGAGCATGGTGTCGGTGTCGGCGACGTCCACGCAGTCGGTGAACCACTTCTTCATGGGCGAGGAGATGCGGTCGGGCATCACCACGTACCGGCCCATCGACACGGCGAGCGGCGAGTCGCGCAGCAGCGACTCCTCCACCACCTCCACCACGATCACGATGGGCACGTCGGTGGAGTTGTAGACGTCCGAGCTGACCACGAGGCCGAGGCGTTCCCGGGCGCCCTCGATGCGCCAGACCTCTCCCCTACGCAGCACGCGGTCGTCCGCCGGAGAGCAGGTCGTTGACCATGCCCACCTCGCGGGCGTCGGCGAGAGCGGCGGACTCCAGGTCCAGACCGGCACGGCCCACGGCGGCGGCGTGCGCGGTGAACACCTCACGCAGCGCCTTCTCGCGGGCGGCCTGGTCCATCCAGGCGGAGAGCGACAGCCCTTCGCGCTTGGCGAACCGCCGGGCCTCCTCGATCGTCTCGTCGGTAAACGACAGAGTCACCTTGGCAGTCATGCCGCTGAGACTACCCAGCGGTATGACCAACAGTCATCCACGCGACCGTCGGCTCGCTTCCCGACGTCGAAAAGCACATACCGGCGACGGTCACCGGGCGCGGCCACCGAACACCGCGAAGCGCCACTCCTTGAAGTAGCAGTCGACGTCGACCAGGCCCGCCTCGGCGAGCCACCGGCACTGCTCGGCGACCGTCGCCGGCCGGTCGTGTCGCATCCGCTCCCGGGCGGCGGCGATCTCCTCGGGCGACGAGCCCAACTCGGTGATCCGCGCCGTCCACACCTCGTCGTAGCGCCGATCCAGCGCCGGGGTGGGGCCGGCGACCTGCTCGGCGTTGACGAACACCCCGCCGGGCGCCAGCGCGGCGGCAGCCCTCCGGTACAACCCCCGCTTGCCGTCGTCGTCCAGGTGGTGGATCGCCAGCGCGCTGACCACCGCGTCGTACCGGCCGCTGGGCAGGTCGTCGGACAGGTCGGCCTGGACCGTCCGGTGCGCCACCGACCGGGCGTGCAGCTGGTCGGTGGCGCGGGCGAGCATCGCGGGCGCGGCGTCCACCAGGGTCAGCCGGACTCCGGGCACCGCCGTCGCGAGCAGCAGCGAGAGCAGGCCGGTGCCCGCGCCCAGGTCCAGAACCTGCGGGGTACGACCGGCTGCCAGCGCGGCCCGCAGCGCAGGCGCGGCAACCTCGACCGCCGTGCCGTAGAAGGCGTCGAAGCAGGGCACGAGCCGTCGGCGGGCCTCGTCGTAGGTGCCGGCCACCGCGTCGAAGACGTCCACCACGCTCATCGCGGACTCCCATTAGTTGAGACAGCTTTCCCACATTATAGGCGACGCGCGACGCTGATGTCGTCAGCGATTCAGTTCCAAAGGCGCTGCGGGTTGACCCCGGACACGCGAAGGCCCCCGGTGCTCTCCTTGGTCTCAGGAGCCGAGGGCCCGCGCGCTGCGTGATGCTGATCAGGCCTGGCGCTGTGCCTTCGCCATGACGACGAACGCCTGCCAGGCCGCCGACCCGAAGACCAACGCCGGCCCTGCCGGGTCCTTCGAGTCCCGTACGCCAACGGTGCCAGGCAGGTTGTCCGCAACCTCGACGCAGTCGCCGCCATTGCCGCTGCTGCGGGTGCTCTTACGCCACTGCGCGCCAATCAGTTCCATGTCTTCGCCATCTCCGTAAGTAGATCGACGGATTGCCAGTGGGAAAGCGCCTCGCCGCGCACGTTCTCCCACGCGGCCAGCATCGCCGCTATGTCGTCGGCATCGGTAACGACTTGCCCCTGAAGCTGATTGTCGAGATAGCCGGCAATCCGATGCTCGGAACCCACCGCGATCACGAAGGGACCGTTCAGGCCAGCGTACGCACCGACGGTTGAGGGAACGATGTGCACGCGGACGTGCGGGGCCCCGCACGCGGTGACGAGGGCCTGCATCTGCTCGCGCATGGTGGCTCGTCCGCCGACTGGTCGCCGCAACACGGCCTCGTCAACGACAGCGGTGAAGTGTGGCGGGTCTTCACGGGTCAGGAGGCTTTGCCGGGCGAGCCGTGAGGCCAGGTGCCGCTCGACGTCGCTGCGGGCGATGACGTCGGCTCCGGCGAGCACGGCGCGAGCGTATGCCTCGGTCTGGAGCAGACCGGGGAGGACGGTCGACTGAAACGATCGCAGCGAGATCGCCTCACGCTCGATCTCCTGCCACGGCCGGAACCAAATTGGCTCGCGACGTCTCGAAGTGTCCGGCCAGATGTCCCCTATGGGCCGTCGGAGCGCACTCGCCGCCGCCTCCCGGTGTCGGGGGTGGGGAATGTGGTCGTGGTTCAGCCAGCGCGCAACCGTCTTTCGATCGACCCCGACCAACCCTGCCAGGGATTCAATCGAGTGCCCCGTCTCGGCTAGCGCGGTGCGTAGCGCATCGTTCACGGCTCCCCCATCGAATGCGCAGAATGTCTCGCGACCATATCGCCACGGGCTGTTTTTGTCTCATTACTGGCCGCAAGGTGGGATCAGGCGGCGCGGCCGGCAGGGATCACGGAACCCGGCGGACGCGTTCGTAACGGGGCCACCCTCGGCCTACTAGAGATCTTGGACAGTTTCCGTCAAGTGAGAACGGAAACTGTCCAAGATCTCCGCGGACGAGCACGCACGGGGCGGCCCCTTCCCACAATGACGACCGGGGGAGAGCACGTGCCCGACGTACCGCCCGATTGGAAACCCGAGACGAAGCCCAAACCGCGGAAGCCGCGCCCGGGTGACGTCCTGCACCTGACCCGCGCCGCGAGTGTGCAGTTCCTGCGCCCGATCCTCGTCCGCGTGATTCGCGTCCTCGACTGGCCGACGTACGACGGGTGGCTGTGGATCGACGGTTACGAGCTGGCCAAGAACGGTGATGCGGTCGCGCGCCGGTCCGTGTTCGTGATGCCCGCCGGCCTGATCTGGCCCGACCCACCAGCCCGTCGCCCTACCAGCCGCACGCCCGTCAAACGCGGTCCGGTGAGAGTCGGATGACCCGCCGCCCTCGCCCGCACCAACCGATGCGCCCGGCGTGGCTCTGCCGTAACTGCGCCGCTCCCTGGCCGTGTGCGCCAGCTCAACTGCACCTCGCGACCGAGTTCTACGGCCACTCGATCGCCCTGGCGTTCTATCTGGCAGCGAACCTGCAGGACGCGGTTGACGACCTGTACTCCCTGGGCGTTCGTCCGGACCCGCGAGCACTTCACAACCGGTTCCTGGGCTGGCTGTCCCTGACCCGACGACCACGCCGCGCCGACCTACGCTGACCGCCCCACGGATAAGGTTCACAACGGCCGCGCTGGTCGAGGCGACCGTCGACACCACCCATCCGCCACGTCCGCTGCCCGCGTGCGGTGTGAGCCCCACTTGACAGGACCGAAACAGAAGGGACCCGGACCGGAAACCGCCCGGCGGCACGCTTTGCCGACATGACAGACGGTGCATGGTCGGCAACTCGACCGGGGCTGACCCCCCGGGAGGTGGCGACGCACTGCCCGTACTGCGCCCTGCAGTGCGGCATGACGCTGCGCGAGGACGACACCGGAGTGTCGGTCCACCCCCGCCAGTTCCCCACCAACCGGGGCGGGCTCTGCCAGAAGGGTTGGACCGCCGCCGAACTTCTCGACCACCCGGAGCGGCTGACCACTCCCCTGCTGCGCGACCCGGCCACCGGCGAGTTGCGCCCGGCGAGCTGGGACGCCGCGCTCGACCGGGTCGTCACCGGCATCCGCGCGGTCCAGCAGGCGGCCGGCCGGGACGCGGTCGCCGTCTTCGGTGGCGGCGGCCTGACCAACGAGAAGGCGTACGCGCTGGGGAAGTTCGCCCGGATCGGGCTGCGCACCCGGCACATCGACTACAACGGACGGTTCTGCATGTCCTCGGCGGCGGCCGCCGGGATGCGGGCCTTCGGCATCGACCGAGGGCTGCCGTTCCCGCTCGCCGACCTGGGCCGGGCCGACACCCTGCTGCTGGTCGGCGCGAACCCGGCGGAGACCATGCCGCCGCTGGTGCGCTGGCTCACCGAGCAGCGCCGCAACGGCGGCCGGCTGATCGTCGTCGACCCCCGGGTCACCGCCACCGCCCGCCAGGCCGACCTGCACCTGCAACCGCTGCCCGGCACCGACCTCGCGGTGGCCAACGCGCTGCTGCACATCGCACTCACCGAGGGTTGGGTCGACCGGGCCTACGTGGCCGAACGCACCGCCGGCTTCGAGGCGGTCCGCCGCAGCGTCGCCGCCTGGTGGCCGGCCCGCGCGGAGCAGCTCTCCGGCGTGCCGGTGGCCGACCTGGAGGCAACCGCCCGCGCGCTGGGCACCGGCGGTCGCGTGATCATCCTGACCGCGCGCGGCGCCGAGCAGCACGCCAAGGGTGTCGACACGGTCACCGCGTACGTCAATCTCGCCCTCGCCCTCGGTCTGCCCGGCCGCGACGGTTCGGGGTACGGCTGCCTCACCGGCCAGGGCAACGGCCAAGGCGGGCGGGAGCACGGGCAGAAGGCCGACCAGCTCCCCGGCTACCGGCGGATCGACGATCCGGCGGCCCGGGAGCACGTGGCCGGGGTCTGGGGGGTGCCGGCCGACGAGCTGCCCGGTGCGGGTGTGCCGGCCTACCAGCTGCTCGACTCGCTCGGCACTCCGGACGGCCCCCGGGCGTTGCTGGTGTTCGGCTCCAACCCGGTGGTCTCCGCACCTCGGGCGTCCCGGATCGAGGGCCGGTTGCGCGATCTGGACCTGCTGGTCGTCGCCGACCTGCTGCTCTCCGAGACGGCCGCGCTGGCCGACGTGGTGCTGCCCACCGCGCAGTGGGCCGAGGAGGACGGCACCATGACCAACCTGGAGGGTCGGGTGCTGCGTCGCCGCGCGCTGCGTCCGCCCCCGCCGGACGTCCGGACCGACCTGGACATCATCTCCGCCCTCGCGGTGCGACTGGCCCCCGACGAGGCCGCGGCCACCGAGGCGGCTGCCCGGTTCCCGGCCGACCCGGCCGCCGTCTTCGCCGAGCTGCGTCGCGCCTCCGCCGGCGGGATCGCCGACTACGCCGGCATCAGCTGGGCCCGGATCGACGGCGACGACGGGGCCTACTGGCCCTGCCCGACCGAGGACGGCCCGGACACGCCACGGCTCTTCGCCGAGCGGTTCGCGACACCGGACGGCCGGGCCCGCTTCCACCCCGTCGACCACCGGCCGGCCGCCGAGGAGGTCTGCTCGGCGTACCCGTTGCACTTCACCACCGGCCGGGTGCTGGCCCAGTACCAGTCCGGCACCCAGACCCGCCGGGTGCCCGCGCTGCGGCGCGCCGCCCCGGAGGCGTTCGTCGAGCTGCACCCCGACCTCGCCGCCCGGCTGGGCATCGACGACGGCGACCCGGTGCGGGTGACCTCACGCCGGGGTGAGCTGTGCGCCCCGGCACGGCTCAGCGCCGGGATCCGACCGGACACGGTGTTCGCGCCGTTCCACTACGCGGGGGCGGGACGCGCCAACTCGGTCACCAACGACGCGGTGGACCCGATCTCCGGGATGCCCGAGTTCAAGATCTGCGCGGTCCGGGTGGCGAAGGCATGACGGCCCGGGTGGTGATCGTCGGCAACGGGATGGCGGGCGCCCGCCTCGCCGGCGAGCTGCACGCCCGCGAAGGGGACCGGAAGGTCACCGTGCTCGGGGCGGAACCGCACCGCGCGTACAACCGGATCCTGCTCTCCACCCTGCTGGCCGGGCGGATCGACGAGCCGGACGTGGAACTGACCGAGGCCGCCGGGCACGGCATCGACCTGCGCACCGGCGTACCCGTGGCGGCGATCGACCGGTCCGCCCGGGAGGTGCGCACCGACGATGGCGAACGCATCTCCTACGACCACCTGGTGCTGGCCACGGGCGCACGGGCGGTGGTGCCGCCACTGCCCGGCCTCGACCCGACGGACCTGCCGGAGCGGGTGGTCCCGTTCCGGACCCTGGACGACTGCCGGCGGATCCTCGCCGCGGCGGACGGCGCACGCACCGCACTGGTGCTCGGCGGCGGGCTGCTCGGCCTGGAGGCCGCCCGAGGACTGGCCAGCCGGGGGCTCGCCACCACCGTGGTGCACCCCAGGGAACACCTGATGGAACGGCAGCTCGACCCGGCGGCCGGCGCGGTGCTCGCCGGCACCCTCGCCGGGTTCGGCGTCACCGTGCAGCTCGCGGTGCCGGCGACCGGCGTGTCCGCCGACGCCACCGGCGTCCGCCTCGACCTGGCCGACGGCCGGACGTTGCGCGCCGACCTGCTGGTGCTCTCCTGCGGCGTACGCCCGGACACCGCCCTCGCCCGGGCCGCCGGGCTGAGCGTCCGGCGCGGTGTGGTGGTGGACGACCGGCTCCGCACCGACGACCGGTCCATCTCGGCGATCGGCGACTGCGCCGAGCACGACGGCGTGCTCACCGGGCTGGTCGCACCCGCCTGGGCGCAGGCCCGGGTGCTCGCCGACGTGCTGACCGGGACGGACCCGCTGGCGCGCTATCGCCCCCAGCCGGTGGTGACCCGGCTCAAGGCCGCCGGGATCGACCTGGCCTCGATGGGTGACGCGGTCAGTGGCGGGCCCGGTGAGGAGCTGACCTTCACCGACCCGACCCGGGGCACGTACGCCCGGCTGCGGATCCGCGACGAGCGGCTGATCGGGGCGATCCTGCTCGGTGACAACCCGGCCGTCGGCACGGTGATCCAGCTCTTCGACCGTGGTCACCCCGTGCCGGCCGACCGTCGGGCGCTCCTGCTCGGCCGGGCACTCGGCACGGTCGGCGCGACTCCGGCCGCGTCACCGGCGCTGATGCCGGACGCGGCCACGGTCTGTCAGTGCAACACGGTCAGCAAGGGCGCACTCGTACGCAGCTGGCGCTCCGGGGCCCGGACGGTCGACGCGGTGGTGGCGGCGACCCGCGCCGGCACCGGGTGCGGCGGGTGCCGGGACGCGGTGGGCGGCATCGTCGACTGGCTGAGCCAGGCGGAATCGGTGGAGGTGACGCGATGAGCGGCGGCGATCTGGTCGTCATCGGCAACGGCATGGTCGGGCAGCGCTTCGTCGACGCGCTGCACGCCCGTGACCCGGAGGGTCGGTGGCGGGTGACCGTCCTGGCCGAGGAGCGGCGGCCGGCGTACGACCGGGTGCGGCTCTCGGCGTACTTCGACGGGGTGGGTGAGAGCGACCTCAACCTGTACACGCCGCACGACGGGGTGCGGCTGCGTCTGGGCGAGCCGGCGACCGCCATCGACCGGGCCCGGCAGGTGGTGACCACCGGCGTCGGTGAGTACCACTACGACGCGCTGGTGCTGGCCACCGGCTCGTACGCGTTCGTGCCACCGGTGCCCGGCGCGGAGCTGCCCGGGGTCTTCGTCTACCGGACCCTGGACGACCTGGCGGCGATCCGGGCGTACGCCTCCGGCCGGCGGGTCGGCGCGGTGATCGGGGGCGGGCTGCTCGGGTTGGAGGCGGCGAACGCGCTGCGGTTGCTCGGCCTGAGCACCGACGTGGTGGAGTTCGCGCCCCGGCTGATGCCGGTGCAGGTGGACCAGGCCGGCGGCGCGATGCTGCGGCGCTACGTCGACGAGTTGGGCGTACGGACCCACCTCGGGGTGGCGACCAGCGCGATCCGGCCCGGCCCGGACGGGGCGGTCGCCGCACTGGAGCTGTCCGACGGCGGCACGGTCGACGCGGAGCTGGTGGTGGTGGCCGCCGGCATCCGGCCCCGGGACCAGCTGGCCCGGGACGCCGAGCTGCCCCTGGGCCCGCGCGGCGGGGTGCTGGTCGACGCGACCTGCCGCAGCGCCGACGAGCGGATCTGGGCGATCGGCGAGTGCGCGGCGGTCGACGGCACCTGCCACGGCCTGGTCGCACCCGGGTACGCGACGGCCGAGGTGGTGGCCGACCGGCTGGTCGGTGGCGCGGCGACCTTCCCGGGCGCGGACACCGCCACCAAGCTCAAGCTGCTCGGCGTCGACGTGGCCTCGTTCGGCGACGCGCACGGCACGACCCCGGGCTGCCTGGACGTCACGTTCACCGACCCGGCCACCCGGGTCTACGCGAAGCTGGTGCTCTCCGACGACGCGCACACCCTGCTCGGCGGGGTGCTGGTCGGTGATGCCAGCGCGTACCCGACGTTGCGGGCCAGCGTGGGCGGCCCGCTGCCGGCCGCGCCGCTGGCGCTCCTCGCCCCGGACGGCGGCGGGGCGGACGCGGGTGCGCTGCCCGCCGCCGCCCAGGTCTGCTCCTGCAACGCGGTGACCCGCGGCGACGTGGACGCCGCCATCGCCGACGGCTGCGCGGACGTGCCGGCGTTGAAGGCGTGCACCCGGGCCGGCACCAGCTGCGGTTCCTGCGTGCCGATGCTGAAGCAGCTCCTGGACGCGGCCGGGGTGGCGCAGTCCAGCGCGCTCTGCGAGCACTTCGACGTCAGCCGTCGGGAGCTGTTCGAGATCGTCCGGGTGCGCGGCATCCGCACCTTCTCCCGGCTGGTCGCCGAGCACGGTCGGGGGCGCGGCTGCGACATCTGCAAGCCGGTGGTGGCGTCGATCCTCGCCTCGCTGGGCGGCGGCCACGTGCTCGACGGTGAGCAGGCGTCGTTGCAGGACACCAACGACCACTTCCTGGCCAACCTGCAACGCGACGGCAGCTACTCGGTGGTGCCCCGGATCCCGGGCGGTGAGATCACCCCGGAGAAGCTGATCGTGATCGGTGAGGTGGCCCGGGACTTCCAGCTCTACACGAAGATCACCGGGGGGCAGCGCATCGACCTGTTCGGGGCGCGGGTGGAGCAGTTGCCGCTGATCTGGCGGCGGTTGGTGGACGCCGGCTTCGAGTCCGG
Source organism: Micromonospora cabrerizensis (assembly GCF_022230955.1). Lineage (GTDB taxonomy): Bacteria > Actinomycetota > Actinomycetes > Mycobacteriales > Micromonosporaceae > Micromonospora > Micromonospora cabrerizensis. The sequence goes on from NZ_JAKKFI010000053.1 coordinate 184,032, forward strand.
TCACGCGTACGGCAAGGCGCTGCGGACGGTGAAGTCCTGCGTGGGCGAGACCTGGTGCCGCTACGGCGTACAGGACTCGGTGGGGCTGGCCGTCGCGTTGGAGCTGCGCTACCGGGGGCTGCGGGCTCCGCACAAGATCAAGTCAGCGGTGTCCGGCTGCGCCCGCGAGTGCGCGGAGGCGCGCAGCAAGGACTTCGGCATCATCGCCACCGAGACCGGCTGGAATCTCTACGTCGGCGGCAACGGCGGCTTCCGCCCCCGGCACGCCGACCTGTTCGCCACCGACCTGTCCACGGAAACGCTGATCTCGCTGATCGACAGGTTCCTCATCTACTACATCCGCACGGCTGACCGGCTGCAACGCACGGCCGGCTGGATCGAGGCGATGGACGGCGGCCTCGACCACCTGCGCGCGGTGATCGTGGACGACTCGCTCGGGCTCTGCGCCGAGCTGGACGCGGCGATGGCCCAGCACGTGTCGTCGTACTCCGACGAGTGGCGCGACGTGCTCGACGACCCGGACCGGCTCCGCCGCTACACCTCCTTCGTCAACGCGCCGGACGTGCCCGACCCGTCGATCACCTTCGCCCGGGAACGCGGCCAACCGGTGCCGGTGCGCGAGCACCCACCGGGCGGATCCGCGCACCGTCGGCAACCGGTCACCCTGGGCCTACCGGAGGTACGGCGATGAACCTGACCACCACGCTGAGCTGGACCACCGTCTGCCCCCTGGACCGCCTGGAACCGGACCGAGGCGTCGCCGCCCTGGTCGACGGCGCGCAGATCGCCCTCTTCCACACGGCGGACGGGTTGTTCGCGATCGACAACCGCGACCCGGTCTCCGGGGCGTACGTGCTGTCCCGGGGCATCGTCGGCAGCCGCGGCGGAGTGCCGACGGTCGCCTCGCCGCTGCACAAGCAGGTGTACGACCTGCGCAGCGGGCACTGCCTCGACCTGCCCGGGGTGGCCGTGGCACGGCACGACGCGCGTTGCCGCGACGGGCTGGTCGAGGTGCGGCTGCGACAGGAGGGTTGATGCGGGAAGAACTGGCGGGCTTCACCATCGGGGTGACCGCCGACCGGCGGCGCGACGAGTTGGCCGCGCTGCTCGAACGCCGGGGCGCCCGGGTGGTCCTCGCCCCGGCGCTGCGGATCGTGCCGCTGTCCGACGACACCGAGCTGCGCGAGGCGACCCGCGCGTGCCTCGACCAGCCGCCGGACATCCTGATGGCCAACACCGGCATCGGAATGCGGGGGTGGCTGGAGGCGGCCGAGGGCTGGGGGCTGGCCGAGCCGCTGCGCTCGGTGCTGGCCAGCTCGTACGTGGTGGCCCGCGGCCCGAAGGCACGCGGCGCCATCCGTGCGGCCGGGCTGCACGACCAGTGGTCGCCGGCCTCGGAGAGCTGCGACGAGGTGGTCGATCACCTGCGTCGGCGCGGCGTGGCGGGGCAAGTGATCGCCATGCAGCTGCACGGTGAGCGGCAGCCCGAGTGCACCCTCGCGCTGGAGGCGGCCGGTGCCACGGTGATCGAGGTGCCGGTCTACCGGTGGGCCCCGCCGAGCGACCCGGCGCCGCTGCACCGGCTGATCGACCTGATCGCCGGCCGGCTGGTGGACGCGGTGACCTTCACCTCGGCACCGGCGGCCGAGGCGCTGCTGCGGGCAGCCGGGGACCGCACCGACGCGCTGCTCACCGCGTTCCGCAGTGACGTGCTCGCCAGCTGCGTCGGCGCGGTGACCGCCGAACCGCTGCTGCGGCGCGGGGTGCCGGTGAGCGCGCCGGGCCGGGCCCGGCTGGGCGCGCTGGTGCGGACGATCGTCGACGAACTGCCCCGCCGGACCCTGACGTTCAAGGCCGGCGGGCACCTTCTCACGCTGCGCGGGCACGCCGCAGTGATCGACGGCGAGTTGCGACCACTCGCCCCCGCCCCGATGGCCGTGTTACGCGCACTGGCCCAGTCGCCCGGCCGGGTGCTGTCCCGCACGGCGCTGCTGCGGACGCTCCCCCGGGGCGCGGACGAGCACGCGGTGGAGATGGCGGTGGCCCGCCTACGGGCCGGCCTGCGCGCGCCCCGCGTGGTGCAGACCGTCGTGAAGCGCGGCTACCGACTCCGGGTGGACTGACGCGTCATGGCCGACCGGCGTGCGCCGGCCGGCCATGACCCGACGGCTCAGCCGACCGGCGTGGGGAAACCCCGCCCGTGCTCGGCCTCGAGGCGGAGCATGGCGTGCTCGACCACCGTCACCAGCACCTGCTTGACCGAGTCCCGGTGTCGGGCGTCGGTCATCACCAGCGGCACCTGCGGCGAGATGGCCAGCGCCTCGCGGACCTCCTCCAGCTCGTACTGGGGGGCCCCGTCGAACCGGTTCAGGGCCACCACGTACGGCAGGTTGCGGTTCTCGAAGTAGTCCAGCGGGGCGAACGCGTCGGTGATCCGGCGCGTGTCCACCAGCACGGCGGCACCCACCGCACCTCGGATGATCTCGTCCCACATGAACCAGAACCGGGTCTGACCGGGTGTACCGAAGAGGTACAGGATCAGGTCCTGGGCCATGGTGATACGGCCGAAGTCCATGGCGACCGTGGTGGTCTCCTTGCCCGGCACCTTGGACGGGTCGTCGATGCCGACACCCGCCGCGGTCATCAACGCCTCTGTGGTCAGCGGTGTGATCTCGGAGATCGCCCCGACCAGTGTCGTCTTACCGACGCCGAAGCCACCCGCGACGACGATCTTCGCGGAGACGATTCCCCGGCCCGGCCGCCCCCTTGCGGGGTCATAGCCTGCGAAGTCCACTTAGCACCCTTCCAAGCAGTTCCATCCGCTCCTCGAACCCCTCGGCGGGAGCAGCAGTGTGTAACGTCAGCAGGCTCTCGGCCACCATGTCGGCGACCAACACCCGGGCGACGCCCAGCGGCATCCGGGTGTACGCGGCGATCTCCGCCAGCGACTGTGCTCGGCCCTCACAGACCGTGGCGATTCGGTGCTTGTCGTGCCCGGCGAAGCGGGACTCGGCAACCTGGGTGAGCGATGCGGTCAGGACGGCCTCCAGGGCGATGTCCTGTCGGGGCTCGGTACGACCCCGGGTGACCGCGTACGGACGCACCAGCGCGCCACGCGGGTCAACGCGCCGTTGGTCCATCCCCGATCACCTCCTCGTCCACTGTGGAGCCGGCCAGCGCCGCCTTCCGTCTGTGCTTCGGCGCGCGGTTCGAGCGCCGTCTTCCGGTACTAGGAACGCACCGCGTCACGCGGCAGTGGCACCAGCGCGGCACCCACCCGCTCGACCAGCAGGGCCATCTCGTAGCCCACCTGGCCCACATCGCAGCTCCGCGCGGCCAGTACGGCCATCGACGAGCCGTCGCTGATCGACATCAGGAAGAGATACCCGCTGTCCATCTCGATGACTGTCTGCAACACCCCGCCCGCACTGAACATCCGGGCTGCGCCCTCGGTCAGGCTCACCACACCGGAGGTGATCGCGGCGAGCTGATCCGCCCGGTCCCCCGGCAGGTCCCGGGAGGACGCGAGCAGCAGCCCGTCTGCGGACACCGCCACCACGTGGGCGATACCCGCCACGCTGTCGGCGAAGTTGGTGAGCAGCCAACCCATGTCCTGCATGGCAGCTGGCCTGTTCATCGGCTCTCCTTGGTCGAGGTGCTGTTCAGGTCCGTTCCGGCCGTCCGACCGCGCTGCACACCGCGGTGGTAGGCCGACAGCAGACCGCGTACTTCATCAGGGGTCCGCCGGCTGCGGTCCCGGCCGCTCTTCGGTTCGATGCCGCCCGGCACGAGCTGTTGCTGCGGCACCCGCTTGGGCAGCCCGGAGCGGGTGGTCCCGGCGGGTGCCGGCTCGGCCGCCCTACTGGCGCGGGACCAACCCTCGTCGGCCGCGGTCCGCCAGGCGTCCGCGTCGGCCGAGGGCGCGCCGGGCGCGGTCGGTGCCGGCCGGGCAGCCGGAGGCGGAGCGTACGACGGCGGCGCCGCGGGCGGCGCGCCGAGCCCGCCGCCGGTCGCGGTGCCACGACCCCCGGTGGCCGGCGTGGTGGTGCCGTCGGTGTTGGAACTGCCCGGGGTACGGGTCGGCAGTTTCGGTCGGGCCGGCGCGGCGGCCGGCATGGACGCGGCACTCGACGGAGCGCCGTTGCCCGAGCGCAGGCCGGCGTCGGCCGGAGCCGCCGTCGGCGCTGGCGGCTCGTCGAAATTGGGTCGGGTGAAGATCGCGGTGGCGTCGTCGCCGTGCGACCGGAACCAGACCGCCTCCATCTCCCGGAAGATCGGCGCCTCGGCGGGGAAGTCCGGTCGGGTGCTGACCGGCGCGGCGGGGGCCGGCGGGGCAGCCGGAGCCGGCGGGGCGGCGGGCGGTGCCACCGCGCCGGGGCCGGCGACCGGCCCGACCGGCAGGCCCGGGGTGGCGCCACGCCCGTCGGCGGTGTCCGGAGCCGAGCCACGCCGGGGCAGCGGATCGATGGTCGGGTAGGCCACGGTCGGGCTGCCCGCCGAGGCGCCCACGCCGTTGCTGTACGCGGGCCGCGCCG